>CAYTHO010000026.1:0-61838 GCA_964437595.1 uncultured Anaerolineaceae bacterium
TCGGGACATTCCCGTTTTCGTCAACTCATTTTGATTTCACATCACACGTATGATAGAATTACTGCCCTTTGGTGGGCCAACCGCTATGCTCATTCCAGATCCTCCTACTATCCTAGCTTTGGAACTGGATGTTATTGTACAGATTGCACAAATTATGTGTCCCAGATGCTTCACGAAGGTGCGATCCCACTAAAAACAGGTAACTATGATAAACGGAGCGTTTTTGAGTGGTGGTATCGAAAGACCTGGTATGGAGAATGGGAAAACTCAATTACTTGGAGCACAACGGATTGGTTCAACACATATCTGCACCAATACAACGACCAATTTGAAATAAGAAACTGGCCCACAGAACTTCAAGCTGGTGATTTTTTCTTGATGGATCTTGTAGGTGCAGAAGGGGGAGACACACCTCCCGATGGCGTTCCTGATCATGCTCGGTTCATAATTGGAGAAGGAACCTCAACGGAAGATCCCGCGGAATATACTTGCCTCAAAGGTGCAAATCCGGTACCAACACCTGTTTATGGCCTACTGGCCAATCAACATTGTGTAGACCGAGCTAATATCAACTGGGAATTTCGTATTGAAGGCTATTCACTCTGGTCCATCCATGTAATCGACTAGGGGCTACCGAAAATAAAGGTCAAACTATGAAAAAACTGTTTCAAATTGCAATCGCATGTGTAGCTCTGTTGTTATTAGCAGCGTCGTTCACTATCATACCAGGGAAAGCCTCAACAGGTGTGTCACAAACACCTGAAACGGACGCCATCCAGAAAGCGATTAAAAAGAGTAACCTGATCGAACAGAAAGCAGGTCATGATTTCGATCTCTCCAAATTTAGCGATGTCTTTATCAATGATCCACGAGGCGGACCCTTAGCTCCCTCAACAATAGAATTCATTGAAAGCGTATTTACAGAACGCAAGACCACCTATGGTTACCTGGATTATAAATTAGCCTACTATACCTGGTGGGGCGGAGGAGCGGAGAAACTTGACAAGATATTTGCTGAAATGGAAAAAGAAAACCGAAAAATGAAAGCGGATGAAATACAGTCACTGTTTGATAATCACAACCGAATGGCCGCACCACGATTAAAAGGTGAGATAACCGAGAAGCAATATTACTTTAGCTCCATAGACATCAACGGGGATGTTGCAGTGGCCATATTTGATGCAGCCCCATACACCAACAAGATGACCCTAGTCAAAGTTAACGGACAATGGTTAATCGCAAATAACACTTTCCTTTCAGTCCTGACCAGCCCCCATGAGTTGATCCAGTATTTAAGTGGTGATCGGGGTATCGACAGCCACCAGCGGAGGTGCTAGCTGGGGCATCAGCACCGCTTCTGGGGCGGGGGGACGATACTTGAGTGCGCTGTGAGGTCTGACCGTATTGTACTCCTTTCGCCATTGCTCGATGATGACTTTCGCCTCCTGGAGGGTGTAGAAGATTTCACGGTTGAGCAGCTCGTCGCGCAGTTTGCCATTGAAACTCTCGATGTAGCCATTCTCCCAAGGACTACCTGGCTCGATGAAGAGCGTCTTCGCCCCCAGTTCCGCCAGCCAGGTGCGGATTTGCTGATTGGAGAACTCGCTGCCGTTATCTGAACGCAAGTGAACCGGAACGCCGCGGGCACAGAACAGGTCGGTCAGGGCTGCCTGCACATCCTCGGTTTTCAGGCTGCGCCCCACGCGAATGGCCAGGCACTCGCGGGTGTATTCATCGATGATGTTGAGCATCCGAAAGGCGCGCCCGTCATTCGTACGGTCGGCCACAAAGTCATAACTCCACACATGCCGCGGATATTCCGCTCGCAAACGAATGCAAGAGCCGTCATTGAGCCACAACCGGCCCCGTTTGGGCTGCTTTTGGGGCACTTTTAGCCCCTCAGCGCGCCAAATCCGCTCTACGCGCTTGTAGTTGACTGTCCAACCCTCATTTCTCAGCAGCCCCGTCACCCGCCGGTAGCCGTAGCGGCCATACTGGCTGGCCAGCCGCACCACCTCCTGGGTCAGTTTTGCCTCATCATCTACCACCACCCGCTCATAGCGCTGGGTGCTCCTGGCTTGTTCGAGTGCCCGGCATGCACGTCGCTCCGACACCTGGAGTGCTTCACACACCTGCTCCACCGCTTCGCGTCGCTTGGCCGGGCTGGTCATTTTCCCCGTAAGGCTTCCTTCAGGATCGCATTATCTAAACTCAGATCCGCCACTACACCGCGCAGCCGTTGGTTCTCCTGCTCCAGGTCTTTCAGCCGTTTGGCCTGCTCGGTTCCCATTCCGCCGTACTCTTTCCGCCAGCGGTAGTACGTTTGGTCGCTGATCGCCAGTGCTTTGCAGATCTCGCTGACCGTTTTCCCCTGGCTGGTCAGTACCTCTGCTTCGCGCAGTTTGTTGATGATGTCTTCCGCTTTGAATGTTTTCTTTGCCATTTTCCTGCCTCGGTCCTTTCATGATATCCGGTTTTCACTCCTGGTTACCTCTTATTTTCTGGACCAGTTTTCGGGGGGCAGGTCAGCGCAGGAGCGGGATGCGGGCGGCTTCGCGAGCGCGGGCGCGGTTGTCAGCCGGAAGCTCAACGGTGACAGGCTCCGCCATGTGGCGGCCCAGCTTGCGCCGCGCAACGAGAAGCTGGTCTTCATCTACTTCGGACAGCATATAACGCCGGTCATCAACGATCACGATCACCGGGTTCAGCGCCGGGGTCGGGTTGCCGTCGCGGATGTGTTCCTGAAGACCGCGGGTGCTTTCCTCGCCAGCGGTGCGGATCAGGTTGTGCGCGGCGCGCGCGCGGATCTCCGCATCGGTGGCCGGATCTTCGCCATCTACCTGCATCTCAATCGCGGTGGTGTCGAGGATGCGCTCATAATTGTTCCGGGCGCTGGCGGTGTCGGGCGGCTCCCCGGTGATGCACGCTTTCAGGTACGGCACAAGTGAGCGGAAGTTGGTTTTCCCCAAAGCGTCCCAGACAGTCGCGACCGGGCCGATGTTCTCTTCGATCCAGGGAAAAATAATCTGGGTCATGGTGCGGATGTCAGAGAGCTCGGAAACGCTGATCCCAACCGATCTCGCCAGGGCGCTCAGGTCGGCAAAGCCATTGGGGTGGACGGTATGGAGCGCTCGGGCTTCGATATTGGCGATGATCTTGCCGCGGATCATCACGGTCGCCAGATCCATGCCGTTGACCAGACGGAGCTTTTCCGTCTCGACCATCGCCATGATTTCCAAATCCGTGAACGCCTGGAGCTCGGTCCCCTGCGTTCGCAGTACTTCATCCAGGTTCTGGCGGGCGGCGTTCTCCAGCTGGCTCTCCAGCCCCAGGAGGGTCGTGGACAGTCCGCGATTTTCACTCGGCTGGAAAGTCACGATCGCGTTGTTGTTCGTATCGACGTTCGGCATATTCAAACAATCTCCTTCGATTGTGGGAATGAATTACAGCCACACTGCTGCCGACAGGCATTTCGGGGCGGTGGAGGATCACGCACGAAACCCCACCGGGAGCCTTTGCCTTCGTCCATTCCTCCATGTGTTCCAGATACCCGCGAATGAGCTTCGATGAGAAATCCAGGAGCGCGGGAACATGCTCGGGTTCCCAAAGCGTGTTGAGGTTGGTCAGCCGCGCCGCGACCATCCCATCGAATGCAAAAGGGACGCTCAGCGGGAAAAAGATCGACTTCGGCACTTCCCGGCGCGACTTCACATCCACCACCAGGTTCATCTCATTGATGGAGATGTCGGGGCCGGTGCGGCCCAGAACGGGAATGCGTTCAACGGGGGAACATCCCATGAGCCGAAAGTGATCATTGAGCGCGTCAGCTACCCGGTTCTCTACGGAGCGCGGTCGAGCTTTCATTGGGGACAGTAACCGCAGTGCGTGACGCGCCCCTTTTTGAGATCCGCCGACCAGACAACGCGCTGCCTGCCGCAGTCGCAGTTGCACAACCAGTAAAGCTTGTCATTGCGGCGCTCGGCTACTTTCGCGGCAATCAGCTTGCCAAAGCGCTGGCCAACCAGGTACGAGCTCAGCCGACCTGTCAGGTTAATTTCCTGCCGCTTGCTATTGATCCGTCTCATAATCCTTCAACATTTCTAGAAATAAGTTTCCGGGTTCCCGTTTTGGGAACAGATTGTCAAGAGCCTGTTCGGGAGTTCCCTGCGCTGGAAAAGTCTCCCGGCCCTTCTCTTCCGCGATCAGCTTCTCGATCCAGCGGGCGCTGTGATCTTTGGCGAGCCAGGTCAGCAGCGCTTCAGGACTTCCGGCTTTCTCCAGGCGGAACAGGTCAACGATTTCGCCGCGGCAGCGCTCACATACATCTGGGCAAACGCCGCGAGCCACGACAGCGCCGCAAAACTCGCGCTTGATGATGCTCCAGGCGGTGGTGAGGTTGATGCGGTGTCTGGCTTCTGGAGGAACCCAGTCGCGGATTTGCTTGACATCGACGCACCGCAGGAGCGGCCTCGTACCGGGGCGGGAATAAGGAATGTTGTTGGGCATTGAGACCTCTTATCAAAGGAACGAGCAGATTGGACAGGATTGATTGTATATTTTAATGACCGTTTAGTCAATAAGATGACCATTCAAACGAACCGCCGAAACTGTAAGGTAAGAAATAAGTAGAACAAACGTTCTTGTAAAGTAATAATATGGTCATGCTACTTGACATACGGGCACTTTAAAGTACAATTAAGTTGGCTTGGGAAAGGTCGCTAGGAGGCTGTAGTGTTCCGAAACTTAATCGCGAATGAAATCGCACGCCGGGGCATCTCCGTGAGAGAAGCTGCTCGACAGATTGGGCTGAATTCCCATGGAACGCTGATCAATGTTCTGAATGACCGCCCGATGGAAGTTGAAACGGCGCATTTGATTTGTAAATGGCTGGGTGTGCCATTAACTGCCGCAGTCGAAAGTGACGATGGCTCAGAGAAGGCGCTGTCGGCAATCGCCACCGTGCTTCACTCCGCTCCCGAATTGGAAAAGCTCTTCATCCGGGCAGCCGAAGAAGTCGAGAAAGGGAATTTGTCCATTGGTGACTTCAAGGAGCTGCTTGATTTCACCGCCTTCAAGATCCAACAAGGATTGGAACACCAGGAGTTTTCTGGCACCCCAATCGAAGAGGATCACGAAGAAAAATAGCGCAAGCTTTTTTTAGGCGATAAGAAAAGGGACCCGATGTAAACAGGTCCTTTTCATTTGTGTTAGGCGGGTGGTCATTGTATTGATGTTTGGCTATTTAAAAGCACACTAGTGGTATATTACTGGTTCGGAGAAAAGAATGACAGGTCTTGAATTGAGTAATGCTTCTGGTGAAACAGCGCCGATCTAAATGCAACGCACCTGGGAATTCATCGATTACAAACGCTTTCACCGGCGCGTAAGCGGCGAATTATCGCAGCGCTACAGATGTATCTCGACTATATCTTCACCATCGTGGCGGAAGTCGACCCAGAAGTAGCCAATATGGGTTCAAGTTGGGTTGAAATGCTCTAAAAAGAGGTTTAGCAGTACACATTTTACTGTTAGCCGGTTGTGTCAGTGAGGCTAGCCGCATCTTGTTACAGCATCTATTTCATTTGTTTATATTCGTTCACGCCAGCAATAACCTTAAAGAAACGCCAGAGTTTTCCTAGTAAATTAACGAAATAGATTTCATAAACAATTTTCGTTCTATAATAGTTGTACATTCAAGCATCATAACTGGTCTTTAGGAGAATGCTAATGAACATTAAGGAAGGTTTAGGAAATTTGCTTTTGGTCATTGGTATCTTGTTGCTGCTTGCTCTATCCATTCCATTAGGTGTTAGACTTGCCCAAGGTTCATCAGAACTTACTGACACAAATCCGTATCCTCCTCCAGCAACACCAGTAGCTAGCACTCCTCATGTAGAAGTGACTTCACAACCAACGGTTGTGTACACACCTACAATAAATGCAAATGAAAATGACTGGCTAACTTACGAAGATAAAGATGCTGGTTTTTCAATTAGCTACCCAACTAATGCAGTATTGTCAATAAGTAAAGATATGGGTAACAAATACAAGACAGTCAATATTGCATTTATTCATGTTGGTACTTCGGGTGGCTATCAGGGGATGGTTATCGATGTTATCGATAATCCAAATGATTTGCTTCCCGAAGCAATTGTTGAGAAATTGTATGGAAACAGTCCTACGAAACCTTCCAAAGAGGATATAAAATCCTCTTTGAAAGAGTATAAAACCAAGAAAGTTTTTGGAATTAAGGCCCAGGTTCCACCGACAAACACAGAACTTACAATACTTGTGCCACTTAAAAACAAGTACTTGATCTTAGAACCAGTTCATGGCCCAGCAGCCTCTAATGTCGATCCAGAGACTCTAAACCTTTTCTATAAGGTCATAGATACTCTCAATGTAGCTCCCTAAACTTTAGTCCATCATTACTCTGGAGAAGAAATGAACACTGTATCAAGGGTAATTTTTGTTTTAATTATTACTGCCTCTCTAGTAGGGTCTAAAGTCCAAATTGCTGGGGCATCAGTTAATTTACAACAACCTGTAGTAACCTTATTTAGTTCTCCATTAGGTTTCAGAGATGGAATTCAATATGCCCCGAGATTTACACGAGACAACAATGGGAACTTAATTGAGAACACTGATTACGGTATAACAAATCCTGACTTAAGCCATTTTTCTCCATGTTTCAGTACAAACATGAGCAATCTTTATCATGCAGGTCAGGATCTATATCGAGCTGACGGTCAATCAACGGCCGGTGCCGAAGTTACCGCAGTGGCTGATGGTATAGTATCAGATTACTCACCATCAGGGAATTATCCTGGAAAAGCTATTGTAATCAAGCACTTCCTTACAGGGGGAAAATATGTTTATTCAGTTTATATGCATTTGGAAAATATAGCCATCACCCAGGGTCAATCAGTTACCAGGGGACAGAGACTGGGTACAATCATTTTCCAACCATATGATGGGAATTTCCCAGAGTACCACCCCGTTCCGTTAAATGACGACTCGCATATACATTTTGAAATGCGTTTATTTGCAAGCGCTGCAAACATATATACTGATCATCCATCCTGTAACTTAGGGGATGCTCCTGGGCGGGGGTACACCTTTCCACAATTACCCGATACCTTTCCAACTCTTGAAACTGGTTACAGAAATCCAAGAGTATATATTACACAGCGAATTTTCCTGCCCTGTATCATGAATAATTATTATGCTTGCTCACCAGGTGTAGAGTTACTTTCAAATGGAGGATTTGAAGATGGTCACTCTGACTGGGTGGAGATTGGGTTTAATATAATAACTAATACAGATGATCCCTATCTCACGATCACCCCGCATGCTGGTACGTGGTTGAGTTGGTTGGGAGGTCGAAACAGCGCGAACGATACTGTTTATCAGCAATTTTCAATAGCTGATAGCTTAACGAGTGGTAATTTATCTTATTATCTTTGGATGGGAACAGATGAGACAAGTGGTTCCTACGATAAACTTCTGGTTATGCTACGAAACTCGAGTGGAGGTTTAATTCAACAATTAGATTATGTTGATAACTCATATTCAATACGAAGACAGTGGGTTCAAAGGTCATTATTTTTACCGGATTTAACCCCATGGAAAGGCCAGAATTTGCGTATTAGCTTTGAGGCATCAACTAACGGTTCCTTAGTGACAAACTTTTATATTGATGATGTTTCATTAGCAATGGCATGTGGTAGTAATTACCAGGCATTCTATGGGGTCAAAGAAACAATCGCGGGTCAACCAGTTCAAAGTAATTTAACCACAGGATCTCAACCAGTAAAGCCGCTTAACCCACCTCCTACAATACCCGCATATCCATAGAATTTATAACAATAATGATAAGAAGCCTGATCCTTCAACCAGGCTTCTTATCATTTGAGCAAAATATCCTTTTAGATCAGTGGACGTTAATTCTACAAACGCATATTATCACGCGATTATCCTAAGGAGTAAAACTGTGGCCTGTAGTAGGTAATTTTACCTCCAACCGATCCGAGACGATCTGGAAAGAAGCAAAGGAATACACTGCAACAATTCGTAGATTGTGACCATGCCTGACCATAAGGGATCTTAGCGGCTTTATATTTATGGGCCTGGAGAGTAGAAAGAAAAATTGGTTTCTTATAAATCAGCGGGTTTCGTTTTTTACACTTTTTTGTACCCATATATGGAGAAAAATAGACTTTACAGATGCCATATCCCCATATATGGCCTCTTCTTTGAACAATCAAAATTCAAAAACCACCTTATTCTCAAAAGTGGATTGGTGGGACCCATTTTTTTACCTCCCGGGTGTCTTTTTTAGCCGAAATTAGCAAAAAAAATAGCTCAAAGAGAACTTTATCTATTCAAAACCGGCACTTGTTGGTATAATACTTATGCCAACTGAGGCAACTGATTTGGCAAAAACCCACCTACTGGAACATGAAAATACCCCCCAGGGGTGGTGGCTTCAAGAGCAAAGCGACCCACATCTACGGGTTGAGACCAACTGATTTTGTGAATTGGATAAAGATACTCTTAATCAGTGGGTTCAGGGTTCAAGTCCCTGGTGAGTCACCTGATAATACGGTGAGGGACACGCCGTTACCCCCACATGTACTGGTTGATGGCCTGCTTTATTAGCAGGCCTTTCTTTATTCCGCATCGGCGCATGTTCCCATAAATTTTTAGGCCATTTAAACCCGATTTTCACAATGTTTTTATTTATAGAATGGTATGATACCATGTAGGGCAGGTGTGGCTCTGTTCAGTATCAACCAGAAACCTTGCCTTTTTCCATTGATTCTTTGCGTTGGAGTTGAATATTATGCATAAAAACCGCGCTACGTGTGGATTTTTGTCGGTTACTGTCATCATTACCCTCCTTGTAATGGCGCTTGGAGTGGTGGCAGTCATCCTGTTCGCGGGAGGATCGCTGGGGGAAAAGATGAACTTGCTCGTCAACCAGCCAGCGACGAAAGCGCCGGAAGTGGTTGAACCCAAGGTAATTGTGGTGACCGCCACACCTGCTCCACAGAAACAAAGCCCTGTAGCAACGACTACACCTACGACCGCCCCGCCTGCCGTGAAAGACCAGGGAACCTGTGGAACGCGCGGAACGCTGCTGCTGCTGTTCGTTGGTGCGGATGTGTCAGGTGGAGTGTGGCCTCCGGGTGCGGATTCGGTGCGTGTTATCAAGGTCGATTATGACCAGAAAAAAGTGACCGTTGTGGCCTTCCCACGCGACCTGTGGCTGAAGACAGCCGGGTTGAAAAATCAGAATATCGACGAAACCCGCCTGGGTATGGCCTATCATTATATGATGAAGGAAACGATGGGCTCTGATAAGCATCGCATAACGGCAGCTACAACGCTGGTAGGGCAGGTGCTCTACGATACCTTTGGGATCGCGCCGCAGACCTATTTTACGCTCCAGATGGATAACTTACCTGAAATGGTGGACGCCATCGATGGGGTAGATATCTACAACCCAACCGCGTTTACCAGCGATTACCAGGTGCATTTTCCCGTAGGTCAGTTGCATTTAGATGGAAAACTGGCCCGGGAGTTTGTGCGCACGTACCATCCGGGCGGCGACGATTCCCGGCGGGAGCGGCAGAACCTGTTCGTCGATGCGCTGCAGAGCAACGTGATTGACGCAGGGTTAGCGGCATCCATCCCCGATCTTTATAAAACCTTTGATAAGGCCATCACCACCGACCTGACCCCCAAAATGATTGGCGAGTTGGCCTGTATGGTGGAAGAGGTGCCGCGCGAGCAGATAGAACTTCATGAAATCGCGGGCGACCTGGTGACTCCGATCAACGTTGGCCAGGGGATTCCGGCGCTGGTGCCAAAGGTGGATGAGGTAAAAGCCAAGCTGGTGGAATGGTTAGAGAAGTAAGCGAGCGATAGGATATCGAAAGCCGCCCAGAGTTACCGGGCGGCTTTTTCATTTACTCAACATTACACTACTCAACATTACACAACCCTAAGCCGTGCCCTATTCCTGGGTAATGGCTGCCAGCACATCCAGCGCGGTGGCGATCACAGTCTCGATCTGCTCGGGGGATAGGGTGGGGTATAGCGGCAGAGTCACTTCTCGAGCAGCGGCGGCTTCGGTGCGGGGGAGAACGATATTCGGGTAGCGCTGGCGGTAATACGTGAAAGTATGCGTGGGTGGGTAGTGAAGGCTGGTCTGTATCCCGGCGGCGCGCAATCCGTCAACAAAGCGGGTGCGCTGCAGCCCGGGGGGCAGCAGTACCGGGAACAGGTGGTGAGCAGGTTCATACGTTTTTCCATCCTGGACCGTTGGCCGGTTACGCCCGTGGAACTCATCGTAAAAAGGTAAGGTGAAGGCCCGATCAGGAGAAACCGTTTCGGAAGCAGCGGTAAAAGCCTGCCAATAGGCCAGGGTGACCACCCGGCGCTGGGTATTATTCGCGGCCAGTTTTTGCAGTTGAACGCGGCCCAGCGCGGAACGGATCTCGTCGATCCGGTCGTTGTAGCCCAGGTCGATGACATCGTACGTGTAGGCGTGCCCGTGATGGCGGTCCCAGGTGAGGCTGGTCATGCCGTGTGAGCGCAGCGTGCGCAGTCGCTGGGCCAGATCCTCGCGGGCGGTGAGCAGCATGCCCCCTTCGCCGGTAGAAAGGTTCTTGTTCGAGAAGAAGCTGAAGCAGCCAATGTCGCCCCACGTGCCAAGGGCTCTGCTATCCAGCCATGCCCCGGGCGCATGGGCCGCATCTTCAATGAGGGCCAGGCCGTGCCGGTCAGCAATGGCGCGAAATTCTTGCATGTGGCAGGGATAACCGCCGTAGTGCATCACGATAATGGCTTTCGTACGGGGGCTAATTTTGGCTTCCACATCCGCCGGATCGAGGGTGAGGTTAAACCCTCCACCCGCTTCAGGCCCGAGGATATCGGCAAAGCGAACATCCGCTCCGGTATAGAGCACCGCGTTGGAAGTGGCAACAAAGGTAAGGGAAGGCACAATCACTTCATCACCCGGCCCGATGCCAAGGGCCAGGCAGGCCAGGTGCAGGGCCTGGGTGGCGTTGGAAACAGCGATAGCAAAGGGGGACGGCGCGCCGCTGGCGGTGTGGCAGGCCGCGAACTCCTGCTCAAAGGCCTGGGTAACGCCGCCCATGGTGAGCCACTTTGAATGAAGTACATCTAAAACGGCCTGGTCTTCAAGAGGACCATAATCAAGATCAGCGAGAGGTATGGTATACATGATTATTTCTTTTCAATCATCACATTAACTGGATATAAATTGCGACCGCAATTCCGTTCAACTTCGCTTTCTCCTGGAAGAAATTGCGACCGCAATTCCGTTCAAACATCACTTTCTCCTGGAAGAAATTGCGACCGCATCTTTTCAAAATCAAGCGAGGCCTGCTCATAATCGTCCGGGCGGCCCAGGTCTTGCCAGTACCCATCAAAGGGGTAGCCATAAACTGGCTCCCCGGCGGCGAGCAGCTTTTTGATCAGGTCAGGGAAATCGAGGTGGCTGCCTTTCTGGATATACCGGAGCACGCGCGGCTCGAAAACGTACAGACCCATGCTGACGCGGTAATCGAACGAAGGCTTTTCGATGTAATCCTTAACGCGGTTTCCGCCATCGAGCTCGATAACCCCCAGGTCAATTTTCACCTTTCGAGCATGCATGGCGATGGTGGCAGCCGCGCCGGTCTGCTTGTGGTAGGCAATGAGATCGGCAATGGGCAGGGTGGTCAGCACGTCTCCGTTGGTGACCAGGAAAGTCTCCTCCAGCCCATCCACCAGCGCCAGTGGACCGGCAGTGCCGAGGGGCTGTTCCTCATAGGAGTAGGTGATGTTGATGCCTAACTGCTCGCCGTTCTGAAAGAAAGCCCGCATCAGTTCGGACAGGTGACCCACAGCCAGGCAAACATTGTCGATCCCTGCCCGTCGCATCTGGCGCAGCAGCACTTCCAGGATGGGCATTTCGCCAATCGGGATCAGCGGTTTGGGGAAAATACGCGTGTAGGGGAGAAGGCGGGTGCCTTTCCCGCCGGCAAGAACGACAGCTTTCATAGTAGGTAACTCGCACAATTAGAATTCATATACACCCGGTTTATACAGTTCCAGGTGCGCGGCAATCCAGGCCATCGTCTGGCGCAGGCCTTCTTCAAACGAAACCTCCGGCTGCCAGTGCAGCACCTGCCGGGCGTGGGTGTTGTCGGAGAGCAAACGCTGCACTTCCGACTTTGCCGGTCGCAGCCGCTGTGGATCGGTGACGACCGCGGGTGCCTGTGCAACCCCAAAAGCGGGGGCATAGGCCAGCACCCGTTCCAACACCTCGGCAATGGTCACCTCGCGGCCCGTTCCCAGGTTGAACACCTGCCCCTCCACACCAGGTGTTTGGGCAGCCTTTAAAAAACCAGAAACAGTATCGGTGACAAACGTAAAGTCGCGGCGGGTATCCAGCGCGCCGAGGTGGATCTCGGGGCGAGTCAGCGCCTGGGTAATGATGGTTGGAATGATGGCGCGGGCCGATTGTCGCGGGCCAAAAGTGTTGAAGGGACGCACCGTGACCACCGGCAGTTCGTACGCGCAGTAGAACGATTCCGCCAGCTTATCCGCGCCAATTTTGGAGGCGGAATATGGTGACTGCCCCTGCAAAGGATGCTCCTCCGAGATAGGCACGCTGCGGGCCGTGCCGTACACTTCGCTGGTTGAAGTATGCAGCACGCGTTCCACCCCGCTGTCCCGGCAGGCCAGCAGCACATTGAGCGTGCCCATCACGTTGGTAGTCACCACCTGCTCGGGGTGGTGGTAGGAATAGGGGATGGAAATCAGCGCACCCAGGTGGAACACGGTATCACAGCCGGTCACCGCTTTTCGTACGGCGTCCGTGTCGGTGATGTCCCCAGAGATAAGTTCGATTTCGGACAGAACCGCAGGTTCGAGCTGGCGCAGCAGGCCAGGGTCGCCGCGGGAGTTATAACGAACAAAAGCGCGCAGCCGGGCGCCGCCCTTTACCAGGGCTTCCGCCAGGTGCGATCCAATAAAACCACCCGCACCGGTAAGCAGAACATTTTTCATAATCATCTCCTGTCGATCAGCCTTTTTACAATCCATCTCCAGGCGTCGGTTCTCCGGACGCGCTGCTCCATGTGATTTCTAAGAAATGCGCCGAGAGTTCCTCGATCACTTCCGGGAAGATCACCACCCTGGCCTCGGTCCCCTGGCACAGGTGCAGGATGCGCTGCCGTTCATCCTCGTTGATGTTCGAAATGGTAAACAACACCAGCCCGATGTTATTCTGCTGGATCAGTTCCGGCAGGTCGCGGCTGGAGCCAAGCACCGGGTAGCCATCATAGTACATCCTCTGCTTGCGCGGGTCGTCATCCACCATGCCCACGATGCTGAAGGCCCTGGAGAGATCAGAGTGGGTCAGCAGCCAGGTGGCGAACTGCGAGTTCACCCCCGCTCCAACGATCAGCACCCGCTCTCCCATTCCCCCGCCTCGACCGCGCAGGCGCAGCCAGTAAGCCGCCATCCCGCTTAACAGCCGTTCCCGGTAGCGGAAGAACACAAATCCACTAAACGCCAGAATCCCTGCCAGCGCCAGCATGCCAATGGGCAGGCCGCGGCCCACCCGCCCGTACGCCTCACTGCGCAGCACCATCCGGTCGAACAAAATCAGCGCCAGGGTAGCCAGAAGGGTGGATGCTCCCAGCGGGAAGATTTCGTCGAACGGCGCGCGCCGCCAGTGCACCTGGTTCAGCTTCAGCAGGGCATTGGTCAGGCTGAAGCACAAGCCTACCCCCATGGCAATCAGCACCGCCGGTCCCATCCCCAGGTCCAGCGGAGCATCCATGCGCCATATCACCCCCGCTGTTCCCACCGCTCCAAAAGCCACCAGCGTGTCTATCGCGAACCAGCTCAGGTAACGGCTGACGAACTGCGTCATCGGCCCCCACAGCAGCAGCGTCTCGGGCACCTGCGCCGAGCGGATGCGCGGCAGCAGCAGCGCCAGAGTCATGAACAGCACGTCCAGGTCGGTGATCAGGTTGCGACTGCGCAGGTACTGGCTGTCGATGCGCAGCTTATCGGGCAGGATGGCGCGCAGATAGTCGTTGAGTACATTGCCCGACTGCAGCATCTTCTCCTCTCCGCGGAAGATCACCGTGGCTGGGGAAGTGATGCCGGGCCGCACCGAGAGCAGCCGCTCGCGCAGTTCCTCCGGCCAGGACTGGGCAATCTCAGGGTCCTCGGGGCGGGGACCCACCAGGCTCATCTCGCCCACCAGCACGTTCCACAGTTGGGGCAGCTCGTTGATCTTGGTGTCGCGTAGCCATTTGCCCAGAGGGGTGATGCGGTCATCCCCGGCGGCGGTGATGCGCGGCCCGGCGTAGGATTCCGGGCACTCGAACATGGTGCGGAACTTAAGGATGCCAAAGCGGCGCCCGTTCTTGCCCAGGCGGGGTCCGCGGTAGAAGACCGGGCCGGGTGAGTCGCGTTTGATGGAGAAGGCCAGGGCAGCGAAGAAGGGCGAGAGCAGCAGCAGGCCTATGCCGGAGGCCAGGATGTCCAGGGTGCGGCGTGCAAAGGCATCCATGGCCTGGCGGGCGGTAACGGAGACCGTCTGCGGCAGTGGAGGACTATCGATTTCCTGCATGGCTTTTATCCCTCTCGGGTGGAATAGCTGCTCTGAAGTGCGGCATGTGTCCCAGCAGTGAGAGAGCGCTGCGGCAGCTAAGGATGGGATGTCCCCAGATCATAAAAGTACCGGCGTACCAGGTTTCGCTTGGTCGCCGGGAAGATCGCCCCGGCAATGGCAGGATACTGCAGAGTGCGATGGGGCTATCGTTTATATGTGAGGTCCGAAACGCTCTGTGGTCTGTGCTTTATTATAATTGTAAAGTTGTTCAATTCGCTAACGAATTTGTCGATTTTGAAAAAATAAATGCACACTGCCTGATCAGTTCGTTGGTTGGGAATTTGGTTTGGTCGGGCGGGTGGTGAGCGATTCCCCGTTCTCCAGCGTGCGGAGATCGGATTCAACCATGATTTTCACCAGGTCGCGGAAGCATACGCGCGGAGTCCATCCCAGGGCGGCGCGCGCCTTGGTAGCATCGCCGCACAGCAGTTGAACCTCTGCTGGTCGATAAAGGGAGGGGTTGATGACAACGTACTTTTGCCAATCCAAACCGACCAGCTCAAAAGCCAGGGTAACGAATTCGCGCACCGAGTGTGTTTCTTCGGTTGCGATCACATAATCATCAGCGGTGGGCTGCTGCAGCATGCGCCACATGGCCTCAACGTAGTCGGGGGCGTAGCCCCAATCGCGCATCGCATCCAGGTTGCCCAGGTAAAGGTGCTGATCGAGCCCCTTGGCAATCCGGGCAACGCCACTGCTGATTTTGCGGGTAACGAACTCGAAGCCGCGCCGTTCGGATTCATGGTTGAAGAGGATGCCGTTACAGGCAAACATGCCGTAGGCTTCGCGATAGTTGCGGGTGAGATAAAAACCAGCCACCTTGGATATGCCGTACGGGGAGCGCGGATAGAAAGGCGTTTTTTCGTTCTGAGGCGTTTCGACCACTTTGCCGAACATTTCTGAAGAGGCGGCAAAATAAAATTTGCAGTGTGGGGCGGCCTCCTTTACTGAGCTTAGCATGTAGTGCGTGCCGCTGATGTTGGTATTGATGGTCGAAAATTCATCGTCGAACGAATAGCTGACGTAACTCTGGGCGGCCAGATGATAGCATTCATCGGGCTGGAGCTTCTGGATCACCTGAAAGAGGGAGGCGTAGCTTTCCAGGGAGGCCGCGTGCAGGGTGACCTGATCGAGGATAGGCTGGATGCGCGTAAGGTGGCGCTGCGGGTCTTCCAGGGCCACGCGGCGAACCAGCCCGTGAACCTGATAACCTTTCTGGAGGAGGAGTTCAGCCAGGAAGGATCCGTCCTGACCGGTGATTCCGGTAATAAGGGCAATTGGGGCCATAGCGTTTCCTCGGGGAATGCGTTTTTCTGAATCAGTGACCGGCGATTCGGATACAAAAGTACATAAAAATCATTGTAACCGAAAAGCACCAGTTCAGATTTGGCAATTTTTCAGGCCGCCGTTTTACTCAATTTTCGCTGATGGTCGCACGGCAGGCATCGGGGTGTGCGGAGACCCAGGCAATCGTCTGGCGCAGGCCATCAGGCAGGGACGTGGTAGGCGTCCAGCCGAGATCCACCTGTGCGCGGGTGTTGTCAGAAAGGAGCCGGCGAGCGCCGCTTCGGCTTCTCCCAAATCCATTATTTCCATCGCCGCCAGATAAACCTTCTTGCCGGAGATCAGAGTGATGGGAACTGGTAACGATGGTGGGGCGGGCAGTCAGGCCGAATTGAGCGCCGAGATCCAAAATCGCTTCCAGGAGGTGCGCCGTGGTAACTTCCTGACCCGAGCCGAGGTTGTACACATGCCCTTCCACGCCAGGGGCGGCAGCAGCCTTCAAGAACCCGGCTACGATATCTGAGACGTAGATGTAATCGCGGCGGGTTTCTAAAGACCCGGGATGAATTTCAGGACAGGTGAGGGCCTGGTTGATCAGCGATGGGATAAAGGCGTTGATGGGCTGGCGAGGGCCATACACGCTAAATGGGCGAAGAATCACCACGGGAAGCCCGTAAGAGCAGTAAAAGGATTCGGCCAGCTTGTCAGCGGAAATTTTCGAGGCTGCATAGGTGGATTGTCCCTGGAGCGGGTGATCTTCCTGGACGGGCACTGTTCGCGCGGAGCCATATACTTCGCCTGCCGAAGTGTGCAGCAGGCGTTCTACTTCCGCATCGCGGCAGGCCAGGAGAACGTTGAGCGTGCCGTTGACGTTGGCAGCGATAACCTGCTGTGGGTGGTGATAGGCATAGGGAATCGAAGTGAGCGCGCCCAGGTGGAACACCGTATCGCAGCCGCGAACGGCTTTATGGACGGTATCTGTATCGGCCAGGTCGCCGGATAGTATTTCCATTTCTTTGTAAAGGGCAGGGTCCAGGTAGCGCAGTAAACCGGGGTCGCCGCGAGAATTATAGTGGAGAAAGGCACGCAGGTGAACACCCTGATGAATCAGGGCTTCCGCCAGGTGCGAACCGATAAAGCCGGCAGCGCCGGTAAGAAGGACGTTTTTCATTAGTGCAGGTTTAGCTCCGGCTCGGGAGTGGGTTGTGTAAAAGATTGGGGAGGTCTGGTAGGCGGCTGAGGGGCTTTGCTGCTGGTGCGGTATTTATAAGGCTTGTACGTGTAAGGCTTGTAGTAATAGCCGTAGCGGGAAGATTTTTCATCAACTCCGTTGAGCACGATTCCAATCACGTTGGCGCCAACGTAACGCAGTTGATCGACAGCTGCTTTAAGCGCACTCATCTTCGTAACCCCCGGGCGAACAACCACCAGCACACCATCGACGATGGGGGCCAGCACAACGGCATCGCTTACCGAGAGCACGGGAGGCGAGTCAAAGAAAACCATGTCCGATTGGTCAAGAACGGTGGCAAGGATGTCGCGCATTTTTTTCGAGCCTAGCAGTTCAGATGGGTTGGGGGGCAGGTCGCCAGAAGCAATAACATGCAGGCGGTCGGTGCCGGTAGGCTGGAAGGAGCCGTTGAGCCGGATAGTAGGTTTGATAAAAAGGGAGGAAAAACCTGGACGCGGGTCGACTTTGAAGACGCGATGTACACGAGGGCGGTGGAGGTCCGCATCCACAACGGTCACGCGCAGCCCGCCCTGGGCAAGAACGGTTGCAAGGTTGGCAGTTACGGTGGTTTTGCCATCCGAAGGCGCCGGGGAAGTAATCATCAGCGTGCGCAGTGGGCGGTCAACGGACGCATACTGAACGTTCGTGCGCAGGGCGCGGAAGGATTCAGCCGCCGGAGAACGGGGCTGCGTGCGCGTGATCAGCGGGTTCTCTTTAGATACTACGTGCCGTGAAATGGTGCCCATAATGGGGAGACGCAGGCGGCGTGTGATCTCATCGGGAGATTTCACCGTATCGTCAAAAAAGTCCGCGGCAAAAATCGTTCCCATTGACAGCATCAACCCAACAACGGCAGCAAGCAGAATATTCTGTGCTGTGTTTGGCCGGATGGGGGTACTGGGAGGGATGGCCTGTTCTACTTGCACAACGCTGGAAACAGAATGGGCATCTGCGGCGCGAACATTCTCATAGCTCAGAACCAGGTCGGTATAGATCTCGTGGTATTGGTTGAGCCGGGTTTCCAGGCGGGCAATGTCTGCGGTTTCCGTGGCAACGGTCAGCGATTGCTTCAGCGTGGCAATCTGGTTTTCCGTCTCCGTGATCTGCGTTTTCAGGCCATCCAGGGAAGAACCATAGCGGAGGGATTGCGTGTCCTGAATCTGTTCAGAGAAAACCAGTACAAAGGCGTTGGCAATTGTGGCTGCCAGGTTCGGGTCAGAGGCCTCAACGGTGATGATAATAAGCTGCGTATCGCGCACCGTGGAAGCGGTGACCATTTCGGATAGTTCATCCGCAGTAAGGGCGATGCCAAGGCGGGCAATCACCTTTTCAAAAACCGGACGCTTGGTTAGCATCTGTGCGTAGCTGCGAGCCAGGCGCTCAGAAATTGTGATATTAGTCAGTTCATTACTGGTATCAGCGCCGCCCTCGCGGATAAAGATCGTCGTAGAAGCTTCATAAACCGGGGTCATCTGGCTGGAAATCACAAATCCTACGGCAGCCATCAGGAGGGTGGCAAGCAGTATGATCCACCACCACTGGAGGAAGAGGGCCAGGTACCTTCGCAGGTCGATGGATTTCTCTTCTTCTCTGATGGGCATAGGGGTTGTTTCAGTTGGGATGATCATAATGGCATAATCCAGATTTCGGCCTTTACTGCGCTTCGCGATCTCTGTCGCGCGCGTCATCGATTTTTTGAATCAAAGAATAAACAAAGTCGATCCATGAGGCCGGCTCAATGGATCGGCGCAGGCTTCTACGTCTTGACCATCTTTTGTTGGTCTTATTGTAGGGTCTTTATCGTGAAAAAAGAATTATGAAGGGGTAAAAAGGGTATAAAAATAACGTGACGCATGGAGTTTAAGATTTTGCCTGAAATACAGGAATACGACCATAAGCGTAACAGCTTCCAGCAAATGGAAGCTGTTACGCTTATGGAAAAGCGAAATTCGGGGGTGATTAGGGGGTACTTTTGAGCTGCTTTAGCTCTTGTTCGAGCGCGTCGATCTGCTTGAGCAGGGCGTCGAGCTCGGCAGGGCCAGCCGCATCCTCGCCCTCGGGCGTGATCGGGATGGTAACGGCTGCGGGCGGCGCGGTGCGGCGCATCAGCAGGTTTCGGATTCGATCTGCTTCCTCTATTGTTATAACGGACTGGTCAAGCAGCGATTGGATACGGCGCTGAATTTCTTCGTCCACGGTCTGGAAGGGATCGATGGCAGCCAGGCGCGAGCGGATTGCTCCAAGTGTTGAGCCACCGGCGCGGATCAGGCGAGTGAGAAAGACCTGGGGAAGCAGGCCGCCAATGCGTTTTTCTTCTTCAAAGATAATCTGGAAAAGAGTCTGGGAAGTCAGGTCTTCCCCGGTAGCATGATCGACCACGCGCACGTCTTCACCCTGCCTGACAAAAGCAGCCAGATCATCCAGGGTGACGTAGCGCTTGGTTTCCGTATCGTACAGTTTTCGGTTGGCGTAGCGTTTTATGGTAGGCATATCGATTACGATTTAGCGCGCCGAAGCTCTTCGATCTGGCGCGTAAGTTCAGCCACCCGGGCGTTAAGGGCTTCAATGTCTGCGCGGGTAGCTGCGGGGGCAGCCGGGGCGGCGCTGCGGGTTGCCTGCCGGCGTTCGCGTTCTAATTTTTCTCGGCGTTCGGCAACCTCACGGACCAATTTGCGGGCGTCTGCTTCGGCCATTTCACCGCGTTCCACCAACCGGTCGAGGAAGTTGTTGATTTCATCTTGGGCGAGTGAGATCGCGCCAATGCCAGCCAGCAGGACCATACGGGTGGTTTCATAGAGCGGGCCGTGGGAATGCTCCGATTCAGCTTTTTCGGTAGGTGTTTCAGGGATCGTCATGGAAATTCCTCCTAAGAGATTATAACGCACTGCGTTACAAATATCATAACGCGTTGCGTTATCAATGTCAAGGGGTAGCTTATCAACTTTGTAACGTGTGTACCAATTTTATGGAACGCTGGCATGATATACTCTAAAAGGAATTTACCCAGTATCAGATCGGGATTTTTTCGTTGAACACTGACGAGGTTGTCTCCCCAGGTGATGGCGGCCCACTACTCCCCGCTGGTTCAAAACCTTCTAGCGGCTGGAATATTCGATTGCTGTGGATTCTCCTGTGGGGAGGCATGGTTATGATATTGCTGGCGGGCGGGAACGCACTGCTGGCTATCTCTCAGGATGCAGATTTACTTAGGCAGGATTTGGAACTGGCCCAGTCAGCCCAGGCTCTAGCGATTGCGGGCGCAGTCCGCGAACCGGTTATGGACGGAAGCTGGGTGGCTGTGCGCGATCTGCTGAATCGCATTGAACAAACGCTGCCGGGGACCCGATTGTGGATAACAGACTCCACCGGGGCGATGCTGGTGGACAGCCAGCAGGCCTACCGCGACGATGTCCTTGGCCCTGAAGATTTTGGCCCCTCCACCACTACCGATGTGAAAAAGGTATGGGTGAGCCGCCATGGTCTGCTGCGGGCGCAGGCACAGGTCCCCAGCCCAGGCGGACGGGTGGCTGCCGTGCTCATCATTGAGACGGATTATACGGTGAAGTTCACCCAGTTATATGCAAGCGATCTGGCCCGGACGATCTGGTTTTTGGTTGGGTTGTTCTTAATTCTGGCTGCAATTCTCCTGGTCAATTGGAAGCTGTTCCTTGAACCGTTAAATCAAATCTACCGGATTGCTAACGCCATTAAGCAGGGCAGCGGCGTCAAGCAGCACATGCCAGAATCGAATGTGCTGGAGTTAAAGCAGGTTGGCACTGCCTTTAATGAAATGATCGATCACCTTGCGGGGCAGCAGGATGCGCTGCAGGAAATGAACCGCAACCTGGAAGCAACAGTGGCAGAACGGACAGCGGCGCTTGAGGCAAGTAATATTGAAATCCGTACCCGCGCTAACCGGCTGGAGACGCTCAATGGACTGGTCGCCTCAACGGCTGGTGTAATGGATATGCAGGCGCTGATCGAAACTGCCCTTGAACAGATGCTGCGGATCTTTCACCCCGATGTTGGATTGCTGAAAATCGAAGAAACCGAAATGCGGGTAGGGGATGGAGCAGAAGCGCTTTCCCGTTCCCTGGAAACCGGCCCCGGGCGCCATCTGCGTGGATCGGGCACGCTCGTTATATATAATTGGGAAGAAACAGGGGACGAGGATGCGCTTTCACCTCTGGCGCACGTGATGATGCAGAACGGGCTGCGATCCACAGTATCCGTGCCGGTTTTCGTCAGTGGAGAACGAAGCGGAGAGATGAGTCTGGCGACCAGGCTGCCACGCCAGTGGACGGCGGATGAGGTAGCATTGGTGGAGATTATCGCGAACCATTTGGGGACGGCAACGGAGCGGATCCGTTCAGTAGAATACCTGCAATCGCACAACGATTTCATGCGCAAAGCTATGGAGACCGGTGCGCGGCTTAACCGGATGCAGTCCTTAGATCAAGTGATCGCCGCGGTTGGTGAAGGGGCGCTTCGCCTCAGCCAGGCGGACCGCCTGGCTATCTTTACGACGGATGCTGGCGGAGAGGCTGTGTGCGCCTGGGCATCGGGGATTTCGGAAAAGTTCATTCACGGGGCGCTGGCATATGCCAGGGAATGGATGGAGAAAATGAACAGGTCCGAGTCACACAACGAACTGCAGCCTTTTTTGTACACGGTGGATGGAAACCAGGTGGGCAACTTCCCCCCCTGGGAAGTCGATCCGGCGGAGACTTTCCGGGCGGTCAGCGTATGGCCGTTGGTGTACGAACAACAATCCAATGCCCTGGTGTGCTGCTATTACAACGAGCCAAAGCAGTGGAAGCAAAGTGAGCAGGAAACCCTGGTGATGTTCTTTCGGCAGGCAGCAGCCGTACTGGTGAATACCCGCCTGTTTGAAGCAGAAAGAGATCAGCGCATCCTAACGGAGGCTCTGCGTGATGTAGCCGCAACCCTCAATAGCACGCTGGAGTTGGAGGAGGTGTTGGACGGCATTCTCAGCAACCTGGGGCGCGTGGTGCCGCACAGCTCTGCTATCGTCATGGTGCTGGAGAATGATGTCATCCGTCCCGCACGCTGGCGAGGAGTGCCTGAAGCCTACAGTGAAAAATTTAAAACCTGGAAATACGCTCTTTCTGGACTACGCAATCGTCAGATCATGGTTGAAACGGTACAGGCGATTGTAATCCCCAATACATTGGAAAATGCGAACTGGATGTGGACGAGGGGATTGGAATGGGTCCGTTCGTATGCTGGAGCGCCCATTTGCCAGCGGGGTGAAGTGACCGGTTTTATTGATGTGATGAGCACCCAACCCGGGTTTTTTGATGCAAAAACGGGGCCCATCCTGCAGGCCTTTGCCAATCAGGCCGCCATAGCGCTCGAGAATGCGCGGCTTTACTACAATACGCAGCAGCGCATGGTAGAGGCGAGTACGCTGTACCGGGCGGTGCAGCCGCTGTTCAATCCCCCGGAGGATATTGGGGAATTGGCCAGGCAGATCACGGAAGCGGTAATTACGGAGTTCTCATCAGCCCACTGCAGTATTCTGCTGCTGGACGAAAATCAGAAGGAACTGCGCCTGGTGGCTCAATCTGGCGCCCTACGGCTGAATGATCCGAACCTGCCGCTGGAAGGTCCCGGGCTGACGGTAAAAGCTGTAAAAACCGGCAAAGCCATTTACTCTCCAGATGTGACGAAGGACCCCACCTACGTTTATGGGGCAGCCGTCACCCGCTCTGAGCTGGTGATCCCTCTTTATGCCGGGGGCCAGGTGATTGGGGCGTTGAACCTGGAGAGCCAGGAAGTAGACGCTTTCGATGAGCGCGGCCAGCGCCTGCTGGCGTCATTTGCCGAACAAGCTGCATTAGGGCTGGAAAACGCCCGCCTTTTTGCTACCATCCGTCAGAACGCCCGCCAGATGGAACTGCTGAACGAAATTGCGCAGCGCAGGGCCCAGGAAGCAGAGACCATTCGCAAGGCAACCACCGCTTTGAGCGCCACGCTGGATCTGGAAACGGTGCTGGAACGCATCCTGGATCAGTTGGAGCAGGTGGTCCCGCACGACAGCGCGATCATGTTCCTCGTCGAAGACGATCAGCGGCTGCGTGTATGGGCAGGTAGGAACTTAAGCGTTGACGAGAATGTTTATTTCTCGCGAGAAAATCTACTGGTGAAAGAGATCGAGGGCACCATGCAGCCGGTAACGCTAGATGACGCTCAAGAAGACGAGCGCTACCACGCCTGGGGTGAGGTGCAAAAGACGCGCAGTTGGATGGGCGTGCCGCTCATTCGTGGGAGTGAACTGATGGGCATTCTGGCGCTGAACCGCTATGAACTGCGGGTGTTCCGGCCCGAGGATGTTGAGTTGGCAAAAGCTTTTGCTAACCAGGCCGCCATCGCTGTACAAAATGCACAGTTGTATGAATCGACTCAGCAGAGAGCCCGTGAACTGGAAGCGCTGCACACGGCGACAACATCGCTGGTATCGACACTGGATTTGCAAAAACTGCTGGAGCGGATTTTGGAATCATCCATCAGTGCGATCCCGGCGGCCCGGGCTGCCACACTGCATCTTCTGGATGAGAACGATCAGTTGCGCCTGCGCGTGCAGCATGGCTTAAGTGAAAGCGAAGCGCAGAGCCCAGAATGGAATGCCAACAACAGCCTGTGGAACTGGGTGCTGAAAGAGCAGCATCCAACATTAGTGAGCGATACGCGTGAGATCGCCAAAGAAATCATGGGAAACGGGCTTCCCGGCACGTGGAAAGAGGGCGCGTTGTTAATGACGCCACTGCTGCAAGAAGATCGCCCATTGGGACTGATCACTTTGTTTGCCCCGGAGACGGGTGCGTTTTTTGACCGGGATTTGCACCTGCTGATTAGCTTTGCCAGTACAGCCACGGCTGCCATTCAAAATGCGCAGTTGCACAGCGTTGTGCAGAACCTGGCAATCACCGATCCGTTGACCGGGCTGCTGAACCGGCGCGGCTTTTTCAATTTGGCCAGGCTGGCAATGGAAAAAGCCACGCTGCTCGATCGTCCGCTGTCGTTCATTATGATCGATATCGATTATTTTAAAAACATCAATGATCGTTACGGTCACGATGCTGGCGATGTGGTTCTGCAGGTGCTCAGCCGGCGCTGCCGCCAGGCGCTGCGCGAAATGGATCTGGTCTGCCGGTACGGTGGCGAAGAGTTTGCCATTCTCCTGCCGGAAAGCGATCTGGCAGGTGCGCAGGCGGCTGCCAACCGCCTCTTCAAGAATATCACTGAAACTACAATGGAGACGGCAGCTGGGGCAATCTGGGTGACCATCAGCGTAGGCGTGGCTACGGTTGGCGAGGACTGCGACACGCTGGACCTGCTGATTAAACGCGCTGACCAGGCCCTATACCTTGCCAAGGGATTTGGCCGGAACCAGGTCCAGGTCTGGAAGCGGTAAGGGAAGGGGATCCATGCTGGAGATCGATGGTTCTACCGGAGAGGGCGGCGGTCAGGTGCTCCGCAGTGCGCTGGCGCTTTCAATCCTCACCGGGCAGGCCATCCACCTGATCAATATCCGCGCGCGGCGTCCAAAACCAGGCCTGCAGCCTCAGCATCTTGAGTCAGTGCGGGCAGCTGTGCAGATCTGCGGCGGGCAGGCGCGCGGGGCGGCGCTCAACAGCCAGCAGTTGTTTTTCGAGCCAGGCGAGGTGCACCCCGGGCGCTACCGTTTCGACATTAAGACGGCTGGGGCCAGCGCGCTGGTGTTGCAGACCATTTTCTTGCCGCTGGCCAGGGCTCGCGACAGCTCCAGTATCACCATTACTGGCGGGACGCATGTACCGCACAGCCCGTGCTACCACTACCTGGAACGCCAGTGGCTGCCCGTTATGCAGTCCTGCGGCTTTTGGAGCAAGCTGTCTCTTGAGCGAGCTGGTTTCTACCCGCAGGGCGGTGGAGAAATTCAGGCGTTGATCCGCCCGGTGGATGCCATCCAGCCCCTGCAGCGGATAGAACGCGGCAGGCTGCTGCGCATCCGCGGAGTGTCGGCCATTGCCAACCTGGAAGAAGGTATCGCCCGCCGGCAGAAACTCCAGGCGCTGCGCCGGCTGGAACCGATTTGCGCCGACAGCAAAATCGAGACGGTGCAGATGCCCTCGCCGGGAAAAGGCACCCTGCTCCTGGTTCAGGCGGAGTTCGAGCACACTACCTGCTGTTACTTTAGCCTGGGGGCAATCGGCAAGCGCGCCGAGCAGGTGGCCGATGAAGCCGTAGATGCCCTGGAGGCCTTTCTATCCAGCAATGGGGCCGTGGATGAGTACCTGGCCGACCAGCTTTTACTGCCGCTGGCTTTTGCGAGCGGTCCTTCGCGGTTCCGTACTGCCCGGGTAACCCTGCATCTCCTTACCAATGCGCAGATCGTGCAGGCTTTTCTACCGGTACGCATCCAGGTAGATGGCTCAGAGGGCCAGCCGGGTATGGTGACGATAGCGCCTTAATGAGAGAAAATTTCGCCCCTTGACGTTTCACCCGGTAAGGGGTATATTATGAGCCTCACAGGCCCTCGTAGCTCAATGGATAGAGCGTCTGCTTGCGGAGCAAAAGGTTAGGCGTTCGAGTCGCCTCGGGGGCGCCAGGAAAAAGACGGTGGAAAAGACCCACCGCCTTTTTTTGATTCCATGCAAGTGGAATGGCGGCGCCGTCCGCGCAGCAAAAATATCCTTTTGATCCTCTTGCAGAATATGCTATGATACAACCATGATAATAATACTATACCTTTCGGTGAGGGAGTGATGGCCGAGCAGGTTTCTTCTGGTGAATATGTGACCTTTGTCCCGCAGGGTGGCATACCGGTGACGATTGTGCGCTACGGTGGGACGTTTGTTCGCGTGCTTTTCTATGGCGGAAAGCCGGTGACGTATGTGCGTTCGGGCGGGCAGCCAGTTTCCGTTGCCACTGAGGCCGAACTACCGGAGTTCGTGAAAGAGGAGCTGGATTACTGACCTCGGAAGACCCTACAACTATTTTGTGGGTACAATTGGGCCATACGGAGGGTGGTTAATATGGCGCTGGAAGTAGGTTTAGTCAACGAAGTGAACATGACGGTCGAAGAAAGTGATACCGCGCGGGCGTCTGGCGGAGATACGCTGCCGCGTGTGTTGAGCACGCCTCGCATGATTTCGTACATGGAGCGAACGGCCCATCAGGCCCTGCTGCCGTACCTGGCCGAAGGGCAGACCAGTGTAGGCACGCTGGTGAATATCCGCCACCTGGGTGCCACGCCGGTGGGGATGCGCGTTCGTTTTCGCGCTGAACTGGTGGAATTGGACCGCCGGAGGGCGCTTTTTAAGGTAGAGGCCTGGGATGCGGTTGAGAAAGTGGGCGAGGGGCAGCATGAGCGTTTCATTATCGATAAAGATCGCTTTAGCGAACGCCTGGCGCAGAAACAGGCCATGGTGGAAAAGCTGCCTTAATGAATCCTTGGGATCTATCCAGCCGGATCAGCCGGCGGAAGTTCTTGCAGTACCTGGCATTTACTGGTGTGGCAGCCAGCGGCGGAGCCGGGTTATTTTATGCCGCGGCTATCGAGCCATACCAGGTAGAAATAGTTCAAATCCGCTTCGCACTGCCCGGGCTGAAAGATAGCTTGCGGGGGCTGCGCGCGGTGCAGATTAGCGATTTGCATATGGGCCGCTATTTCAGCCGGGAGCAGCTAGAGTATGTGATTTCCCTGGCGATGGCGCAAAACCCCGACATGCTGCTGATCACTGGCGATTCCATAACCGCCAAAGCGGATACAAAACGCGCCCTGGCCGACCTGGAAGCGGCTTTTAGCGGAGTAGCGGAAAAAGTTCCGGTGTTCGCCGTGATGGGCAATCACGATGTGCGCGACCAGCCGCTGCTGCTGCGCGCGCTGTATGCCCGGCTGGGCATTCAACTGCTGGTCAACGAAATCCTACCGTTCAGCAGAAGTGGAGGCGTGCTGTATATCGCCGGGCTGGACAGTGCCGCTTCTGGCGAGCCAGACCTCCCCGGCGTGGCATATGCCACCCCTGCGGATGGGCCAACTCTGCTGCTGGCCCACGAACCGGACCTCGCCGCGCAGGCAGCGGCTACCGGAAAGTTCGCGCTGCAGTTATCAGGGCATACGCATGGTGGGCAGGTTAACTTTCCGCTGATCGGCCCGCTTATCCTGCCCGTGCTGGGAAGATTGTACCTGGCAGGCCTGTACCAGGTAGGTGGAATGGCATTGTACGTTAATCGGGGCATCGGCATGACGGCGCTGCCTGTACGGCTGAACGCCGCGCCGGAGATTACCGTGCTGACCTTTGTTCCTGGATAACCGCCTCCATTTCCGACTGCTTGCGTTCCATCGCCTCCACCATCCTCATCTGGGTGCGGGCGCGGATCAGGTTGTGCTCCGAGAAATGGGTTTTGTAATACGTATCGCCATTGAGATAATCGCCGAGGAAGCGCATCGCCTGCTCATAGGTGATCAGCCGCCCGCTGAAAACCAGCAGATCCCATTCGAGCGGGGTAAGGAAGTCGCGGGCAGCGGAGAGATAGCCTTGCGCCAGCGCGTTGAAAAGGCGCAGGTCCAGGCTGGCCCTGGATAAATCTTGCTCGTCTTCGGCGGCGGTGGCGGCGCCCATACGCACCAGGTCGCCAAAATCGTACAGCACCGCGCCGGGCATCACTGTATCCAGGTCGATGACGCAAATGCCCTGCCCGGTGGCGTTATCGATCAACACGTTATTGAGCTTGGTGTCATTGTGGGTGACCCGTTCAGGAAGTTCGCCGTTTGCCAGCAGGTTAACAACGATGGAAGCATCTTCCTGGCGCTGCAGGATAAAATCAATTTCCGGCTGCGCCGCGCGTGCCCGCCCAACCGGATTGGCCTTCAAGATCGCCTGAAAAGATTCCAGCCGCCTGCCGGTATGGTGAAAATCGCGAATGGTTTCGTGCAGGCGCGGGCCGGGTAGATCGTTGAGCAGTTTTTGAAAATTGCCAAATGCGCGCGCGGCCTGGTAGACCTGTTCCAGGCTCTCGGCGATTTCGATGGTATGCGTGCCTTCGATAAACAGGTACGTGCGCCAGGTTCCGCCCCAGGGCGCGCTTTCGGGCTGGTAGTAATACGACCGCCCATCGCGGGCATGCACCAGGTTGAGCGTCTCGCGCTCAGGGTCGCCTCCGGCGGCAGTAATCCGCTGGCGGGCAAAACCAGTCACCCGCTGGATATTCTCCATCACTTTGGCCGGTTCTTTGAAGACGTGATCGTTGATGCGCTGGTGAATGTACCGCCGCACGCCGGATGCGGTTTCGTAGCACGCCAGGAACGTATCATTGATATAACCGCCCCCATGCGGGGCGGCGCTGAGGAAGGTTCCGGGAATATCAAACTGTAAGGATATCCCCCGCAGCTGGTGCGCGGTTTCAGATGGACCGGTGGGGTCGGCGGTCATCCCCACAGTTTTTCAGGGTAGATCCCCCGCCGGATTCGCTCGCGGATAGCGTCCTGAACGACCGGGCGGTCCTGGGGATAGGTAACGCCGAACCACTTTTCATCCGTGCGCAACACCTTTACCTGCGCGCGCCCTTCAACGATCAACTCGTTGACCACATCCGGCAGGAAGAATTCGGCTTTGAGCAGGTTGGCAGCGTTCCGTTCCAGGAAGGTGGGGAAGCGTTTTTGCAGCTCTCCAAAGATGCTGGGCGTGAAGCCCCAGGTGTTCATCGAGACGATGCTGTCCGCGGGGAGGTCCACCCAGTCGACTCCGTTTTCGGTGTAGCGGACGGCATCGCCGAATTTCTCAATGCGCGTGCGCTCGTGGACGCTGGCGAGATGACCATCTGGCGTAACACTGCAAACGCCGCGGGCTACGCTGCCGTTTTCGGAAAGCGCGTTTCGCAGTACATAACCGACCATGCTGTAGGTGTACGGCATCCCGGGCGCGTCACAGGCGCGCAGCAGGTGCCCCGATAGGGCCTGGAATGCGCCCAGCCCGTAGAAATCATCGGCGTTGATCACCGCAAAAGGCCGGTCGACCGCGTTTTTACAGCATAATAAAGCGTGCCCCGTGCCCCATGGTTTTACTCGTCCCTCTGGCACGCTAAAGCCGGGTGGCAGATTACCCAGTTCCTGTCGGACGTACTGCGTATCGATGATCTGTTCGACCTTCCGGCCAATCTTGTCGCGAAAGATTTCCTCGATCTCTTCGCGGATCAAGAAAATAATCTTGCCGAAACCGGCGCGAATTGCGTCATAAATGGAGTAATCGATGACGATCTCGCCGTTCGGGCCAAGCGGATCGACCTGCTTCAGGCCGCCATAGCGGCTGCCGATCCCGGCGGCCAGGATAATCAGGGCTGGCTGCTGGCTCATACTGCCTCCTTAGAGGTTAACGACACGATTTTCCAGGCGGGCCTGCTCGGCGGCAAACACCATGCGGTGTGTCTCGAGCGATTCGTCTGGACCGGAAAGGATTCGAGAGGGGTCATTATCGCTCACGGCGGCGATAAAGTGATCCATTAAGCCGTAATCGCCGCCGCCGTGCCCTCCCAGCGCGCTGGCGGCGCCGTTGGCAGTGGGAGAGGTTGCCGCGGCAGAAGCCGCGGCAGAAGCCGTGGCTGAAGCCGCGGTGTCGATGACACTGGTTTGATCAGTGAGGAAGTCAAAGATCTCAATGTTCTGGCCGTCGCCGTTGATTTCACCGCGGGTGCCGAAAATGCGCGTCTTGCGGTGCGCGGCACGGTTGAATGCGGTCATAGTGAATACGGCGGTCTTGCCGCCCTCAAAGAGCATATTGACCACCTGGTGATCCACCACATCGTTGTCGCATTCGTATACGCAGCGCCCGTACGGGCCGGTCTCGAGCGCTTCGGTTATGGTATCCATGTTCGGCTGGGGCGTGAGCACGTTCACCGGCCAGCCGGTGTCGCCTTTTGCCAGCCGGTCGGTGATGTAGATTTTCTTCGCGCTGTACGGGCAGCGTGGCTCGTGGTCGCAGTGCAGGCAGCGGGTCGCCGCGCCTGCCTCGGCGGGTTTTTCAGCGTGGGTGAAATGCTTCAGCGCGCCAAAGGAGGATACCGACTTGCAGCGCGTCCCGATGATGTACCTCAGCCAATCCAGGTCGTGGCAGGATTTGGCCAGCAGCATGAAAGACGATTCCTTCTCGTTGCGCCAGTTGCCGCGCACAAAGGAGTGCGCCTGGTGCCAGTAGCCCACCGGCTCCAGGTGCTGCGCGCTCACCACTTCACCGATAGCGCCGGAGTCGATCACCTGTTTCAACACCTGGGTATAGCGCGTGTAGCGCAGCACGTGGCACACGCCGAACATGACGTTGTTCTCTTTAACCGCCCGGATAATGCGCTGGCATTCCGCTTCGGTGGGGGCCATGGGCTTTTCGAGCAGGATGGTGTAGCCCTTTTCGGCAAAGGCCACCGCCGGGTCGGCGTGCATGGCATCCTGGGTGGCGATGATCACCATGTCTGCCATGCGCGGGCGGCTGGCCAGGTCGCGCCAGTCGCTGGTTACATTCTCTGAGGGCAGGTTGTACATCTGTTTCATGCTCTCGCGGTTCCACACCTTCGGCTCGGCGACGCCAACAATGCGCAGCCGGTCGGGGTGTGCCTCGGAAAAGCGCGAATAGGTCATCCCACGCCCGCCCGCACCAGCGACGATGGCGGTAACCTGTTTTTGGGGTGCAGTCATGGATTTCTCCTGATGGTCATCATGAAGGGGGTAGAACGAGACAGTCTATATGCTCTGATTATATCGCGATTACCCTCACGCCATCCGTGCTTCACCGGCTAATCTTCTTGACCATGATCAGGCAGGGGTTGTTTTGATCCCAAATCTGGTGAAATTCTTCCATCGGGCGAAACCCTGCTGCCATGTAGAATGCGCGCGTGTTCGCGTATCCAGGGTCAGGGTTAGAAGGCCCGAGGGTTTTTACCTGGAAGTATTCGATGTTTTGCGCCTGGAGGAATGCTTCCGCGGCAGTTACCAGGCGGCGGCCCAATCCCTGGCGGTGCGCCTCTGGTAGAATGCCCATCACGTATAACTCGGCGGAATACACGTTGTGTACCTTTACCGTCAGGAACCCCTGCGCGCGCTCGCCCTGGCACGCGAGAAACGTAGGCAGCGTGTCGACTGCCTGCACATAATCGCGGATGGCTGATTCAACGCCGAACCAGTCAGGCAGCGCGCGCAGGATCGCTTCGCAGGTGGAGCCCTGGTTAAGAAGTGGGCCGGTAATAGTGGTACACATGGTGAACAGGTTGATTATAAGCCCGCAGCAAATGCTGGAGAGCCGCGTTTTTTGTGGAAAGCATTCGTTTCTCAAAAACGATTCGGAACGAATATTTTCGAACCGATCCCGTGCCGGGGGAGGAGCAGGATATTCGTTTTTGTGAAACGAATACGAAACGAATTGGTTGGGTGAGGAAAGGGGGATTGGTTATGCGGTTGGTAAGGTGCTGGGAACCCATTGTAGAAAATATGTTCTGATTTGTCAATAGGAAAATATCATATGAAATCAAAATGGTTGGGGATGTTTCTGCTATAATGGGTCAGCCTGCCAGGCGCAGATCGAGCAAGAAGTATTTGCCATTATGCAGTTTAATTCCCCGTATTTCTTATTTCTCTTCTTACCCGTTTGCCTGCTGATCTATTACGCAGCCGACCCGCGCTACCGCAACCTGGTTGCCCTGGTCGCCAGCCTGATATTTTTTGCCTGGGGCCAGGCTTTTTACCTGCCGTTGATGGCTTTCATCATCGCCTTGAACTTCTCCCTCGGGCAGGCGCTGGAGCGCGCGCGAGAGACCGAGCGGGCGCGGGGAACCGAGCGGGCGTGGGAGACCGGGCGCGCGCGGTGGGTGCTGGGTCTGGGCATTGTGCTGAACCTGGGCCTGCTGCTGTTTTTCAAAACGGCGCTGAGCTATGGGACCGTCTGGTTGGGCTTCCTGCCGGAAGGGCTGCTGCGTGGTATCACCCAGAACCCGCTGCCCCTGGGCCTTTCGTACATCACCTTCCAGGTCATTGCCTACCTGCTGGATATCTATAATGAAATGCACGACAGCGAGAAAAACCTGCTGAACTTCTCGCTGTATATCCTGCTCTTTCCCAAGCTGATTGTTGGCCCCATTACCCGCTACCGCGACGTGGCGGAGCAGCTTGTGGATCGCCCGGTCGCCGCTGCCGCCGCAGCGGATGGGGCGCGCCGCTTCATCTTCGGGCTGGCTAAGAAAGTGCTCATCGCCGATCAGTTAGCGCGGGTGGTCAACCCGGCCTTTGGCCTGGATTCGCCCAACTTCTCCACCGGGATGGCCTGGTTGGTGCTGGTTGGGTTCGCGCTGCAGTTGTATTTTGATTTCTCCGGTTATACTGACATGGCCATTGGTTTAGGCAAGATGCTGGGCTTCAGCTTTGTCGAGAACTTTAATTACCCGTACATCTCACGCAGTATCAGCGACTTCTGGCGGCGCTGGCATATCTCGCTGTCCACATGGTTCCGCGACTACGTCTTTTACCCTTTGGAATTCGCCCGCCGCAGGAGAGGGGGCTTTCGCCAGCAGGCCAATATCCTGCTGGTGTTCCTTCTCACCGGTTTGTGGCATGGCGTAACGGTCAATTTTGCCATCTGGGGCCTGGTGCACGGCCTGGCAATTGCCCTGGAAATGACTGGCCTTGGTCGCTGGTTGAAAAAAGCCTGGGCGCCGCTGCAGCACGCGTACGCCCTGCTGGTGATTCTGATTGGCTGGGCCTTCTTCCGCTCGCCCACGCCTGCTTATGCCGGGCAGCTCCTGGCCCGCCTGGTCGGGCTTGGAGGGCAGGTTACGCCGCTGCCTTACTCGGTCACCCGCCCGCTGCCGATTGTCGAAAACTCGGTGTGGCTGGCGCTGGCCCTGGCGCTGGTCTTTTCGCTGCCTGTGCTGCCTGCGCTGAAACAATGGTGGGAGAAAGCGGGCGAGCGATCTGCCATCTTGCGCGGCGCGGTAGTGGTGGGCGGCGATGTGCTGCTGCTTTTCCTGCTGGTCGGTTTGGTGGCGGTTTTGGTTGGGTCCAGCTATGTCGCCAGTATCTACGGGGGATTCTAGCGTATGGCTGATCAGTTGCCCCAACAATCAGCGCCCTCTTCTTCGGCTTTGCCTCACAACCGCTTCCAGCGGGCAATTTCCTGGGCGGCTGCCGCCTGCCGCAAGCACTATCCGGCGATCTTCGTCGCCGTATTTATCGGGCTGCTGCTCGTCCCCCTGTGGGGCTTTTCGGGCAGCCTGGCCGATTTCCCGAAAGCTTTCTGGGGCTACGATGCCCTGCTCCGTGGTTACACCAGCGCGCGCCTGAATCTGTTCAAGGACATCATCTTTGGCGATGTGCTTGCTCGCCCAGGGCCCTGGCTGGTGTACACCGGCGAGGCGAGCATGGATGATTATCAGAACGCGCAGCCGTTTACGGAAGAAGAGCTCGCCCGAATCCAGCAGCATCTGGATGGTCTGGACGCCCGCCTGAGTGAAAAAGGCATCCGCTTCCTGGTGGTCATTGTGCCGGGGAAAAATACCATCTATCCCGAACACATGCCGCCTTCGATCCCGGTATTAGGCGGCGAAACGCGCACGGACCAGGTGCTGGATTATCAGAAAGCGCACGGCCAGGCCCAAATCCTGGACCTGCGCCCGGCCCTGCGTGAAGCACGCGCCGAACGCACCGTGTATTACGCCACCGATACCCATTGGAACCCATTTGGCATCCTGGCCGGGTATAATGTGATTCTTCAAGTACTGCAAGAGGATTTTCCCAGCCTTCAGCCGCACGCGCTCGCCGATTTTGAGATCGTTTCCTGGGGGGTGGGCGGCGGCGATATCAGCAAGGAATGGATGCAGGGTCTCGCCCAGGAGGAGATGTTCCGCCTGGAGCCGCGTTTCCCGCGTCAGACGCAGCAGTTTCCTCTCACGCAGGGCACAGCGCTGGTGCCGGGCCGCACGGTGGCGACCTACAACCCCAACCCGGACCTGCCGCGCGCGATGGTTTTTCACGATTCGTTTTTCAATGAAATGATCCCCTTTCTATCGGATCATTTCCGCTGGGCGATTTTCCAGTGGGCCACGAAGGTCGATGAAGCCTTCGTTTACGGCGAGCAGCCGGACATCGTAATTTTCGAAGTGACCGACCGCTACCTGTCCAGGTTGTTACCAGCGGCGAGATAACTTTTCAGGAGATGGCAGCGATGGCTCTTCCCCCGGTGATCGATAACCAATACAACATCGGCCACATCTGCACCCGCCAGCAGTGCGACGCGGGGCTCGGTGGCAAAGTCGCCATGCGCTGGATCTCTCCAAACCTCGAACGCGTGGATACCACCTACCTCGATCTGGAACGGGCCAGCAACCGGGCTGCTAACCTGCTGCAAAATATGGGTGTAGCGGCGGGCGATCGCGTATTCATCTTTCTGCCCAAAATGCCCGAAGGTTATTTTGCCTTCCTGGGTATTTTAAAGATCCAGGCCGTGGCGGGGGTGCTGTTCTCTAACTTTGGCGAGGATGCCCTGCTTGACCGGCTGGGCGACAGCGCGGCCCGCGTGCTGATCACTAAAAAGAGCTTCCTGCGCAAAATCCGCGCCATCTGGCCCAGGCTGCCCGCCCTGCAGAAGGTGCTGGTGGTGGACCTTGCCGAAGATGAGTCAGAGCAGGTGCTGAGTTTCCCTCGCCACATGGAGTGCGCCAGCGATGTTTACGAAACGCCGCTGACCTCCCCAGAAACGCCCTCGGTGCTGCACTATACCTCCGGGTCAACGGGCAAGCCGAAGGGCGTGCAGCACGTCCACCGCAGCATCATCACCCAGGCCAGCACCTTCCGCGGGATTCTCAGCGTGGCGGATGATGATATCTACTGGTGCACCGCCGACCCTGGCTGGGTAACCGGCATCTCTTACGGCGTCATCGGCCCATGGAGCCAGGGCATCACCCAGGTGCATTTTGGCGGCAGCTACAACGCCGAAGCCTGGTTTCAGATCCTGGAGCGCGAGCAGGTGAACGTGTGGTATACGGCCCCCACCGCGCTGCGCATGTTGATGCAGGAGGATGAAGCCCTGTTCCGCCGCGCCGACCTGACCCACCTGCGCCACATCTTCAGCGTGGGCGAGCCGCTCAACCCGGCGGTGATCGCGTGGGGCAGGCGGGTGCTGAAGCACGATATCTACGATACATGGTTCCAGACTGAGACCGGCGCGATCATGATCTCCAATCGCCCGGGGTTGGAGATTCGCCCCGGGTCGATGGGAAAGCCCTACCCGCCGGTGGAAGCGACAGCGCTGGATGAAAACGGCTTGCCGGTTGCCGACATGCAGCAGGGCCGCCTGTGCCTGAAGGCCGGCTGGCCCTCGATGTTTGTGACCTACGTGAACCACGCTGCGCAGTATACCGCGAAATTCGTCAACGGCTATTACGACTCGGGAGATATGGCTTACCGCGACACGGATGGCTATTTCTGGTTTGTGGGCCGCGGCGACGATGTGATCAATACCGCCGGTCACCTGATCAGCCCCTTTGAAGTGGAGAGCGCGCTGCTGGAATTAGAAGAAGTGGCCGAAGCTGGCGTGATTGGCGCGCCGGATGATCTGCTGTGGGAAAAAGTGGTGGCCTACGTGCGCCTGAAGCCTGGCGTGGAATGGAATCGCGAGTTGGAGGTGAAGCTGCGGGTGTATATCTCCAACCGCGTATCTTCCATTGCCACCCCGCAGGAAATCCGTGTGACCGATATGGTGCCCAAGAACAAGAGCGGCAAGATTATGCGGCGTGTTTTGAAAGCCTGGTATACCGGCAAAGATGCCGGCGACCTTTCAACATTGGAGGATTAGCACATGAACACGATGGAGACATTGGAAGAGGTATTCCGGCAGGTATTCGATGATCCGGGAATCACATTGAAGCCCGAAACCACCGCGGATGATGTGGAAGGCTGGGATTCGCTTTCGCACGTGAACCTGATCATGGCAGTGGAAAACCGCTTCAACGTGCGCTTTAACATGAAGGAAGTAATCGGCTTCAAAAATGTTGGCGATTTAGCCAGGTGCGTGGAGAGCAAGCTGAACAAGTAGGCCATTCAGGCAGTTATCCGCGCGAGTGAGGGTTATGGGTTTCAGCGCCCCGGTTTTCCTATTCATTTTCCTGCCCATCTGCCTGGTGATCTATGCCGCTGCCGATCAGCGGTATAAGAACCTGGTGCTGCTGGCCGCCAGCCTGGCTTTTTTCGCCTGGGGGCAGGTATTTTACATCCCGTTGATGCTGCTGATCATCCTGGCCAACTTTTTCCTGGCCCGGCAGCTAGAAAATGCCCGCGGAGATGCGGGCCGGGCGCGGAACCTGCTGGCCTTGGGTGTGGCTTTTAATATTGCTATCCTGGTGCTTTTTAAGTTCCTGGTCAGCTACGGCGCTGCGTGGCTCTCAACGGCCTGGCCGGGCGGGCAGGCCGGTTGGTTGATTGACCACCCGCTTCCCCTGGGGCTGTCCTATATCGCTTTCCAGGTCATTTCTTATCTGTTCGACGTTTATAACGAGGTGTGCGACAGCGAAGCCAGCTTCTTGGACTTTGCGCTGTACGTGCTGCTCTTTCCCAAAATCGTCACCGGCCCAATTGTGCGCTACCGCGATGTAGCTGCCGAACTGCGCAGCCGCGCGGTCACCAGCCAGGGAATCGCCAGCGGGCTGCGCCGGTTTATTCAAGGCCTGGCGAAAAAAGTGCTGCTCGCGGACCAGATCGCCCGCATCGTCAACCCGGCTTTTGGGTTGGATACCCCCATTTTCTCGACTGGCATTGCCTGGGTGGTGGTGGTGGGTTATGCCCTGCAGCTTTACCTGGACTTCTCGGGCTATACCGATATGGCCATCGGCCTGGGCCAGGCATTTGGCTTCCGTTTTGCGGAAAATTTCAACTTTCCCTATCTCTCCAAGAGCATCAGTGAGTTCTGGCGGCGCTGGCACATCACCCTCTCGAGTTGGTTTCGCGATTATGTTTTTTACCCGCTGGAGTTCGCTGGCAGGCGGGGTGCTCGCTGGCGAACGCCGCTGAACATCCTGGTGGTGTTCTTACTGACCGGGCTGTGGCACGGCCTCACGCTGAACTTCGCGGTATGGGGCCTGGTTCACGGCGCGGCGATTGCCCTGGAAACGATTGGCCTGGGCCGTTTCTTAAAGAAGCTGTGGGCCCCTGTTCAGCATATCTACGCGCTCGCTGTCATTCTGCTGGGGTGGGTGTTCTTCCGCTCGCCAACCCTGCCTTTTGCGCTGCAGCTCCTGGCGCGCCTGTTTGGCTCCACACAGGGCGTCGAACCGCTTGAGGTAGCCAAAACGCTGCCGCTGCCATTCATTGAAAACAGCGTCTGGGCGGCCCTGGTGGTCGGGGTGCTGCTGTGCCTGCCGGTATCCGCCTGGCTGCGCGGTGGTTGGGATCAGATCATCGCGCGCTTCCCCAGGCTGGCGGTTCCCCTGCGGGTGGGCATCGATTTGCTGTTGTTTGTTTTGCTGCTTGGCTCGTTCACAGCGCTGTCTGGGAATGTATTCGTGGAAAGCATCTATGGTAATTTTTAACCGTCTTACCGCACGCAGATTTCGAAGCAAATCGCAAGGTGAAATCTGCATCATTGCCGCCTGGTATGCATGTGGGTTCCATCCTGCGATTAGTTTAGAAGGATAATGGGCATTTCTTCTCGTTCACCGCGCGTACCCCTCCCCGCCTGGCCGTATCACTTCCTGATCGGCCTGCCGTGCGGAGCGCTCGTGTTTCTGGCGCTCGCCGCGCGGTTCGATGCTTTCTGGCTTCTTTCGCGCTGGCCGCGCCTGTTCTTCTTTGGTATTGGCGCTCTGGTATGCGGCCTGATGGTCGCGCTGGCCCTGCGCGCCGCAAGGCAGTGGTTTAAGGCCGCGCCGCGCACGGGTAAGCTGGCCTGGCTGGGGGCAGCTTTTGCTGCCGGGGCCGCGGGACTGCTGCTGGGCCTCATGCCGCCCCCGGCCCTGCCGATGCTGCACCTTCTGGATATTTCCACCCTGGCAGCCGGCGAAACGAACAGCGGGCCGGTCGTGTTTATCGAACTGCGCGATGATGCGGGCGACCCCGTGCTGCCGGTGGATATTCAAATGGAAGGCGCCTGGCAGCGCGGCGAGGAAGGATGGGTTGCGCGCAATGACCAGCCAGCCCGGCTGCATTACGCTTTTTACGGGCCGCCTTCGGGCAAGCTGCAGGTCTTGTTCGGGGAGCAGCCGGATGGGGGGACGGTTCAGGTAGAACTGAATGGACAGATTCAAAGGGTGGATTTAAGCAGCCCTTCTCGCGGGCAGCGGCTGGTCGAGGTTCCATTTCACAAACCGAGCCGTTGGGAGAAGCCCATTTTTGTTGCCGATTTAGTGCTGGTGGGCCTCTCCCTGCCGCTGTTCTTGTTTATTGCCCCATTTTATGCCGCTGGCGCTGCCCGTTGGACCGGGCGCGCAGCGCGGCCTGCTGTCCGCGGCATATTTGCCAGCCTGGATGGTTCGAAAGTGTTTATTGCTGCCTTTGTTGGTCTGTGCCTGCTGCCTCTCCTCGATTATCGCGGTGATTGGAAAAACCTCGACACCTTTTTTATTCAAGGCAACCGCTTCTGGTCAATATATTCTCAGGCCCGATTGAAAATATTCGGCGACCGTTTTATTGGTGGATCGCTGGTTGGCAGCGATGGCTGGTTGGTCCTGGCCAACGATTTTAGCATGGAAGATTATCAGAACACGGTCCCATTGACCAGTGAAGAGCTGTACCAGATCCAGCAGCGGATTGATGGCGCCGCGCGCTACTATGAAAAGCAGGGTATTACCCTGCTGGTGGTGATCCCACCCAACAAGAACACCATTTACCCCGATCGAGTGCCCGCGCAGATCCAGGTGATTGGCGCGCAGTCGCGCCTGGATCAACTGCTGGAATACCAGCGCGCGCACGGCGAGGCGCAGATCCTTGACCTGCGTCCAGCCTTAATCGAAGCGCGCAAGGAACATGAGGTATATTATCGAACGGACACGCATTGGAACCATTATGGCGCGCACGCGGGGTATGTGGCAATAATGGGAGCTTTGCAGCGCCAGCGCCCTGACCTGCCCGGCTTTACGCCGCACGCGCTTGAGAAATACCGCTATACCCAGGATGATGATGGTGTTGGGGATATGGGGCGGCGCTGGGTCCACGGTATACCGCCGGAGCCGTTCTTTAGCCTGAAGCCGTTGTATGATCGCCAGCTTCAGAAATTCGAATCGTCGCAGGACCGGGTTCTGTATGTTCATACGTATAATATCAACGGCGAGGGCTTTCCCGATGCGATCGTTTTTCACGATTCGTATATGGATTGGTTGGGTCCCTACCTGGCGGATCATTTTCACCGGACCACTTTTGTGCGGGCGCTCGATGTTGGGAAAGGGATGGACGAACGCTTAATCGCCGCTGAAAAACCGGATATCGTCATTTATGAGTGTAATGAACGCATGTTAGGCTCTTTAGCCACATTTACCACCCATCTTGCCAGTACGGAAAAATAAAAGGAAAAAAGAGTGGACATTCTTTTCAAAGCCATTTTCTTGATTGGTCTGATCGCCGTTGAAGCCATCCGGTTTCCGCACCGCGCCCGTAACCGGCGCGAGCGGCGTGAGGGGAAAATGGTCAATACTCAGGTGCGCGGCATCGAGGCAGTGATGATGACCCTCAGCTTCTTTACGCTGTACCTGCTGCCGCTGGTCTATATCTTCTCCTCCTGGCTCGACTTTGCCAATTATTCGCTGCCGGCGCCGCTCGGTTTGCTGGGTATCCCGCTCATCGCCCTGGCAGTTTGGATCATCTGGCGGGCGCATGCGGATCTGGGCCGCAACTGGTCTCCTTCGCTGGAGGTGGTTGCGGAGCAGAAGCTGGTTACCCAGGGGATTTACCGTTCCCTACGCCATCCCATTTATACGGCCATGTTCCTCTTCACCATTGCCCAGGCGCTGCTGCTGCAGAATGTACTGGCCGGGGCAGCCGGGCTGCTTACCTATATTCCCCTTTATCTGGTGCGCGTTCCCCGCGAGGAGCAGATGATGCTCGATCATTTTGGGGAGGAATACCGCGAATATATGCGCAAGACGGGCCGGTTTTTTCCTCGCCTGGGCCGCTAAAAATTTCGGGTATACATATTCAGGCAGGCAGAATTAATGGATATCTACGAAGCCACACAGGTTGATGATGAATTAACGGCGGCATTTCAACACCTGCTGCCGCAGTTATCCCCCACCGCGCGCATCCCCACCCGCGCGCAGATCCAGGAAATGATCGATTCTCCCGCGGTAACGCTGCTGCTGGCGCGCGCAGAAAATCGGCTGGTTGGCATGCTGACTCTGGTGGCATTCCGCACGCCCACCGGAAAACATGCCTGGATTGAAGATGTGGTGGTGGACGAAGCCGCGCGGGGCAAAGGCATTGGCGAAGCACTCACCCGCGCCGCGCTGGAGCGGGCAAAAACGATGGGGGTCGGCGTGGTAAACCTTACCTCCCGCCCGGCGCGTGAAGCAGCCAACCGCCTGTACGTGCGGTTGGGGTTCCAGCTGCGCCACACCAACGTGTATTTCTTCCCCATACCCCACGAATGAGCGCCAGCGTCGCCATTCGCTTAGAACAGGCTCGCATGGTTGCGGCGCGGCTGGCGCGCTTATCGGCGGATTCGGCCTATGCGCGCATATCCAGCGGTTACCGCGGATCGCTGCTGCGCATCATTGAGCGCCTGGAAGGACTGGAAGACATCGAGCAGGCGGCCCCGGATGAGACCCAGCTTCTGGACTTCTTAATCGACAAAGGCTTTGATCTGCTGGCCAAGGCCGCCCGTGAGCTTGGCGACCCCGAGATGACCTTGTTTGCCAGCCAAAGGGGTGTTTATTTGTAATTGGAAAGTTGTGGCGCGAATTACGCCACAACTTTCCAATTATCTACACCCGCGCTTTGGCGATCGACAGCGCGTAATCCACCAGCATGTCGGGCAAATTCACTCCGGTCAGCGGCACGGTGGAGTGAAATTCCATGGTGTGGTTGACTTCATTGACCAGGAAGCCGCGGTCAGGGTCTTCGAGGATATCGATGGCGACCACGCCTCCGCCGACAGCCTGTGCGGCGCGCACGCTGATATCATTAATTTCAGGTGTTACCGGGCAAACCTCCGCCTTTCCGCCGCGGGCGGTGTTGGTGATCCAGTGTTCGGAGCTGCGGTAGATAGCGCACACCGTCTGGTCGCCGAAGACGAAGGAGCGGATGTCGCGCCCGGGCTTGCGGATGTATTCCTGGATATAGAAGACCGAATGCTGGAACGAACCGAGCACATCTTTATGTTCCAGAATGGCTTCTGCCGCCTCGCGGTCGTTGATTTTGGCCAGCAGCCGACCCCACGAGCCGATTACCGGTTTCAGCACCACCGGGTAGCCGATTGTTTCCATCAGCTCGATGGCAGCTTCGGGGGTGAATGCCAGCCAGACGCGCGGCTGCGGCACCCCGGCCTGGGTGAGGGCGGCGGAGGTCGCCAGTTTATCCCCGCAGGTAGCGGCGACGTGCGCCATATTGACGGTAGGAATACCCCACGAGTTGAGCACCTGGGTGGTATACAGCCCGTTTTTGTAGGAAAGGCTGCGCTCGAGCACCACATCATAATCCTGCCAGATGCCGGGTTCGGCCAGGTTGAACCCGATCTGCCGGTCATCGATTTTGTCAAATGGGATACCGCGTTTTTCGAGTGCCTCGAATATCCATTTTTCTTCAACGCGAACGCGCGTGTACAAAACGCCAATTTTCATCATTTAAATTCCTTATGATTGTCAGTCCCGCGGATATGCACCGGTAAACACAGGCAGGCGATCATTATTATTCCGATCTATGTTCATCCGAAGTTATCTGTGGTCATTTAAGCTGTATTCGATCCAGGATCGATTGGGTGATTTCTTCCGTTGTGGCGGGCAGGCCAGATTCTAGCACGGTATTCACTGCACTTTCAATACCATCCGCGGCGGCGGGCAGATCCCAGGCGTAACGCGCCAGCAGCGCGCCGCTGAGAATGGCCGCAATCGGGTTGGCGATCCCTTTCCCGGCAATATCCGGGGCCGAGCCGTGGACGGGCTCCGCCAGCGCCACACCCTCGCCCCAGTTGAGCGAAGGCGCCAGGCCCATGCCGCCCATCCAGTGCGCAGCCGCATCGGACAGGATATCGCCAAACAGGTTGGTGGTGATGATCACGTCGAAGCGCTCCGGTTCAGCTACCATTTTGAGCGTGGCGATGTCTACCAGCAGCTCATCAATCTCGATCGCCTGCTCTCCCTGGCAGTACGGCTCGGCGGCCTGGCGGACGGTATCGCGGAATAAGCCGTCGGTCAGCGGCAGCACGTTAGCCTTGTGAACGATGGTCAGCTTGCGCCGCCCGTCTGCCTGCATCAGCACCAGGGCGCGCTCTGCCAGGCGCAAAGAAGCCTGCCGGGTGATTACCCGTTCGGCGATGGCCGTAGCGCCGCCGTCTTCCAACCGCTCTCTTCCCGCGTACAGCCCTTCGGTGTTTTCGCGAAAAACCAGCAGGTCGATCCCCGGGCGCGGAGAGACGCGCGGCAGGCTGCGCACCGGGCGCAGGTTGGCATACAGGTCCAGCGCCTGGCGCATGGTCAGGATTGCGCTGCGGTAGCCTTCTACTTTGCGGCTGGGCGAGGAGACCGCGCCGAACAATGCCGATCCACAGGCGCGGATGGCTTCCAGCGTTTCCTGCGGCACCGATACGCCGCGGCGCAGGAAGCATTCCCAGCCTGCCTCCGCCGGGACGGTTCGCAGCCCCGGAATGGCAGCTTGCAGCACGCGCACGGCAGCGGGGATCACTTCGCGGCCTATCCCGTCGCCCGGGATGATACAGAGTTGAGGTGATGTGGTCATAAAAGGTAGTCCGTTAAACCGGTAATGGGTTGTTTGCTGCTCGTCACGCGCCGCGCTTATGGTTTTACGCGCTCCGAACACTGAATTCTGTTTTACCCTTCTCCAGGGAAGCGCCCGTGCTGTTTGACATAATTCACAATCCCGCCTGTGGCGAGGATCTCGCGGGCAAACTCGGGCAGTTGGGGCAGCTCGTAAACGCGTTCTGGGCTGTCTGGCGTGGCCTGGACGATGATGCGGTTGCTAACAAGATCGAGTGTGACTTCATCGCCGTCCTGCAACCCGGCCACCACCTGCGGTGCTTCAAACAGCGGGATGCCCAGGTTGAGCGCGTTGCGGAAGAAGATGCGTGCGAAGCTCAGCGCGATGATCGCGCCCACCTTGCGGCGGCGCAGCGCCTCGACGGCGTACTCGCGCGAGGAGCCGCAGCCGAAGTTGTCTGTAGCAACAATAATATCTCCCGGCTGGGCGTTTTTCGCAAACTCCGGGCGGGCTTCGATAAACGCGGCCTCACCTACATCCGCATCTGGGCGCATATAAGGGGCATATCGCCCCGGCACGATCTGGTCCGTATCGACATCCGCGCCAAATTTCCATATTCTAGGCATAGGGTTATCTCCAGTAAAAAAGTTCGGTTGTTATTCAGGCAGTCAATTAGTCAATCGGTCAATCAGGGATTAGGGATTGGGGATTGGGGGATAATGCAATTGTTGGTTTTGGGTTTTACGGTTCATGGATTGGCGATTTCCTGACCAACGGATTGCGGATGACTGATCACTGATCCCTAATCAACTAATCTCTAGTCCCTATTTTCTATTCCCTAATTTCCATTCACCGTTCGCGGATCGGTGATCACTCCCGTCAGCGCCGTTGCCGCGGCGACTGCCGGTGAGGCCAGGTAGATCTTCGAAGTGGGGGCGCCCATGCGGCCCTTGAAGTTACGGTTGGCCGTGGAGAGGCACACATCGTCATCTCCTAATGTGCCCTGGTGGCGACCCATGCATGGGCCGCAGCCGGGAGTGGTGAGGATCGCGCCGGCCTCGATCAGCGTTGCCAGCGTGCCGTCCGCGGTGGCCCGGGCCAGCTCGCGGCTGGAGGCGGGGGTAACCAGGAAGCGCACATTGCGAGAAACGCGCTTGCCGCGCAGGATTTCAGCAGCCTGGTGCATGTCTTCATAGCGCCCGTTGGTGCAGGTGCCGAGGAATACCACGCTGACCGGTGTTCCGGCCAGTTTGGAGAGATCGACCACTTGATCAACTGCATGGGGGATGGAAACCTGCGGCTCCAGGGTGCTCAGGTCGATGGTTTCGCTGCGTATATAACTGGCCTGTGCGTCCACGTACAGCCAGTCGGGAACATCAAACATTTCAGACACAACGCCAGTGGGTGGAACGATGCCGACCTTCGCGCCAACCTCCACCGCCATGCTGGCCAGGGTCTGCCTGCCGGGCAGGGGCAGCCAGTCCAGGCCGTGGTATTCCACCGCGGCGTAGTTGGCGCCCGAGATGGTCAGCACCTGGCAGATTTTTAGAGCCAGGTCTTTGGGATCAATTCCGAGGTTGAAACGGCCATTGACCTGCACGCGGACAGTTTCCGGCACACGGAGCCAGGTGCGCCCCGTGGCCCAGATCAGCGCCACATCGGTCGAGCCCATGCCCGAGCCAAACGCGCCGACTGAGCCGTAGCTGGTGGAATGCGAGTCGGAGCCGAGCACGATCTTACCCGGTGCGGCGATCTTTTCTTCCACCAGCACCTGGTGGCAGATGCCGCGCCCCACGTCGAACAGGCGCACGCCCTGCTCCTGGGCAAAGCGCCGCACCTGGTTCTGCGAGTTGGCTGTGCCAACCGTAGAGGCCGGGGCCACATGATCGAGCGTCATCACCAATTGGCCCGGGTTCTTCACCCTGGGCACGCCCAGATCGTCCTGCATGATACGGATAATGCTGGGGGTGAGCGAGTCGTGGCTCATCACCACGTCTGGCTCGACCACCACCAGTTCGCCGGCCCGTACAGTGCGTCCGGCGGCGTGCGATAAGATTTGTTCTGAAAGTGTCTGTCCCATAAATCACCTCTAAAGAATGGGGGGGTCGTTCTTTGAAATCCGGCATGCAGGATGGGAAACCGATCCCAAATCCCGAATCTCAAGGAGCGTATTAATCTTGAGCCATTTCTTTTTGACGCTGCTCGTTGGCAATGGCATGCGAAGCCTCGATCGAGCGCTCTGCATCGGTCAGCAGGCGGTCGACCTCATCCAGGGTCAGCGCGCGCTCGTCGGACAGCCGCTTGATCTCCTCGGTGATGGCTTTTACTTCCTCGTCGCTGATGCTGAGGCCCAATTGATCGGCGCGGTTGCGGATGGCGTTCCAGCCCGTCAGCCGGTGGGCAATGTGGATGTACCGGGTCAGGCCAAAATCCTCAGGGCGGAGAATTTCGTAGGTAGAGGGGTTGTTGAGCACCGCTTTGGCATGGATGCCGGCCTTGTGCGTGAAGGCGGAAAAGCCGGTGATGTAGTTATTGAAGGGAATATCCACGCCAACCAGGTGGGCGATGTAGCGGTCCAGTTCCAGGATCATAGGCAGGTTGTACTTGGTAACCAGCTCGGGGCTGACGGCGTAGATGCGCGCGACCAGCCCGCCCAATGATGTGATCCCGTTGCGCTCGCCGATGCCCAGGATGCTGGTATCGATGTGGGTCGCTCCGGCTTCCAGGGCTACAAAGGCGTTAGCGATGGCGCAGCCGGTATCATTGTGCCCGTGGAACTCGATGTCGGCGCGCACGCGCTTGCGCAGCCCGGCGACCAGGTTGTAGATCTGCAGGGGCGTGCCAATCCCCACCGTATCGGCGATGCCGACCCGGTTTACGCCGATCTGATCGACCGCTTCATACACCCTGTACAGGTCCTCGGGGTTGCTGCGCAGGCTGTCTTCGGTGCTGAAGCGCATTTCGACGTTCTGCGTGCTCAGGTAAGTGAGCACTTCCTGGGCCATCTCGATAATTTTATCGATGCTCTTGCCGTGGCTGAATTCGCGCAGGTACGACGATGTGCCGATGACGATATCCACGCCATCCACCCCGGTATCCACCGCTCGCTTTACATCTTCCAGCGCGCAGCGGGTGTGGGTGAGGATCTTGGTGCGCAGGTTTAACCCGGCGATGGCCCGGCAGTCCTGCTCGGACTGCGGTGAGGCGCAGGGCGTGGTCACTTCGATGTACTCTACCCCAAAGGCATCCAGCATGCGGGCAATCTCGACTTTTTGCTCGGTGCTGAAAAAGGCATTGACGAACTGTTCCCCCTCGCGCAGTGTCGATTCAATGATGGAAAAATGTTGCAGGCTCATGTTCTAATCTTCTCCTCTAATAAGATAAAAAACGGGCTTACCATTTTCCTGGTAAGCCCGCTGATTCCTTGGGTGTTTCTTATACTGGATCAGGCAAAACGAGACTTACCAGATTTTCATCCGGCTTCTTCGCCTTACCCAGCTTCTTGGGGTCCGCTTGTAGTTGGGCCGCCACCCCGCCCTCATACACGGCCTCTGCCCACGCGGCATGGTCGAACTTGCCGCAGGCAGGTGTGTCGAGCAGGGTGCTGGTTTTTGGATCAGAGGTCATGTTCCCATCCGAAAAAGAGGATAAAAAACCCCCACCAGGTGGTCTGGTGAGGGTGTGCTTTTCCTTCGTTCTACACTCGGTCAGCAAGGTTTACCAGACCACCGTTAGGGGTTTGGGGATGCGCTTCTTGCTTTCCTTTTTGGGTAGAGACAGGATAATACTCATTAGTGAACATTATAGGGCATTGCTGCCATATGTCAAGCAGTAAATTTTTGGTTGTCTATACAACTTGATGGTACGCGCTATTCGATAATCGGCATGTACAGGTCCAATTCCGAATCGCCATCGATTGGTTTCGCCAGCGGATCGCTAATGAGTTCCTCAAGCCACTGGTGACTGCCGCCGCGGTAGGGGCTTTTCTCTCGCCAGGCAAAAAGCTGCTGCCAGGTATCGAAAATAACGCTCAACTTGCAGCGCGTAACGGCATACAACCCGCCGTCAAATGTTTTGATCTTGATATCACCCTCCGCCTCGACGCTGGGATCTACCGTGATCCACTGCTCGTATCCATAATTCGGGCTGGCGGGGGATGGGTTGGGGTTGTTGAAGCCAAAATAGCGGTGTGCCTGCCCGTCTTTGTCCAGCCCTTTGGATTTGATAAAAGCAATCATCTTCTCCCAGGCGATATTTTCCGGCCCGCTGCCGAACCCGTAAGATACAGCTACCTGGGTTGGTTCCAGCCTCACAATGCGTACATCATTGTCATTCATGGTTAACTCCTGTTATTAAAAATGTGCTGCTCGTGTCAGTCAACATGATTCAGAATGTGCAGCCAGGATCATAGTACAATAGAAAGACTGACACCTTGTGTCAGGTATTTTGAACAGCCAGAAATGTATCACCTTACGAGTTTCAACCATGCGCGCAGACCGTTTAATTTCCATTCTCATGCTGCTGCAGGCCCGCAGGCGGATGACGGCCCGCGATCTGGCCGGCGAATTAGAAGTCTCGGAACGCACCATTTACCGCGATGTTGAGGCGCTTTCCGCTTCCGGCGTCCCGGTGTACGCCGAACACGGGCCGGGCGGCGGGCTGGCCCTGCTCGACAGTTACCGAACCAACCTGACCGGCATGAACGAGGGCGAGCAGCGGGCCCTGTTTATGATGCTCAGCGCTCCCGGCCCGCTGGATCGCTTAGGCGTGCGCCAGGAATTGAAATCGGCCATGCTCAAGCTGTCCGCGGCGCTGTCCAACACCGCCCGCGCCGACGAAGAAAAGGTACGCCAGCGCTTTCACCTGGACTGGTCGTGGTGGTTTCACAATCAAGAGCCGGTCCCGCATTTGAACACCGTTCAGCAAGCCATCTGGGAAGACCGCCTGCTGCGCCTGCGTTACCGCACCTTTCTGTTAATTCCGGCTGAAGTAGAAGTGGAGCCTTACGGGCTGGTGGCGAAGGCTGGGATCTGGTACCTGGTAGCAGGCGTAGAAGGCACGCCGCGCGTGTTCCAGTTATCCTGGCTGATCGATGTCGAGCCGCTGGAGGCGCATTTTACCCGCCCCGCGGATTTCGACCTGGCGGCCTTCTGGCAGAGCTGGTGCGCCGACTATGAGCAGCGCCACCACGCGTTTACAGCCCGGGTGCGCTTTTCCCCCGCGCTGTTCAACCTGCTGCCGCTTTATATGGGCCGCCGTATGGTGGAGCAGATGGCTCAGGCCGGTCCACCGGACGCCGACGGCTGGTTCACGCTGGCGCTGGCCTTCGAGTCGCTGGAAGCGGCGCGCGAGCGCATCCTCAGCTTTGGCGGGGGCGCGGAGGTGCTGGAGCCGGAAGCCCTGCGCTGCAGCGTGATCGACCACGCCGAGCAGATCGTGAAGTTTTATCAGGCCAGGCGGGTATAATTGCCCTGCTGATTCCATCCTTGTGAGGACGTTTCTCATTTATGCCTGTGCAGCAGTTTGATCTTTCGAATAAACATACCCGCTTCCGATACTGGCCCGCAATCTTCGCCCTGATCTCGCTCGAAGCAGCAGCGGCGGCAGTTTACCTGGCGCGGCTGCCCGCCGACCCGGGTGGAAGGTTCCTGGGCTTTTCCGCGAACCGGCTGGCGCTGCTGGCCTTTTTGATGGTTGGCGCGCTCGGTTTTGCGGCCTTCGCTTTTCGTTCGCGCAGGGTGAGTTGGCTGGAGGGATGGGTCCGACCGCAGTGGCGGCGCCCTTTAGCGACGGGCCTTTTCCTACTGCTCCCGCTGGCTGCGCTGGCGTGCCTGCTGGCGCCGCTGACGCTGCTCAGCATGTACCGCACCGGTGGCGCGTTTCACTACCTGGCGTATTACCAGCGCCTGCTGCCGTTGTTTGCCTGGGGGCTGGCAGCCTGCCTGGAGATCCTGGTCGGGCTGGCGTGGAGCGGCGCATGGCATTGGCGGGCGCTGAAAGAGCAAAGCCTTGTCTGGCGGGCCGGTCTGGCGGTCTGGGTTTTGTTTGGACTGGTGGGCATTTTTGTCGCTGCCACCGGTATTGGCATCACGCCCGACCGGGTAGGTTGGGGGCTGCCTACCGTCAGCCTGATGGAATGGCAAATTGGACTGGCCTGGGTGGTTGGGAGCGGCCTGCTGCTGTGGATGGCTTTCCGCGGCTGGGGCGCGCGCGGCGACGTGCTGCTCGCGGCGGCTGTCTGGCTGCTGGCGGCGGTGCTGTGGTTGGGACAGCCCATCCGCCCGGCCTTCTTTGCCATCGCCGGGCGCGCGCCCAATTTCGAAATCTATCCCTTTTCGGATGGCGCTTATTACGCTCACTTTGCGCAGAGCGCGCTGATTGGCAACGGCTTTAAAGGCGGCGAAATCCCCGCGCGCCCCATGTACGTCACCCTGCTGGCGGTGTTCCACCTGATCGCCGGTCAAAATTATTCCGATGTCATCACGGTTCAGACGCTCCTGCTGGCCTTCTTCCCGGTGGTTTTGTTCTTCCTGGGCCGGGCGCTGCACAGCCGTGCCGTGGGTGTAGCGATCGCCCTCATGGCGATTCTCCGCGAAGTGACAGCGATCTACGCCATGCCCATCACCGACAACGCTTCGAACTCCAAGCTCTTTTTCGCCGACCTGCCCTCGGCGCTGATGATCAGCCTGTGGGCATTGATCGTGGTGTTATGGCTGAAAGCCGCCGCTCAGCGCCCGCCGCTGCATCCCTCTCGGCGGCTGCTGCCTTTTCTGGTGGGCGGCAGCCTGGGCGCGGCCATGCTCTTCCGCACCCAGAGCGTGTTTATGCTCCCGGTGGCCCTACTGCTTGCCCTGCTGGCGTACCGCTGGAACTGGGGGCGCTGGCTGCGCGCGGTGGGGCTGGTGGTGCTGGGCCTGGCGCTGACCCTATCGCCCTGGCTGTTGCGCAACCTGTCGACTACCGGGCGGCTCGCGTTTGATGACGACCGGTCCCAGACCGGCTCGATGGCGCAGCGTTACAGTATGAGCGGAACGGATGAGCGCTTCGTTTACCAGCCGGGCGAAGACCCCGAGGTGTATTCCCGGCGCGTTACGCAGGGTATCTTCGACTTTTTGTGGACGCATCCTGGCTTTGTGGCTGGCTTTGTCAGCGCGCACTGGCTGAACGCCGAAACCGCCAACCTGCTCGTGCTGCCCGTCCGCAGCGGAATCACCGATCTGCGCGAGCTGGTGATGCCCCTGCGCCCCACCTGGCAGGACTGGAACGGCGCGCTTTCACCCTGGCAGGGCCTCTTATTTGCGGTCAACGCCGGGATGATTGCCCTGGGGATCGGGGCCTGTTGGGCGCGGGCCGGTTGGGCTGGCCTTCTGCCGCTGCTGGCCAACCTGAGCTACAACTTCAGCCATGCGCTGGCCCGCAACTCAGGCGGACGCTACCTGCTGCCGGTCGATTGGGTAATGTACGCTTATGCCGCTGTTGGCCTGTTGGAGATCACGCTGGCGGCGCTGGCGGTGCTTGGCGTTTCTCCAGGTCGCCTGGCGCTATACTTGGCGGCGCCAAATATGGCGAGGAGAGAAGATTTAGCGGATGGCGCGCTTCAGGGCAAACAGCGCCCTGGCATCTCTGGCTGGCTGGCTGGCGTGCTCATTGGGCTGGGCTTTGTTTTGTATGGCTCCCTGCCCTGGTTAGTGGAGCAGCTCATCCCCGCGCGCTACCCGCAGCAGTCGCGGGCCGAACTGGTGCGTGAAGTGCTGCACAGCGCCATTGTTGAATCCACCGGGTTGGATCACGCCGCGCTGGAGCGCTTTACCGCCCAGCCCGGCGTGGTGGTGGTCAAGGGCCGCGCGCTGTACCCCCGTTATTACGACCGCGGCGACGGCGAGCCGCTAACCGCGAAGACAGGCTACGAGCCCCTGGATTACGCCCGCACCGTGTTCCTGGTCACCGCCAAAACGTACAACGGCCTGGCGATTCTGAAAGCCCCAACCGTTCCAGATCATTTCCCCCACCCGGCGGATGTCATTATCATCGGCTGCCCGGCTGGAACTTACCTGGATGCGCGTTTGGTGCTGGTGTTGGATGGTGCGGGCAGCGTTTATACCGCCGACAGCGGCTTCCCCGAGACCTGTCCGTCCGTAGAAGGCCAAACGCCCGAGGCCCCTCCCGGCTCTTGATCCTGCGCATTGTTGCGCGGGCCGGAACGCCTTTTTCCTCGTGGCAAACCATAACCTGCTGGCTCGCGGCGGAGGTATCTCTGGGCCTGTTACGCCTCCGTTCGCCAGTAATCCCCGCCGCCGCCTTCCCTCTCCATCAACCGGTATCCCACCAGCTCGCGGCGCAGGCTGGCGGTATCTTCGTGGTAGCGGGCAAGGATTTCGTTCACTTCTTTCTCGCTGTAACGACGCCCGGGTTCAAAGGCCTGGACGATGTGGCGCAGCACCGCCAGCAGCTTCTTGCGCTGGGCCGGGATGGTCCTCAGCTTTCCATCGGGCAGCAGGTAGTCGCTGACGATTTTACGGTCGACGGCATCAGCCCCGGTCTCGACCCCCGCAGCGGCGGCTGGCAGCGCCTCGGGCGCAAGTAATCGGCGGGCCATTTGCTCCATCTGCCCGGTTTGCAGGTGATAATAGTTGTAATAGCTTTGGGCGGTAGCCGTAACCAGCCCGGCTTCTGCAAGCTTCGAAAGATGGTGGGAAACGGTCGATGCGCCCAGCCCCAGCATGGCTGCCAGTTGTTCGACCGTATATGACTGCCTGGCCAGCAGCCCCACAATCTTCAGCCGGTTGGCATCTGCCAGGGCTTTAAAAAAGATCAGCAGTTCGCTGTTTTCTGTAGTTTCTTCCATTTCTATATCCATCGTTTTAATTCGTTATTCATAAAATAATTTTCCCACTTTTCTGCTTCCCAGTCAAGGGGGAAAAAACAAAAAAACGGGCCGCAGGTGTATTGCTGCCTGCCCGGGGTCGCTGCTGGAGCGCATTGAATTGTGGAAGGCAAAAGCCTGCCTTGCGGTTTAGCCCTTAAGGCCGGTGGTGCTGATCCCCTCAACCAGGTACTTCTGGAAGAGGATAAAAATCACGAAAACCGGGATCAGCCCCAGGATGCCCATGGCGAAAACGGCCCCCCAATTCGTCACCGATGAAGGATCCGCAAATGAGCGCATCGCAATCGACTGCGTGTAGAGATGCGGGTCGTTCAGATAAATCATAGGGGCCAGAAAATCGTCCCAGTTCCAGTAGAAGGAAAAGATAGCCGCGGTGACCAGGGCCGGTATGATCAGCGGCAGGATGATTTGAAAGAAGATGCCTGCCCGCCCGCAGCCATCGATTTCCGCCGCCTCGTCCAGCTCAATCGGCAGCCCGCGGATGAACTGCACCATCATGAAGATAAAGAACGGCCCGCCAAAGAACTGCGGAAGCACGAGCGGGATAAAGGAATCGATCAGTTTCAGCTTGCTGAAAACGATGTACTGCGGAATGATCTGCACCTGGATGGGCAGCATCATGGTCACCAGCATTAATGCAAACCACACCTTTCGCCCGGCGAAGCGGATGCGCGAAAAGCCGTATGCCACCAGCGCCGAGGAAAAAACGGCTGCCACGGTGCTGATCGAGGTGACGATCAGCGAATTTGTATAAAAGGTGGCAAAAGAGATGCCGGCAAATCCGCGCCAGCCGTCGATATAATTTTGAAACACAATTTCGTTCGGGATCAGCGAGCGGATGTTGGTCCATATTTCGGATGGCCCCTTGAACGAGCTGGACAGCATCCACAGCAACGGGTAAATCATCACGAAGCCCAATGCACTGGCGGTCACATGGAAAAGGATATCCCTGGTCAATTTCCGGATCTTTTTACGACTCGCCTGGTAAGGTTCAGCAGCAGCTTCAGATGAAATATCCATCATCATTTCTCCGAGGTTTCGTAAAAGACCCAGTAATTGGACAGCTTAAAAATCACAGCGGTAATGAGCGCCACAACCACAAGCAGAACCCAGGCCATAGCCGCGGCATAGCCCATGTTGAACGTTTGGAAGGCTCGAATGAAAACGTACAGGTTATAAAACAGGGTGGTATCCAGCGGCGCCCCGGAGGTCACGATAAATGCCTGCGTAAATGTCATAAAACCGTAGATGATCTGCATCACCAGGTTGAAAAAGATTACCGGGGTAAGCAGGGGCCAGGTGATGTTGGCGAACTTGGACCAGCTCCCCGCGCCGTCAATGGATGCCGCTTCGTAATACTCGTTCGGGATCTGCTTTAGGCCGGCCAGGAAAATTAGCATCGGCGAGCCAAACTGCCATACCGACAGCAGGATCAGCGTCCAGATCGCGGTGGATGGGTCGCCTAACCACACCTTTCCGGGGATGCCAAAAACAGCCAGCAGCGCGTTGACCAGCCCCTTGATGCCAAAAATTTCGCGCCACATCACCGCAACCGCAATACTACCGCCCACGATGGAAGGAGCATAATAAGCGGCCCGGTAGAAACTGATCAGCTTGCGCGCTCGGTACAGCAGCATCGCTACCAGCAGGGCAAATGCCAGTTTCAGCGGGACGGCTGCGAAGGTGTAGTAAAGGGTGGCCCGTACGGCTCTCCAATACCGCAGGTCGCGGAAAAACATGGTTTCAAAGTTTCGTAATCCAATCCACTTGGGGAGTCCAGGCGTCAGAATGTCATAATTGGTAAAACCCAGCCACAGTGAAGCCGCGATGGGGATGAGCGTCAGGCCAAAAAAACCGATCAACCATGGAGAGATGAATAAATACCCCATCAGGTTGTTGTTTCGCTGCCTCCAGCTCCGCGCCCTGATGGCGGTTCTCTTCTTCGGTATCTGATTTGGGGCGATTTTTTCCATCGCGCTTGCCACTTTTCACCTCACAGATCAACAATTAACTGCGCATACTTGCGGGGTAATCTTTGAATTTTTTATACAGCCATACCCTTCCTCGTTTACCATGATGCAAACCGGCGCGTTAGTTGTCTGCCAGCACTTCATTTGCTTTTTCCCGCAGCACTTTCACGCCATCTTCAGGGGTGATTCGTTTGTACCGCACCGGGTCGGCGAACTCAGGATAATAGATGTTGGTGCGTACCGTTTCAGCCCCGATGGGATCCAGCGGGGGTAATGGGGCGGCATCAATGGCAAGCCGGGCAAGGTAATCATAAATGGCAGCCTGGGCAGGGCCAGCTTCCGCTTGCAGCGCAGACAGAACTTTGGAGTTGATCGGCACGCCGCGTTCCGCATTCAGGACCTTATTGGCATCGATGTCGTTTGTGAAGTAATCGAGGAACACCGCCGCTTCTTTCGGGTGCTCGGAATGCGATGTAATGGATTGGAACTGGCTGGGCCGGATGGTGGTCCCCTGTTTCTTGCCAGCGGGCCGCGGGATAGACACGATCTGATAATGACGGTCCGCGCCTGCCGCATTCCACATGGCAACCAGCATATTGGAACCTGCCAGCCAATCCATCGCCGCGCGCTTGGTGACGCTGAAAGCGGTTTCCGGCGCCCCGGTCTTAACCTCGGATTCTTCTGCCAGGGTGGGGATGGCCTTACCATCCTGCAGCCGGAGGATCATGTTCATGTGATCGACCAGCGGCTGATCATCCGTGTAACCGAGTGATTTGCCGTCCGCTGCGTAGAGCTGCATATCGTGGCTCAAGTAAAGCGTTCTCCACAAGTCGGCGTGGTGGAGAAAGTCGCCAAACCCCCATCTTCCCAACTTTTCGTGCAGGGTCAAGACCGTATTTTCAAATTCCTCCCAGGTCCAGGTATCGGCTGGCACATCCAGGCCCGCCTCCTGGAAGGCATCCACATCCGGCGCGAAGCCAATGGCATTGCTGCCGCAGCTCACTGCGTAGATCCTGTCATCCACCTTGCCGTGGTCTTGCAAAACCTGCGGGATATCGGTGAAATTCAGCACGCCGCCCTGGATGAATTCCTCCAGCAGATGAACGAGGCCCTTTCGTGCCCATTCCACGATCTGGGTGGAACCGGTTTGCATGATGTCCGGCAGGCTGCCCCCGGCGGCCTGGGTGGTTACCTTGGTCCAATACTCGTTGAAGCCGAGGAACTCGTAAGTGAATTTGATGTAGGGGTACCTGGTTTCGAACATCTTGATCACCGTGGCGGTGACGTTAGCACGCTGTTGCCCGCCCCACCACATAAATCGCAGTTCTACGGGTTCGAGCGCAGCGGTTGGGGAGGTAACAGTTGCTTCCGCGAAAGGGATTTGCCCCGTATGGTTGGTAGGGACGGTAGTTGGTTCAGAGCCCTTTGGCGCCGCCGGGGCGCACGCGGCAAGCACCACACTTGCGCCGGTCATCATGGACCGGCGCAGGAAATCTCGACGCGAAAGTTTCTTTCCCATTCCTCTCTCCTTGTGCTGTTCAAGGGCGGTAACAGCAGTACGCCCCATTTATAATCCCAATCATATTATAAAGGATCGATTTCAATCCTTCATTTGATCGGTTATACGAATAAGGCGGGACTGGGAGGGCTATGTTATAATTTCGTATTATCCATTATCACGCCGAAAGATTTTTGTGAAAACGATTTTTTGACAATTTTTTGCCGCGTTTTTGCCATGTCGGGAAACCCATGGTCATAAGGTGAATTTTCATGACCAATTCGTTTAACGAAAACCTGACGATTTCCCCCGCTTTTATTCAGCAAATCAGAGACTTTCTTGAACACCTTTATGATTTTCCCTACCAGCAAAGGCAAAGCCTGGTCCTGTCTTCCACGGTCACGAACACGCCTATCTTAGAAGTTCCTGGTTCCAAAGTACGCAAGCTGCTGCTGGACGCACTGGAGAAAATTGGAGAAGAAAAGAACCTGGCTTTCCGTTCATTTCAAGCCCGCTTCTACAATCTGCTCCGCCTTCATTACATCGAAGGCATGGCTGTCAATGATGTCGCGCGTGAATTGGGCCTTTCCCCTCGGCAAACATACCGCGATCTTCGCTCGGCGGATGAGGCCATCGCGTCAGTTGTTTGGTCTCAATTGGTAGGGCAAATCCCCGCGGCGCAAGCGATAACCGACTCAGCGCCAGCGGGAGCCTCGTCTGCGGCTGCGTCCGCGCAGGAAGCAGAGCAGCCGCCCTCATTGCAGCTCCAGCCAACCAACCTGAACGAGCTGGTCGCCAATATCTGTGAGATTGTCCGGCCCCTGGCCATCTCTCGTTCGGTGGAGATCCATCTTACACTCTCGGATCCGCCGGCGGTTACGCTTACGGATGGAATGGTTGCCCGGCAGGTCATTACCGGTTTGCTGAGCATGGCGATTCAGAAGGCGCTTCCACATCCGCTGGGGATTACCCTGCTGACCGATGGGAAAGAATGTTTGCTGCGCTTCTCGTTTCGATCGGCGGTGTCCGTCAACGAGCCTCTACCGGAAAAATTCGCCGACCCATCTATTGGCCTGTACGCCCAGAACCTGGGCTGGCAAATAACGTACCAGTTGAATCTGGATCAGGAAGTGGAACTGCTGGTATCCATCCGGGCGCACCAGCGCACCTGCCTGATCATCGATGATCACCCCGGCTTTGTAGAACTGCTGGAGCGCTATGTGGATAATTCTGTCATCCATATCACCACAGCAGATAACGGCCTGAAAGGGATCGAAATTGCCAGGCAGCTTAAACCGGATGTGATTATTCTGGACGTAATGATCCCCGAAATGGATGGATGGCAGGTTCTGCAGCATCTGCGTTCGGCTCCTGCAACGAAGTCGATCCCGATCATTGTATGCTCGGTCTTTTACGATCCCGACCTGGCCCTGACTCTGGGTGCGACGGATGTCTTGAAAAAGCCTGTCCGCAAAGAGAATCTCGTCGCCGCTTTGAAAAAACTCAAAATTTTGTAGTTGCCTGGATTTATCATGGAAAATACTCAAGACCCTATCCCGGCTGGCGTTCACGTGGACCTGGACGATCTCCGCCAGGAAATTGTACGCTACCTGATGATCAGCTTCATCCTTTTGGGCTTGTTCCTTGCCTGGAACGCCCTGCCCGAAGAACCCTTTCGAATCCAGAAAATATTCCTCTGTTTGAGCCTTAGCTTTATTGGCCTGATCATCCGCCTTCTGTTCGAACGCTTTCCCAGGGCGGCTCGTCATGTACTCGTTTGGGGCAGCCTGGCATGGCTGCTGGCAGCCATCCATTATTTCCAGACGCCCTGGGCTCCATTTTTCGCACTTCCGGGGATTCTTATTGGCAGCATGCTGGTTACCGGCTCTGAGTTTGCGTTTGCCGTTGCTGTCCTGGCCCTGGCGATTTTTCTGAATTGGCAGGCAGGGACGAGCTTCCCCATTGGTGATATGACCCTGGCGTTCTTGTTGAGCTTGATTTGCGCGTTGATCCTGCGCCGCACCCTCTTTACCGCGCTCGAATGGTACTGGTCGAGCCACCAGCGCGCCGAGAGTTTACTTCAGCAAACCCGCGAGCACCGGGCGGAAATCAGCCGTGCGTATAAATCGCTGGAGCTGGCCTATCACATCCAGCAAAAGATCCAGGATGAGCTGGTGTACGCCAACCGGCGGGCCGATGATGCCCTGAAAATGAAGGAGCGTTTTGCGGCGAATATCAGCCATGAACTGCGTACCCCCTTAAACCTCATTTTGGGTTTCAGCGAAGTTATGTATAAATCGCCCGAGACCTACGGCAGCATTGTCTGGCCGCCGATCCTCCGCCGCGACATCTACCAGATTTACCGCAGCAGCGAGCACCTGCTGGAGATGATCGATGATGTGCTCGATTTGTCTCGTTATGAGATGCTGGATTTCTCGCTCGCTAAAGAATTTGTCCCCATTGATAAAACGGTGCTGGAGGCGGTTGAAATCGGGCGGGATTTATTCGCCGGGTCAGGCATCCGCCTGGAAACGGAGATTGAGCCCGACCTGCCGGTCGTCGATATCGATGTGACCCGCATCCGCCAGATTTTGATCAACCTCTTGAAGAATGCGCGTAGTTTCACGGTCGAGGGATATGTACGTGTATCGGCCCGTCTGGACAACGACCGCATCCTGCTCTCGGTAAAAGATACCGGTGAAGGAATCCCGCAGGAGAAATTGAAAGCGATCTTCGATGAGTTCTACCAGATCGATCAATCCCGGTCGCGCAAGCGCCAGGGCGCGGGTTTGGGGCTGTCGATTTGCAAACAGCTGGTGGAAGCCCACGGTGGAACCATCTGGGTGGAGAGCACGGAAGGCGTCGGCACGGAGTTTTTCTTCACCCTGCCGCTGCCCAACCAGCGCTACCGCCTTCCCATCACCGAAACGACCGAGCTTCACCAGGTTCTCCAGCCGGTGACGAAGAACTGCGTGCTGGTGGTGGAAACAGATCCCGTCATCCTGGATATTATCTCGCGCCAGTTAGGCGATCTGGAAATTGTTCAGGTGGATGCCCCGGCCTTATTGGATGAGGCTGTCAGCCGCTGTCACCCCTGCATGATCATCGATAACTCGTTCCAGGGTAAGGGCCAGCCGGTTGCCGCCAGGGTCGAAGATACCATCCCTATTATCCAGGTGTCACTGCCAAGCCAGGCCTGGCTGGCAAAAGAACTTGGAATTAGCACCAGCCTGATTAAACCGGTAACCTCCAGCCGCTTTCTCACCGTGATGAGCCAGTTCCCGGAAGCCCGCGATATTCTCATTGTGGATGACGACCGCGAGTTTTGCCAGTTGATTTATCGCTACCTGCAGTCGAGCAGCCGCGACTGCCAGATTCGTTTTGCTTATAATGGCGAAGAAGGCTGGAACGCGCTCTACCAGCAGCCGCCAGACCTGGTAATTTTAGATGTAATTATGCCCGATAAAAGCGGGTTCGAGATTATCGATCTGATGAAGCAAGACCCGCGGCTCGCACAGACCGAGGTTATCCTGATCACCGGCACCCATTTTGACCGCGATATCCAGGAGAGATACGAAAGCCAGGTCCACATCCTTCAGAAAAATGGCCTATCCTATCGGCAGGCCCTGAACTGCATCAAGGCTTTGAGTTCCGTTTTTAGCGCCATGCATTCTTCGTGATGCGGGGGCAAGCCATCATGCAGCTTAAAATAAGCGAGCGCGCGCAGGACTGCGCGCGCTCGTTGTTCGTCAATTTTATCTCACCTTTACCAGGTGGTAATTCTTCTTCCCTCTCCTCAAGACCAGGAAACGCCCATCCAGTAAATTGGTGATGCTCACCTGCTGGTTCGGCTCGCCGATGCGCTGGTTGTTGAGGTAAATGCCGCCCTCGCTGATGGCACGGCGGGCTTCCCCCTTCGACTTTAAAAAGCTGGTGTTGACCAGCAAATCGACAATGTTAATCCCCGCCCCTTCCAGGTCGGTCTTCGGCAGCTCGCTGGAGGGTACCTCAGCGAAGATATCCTGAATATCTTCCCCCGGCAGCCCGGCGATATCGCCGCCGAACAGCGCCTGAGAGGCCTGCTCGGCGCGCGCCAGGGCGCTGGGCCCGTGGACCAGCTCGGTCATCTCGCGGGCCAGCACGCGCTGCGCCTCGCGCTGTTCGGGCCGTTCGGCAGTAACAGCGGTAAGTTCCTCGATCCGCTCCCGGCTCAGGAAGGTGAAGAACTTGAGGTAGTTGATCACATCCCGGTCATCGGCATTCAGCCAGAACTGGTAGAAGCGGTAGGGCGATGTGCGCTCAGCGGACAGCCAGATGGTGCCGGATTCGGTCTTGCCGAACTTGGTGCCGTCGGCCTTGGTGATCAGCGGGAAAACCATGCCGTAGGCCGCGCCACCCCCGCGCACCTTGCGGATCAGCTCAACCCCGGCGGTGATGTTGCCCCACTGGTCGCTGCCACCGGTCTGCAGCTTGCAGCCCAGGCGGTCGTGCAGGTAGAGGAAGTCGTATGACTGCAGCAGCATGTAGCTGAACTCGGTGTAGGAGATGCCCTCCTCGCGCTCAATACGGTTGCGCACCGAGTCTTTGGCGATCATGTAATTGACCGTGAAGTACTTGCCCACGTCGCGCAGGAAATCGATCATGGGGACCGTGGTCAGCCAGTCGGCGTTGTTGACCAGGCGGGCCGGGTTGGTCTTGACCTCAAAATCGAGGAAATGGGCCATCTGCTTCTTGATCGAATCAATATAGGCCTCGATCTGCTCGCGAGGCAGCAGCTGGCGTTCGTTAACTTTTCCGCTCGGGTCGCCGATCATGCTTGTGCCGCCCCCTGCCAGCGCGATGGGGTGGTGCCCGAAGCGCTGCAAGCGGGCCAGCGAAATCAGCGGCACCAGTGAGCCAACGTGCAGGCTGTCAGCGGTGGCGTCGAAGCCGTTGTACAGGGTGACGGGCTCGCGTCCGAGCAGTTCGTCAACACCCTCGAAGCAGTCGTACACCAGCCCGCGCCATTTCAGTTCATCAAATACGTTTGTCGCCATACCGATCTTCCAATGCATATAAGGTTCGTGCCCATTCCTGGGCACGCCTGATTGTAACACAAGAACACCTGGTTTAAGGGGCGCCGCGAGATTTTTCAGTCTCTCGGCGGCGGGTGGATTCTCAGCCGCTCAAACCTGTGGGAAGCGAAGGTTCAGCGGGTGCAGCGACCGCTGCGGGCGCCGCCGGTTCAGCGGGCCGGTAAACTGCCAGCGATTCCTTCAATTTCACTTCTCCATAACGCCAGCGCACCCACAATGCGATCAGCAGGCAGCCGATGGCAATGGCCGCAATGCCAATCAACCCTGCCTCAGGGCCAAAGGCTCCGCCTGTCCACAGGTCTGGGCCGCCCTGCTGGATGCCGATGAAGGTGGCGCTGGTGCCGCCGCCGCTGACCGGAAAGCCAAAAACGTTGCCCTGGAAGAAATTCCAGGTGATGTGGATGCCAATGGGGATCGCCAGCTCGCCGGTGAGAACGTAGCCCAGCCCCAGGAACAACCCGGCCACGATCAGGTTCAGCGTGCTCACCCAGGTGGAGTTGGCGTTGCCCAGGTGGAATATGCCAAACATGCTGGAGGAGATCAGGTAGCCCAGCAGCAGGGCAATGCGCGGGTTGAGCGGCTTGAAGTTAAACCCCTCGGCCATGTTACGCAGGTGGTACCCGCGCGAGAGCATTTCTTCGTAAATGCCAACGCACAGGAACAGAACAACGTAGGAGATGATTTCCACCCAGAAGTTCATCTCCGGGCGATAGGTTTGCATCGTGCCGGTGATGGTGATCCAGCCGGCCTGCAGTTCGACCAGGAAGATGAAAACCATCAGGATAGCGCCCAGGAATAGACCAAAGCCCAGGTCAATCCACCAGTTTGCGTTCAGGTGAAGGCCAAAATCAGCGATTGGTCGGCGGTCCAGCCAGCGCCCGGCGATCCAGAGGCTCAAGAACATCGCCAGCAGTGAACCAACCCCATTCGCAGCCCGCATAAAGCCGGTTTGAGCAATATTCGTGGCGTTCTGGAGGTCTGCCAGGTTGCCGCCGGTCAGCGCGGTGATCAGGCCCCACAGCAGCCCAAGGATGATCCCAAAGAGCATCATGCCCGCGAAGAAGATCAAACCTTGAATCAGGATGCGCCAGCCTGCGCGCACGCGGCGTTCATTGTGATTGTAAAAAATATTTGCCATTCGATGCAACCTTTCGTTGTGGAGTAATACAAAAAAATAAGCCCGATCCATTTTACTATAAGAAAATTTTAATAAAACTATCCTTTTGTCTAGTTCCCCCAACATTTAGGGCAATCGCACTAAAAAGGAGGTGATAAGATGAAGCCATGACCAAAGGAGG
>CAYTHO010000027.1:0-61169 GCA_964437595.1 uncultured Anaerolineaceae bacterium
GATGGAAGCCCTTACTGCCCTCCTTTCGTCGCGCTACCTGCCTGAGTAGTTACAATTCAGTGTATCTCGGGGGTAGAGTAAAGTCAATGGGTTATAACAGCCCCTGCCCGGCCAGCAGCGCGGCGGTGTACACCTCGGAGATGGGCACCTGCTTCTCCTCGGCGATGCGCGCGCAAGCGTCGTATTCGGGCATGGCCTGGATGGCGCGGCCATCGAGCAGCTTGAGCTTGACGGGCACCTCACCAAACGGGGTGGAGACCTGGCGAAATTCGCGCTGCGCGGTGTAGCGGTATACCGGCTGGACGCGCAGTCCCAGCGTGCTGGTCTCAGCCAGGATCAGTCGGGCCAGGGCTGGCTCATCCTGCTTGCGCGCCACCACGCCCAGCAGAGTAGCCGGGCGGTTCTTCTTCATATAAATGGGCGTCAGGTACACGTCCAGCGCGCCGGCGTCGAACAGGCGGCCCATCACGTGGCCGAAGAGCTGTGGGTTCATATCGTCGATGTTGGTTTCCAGCAGCACCAGGGGATATTCGGCTTCCACGGTGCTCTCGCCCAGGATCAGGCGGAAGATGTTAGGCCAGGGCAGGTCACGCTTGCCAGCGCCGATGCCCACCCCGGTGACGACCAGGTTGGGGCGTTCGAAGGTTGCCAGGGTAGCGAGGATAGCCGCCCCGGTGGGGGTCACCAGCTCGACCTGGGCGGGAGAAGGAGTCAGCACGGCGTGGGCTTTACTGAGGATTTCGAGGGTGGCCGGGGCGGGGACGGGCAGCAGGCCGTGCTCGGTCTGCACTTGCCCGCCGCCAAAAGGCAGGGCGGACGCGTACAGGCGCTGGATGCCCAGCGCCTCAATGCCCACCGCCGCGCCGACGATATCAACGATGGAATCGATGGCGCCGACTTCATGGAAATGGACGTGCTCGATTTCGGTGCCGTGCACGCGGGCTTCGGCCTCTCCAAGGGTCCGGAAAATCGAGATGCTGGTGCGCTTGACCGGGTCTGGCAGGCGGCTGTCTTCGATCATCGCCACGATGTCGGACAGGTGGCGGTGGTGGTGGCTTTCACCGGCGATCACATCTACCGAACAGGCGCGCAGGGCGCCTTTGCGCACTTCTTCCACCTTGAGCTCTACCGGCTCGTGAAAATGCAGGAGGGCAATTTGCTCGCGGAGCGTTTCGATCGGCAGGCCGGCATCGACCAGCGCGCCCAGGAACATATCCCCGCTGAGCCCGGAGTAGCAGTCACAGTATGCGTATTTCATTTTGACAACACCTCATTCATGCTTCCGGAGCGATATCCGGCCAGGTCAATGACCACGTAGGTATAACCGATGGATTTGAAATAATCGAGAACGGCCTCTCGCTGCGCGACCAGCGCGGCGATGGCTTCTGGGGCAACCTCCAGGCGGGCAGTTTCGCCGTAATGGCGCACGCGCACAGGCTGAAAGCCCCTGGCGAGCAGGAAATCTTCCCCACGCGCCACCTGCTGCAGTCCGGCGCAGGTGACCGGGGTGCCGTACGGGAAGCGCGTCGCCAGGCAGGGCGCGCTGGGGCGGTCCCAGACCAGCAGGCCCATGACTTTTGCCAGCGCACGGATCTCGGCCTTGGTCAGCCCGGCCTCCGCCAGCGGGCTGCGGATGCCCAGCTCGGCAACGGCGCGCGCGCCGGGGCGGTAATCGTGCGCGTCGTCGGCGTTAGAGCCTTCGGCGATGAAACGCGCGCCAACCTGGGCGGCGATGCCCTGCAGCGCTTTGAAACGGGCCAGCTTGCAGTGGTAGCAGCGGTCCGGGGGGTTGGCGACAAACGATTCGCCGGCCAGGTCGTCATATTCGACCACCTGGTGGCGGAACCCGACCTGCGCGGCCAGCGCGGAAGCGGCTTCTGCGTCGGAGCGCGAGTCGACCGGGGAGTGGATGGTCACCGCCAGCATGCGCTCGCTGAGGGCCTGGTGAGCCGCCGCGCACAGCAGGCCGCTGTCGACGCCGCCGGAGAAGGCCACCACCAGCGAGTCCATGGCGGAGAGGATGGAGAAGAGGGTATCCGCTTTTTGCTGGAGGAGGGGGGAAAGAAGAGGGCCTAACCCGAGGTTCGACTTTCTGCTCCCCCTTCCTTTTAGGGAAGGGGGTTGGGGGGTTAGGTCCGCCTTCATTCCTTTGCCTCCAGCAGGTTGATGCGGCTGGCGAGGACCCCGGCGCCGAAGCCGTTGTCGATGTTGACCACGGCCACGCCGGTGGCGCAGCTGTTGAGCATGGTGAGCAGGGCGGCCAACCCGTGAAAGCTGGCCCCGTAGCCCACGCTGGTGGGGACGGCGATCACCGGGACGGACACCAGCCCGCCAACCACGCTGGGCAGGGCGCCATCCATACCGGCAGCTACCACCACCACGCGCGCTTTCTGCAGCCGTTCCACCTGGTTGAGCAGGCGGTGAATCCCGGCTACGCCCACATCGTAGAGCCTGTCAACTTCGTTGCCCATTAAATCGGCGGTCAGGGCAGCCTCTTCGGCCACCGGGATATCCGCCGTACCGGCAGTGAGCACGTAGACGCCCGGCTTTTTCACGCGGTCCACGGCCCGGTCCAGCACAAGGATACGCGCGGCGGGGTAATAGGTCAGCTCGGGGATTTGCGGCTGGACCACCGCGCTCATTTCGGGGGTCACGCGGGTGACCAGCACGCGGTCGTTGCGCTCGCTCAGGCGCCGTACAATCTGCACCACCTGTTCGGGCGTTTTGCCCTGGCCGAAAACCACCTCGGGGAAGCCACAGCGCAGCGCGCGGTGCTGATCTAACTGCGCGAAGTTGCCGACCATTTCAACGGGCAGCGTGCGAAGCCTATCGAGCGCCTCGTCAATACTAATTGAGCCCTGGCTGACGCTTTCCAGCAAACCGCGTATGGGTTCTTCTTGCATTGCGTATCAATACTCCTGGAGAAAGGGATTGGGGATTAGAGATTAGTGATTAATCGATCATTGAACGGGCGGACAGGTAGTCGAAAGAAGAAAAAGGACAGAACCTGATATGGACAGGACAACATAGCACAGTCACCCATCGCGGATGAGCGGCTGGAGGCATTATACTGTCTTTTGTGGGATGTAGGGGGCGCTTGTATTATCTAGTACAGTCGGGCGTAAATACCTATGTTGTTATTCGCCGGTTCCGCCCGACTGTTTTCGCCAGGCCTCCTGGCGCAAGTACCCGGCGCTGCGTGCTAACCATAGAGGTATTTATGCCGCCGGGTACTAGCGGTCAAAGCCGCCGCGCGGGGTGGTGCGCGGTTCCTGGTAGGCGGGCCGGGCGGGCGCATCGGCGGCGGCGCTGCGTGGGGCATCCACGGGGACGGTGGGTGACTTCTTCGAGGCGGGTGGGCGCAGCCGGTAGCGGATGTCGCGCCAATCGCCCACTAAAAAGCGGTCCACTTTACCGTCGGTGAAAACCTTGTGGATCAGGTCTGCCTGTTCAGCGGCCTGCAGGTCCACCAGATTGGCAATCAGGACGCTGTTTACGCCGGGCAGATTATTTTTGAAGGCCGATAACTGCTCCGCCAGGGCCTGCACGGTAAGGTCGCGCACCTGGGGATGGGCGCGGGCAATGTGCGCCAGGCTATTAGCAGCCACCAGGCGCGAGTGCGCCGGGTGGGAGAAATCGCGCAGGTAGGCAGCCAGGGCGGGGAAGGCGGTCGGGCCGATGAGAGCGAAAACATCCGGCATTTCTTCGATGACCCAATCGTTATCCTGAACTTCGTGGAACAGCCGCATCAGCGGCTGGACCGCCGCCTCCGCCCGCAGCTGGCCCAACGCCCGCCAGGCATGAACCGGCGCCCACGCGCGCGGGTCACTCTCGTCCGGCAGGAGGATCAGGCTGGCATCGGTGGCGACCCGGATCAACGCTGGGATATGCTGCGCGGTAAAACCGTAAGAGCAGTAATCGGGCCAGGGAAACTGGCGAGAGTCCCCTGGTTTGCCCAATCCCAGCAGCCGCGCAACAGGCTCAACCTCCGGTACAGCGGGGTCACCATCTACCATACGAATTCCTTTCAATTCACCCAGTGGATCGTAAGCGTCATCCAAGAATAACCAATCTTTATGGAATTGTCAATCAAAAATCCGTAAAATGGCGGAGAAACTCATGGTATGATCGATCACAGAATGGCGCTTCTCCTCGGCCTGGACATTGGCACCACCTCTATCAAATCGGCCCTGTACGATACGGAGCACGGGCAGGTGATCCGCGCTGCCGCCCGGCCTACCCCGGTCGATCACCCGCGGGAGGGTTGGAGCGAGCACGATCCGCAGGCGCTGTGGGAGGCCGCCTGCGAGTGTATTCGGGAATCCGTGGAGGTTCCAGCGGGCGGACCGGCGGGAAAATCAAGCGCCAGGCCGCCGGTAGCCGGGCTGGCGATCAGCAGCATGGCGGAGGCCGGGCTGCTGGTGGATGCCAGGGGGCGGGCGCTTTCCCCCATCATCGCCTGGTACGACCGGCGCAGCGAGCCTCAGGCGGCATGGATTGAAACAAAAGTGGCGGCTGCCGATCTATACCGCATCACCGGGCAGCGTGCCAGCCCATCCTTTGGGGCCACCAAGCTGCTGTGGCTGCGCGAGCACCTGCCCGAGGCCTACCAGGCAGCGGCGAAGTGGCTGCCCGTGCCCGCTTACCTGATGCAGCGCCTAACCGGCAGGAGCGCCGTGGATTATACGATCGCGGCGCGCACGCTGCTCTTTGATCAGCGCAGCCTGGACTGGTCCGCGGAACTACTGGGGGCATTTGAGATTCCGGCCCGCCTGCTGCCGCCGGTGCACCCGGGCGGCACGCCGGTTGGTCAACTGACCCCCCAGGCGGCGCAGGAGACCGGGCTGCGCGAAAAGACGCTGTGCGCGCTGGGCGGGCACGATCACCTGTGCGCGGCGCTGGCTGCCGGTGCGCACACCCCCGGCTCGGTCACCGACTCCACCGGGTCGGCCAACGCGCTGCTCCTGCTGCTGCCGCGCTTCCTGCCCGACCCGGCGCTGGGCGAGCGCGGCTTTGCCAGTTATTCATACGTGCTGAAGGATACCTACACCCTCAAAGGCGGGCTGAAGGCCGCTGGCAGCGCCATCGAGTGGCTGGCGCGCCTCACCTCGCCCGAAGAAGGGTTGGATTACGCGGCGCTGGAAGCGGAGGCAGAGCGCGGGATCGGAAAGCAGGCAGGCCCGCTGTGGCTGCCGCACCTGATCGGCTCCGGCACGCCCCAGGGCGACCGCTTCAGCCGGGCGGCGATGGTGGGTGTGCAGGCGGAACACAAGCGGGCCGACCTGTTCCGCGGCCTGTTGGAATCGCTGGCGATGTGGACGCGCCACAACCTGGAGGAGATGCGCCGCCTGACTGGGATGGATATTTCCACCTTTGCCCTGACAGGCGGGGTCACCCGCCTGCGGCTGCTCTCCCAGCTCAAAGCGGATGTGCTCAACCGCGCGGTGCTGGTGCCGCAGGTGGCCGAATCGGCGGCAGTGGGAGCGGCCCTGCTGGCTGGGCTGGGCTGCGGGGTGTTCCGGCACCCGGCCCAGGCCATCGCATCGCTGCGCCACGACCGCGCGCAAATCGACCCGCACCCGGCACGCGCGGCCTGGTATGATGCGCTATACCAGCAGGCCTACCTGCCCTTGTATTCATTATTGAAACCGGTGAATCAAGTGCTGCAAAAAATGGATGGCAGTTCATAATATTTGCTGCTCGATTTCGCTGTCCATTCGCCAGGATTTTAGCTATACTATACGTACCTTCACATCATTCGAAACGAATCGTTGAGAGAAACAAGCGCTGCATGCCGGCATGCAGCGCAAACAAGCGCACGGGGGATATATAGCTATGCGCAGTTCCGCTTCACCGGAGATCAGCGCCGAAATTCAACAAGTATTGTCTGACTGGCGCAGTCAAACCCTGACCATGCTGTACCGGGTCTCGCTCGGCGTTGGCGTGATCGGACTCATCATTGTGGTGCTGGCAGACGCCATCCCCAACCATGGGTACAGCGACGGCCTGGTCGCTTACGCGCTCCTGCTGGCCTTCGTTTTTTTCTTCTCCTTCCGGCAGGATCTGCACCAGGGGGTTCGCGCCTGGGCGTTCTTGGGGATCGTCTACATCCTGGCGGTGATGGCCCTGCTGCGCGGCGGGCTGGCGGGCGATGGGCGGCTGTTTCTGCTGGCGCTGCCGGTGCTTGCCACCATTCTGCTGGGGATTGAGGCAGCTTATATTATCACCGGCGTCAGCGCGTTTACCCTGCTGTGTTTTTGCATCCTATCCAGCACCCCGCTGCTGCAAACCACGCTCACCCCGACGCTGTTAAAACTGCCGCTCGCGCCCAACGTGTGGGTGGTGGAGAGCGCCTACACCCTGCTGATCCTGTTTACGATGGTGGTTATCGTGGGGCGCTTCTACCAGTTCATGCTGCGCACCATCGAGAACGAGCGGCGCACACACCGGGAAATCGATGAAGCCCGCGCGCAGCTTGAGCAGTCCAACCAGAACCTGGAAGAGAAGGTGGCGCGGCGCACGTCTGAGCTGGCTTCCGCCGTGCAGGAGGCGCAGGACGCCCGCATCGCCGCCGAGACCGCCAACCACGCCAAGACCGCTTTCCTTGCCACGATGAGCCATGAGATCCGCACCCCGCTGAACGCGATCATTGGGATGACCAACCTGCTGCTGGATACACCGCTTACGTTGAAGCAGGGCGAATTTACCGAAGCCGTCCGGGAAAGCGGTGAACATCTGCTTTCCTTGATTAACGACATCCTCGATTTTTCAAAGATCGAGGATGGGCGCATGGAGGTAGATTTATCTACCTTCCTGGTCCGCCCCTGCCTGGAAAGCGTGCTGGACCTGGTCAGCCCGAAAGCGCGAGAAAAACAAATCGAGCTGATATACACGGTGGAAGACAGCGTGCCGACCATCATTCACAGCGATGAAACCCGCCTGCGCCAGGTGCTCGGCAACCTGCTAAGCAATGCGGTGAAGTTCACCGAACGCGGCGAGGTTGAGGTGCGCGTGAAAGCCGAGCGGATCGAAGGCCGGGAGGACGGCGCGGGCAGCGGCGCGGTTAGCGGTGGAGAAAAGCTGGGAGACTGGCACCGGCTGACCTTTTCCATCCGCGATACCGGGATCGGCATCCCCGCCGAACGGTTGAACCTGCTGTTCCAGCCGTTCAGCCAGGGCGATGCTTCCACCACGCGCCGCTACGGCGGCAGCGGGCTGGGGTTGGTGATCAGCCAGCGCCTGGTGGAGATGCTGGATGGCGAAATCTGGGTAGAAAGCGAGCCGGGGGCAGGCTCGACCTTTTGCTTTACCATCGAGGCCCAGGCCGCGCTCGGCCCGCGGCGCAGAATCCGGCCCGATGCGCACACCGACCTGCGCGATAAGCGCATTTTGATCGTTGGCGACAACGCCACCAGCCGCCGCATCCTTGCCATGCAGCTCCAGGCCTGGAGCATGCAGCCGCGCACCACGGCTTCCGCCACCCAGGCGCTGCAGTGGCTGCACCAGGGCGAAATCTTCGACGCCGGCATCATCGACGTGGAAATGAGTGAGATGGATGGGGCGAGCGTGGCAAAGGAAATCCGCCGCCTGCACAGCGGGCGCGGTTTGCCCCTGATTCTGCTCTCCGCGCTCGATCCGGAAGCGCCCCCGGAGGGGAAGGAACTGTTTTCCACGGTGCTCGCCAGGCCCGCCAAAAGCTCCGACCTGTACAACGCGCTGATCGCTGTTTTCGCCGGCGAGGTGGAAGAAATGATCCGCCAGTCCACCGGCCTGCCTGAATTCGATCCCCAGATGGGCGCGCGCAACCCGCTGCGCATCCTGGTGGCGGAAGATAACACCATCAACCAGAACCTGACGCTGCTCATGCTGGAACGACTGGGCTACCGCGCCGATGTTGCCAGCAACGGGCTGGAAGTGCTGGAAGCGCTGCGCCGCCAGCCGTACGATGCGATTTTGATGGATGTGCAGATGCCCGAGATGGATGGTCTGGAAGCCACCCGCTGCATTCGCGAAGAGTTTGATATGAGCGACCAGCCGCGCATCATTGCCATGACCGCCAACGCGATGAGCGGCGACCGGGAAATCTGCCTGCAGGCCGGGATGGACGATTACATCAGCAAGCCGGTGCGCCTCGAGAACCTGGTGAACGGCCTGAACCGCTGCCAGCCGAGGGAAATCCGCGTCCAGCAGTTCTATGACATCCACCGCGAGGAAAGCCGCGACTTCGATGTGCACGCGGTGATCGATGATGCCGAACTACAGCGCCTGAAAGAGACGCTGGGAGCACGGGTAGACAGCATGTTCCCATCGCTGTTGTCGAGCTTCTTCAAGCAAGCGGAAAAGCTCACCGATGAAGCCCGCCAGGCGCTGGAAGAAGCGCGCCTGGAAGATCTCACCCGGGCCGCGCATACGTTGAAATCCAACAGCGCCACCTTCGGTGCAATAAGGCTGTCGGAAATTGCCCGCGCGCTGGAGGAGCACGCTCGCCAGGGGTGCACGGATGACGCCGCCGCGTTGATCCAGCTTGCGCAGGAAGAATACGGGCGCGTACGGGCTGCCCTGCTGGAAGCCCAGGCGGTGGTGCTGCGCAATCCGCCGGAATAAAATTACAGCCGCGGTCATTTGTAACCGCGGCTGTACCTTCAAGATGGAGGAAATCGAAGGGTCGCTGTCAGGATTCTATCACCTCGGCGGTTGGCGCTGATACTGGTTCTTCCGGAACGATGAACATCATCACAAGATAGATGATGATGGGCGTGGGGAACAGAAAGATTGAGCCCAGGGCAACACCAATCCGCACGACGGTTGGGTCCATTCCAATGTATTCACCCAGGCCCGCGCAAAGCCCGCTGAACATGCGGTTGCTGTGCGAGCGGTATAAACGTTTGTAATCTGTTGTCATAACCTGTACTCCTATTCAAACTCTGCTGGCCTCGTTTGCATTCAAAACCAATGCAGCAATGTTTATCTAATAAGATGTACGCAGTCGAGTAGGAGAAGTTGCATTATCGAAAAATTTTATGTTTTTTTTCGATAAGGTTGGGTTAATTTCGTTTAAAATCAAAAAAGAACAACCATTAGCAAAGCCAGTTGTCGCATAGGATTTCGATGAAATTATTATCAACACACAGGTGGATCTTCTTATCTTTGGGGATGCTGGTTGTTTTGAACGCCCTGATAAATTGGTTTGTATTCCGCCAGATTTCGGCGGCTACCGGGCAGCCGGTTGGCTGGCAAATCTGGATCAACCCGGCATTCCTGTTTATCATCGGCGTCTTGCTGGTGCTGCGCTTGCGACCGATTCTGCCCAAACGCTCGGCAACCAGCACCGGCGCTGCCGCCAAAGAAGACCAGGACAACAAGCGGCTGGTGTACGTGGGAACCGACAGCTTCCGCGAAGGCCGCACCTGCGGCGACATGATGGGGCAGGCGCTAAACGGGCGCGGGAAAGTGGCGGTGATTACCCGCGAATACGGGCAATCGATTCAAATCCGGGAGTCGGGTTTTTCTTCCATCCTGGAGGAAAAATATCCACAGATTGAAATCGTTGCCCACCTTGGAGAGAAGGATCAGTACGTTGCTGATATCGGGTTGAAAGTAGCCGAGATCATCCAAAACATTCCAGACCTGGGCGGCATTTATGTTGTCGATGGCAATACACCTGCTATCGTCATCAAAGCTTTGAATGAGACGGGCAAAGCGCGCAAAATCAAGCTGGTGTGCCACGACATGATCGAAGCCACTATGCAAGGGATCGTTGAAGGCATCGTCACTGCTACCATCAGCCAGGACCCGTTTGCCCAGGGATACGATCCAGTGATTCACCTTTACAACTACCTGGCAGCCGGAAAGCTGCCCGCCCGTTCGAAGATGACTACGGAGATGGTCCGCATCACCCCAGAGAATTACCAGCAGTACTGGGACCCCAACCAGGGGGTGATCGAAACGGAGGTTTCGCAAAAACGGCGCGTGCAGCCCGTGGATCAGCGCCCGCGCAAGCCGCTGCGCATCGTTGTCTTGGGTATCGATCCCATCGCATCCGTCTTCTATACCCCCATCCAGGAAGGCGCGCTGGCCGCCGCCGCGTTGTTGAAAGACCGCAACACACTGGTTGAGTACATAGACCCTGCCCGGGCCAGAAACAGCGGCACATACGATTCCACCACATTTGGCCCGGCGATCGATGATTATCGCGATAGGGGATACGATGGCATTACGCTGCCGGTATATGATAAAAATATTGTTGACCACATCAACCGCGCGGTAGAAGCAGGCGTGGCAGTGGCTACCTATAACTCCGAGCCCGAAAACATCAACAGCCTGATGCATTCCCTGGTTCAGCAGTCACGCAGCTTGCTCGATATCAGCGTGGCGCTTTCCAGGGCCGCCGCCGATTCCGGAGAGCGCGCCGGGCAGATCAACCAGGCCATCCGCGCCATGCGGCAGGCGCTCAACCTCGAAGCCGAATCGGCCAGCCAGGCCATCGAGAGCACCCAGCAAATTGCCCAGGCCATCAACGGCATCGACCGCGGCGCGGAAGAGCAAACCCAGGCAGCCACCCGCGCTTCCCAGGCCACCGAAGACATCTCACAGGCCGTGTCCGGTACCCAACAGGCCTCGCTCAACAGCGAACAGACCTCCACCCAGGCTGCCAGCATCGCCCGGCAGGGAGCGCAAACCATCCAGCAAACCCTGCAGCAGATTGAGGAGATCAGCACGGCGGTGAATGCGTCGGCAGATAAGATCCACGCCCTCAACCAGCTTTCTCGCCAGATCGACGCCATCGTCGCCTCAGTCAATGCTATGGCCGAGCAGTCGAACCTGCTGGCGCTCAACGCCAGCATCGAGGCTGCCAGGGCCGGGGAACAGGGCAGCGGCTTTGCCGTGGTGGCGGGCGAGATGCGCAGCCTGGCTGAGCAGTCCAAACGGTCCACGCAGGAGATCGCCAGCCTGGTGCGCGCCGTTCAGCACAACGCGCTGCAGATGGTCGAAACATCCGACGAAGCAACTCGCCAGGCTGCCGCCGGCAAGCAGCTTGCCGGGGAGGCCGGGCAGGCCATCCACAGCCTGCTCCAGGCCGCGGAGTCGATGCGCGCGCAGACCGAGCAGGTGGTCAATGCCAACACCAGCGTGGTCCAGGCGCTCAACCGGCTGACTGACGCGAACCAGCGCGTTTCAGCGGTGATCGTCGAAAATGCCGCGATGACGCGCCAGGTGACTCGCAACATCCAGGAAACCTTCAGCCAGGTCAACCATATGACCGGCATCAGCAAAGACAACGCCAACACAATCGAAGGGGTGCACTCGCTCAGCAATGAAGTAGCCGACCAGTCCGCCCAGCTCAAAGACAGGGTGATATCCCTGGTGCAGATGGCCGAGGAACTGCAAGGCGCCGTTGTCGCGTTCAGGCTGATCCAGGAAAGCGAATAGAATAACGGAACAAATCGCAAGGTAAAATCCGCATCGTTGCCGCCTGGCAGGCATGCGGGTTCCATCATGCAATTCGTTTAAGAAAATAGGCCGAAATGCCTATTTTTCTCTATTGACTCATGCGGATAAAAACGGTATGATTATTCATATAACCCCCCCCCAGGGGGGTAGGGATAACAAGATTAGGAGCGCTATGCACGATCATCAAGAAGTCATTCGCCGGCTAAAAACTGCCGAGGGCCATCTGCGCGGAATCCAGCGCATGTTGGACGACGGCGCTTACTGTATCGATGTGATCCGGCAGATCCAGGCGGTGCAGGCGGCGCTGAATAAAGTCAGCGCGGAGATCCTCGACCAGCACCTCAACTCCTGCCTGATCACTGCCGTGCGCGGCGATGACCCGGCGGAACGCGAACGGGTGCTCAAAGAAATCACCGATGTATTCGAAGCAGCCAACAAGGTGTGAGCCATGACCTTTCAACCCCGAAAATCGATCCTATCCAAAAATTTCAAACTTCAATCCGAGGAGGAAAATATGAAAACCGTAACCTACACCGTCCCAGGCATCAGCTGCATGCACTGCGTGCATACCATCAAAACCGAAGTTGGCGACCTGGAAGGCGTGCAGTCGGTGAATGCTGACGCCCAGACCAAGCTGGTGACGATTCAATTCGACACCCCGGCGACCGAAGCGCAAATTGTGGATCTGTTGAAAGAGATCAACTACGCGCCGGAGTTGGGGTAGGCATTAGCTGTTAGCTGTTTATTAATAGTTAGTAGTAGTCGATGTGTCGTAATTCGTAGTTTGTGTTTGGCTGTAACGAAAAGCTAAAAACGAATAGCTAAAAGCTAACAGCTATCTAAGGATAATGGTATGACAAACTCAAAACAAGTGACCCTTCCCATCACTGGAATGACCTGCGCGAACTGCGTCGCCACGGTGGAACGCAACCTGAAGAAAGAAAAAGGCGTGCAGGTGGCGACGGTCAACCTGTCTTCCGAGCGGGCTACGGTGGAGTTCGACCCGAGCCTGATCGGGCTGGACAAGCTGATTGGGCGGGTGGAGCGCGCCGGGTACGGCGTGGCGACTGGAGAAGCGGACCTGCTTATCCGGCGCATGAGCGACGATAACGACGCCCGCCGCCTGGAAAAAGCACTGCGCGCCATGGAAGGGGTGCTGGACGCGCAGGTGAGCTATGCCACCGAGCGCGCCCGCGTGCGCTACGTCCCCACCCTGCTCAGCCAGGCCGACCTGCGCCGGGCGGTGGGCGCGGCGGGCTTGGAGGTGGTCGAAACCGGTGGGCAGGCCGAGGACGCCGAGGCGAAAGCGCGCCAGGCGGAGATCGACCAGCAGCGGCGCTTCTTGATCGTCGGGCTGATTTTCACCGTCCCGCTGTTCCTGCTGTCGATGTCGATGGACCTGGGGCTGCTGCCCATGAGCGTCATGCACGCACAGGTGGCAGGCCAGCCATTGCTTCCGTGGCTGATGTTCGCGCTGGCAACCCCGGTGCAGTTTTACGTGGGCCAGCAGTATTACGCAGGCAGTTACAAGGCGCTGCGCAACGGCTCGGCCAATATGGACGTGCTGGTGGCGATGGGCTCCTCGGCGGCTTATTTCTACTCGGTGTTCGTGGTGCTTGGACTGATCCCCGGGCACGTGTACTTTGAGACCGCCGCGGTGATCATCACCCTGATCAAGCTGGGCAAGTTCCTGGAAGCGCGCGCCAAAGGCCGCACCAGCGAAGCCATCAAAAAGCTGATGGGGCTGCGCGCCCGCACCGCGCGCATCGTGCGCGACGGGCAGGAGATGGAAGTGCCGGTGGATGATGTGCGCGTGGGCGATTTTGTGCTGGTGCGCCCGGGCGAGAAGATCGCGGTAGACGGCGTGGTGGTGGAGGGCCGCTCGGCGGTGGACGAATCGATGCTGACTGGCGAGTCGCTGCCGTTGGAGAAAGGCCCCGGCGACGCGCTGATCGGCGCAACGCTCAACAAGCTGGGGCTGCTCAAGTTCGAGGCGACCCGGGTCGGGAAAGAAACCGCCCTGGCGCAGATCATCCGCCTGGTGGAAGAGGCGCAGGGTTCCAAAGCGCCGATCCAGAAGCTGGCCGACCAGATTTCGGCGGTGTTCGTGCCGGTGGTGATCGTCATTGCGCTGGCCACCTTCCTGGTCTGGTACTTCCTCATCCCCCTGCCCCAAGGCGCGGAGGTCAATGCTTTCACCCGCGCACTGATTAACTTGGTGGCAGTGCTGGTCATCGCCTGCCCGTGCGCTATGGGGTTAGCCACGCCCACCGCCGTGATGGTGGGGACGGGCAAAGGCGCGGAGATGGGCGTGCTGTTCAAGTCGTCGGAGGCGCTGGAACGCGCCGGGCGGCTGAATACGGTGGTACTGGACAAAACCGGCACGATCACCCGCGGGCAGCCCGCCGTCACCGATATTGTGCTGCACGCGGCCAACGGCGCCGCTCCGCTGAGCGAAAATGAGCTGCTGCGGCTAGCGGCCTCGGTCGAGAAAGGCAGCGAGCACCCACTGGGCGAGGCGATTGTGGCCGAAGCGGGCAACCGCGAGCTGGCCCTGTCGAACCCGGAAGGCTTCCAGGCGGAAGTGGGGCACGGCGTATCGGCGCGGGTGGATGGGCGCCTGGTGCAGGTGGGCAACCTGCGCATGTCCGCCGCGCAGGGCGCATCCCTGGATGGGCTGTCTGGCGAGGTAGAGCGGCTGCAGGGCGAGGCTAAAACCGTGATGGTGGTAACCATCGATGGGCAGGTGCGCGGGCTGATCGCCGAAGCGGATACGGTGAAGGAAGGCTCGCTGGAGGCCATCCAGCGGCTGCATGAGATGGGCCTGAAGGTGGCCATGATCACCGGCGACAACACCCACACAGCAGGCGCCATCGCCCGGCAGGTGGGGGTGGATACGGTACTGGCCGAAGTGCTGCCCGGCGACAAGGCCGCTGAGGTTAAGAAGCTGCAGGAGAGCGGTGCGGTGGTGGCGATGGTCGGCGACGGCATCAACGATGCCCCCGCGCTGGCCCAGGCCGATGTGGGCATTGCGATCGGCACGGGTACGGATGTGGCGATGGCCTCCGCGCCGGTAGTGCTGATCAGCGGCGACCTGCGCGGAGTGGCGCGGGCGGTGTCGCTCTCGCGCCAGACGCTGCGCACGATCAAGCAGAATCTGTTCTGGGCCTTTTTCTACAACATTATCCTCATACCTGCCGCGGCAGCCGGGCTGCTCAACCCCATGCTGGCGGCGGGGGCCATGGCCTTCAGCAGTGTATTCGTGGTGACCAACAGCTTGCGGCTGCGGGGCAGCCGCAAGCTGCGGAGCAAGAAGATTTAAGGCTGTTATGCAATTGACAGACCTCAAAGGTGTTAAACACCTTTGAGGTCTTCTTTGGTTTAGAATTCAATCCAGGCTAAGGCCTTCAGCCCAGGCGCGGATTTTCGACCAGTCGCGCATGTCGCCTTCGCCGGCGCTGAACAGCTTCTTGATGATGCCGCGAAAGAACGGGTTAAAATCTTTCTCGGTCATGCCTATTCCGGTAAACCAGGCCTCGGCGCGGGCTTTGACCAGCGGGCGGACGGTGTTCAGGTAGGCCAGGCGGTTCTTTTTACTGCGCTCATCATCGCCAACGTTCATGGCATGCACGCAGAACAGGGCCAGAGGCGCCTGGTTGAGGGCCTGCTGGTGATCTTTGACATACTGCACTGCCTCGGGCAGCCAGTTCGCGCCGTTGACCGCGCTGCCGATGATGACGGCCTGGTAGCCTTCGGTGGATGGATTCTCTTTGATGGGTTTCACTTCCACGGCATAGCCGCGCGCGGAGAGCGCCTCGCCGATGGTGGAGGCAACTTGAACGGTTGAGCCGTTTTTGGTGGCATAGGCGACCAGGATGCGCTGATTCATGTTTGATTCCTTTCCAAACGTGTAAGAGGGTGTTTCGACGGTAGAAGGTTCGGGCACTTGGACCGACTGCGACGCGGCATAGGTCAGGCCGCAGCAGGCGACGGCTGCCCCGCCGGTAGTCAGGGCGGCAATCTTGAAGAATTTCCGGCGGGAGACGGTTTTGGGGGAGTTAGTTTTGGTTTGCATATTCACTTCAAGTTAGAGGTTGGGAAAAAGGATCAGGACCTGGCGGCGAATGGACGGGCCGCCGAATTGGTGAACTGGCCGATCGCCCCACCCCAGCCCAGGCGGTAGAACGGGCGAGCCAGCAGCAGGTACCAGGCGATTCCGCCCAGGGTGCCGATGATACCCAACGCGGGACCCACCTCGGGGACCAACATGCCGAAGCCGAACAGGTTGATGATGATCCCCACATAACCCGATGCCTTGCTAAAATCCTTACTGCGCAGGATGAGAAAGCCATCGATAACACCAGAAAAGGCAATCAGGATCTGAGAAAGCATCCAGGAAGTCCCATTGAACAGGGTGGTGAGCGCTTCTCCGGCTGCCAGGTATTGGATTTTCGCGCTGTCGCTGGCGGCATGCGCGTACTGGCTGCTGAGCGCGACCATCTCTACCAGCGGCCTGGCCGACAGCCACAGGACGACCCCCATCAGGCCCAGCACCAGGGCAATCAAGGCCCAGGATTCGTTTACTTTTTTCAAGGCTACGTTTAAGGCCAGCATCTGCAGGACCAACACTGGAGCCATGATGGGAACAACGACATCTAATGAAACGAGCGCCGCCATCCGGTTGGATTGGAGCATGGCAAAGATTTCAGCCACCGAAGTGTAGCCAGGCGTATAGGGCCAGATAAAATAAGCGGCGACAAAGACGGCGATCAAGATGGGAAATGCAATACAGGTGATAAAACCAATACGGTACAGGTCTTTCCAACGGTTGTTTTCAGCGCTTATAGCGGTGACAAGATCAGGCGTTTGGTGCGTCATTCAATCTCCAGGGTTCTAAAATTTTATCATCCGCGCGCAGTTTATTAGTGATTAGCGTTCGGCTGCCGCGCAGCGTTGTTGTTTGCGTCTCTATCATAGGGGAAACGCAAAAACCCCGCCTCACATGAAGATGTGAAGCGGGGTTGGATAAGATGTGATTTATTCGATCAGCCGGTACTGCCGGGCCAGGGCGATGGCGCTGGTACGGTTGTTGACGTTGAGCTTGCTGTAAATCTCCTTCACGTAGGTGCGCACAGTGTTCAGCGAGATAAACAGCCGGTCGGCGATCTCCTGGTATTTCAACCCTTCGGCAATCAGCCGCAGCACCTCGAGCTCGCGCTCGGTGAGCGGCTCGACCAGCGCCACCGGGGGAGCCTGTTCTGCGCCGGGGGCGCTGGAAGGAGGCGCGTCGGTGAAAGCGTCCAGCAGCTTTTCCACATATTCTGGGCTTACCCCACCCAGTTCTCCGCTCTCCAGCAGGTCTTTGAGCGCCCTGGCGACCGGCAGGCCTTCTTCCACAATGATCGAAATGGCGCCTTCCGGCTCGGCCAGCGCCAGGGCGCGGGCAAAGTCGGCGCGGGCGGCGGCGCGAGTAGCGGCGCGGTTAGCGTGAGTGCGGTCCTGCACGGCTGCCATCTGCCCGCGCAGCAGCAGGGCGGTGATGGCAAGGGGAACGTAATGGCGCTGGAGGGCGGCATCGATCAGGCGGTCCGCCAGGGCTATGCCAGCGAGCAGGTTGGCGAGTTCGCCGCGAACCGCGGCACGGTGCAGCAGGATGCGCAGGGTGCAGATCACCATCTGGCCGTAGGGGTAAGGGAGCACCTGGCCTTCCTGCAGATCGGGGAAACCGGCTGGCACCCCGGGCGCGCCCGGGGTATCGGATGGGCGCGGTGATTCGGGCGGGGAAGTATAGCCCGGCGTGCTGGCTTTCTGGCGAGCAGCCGCCAGTTTCAGCGCCGCTTCAGCATCAGCCAGGCGGCCCTGGGCGAGCAGAACGCGCACCTGCTGGGCCACCACTTCTTCACGCACGGCAGTGGGGCTGATGACCTGCATCTGGCTGACGGCCTGCTCGATCTGGCGGGCAGCGGCTTCGAGGTTGCCCCAGCGGAGGTTGAGCCGCGAGCTGAAAACAGTGTTGTATATTTCCGCGTCGGGGAAGCCGCACAGCGCGCTGGCGCGGGCGGCGCGCTGGTAATAGTCCCGCGCCCGCTCCAGGTCGTTCCATTCATAATAGACTTCGCCCAGCTCGCCGTACACGGCCTGGCTGATCGGCAGAGTCGCCCCGGCGCCCTTCACAATCTCCTCACCCTGCGCGGCAAGCTGGTACAGCAGGTGCAGTTGGCCACGCTGGAGCACCAGCAGCCCCAGGGCGGAGATGCCCATCAATTGCGAGGAAACATCCCCCGTTTGCTGCCCATGCTCGATGATTTTCTGGTAAGCATCCATGGCGCGCTCGAAATCGCCCAACTGCTGGTAAGAGGCGGCCAGGTCGGTGTAGATCATGGTCAGCACATAGCTATCCCGGTCGAACGCGCCCGGCGGGGCCTGGCCCGCCCGACGCGGGAGATTTTCCAGCGCCCGCTGAGCCAGCGCCATCGCTTCGTCCGGTTTTGCCTGAGCGTTACGCAGCATAGCCTGTAATGCCAGCCATTCCGCCAGCAGCGAAGGCTCTACCTGTGGAGCGACGGCGGATTCCTCACCCGACCCGGCAAATAATGATCCCAGCCGCTCCAGGTACGGCAGCGCCTGGGCGGGATTGCCGCTCATCAGGTGCAGCCAGGCAAAAGCCAGGTTGGTGCGCGGGCTTTGCGCCGCCCAATCCGGGGGCAGTTCTTCCATCCAGGTGTTGACCGTTTTTGTTTGCCACTGCATCAGGTAGCCCATGGCGTGGTTTTCGATGTGTTGAACGGCAAAGGCATAATCAGCCGCCGCCAGGGCGTGCTCAATGGCTTGTTCGACGTATACGCCCCCATGGGCCGCATACCAGCGGCTGGCGCGCCGGTGCAGTTCGGCAGCCCGTTCTTTGCCCAATGCGGCCAGCCGCTCGCGAAGCAGCCCGGCAAACAGGTGGTGGTAGCGGTACCAGCGGTGAGCGTCATCCAGGGGCACCAGGAACAGGTTAGCGCGGTACAACTGCTCCAGCAAATCGGCGCTGCGGATGCCCGCCGCGGCGCCTTCCACGCACACCGCGTCGCACAGGTCGCCGTTCAAGGCATTCAGGATGGAGGTTTCCAGCAGAAAACGCTGGATATCCTGCGGCTCGCGGCTGAGCACTTCTTCGGCCAGGTAGCTGAGAATGGCGTGCTGGCTGCCGCCCAGTTCCGCAATGAAGGCGGTGTGCCCCGCGGCAGGCGCGGGCGCGGCAGGCTGCCCCGCGCGCGACTGCAGAGCCAGCGCGGCAAGCTGGAGCCCCACAATCCAGCCCTCGGTGCGCTCCTCCAGCGCGGCAATCTCATCCCCAGGCAGGTTAAGAGCCATGGCAGCGTTCAAAAAACGCTCCGCTTCCGGGCCGGAGAAGCGCAGGTCGCCGGCGCGGATTTCCGTCAGGCGATTGTTGGCGCGCAGGCGGGCCAGCGGCAGCGGCGGGTCTTCGCGTGAGAGCAGCACCAGGTGCAGCACAGGTGAAGAAGTGAGCGCCAGGCCGGTCAGCAGGTGCTCGAGCATGCCCAGCACCTGGCGGTCCTGGATCACGTGAAGGTCGTCCAGCACCAGCAGAAATGGCTTTCCGCGCGCGAGCAGATCGTTCAGCAGCGCATCGCTGACCACCTCGCCGGGCGGAATCTGTCCGGCGCGCAGGACGCCCTCAATTTCCTGGCCCAGCGCGGGATCGACTTTCTGCAGGGCGGCAATGAAGTAGGTAAAAAAGCGGCCCGGCTCGTCATCGGCGGCGTCCAGGGAGAGCCAGGCCACCGGCAGGTCGACCCCGGCAATCCAGGCGCTCACGCAGGTGGTCTTGCCGAAACCCGCCGGGGCGGAAACCAGCGTCAGCAAGCGCCCAGCAGCCAGGCCGTCGTTGAGGCGCTGGAGCAGACGCTGGCGGTGCACCGGCTTGACCGGCGGCGCGGGTGTGTGAAATTTGGTGGCCAGGAGTAGAGACATGGAAACGCTTACCTCGCCTTCTTCATCACATTATACAGCACTGGCCCGACCAGGCCTTTGAAGGTGCGCCCCCGCAGGGCCTGGTCAAGATCGGCGATTAAGTCATGCGGGCTCTCCAGGCCAATACTGACACGGATTAACCCATCTCCGACCCATTCACGAATGCTGGCTTTGTGTTGGGGCGTGTAATACGGCGCGGCATCCACATAGAGATCATACGGGTAGTAGAACAGCAGGCTGGTGGGGTGCCCCAGCGAGGTTGCATATGTGAACACTTTTACCTTCTCTGCCATGGTGATCGCGGCGCCCAGGCCACCCTTCAAGCGCAGGCCGATCATGCCGCCCCCTGCTTTCATCTGGCGAACAGCCACGGCATTCTGCGGGTGGCTTTCCAGCCCCGGGTAGATAACTCGCTCCACCTGGGGGTGGCTTTCCAGGAATTGAGCAATTTGCAGCGCGCTCTGGGGTAGAGTTGTTTATGGGGATGGAGGAATACCATAATATATAGGCTGTTTGAGCATTTTACACCAAGAATTTCCCGTTGTGCCTAATTTGGTTAATGAACCATATAATCCAACTAGATCTGAACTGTCCGAAATCGATGTGCTTTGGAGATAACTTGTCCATGTAGGATCTTTGTCTATAAAGGGTTTTAGAACATAAAATTCCTGCTTTTGGCCAAGGTAAAAACTGGGGGTAGGTGTAACTGTAGGGGTTGGGGTAAGCGCTGGCGTGGTAGAGGGATTTCCAAAGTTGGCGATTACGGTCTTGTCAGCATCCATGGAAAGCGTCTATGGGTTGGCCGACCCGCTGATATCCCCACTCCAGTTAAGAAACGAGATGCCAACGCTTGGCTGAGCATTAAGGGTAACAGATGTGTTTCGCAAATAGGTGCCTTGTGGGCAGTTCGGGGCAGGGCTGGGGGTAATACTTCCCGATCCGTTCACCTGGGTGGTTAGCTCGTACATGAAGGGGTCGAACTGCAAACCGTAGTTCTGGAATATGGCCGATACTTCACAGGTTTTACCGCGGATCTGGCCCCATTCCTGCCAAAACTCGGCGCTGGTAAACGGATCATTGGTCGTCGAAACCGTCCAGATACCGTTGTGTGCCGGACCATCCAAACTGTCTTGCACGACATCGAATGGTTCGGCCGCACCATCATAGATATCCCATAAGGAAGCCGCGACAATCATCTCCGAGTTTTCTTTGGGCGTTAATGCGGCAAGATCCACCGGATTGGGAGTCTCTAAATCGTAGCCATCGTAATTCGCGTTGTTCTGAACCATCATCTCGTAGAACGTCGCCCAGCCTTCACTCCACGCGCAGGTAGGCGAAGAATTTTGCGTTGTAAACATGTCGTGCGAGAACACAGGACAGGCGTGAGTAATATCCCAGGCAAATACATAGTTATCGAGAACGAAGTGACCATACTCATGCAGCATGATGTCGGGCTTCATTCCGGCATCCTGGGTGAGATAAACTGTTCTGTACACATAACATGCATTTGAACTGACGTATAGACACCCCCTCGGCCATTGTACAGTCACCTGCGCATCACTCTGCCAGGGTAACGCGGTGTAACCTACGTTCGCGAGTGTATCAAAAATATACATCGCCTGACCGTTATTCCCCTGGATGTTGAAATCGGTTACTTTATCCGTCTGGACCTCGGACCCGATGGAAAGTGTCTCGTAATATATCAGGACCATGATGGGATCCGCATACGGACTCACCGTAATGCGCTCATTGTCGGTGGCATACACCTCGATATATGGGTCAATGAAGGTTACATCATCATCGATGTCGCTCACCGTAAAGCTATACTGTCCATCACTGCTGGTTAGCGCACGATCTAAAATACGGTCGATCGGCGTGTTTTCCACGTCGTCATATAAAATGATGTAGGCCCTGCCTAGCGGTTGATCATGTAGGTAAGTGGTAGAGCCATCCATCGAAGTGGCATCATAGGTAATTCTTCCGGAAAGGGTAATCGTATCCCCAGCGGCCAGTGGAGCCAGCTCCATCGCTTTGCCAGGCGGTTTGAGCGCCTTGGCCTTGGGGTTGCGGGCAGTGTAGTTAAGATCGGAGATCACCTCCGTCTTACGGTCTGCCTCGTTGATAATATGAATGCTGTCTGTATCCGTAATACTGCTTTTCTCGGATACTGGAATGTTCGTCAGGGCCATGATCTTCAGGTCCCCGGCCTCTTTTACGACTATGGCGATGGTATGGCTCTGAGTCTGGCCCGCCGTCAGAGAGCCCTCCCAGTGCAAATCGCCAGATAATATTTCGATACCTTGGGGAAGTTGAATATCCAGGGTAGCTCTTGGTTCATCCCGAGTAGTAATGAACTCGACAGTTAGCGTGGACGGCTGACTGATTGCAGGGTCGGGTGATACAACCATTCTTTCAATTTGGATCGGTTAATGCAGTTCTTTTTCTTTACGGGCGTAGGAAAGGTTGGATACGTTCTGCGTGGCTCCAGTTGAGTTTGGGAAGAAGCCGAGCATAATCACAATCGTAAGGAGCCGGAATAGCCGGGCAATGAAGCGGTGTGTCATGGTGTTCCCCTTGATACAATTGTGAAGATATCATTCGGTTTCCATACATTCTGCGGAGAGTGTGACCGGAATGGGAGTAGGGGTCTGGTATCCCCTGGGAAATGGGGTGTAACGGTAATCATTCCCGCTCACGACGCGATTCGTGGTGCCATAATTGATTATGTTGATCGTCTCCGATTCGCCAAGCACACTGGTTTCGGTAAGGATCCTCCTGGCATTGACGATGATTCGCTGATCTCCTTCTTTTATCACGCAGATCGGAACCCGATAGGTGGCTTTTGAATTTGCTTTCACAATGGTTTTCAGGCGGTAAATCCACTCGTTTTTCGGGTCCTTTTCCAGTGTCCCCTGATTGATAATATGTACCCCGTCTGAGGGATCAATCCAAATGTAAACAGGGGTAGCGTCGGTGTTCTGGTTATTCGCGACCTCGATCACCAGGTCGGTCACCTTGCCAACGGTGGGGGTTGCGGAGAAGGACAGCTTGCGAATGTGGAAAGGAGGTTCAACGCTCGGAGTACAGCCCGATAGGAGCATGAATAGGAATAAAATGAAAGGCCAGAGCCGTAAGACAGGGGTGAGCAAGCGATCCATAACTTTCCCCTCTTGAAACAGGTTGAAACCTATGAGAGCATTCCCTCTTTTAGTCAACCTTCTTTTGATTTCACATCACACGTTTATTGTACATATACAGCCGCATTACAGAGCGAAACAAATAGTAATTTTCAATGCAAATAACACATACTACCCAAAAAGTACCCGTTAATTACCCATTAATCACTTCCGATTCCTACATAAATGTTATAAAATATTGCCGTAATTCCCTTGACAGATTTACCGTTATGGTATAATCGGCAAATTATCAAGCGTTCTCCGCATGGTGAACTGCTCAATACGGGTAAAGCACTACATCTTATTTGTACGCTTCTTCAGCAAAGGAGAAGAATTCTATGTCAGACGATGGTAATCCCCTCCAGTCCAAGCCTCCACGGAAACAAGGTCTATACGACCCGCAGTTTGAACACGATTCTTGTGGAACCGGCTTCATCGCTAACATCAAAGGCACTGCTTCGCACCAGATTGTGGAACAGGCATTAACCATCCTGGAGAACCTGTCTCACCGCGCCGCACGGGGCAGCGAGACAAATACCGGTGATGGCGCCGGCGTGCTGATCCAGATGCCCCACACCTTCTTAGTCAAAGCATGCGCTGCCCTGGGTTTTGCCCTGCCTGAGCCGCGCTACTACGGCGTGGGGATGATCTTCCTGCCCGCTGATGATGCTCTGCGCGCCGCCTTCGAGCGGCGCCTGGAGGCCATTGCCGCGGAAGAGGGCCAGCGCGTGCTTGGCTGGCGCACCGTGCCCACCGATGGCAGCTCGCTGGGAGCTACCGCTCAATCGGCCCAGCCCGTGGTCCGGCAGGTATTCATCGAGCGCAGCCCGGCGATCAAGGACCGCATGTCGTTTGAACGCAAGCTGTATATCATCCGCAAGCGCGTGGAGCAGGCCATCCGCTATGGCGACCTTCCGGGGGGGAACGGCTTTTACGTATGCAGCATGTCTTTCAAGACCCTGATTTATAAGGGAATGCTGACCCCCAAGCAGGTGCGCCGCTTTTACCCCGATCTTTCCGACCCGGCCCTGGAATCGAGCCTGGTGATGGTCCATTCGCGCTTCAGCACCAACACCTTCCCGTCCTGGGACCGCGCTCACCCTTACCGCTACCTGGCGCACAATGGGGAGATCAACACCCTGCGCGGCAACGTCAACTGGCTGCATTCCTACGAAACGCGCTTCCAGAGCACGCTGTTCGGCAACGAACTGGCCAAGGTGCTGCCGGTCATCAACCCGGATGGGTCCGACTCGGGCATGTTCGACAACCTGCTGGAGCTGCTGGTGCTGGCGGGGCGCTCGCTGCCCCACGCAATGATGATGATGATCCCCGAACCGTGGTCCAAGCACGAAACGATGAGCGACGAGAAGCGCGCATTCTATGAATATCACAGCACGCTGATCGAGCCGTGGGACGGCCCGGCCTCGATGGTATTCACCGACGGAAAAGGCATTGGCGCCACGCTGGATCGCAACGGGCTGCGCCCCTCGCGCTACTACGTGACCAGCGACGATCTGGTCATCCACGCTTCAGAAGTGGGCGTGCTGGATATTCCGGCGGAGAAGATCGTCAAGAAGGGCCGCCTGGAACCGGGACGCATGCTGTGGGTCGATACTGAAGAAGGGCGCATCATCAGCGACGAAGAGATCAAGCACGAAATCACCACGGCGCGCCCGTACCGCAAGTGGCTGAACGAGTACATGGTCTGCCTGGAGGATTTGCCCGACCCATCCCTGCCGGCCTACGGCGGGATCGGGCAGGATTTGCAGGAGCCTGACCGCAGCAAGAAAGTGCTCCAGTACCAGCACAGCTTTGGATATACCTTTGAAGAACTGCGCATGATCATCGGGCCCATGGCGATGAATGCCATCGAACCGGTCGGCTCGATGGGCAACGACACACCGCTGGCGGTGCTTTCCGATAAGCCGCAGCTTCTCTACAATTACTTCAAGCAGTTGTTCGCCCAGGTGACCAACCCGCCCATCGACGCGATCCGCGAGGAGATCATCACCGGCTCGGAAGTGATGATCGGCTCGGAGCAAAACCTGCTCGAGCCGCGCCCGGAGAACTGCCGCCAGATCAAGCTCAAGAAGCCCATCCTCACCAACGAGGAACTGGAAAAACTGCGCCACCTCAACCGGCTGTATTTCCGCACCGCCACCCTGCCGATCTTGTTCAACCCGGCGGAAGATGGGGCGGGCATGGAACGCGCCCTGGAGGATCTGTACAAAAAAGCCGACCACATCATCGCCAACGATGAAGCCAATATCATCATCCTCTCCGACCGCGGCATCGACGCGGACCACGCGCCGATCCCCGTGCTGCTGGCGGTCTCTGGCCTGCACCATCACCTGATCCGCAAGGGCACGCGCACGCAGATCGGGCTGGTGGTGGAATCGGGCGAGCCGCGCGAAGTGCATCACTTTGCCATGCTGATCGGTTACGGCGCGGTGGCAGTCAACCCGTACCTGGCCTTCGCCACCATCGAGGAGATGATCCAGCAGAAGCTCATCAGCGGCGTGGATTATCTCGAAGCAGCCAGCCGGTACACGAAGGCCGTGTCGAAAGGGGTGGTGAAAGTGCTCTCTAAGATGGGCATTTCCACCATCCAGAGCTACTGCGGCTCGCAGATTTTCGAAGCCGTGGGGCTGAGCCAGGCCTTTATCGACCGCTACTTCACCGGAACGCCATCACGCATCGGCGGCGTGGGCGTCGAGGTGATTTCGAAAGAAGCCGCCATGCGCCACGCGCACGCCTTCCCGGCACGCCCGCTGAATGGGCGCGCGCTGGACGTGGGCGGGCAGTACCAGTGGCGCGAGGCTGGCGAGCATCACCTGTTCAACCCGGAGACGGTGTACAAGCTGCAGCAGGCCTGCCGCAACAACGATTACCGACTCTTCCAGCAGTATGCCGAATTAATCAACAACCAGTCCCGGCGGCTGGGCACGCTGCGTGGGCTGCTCGATCTGAAGCTCGCCGACCAGCCCATACCGATTGACGAGGTAGAGCCGGTTGAGTCGATTGTCAGGCGCTTCAAGACCGGGGCCATGTCGTACGGCTCGATCAGCAAAGAAGCCCACGAAGCGCTGGCAATTGCCATGAACCGCATCGGCGGGAAGAGCAACACCGGCGAGGGCGGCGAGGACCCGGAACGCTACTTCCCGGAGCCCAACGGCGACTCGCGCAACAGCGCGATCAAGCAGGTCGCGTCGGCGCGTTTTGGGGTGACCAGCAACTACCTGGTCAACGCGCAGGAACTGCAAATCAAGATGGCGCAGGGCGCCAAGCCGGGCGAAGGCGGGCAGCTTCCGGGGCGTAAGGTGTACCCGTGGATCGCCAAAGTGCGCCACTCGACCCCCGGCGTGGGGCTGATTTCGCCCCCACCCCACCATGATATTTATTCGATCGAGGACCTGGCCGAATTAATTTTCGACCTGAAGAACGCCAACCCGCGCGCGCAGATCAACGTCAAGCTGGTGTCTGAGGTGGGCGTGGGCACCATCGCCGCCGGGGTCGCCAAGGCACACGCCGATGTGATCCTGATCAGCGGGCATGACGGCGGCACCGGCGCGTCGCCGCAGACGGCGATCAAGCACTCCGGGCTGCCGTGGGAGCTTGGCCTGGCGGAAGCGCACCAGACGCTGGTGCTGAACAATCTGCGCAGCCGGGTGACGCTGGAAACGGATGGACAGCTCAAGACCGGGCGCGATGTGGTCATCGCCGCGCTGCTGGGCGCCGAAGAATATGGCTTCGCCACCGGGCCGCTGGTGGTGCTGGGCTGCGTGATGATGCGCGTCTGTCACCTGGATACCTGCCCCACCGGCATCGCCACCCAAAACCCAGAGCTGCGCAAGAACTTCAAGGGCGACCCGGCCCACGTGGTGAACTTCATGTACTTCATCGCCCAGGAAATGCGCGAATGGATGGCAAAACTCGGCTTCCGCACGGTGGATGAAATGATCGGGCGGACCGATAAACTGGAGGCGCGCCTGGCCGGGGAACATTGGAAGGCCAAACACGTTGATCTTGCCCCGCTGCTCTACCAGCCGGAAATGCCCGAAGACGTTGGCCGCCGCTGCACCATCCCCCAGCAGCACCGCCTGGATCGCACCCTGGACGCGCAGGTGCTGCTCAACCTGTGCGCGCCGGCCCTGGAACGCGGCGAGCGGGTGGAGGCCGACCTGGAAATCCGCAACATCCACCGCGCGGTGGGCACCCAGCTCGGCAGCCAGGTGACGCTCCGGTACGGCCCGCAGGGGCTGCCCGATGATACCATTCACCTGCGCCTGCATGGGTCCGCCGGGCAGAGCTTTGGCGCGTTTATCCCGCGCGGGATTACCCTGGAATTGGAAGGCGACTCGAACGACTACATCGGCAAGGGGCTGTCGGGCGGAAAGGTGATCGTTTACCCACCCGCCGCATCCACCTTCGCGCCTGAAGAGAATATCATCATTGGCAATGTGGCGTTTTACGGCGCGACTAGCGGTGAGGCGTATATCCGCGGGGTGGCGGGCGAGCGCTTCTGCGTGCGCAACAGCGGCATGCAGGCCGTGGTGGAAGGCGTGGGCGACCACGGCTGCGAGTATATGACCGGCGGGCGCGTGGTGGTGCTGGGCAGCACCGGGCGCAATTTCGCCGCGGGCATGTCGGGCGGCATTGCTTACGTGGTCGACTGGGACGGCGACTTTTATACGAAGTGCAACCTGGAAATGGTCGAGTTGGAACCGCTCAACGACCCGGCGGAGATCGAAGCGGTGGAGCAGATGATCCGCGCGCACGCCGGGCTGACCGGCAGCTCGCTGGCTCGCCGCGTGCTGGACAACTGGCAGGAAACGCTTGCGACCATCGTAAAGGTGATGCCCAAAGACTACAAGCGCGTGCTGCAGGCCTTCCAGGAAGTACAATCGGAGGGCATGACCAGCGAAGAACTGGTGATGGCTGCCTTCCAGCGCAATATCAACGATCTTGTTCGCGTCAGTGGAAACTAACATTAAAGGTGCTGCTATGGCTAAACCTACCGGATTTATGGAGTATGAGCGCGAGCTCCCGGCGGATCTATCGCCCCAGGAGCGGATCTTACACTGGAAAGAATTTCACCGGCCTTTCCCGGAAGAGAAATTACAGAGGCAGGGCGCCCGCTGCATGGACTGCGGCATCCCATTCTGCCACACAGGCAAGCTGTTAAACGGGATGGCCGCCGGCTGCCCGATTAACAACCTGATCCCCGAGTGGAACGACCTGGTTTACCGCGGCCTGTGGCGGCAGGCGCTCGACCGGCTGCGCAAAACGAACAACTTCCCCGAGTTCACCGGTCGGGTTTGCCCGGCCCCGTGCGAAGGCTCGTGCACGCTGGGAATCAACGAACCGCCCGTCACCATCAAGAGCATCGAACAGGCCATCGTGGATAAAGGCTTCGAAGAGGGCTGGATATTCCCCGAACCGCCCGCCGTGCGCACGGGCAAGCAGGTGGCGGTGGTGGGGTCCGGCCCAGCCGGGCTGGCCTGCGCTGATATGCTCAACCGCGCCGGGCACAGCGTCACCGTCTTTGAGCGGGCCGACCGCATCGGCGGGCTGCTGATGTACGGCATCCCCAACATGAAGCTGGATAAATCCATCGTCCAGCGGCGAATCGACCTGTTGGCGGCAGAGGGGATCACCTTCGTCGCAAATACCGAAGTGGGTAAAAATTACCCGGCGGAGAAACTGATCGCAGACTTTGACGCCGCGGTGCTGTGCGGCGGGGCCACCAAACCACGCGACCTGCCCATCGAAGGGCGGCAGTTGAACGGCATTCACTTCGCGATGGATTTCCTGCGCGCCAACACGCGCAACCTGCTGGGCGGATCGCTGCGCGACGATAACCCGATTACCATTTCTGCTCGAAGCAAGGATGTGCTGGTGATTGGCGGCGGCGATACGGGCACCGACTGCGTTGGCACAGCCCTGCGCCACGGCTGCCGCAGCCTGAACCAGTTTGAAATCCTCGACCGCCCGCCTGCCGCGCGCCAGCCAGATAACCCCTGGCCGGAGTGGCCCAAAGTGCTCAAAACCGATTACGGGCAGGAAGAAGCAGCGGCGGTGTTCGGGCAGGACCCGCGCACCTTTAACATCGTGACCAAACGCTTCGTTGGCGACGTGCTTGGAAACGTGACCGAGGTGCATACCGTTCAGGTGGAGTGGGCTGCGGGGGCCAATGGCCGCCCCGCGCCGTGCGAGGTGCCGGGAACCGAAAAGGTATGGCCGGCGCAGCTTGTGCTGCTGGCAATGGGCTTCCTCGGCCCGGAAGACCTGCTTCTGGGCCAGTTAGGCATCGAGCGGGACGAGCGCAGCAATGTGCGCACCGGGGTGGGCCAATACACCACCAGCATCCCAGGCGTATTCTCCGCCGGCGATATGCGGCGCGGGCAGAGCCTGGTGGTGTGGGCCATCCACGAGGGCCGCGCCGCCGCCGAGGAGGTCGACAGGTATCTAATGGAAGGCTAAGCGGCGACTACGAGCCGTTGTTTTTGTCGCCGTTGTTGTAGCCGATCAGCTTTAAAAATACATCCACCAGCTCCGGATCAAAGTGCTTACCCGCCTGCTCCCGTAGGTAGTCGACGGCCTGCTCTTCCGTCCAGGCCTTGCGATACGGGCGCTCGTGGGTAAGCGCGTCCCACACATCTACCACGGCGAATAGGCGGGCTGCAAGAGGGATATCGTTGCCGCGCAGGCCGCGTGGATAGCCGTTGCCGTCCCATTTCTCGTGATGGCAGTAGGGAATTTCCAGTGCCGGGCGCAGGTAATCCACCGGGTAGAGCATATCGTAGGCATACTGTGGATGGCGGCGCATTACCACCCATTCTTCATCGGTGAGAGAATCGGGCTTTAACAGGATGGCGTCTGGCACGCCGATCTTGCCGATATCATGGAGATAGGCGCCCCGGCGCACGTGGACCAGGTCGGCGGCATTGATGCCAACTGCCCGGGCAAACTGGAGGGTCAGGTCGATCACCCGGCGGGTGTGATCCTCGGTCTCCCGGTCGCGCAGGTCTAAAGCGCGGGTCAGCCCGTCGATCGTGGCATCATAAGCCAGGGCCAGCTGCAGGTTCGAATGCTGCAGGTCGTTGAACAAGGAGATATTTTCCACGGCCACGGCCAGTTGACCAGCAAAATCTTGCAAGAAGGCCAGGTTTTCTTCACCCAGGCTGAGGGGCACGCGGTGATAAATTTCCACCACCCCTTTCACCATGCCTTTGGTCATCAGGCATACACCATAATAGGAGACGAAGCCTTCTTCCGCAACCAGGCTGCGCACTTCGGGCACTTCCTGCAGGTCGCTTAAGTCCGGGAAGTACACCAGCCTTTGCTTCACCGCGGCCCGCCCAGCCAGGCCTTCACCCATCGGCTGGATGCGCCCCAGCATGCGGGAGTGCTTAAAGCCCTGCTCCGCCGCGCATTCCAGAATGTGGGTGTTAGAGATCTTCAGCATCACGGTTGCTGCATCAACCTGCAGGTAAGCCACCGCGCTGGTAAGCGCCGCGTTCAGGGTGTACTGCAGGTCGAAGCTGTTGGCGATGGCCAGTTGGATTTCATGGAGCGCCCTGGTGCGCGCCAGGTGCCCCTGCACATCATCGAAAAGCTGCGCCCGCGCCAGCGCGTTCCCAGTAATTTCGCCCATGGCTACCAGCAAGCGAATCTCTTCGGGCTTGAACACCCCCACCGTCTGCCCATCCGCGCCTCGCCTGCGCACAGCGCCAATGACCCCAATGTTGGTGTCGCCAGAGTGCAGCGGGATGAAAACCGCCGGGCCGATGTTCTGCATGTGGCGCGTGTTGGAGCCGAGCGCATTGGTTTCGCTGGCAAAGTCATCGGTGGCCCAAACCTGATTGGTCAGGCAGACCTGTTCGTAGATGCGCGGGCAAGACCGAAAAGCCAGCCCGGTTTCCAGGCGCATGCCCCCCCTGGACGATATTAATTGGAACTGCTCCCGGGGCACATCATACTGGGCAATAGCAATACCGTCGGCTTTCAAAGCCTGCTCGATCTGCTCCAACACCTCCGGCAGCATCACCTGCGCCGTCTGCGACTGGCTCAAGCGGTTCGAGAGCTTAAAGAGCACCTCCAGCTCTTCCGTTCTGGAGCGGTAGCGCACCTCAGATGCTCGCAGCGCCTGGTCCGCCTGAATGCGTTCCTGACGGACCTTGTTCTCTTCCAGCGCGTGCAGCGCGGCCTGGCCGAGGCGCTTGATATGCTCTTTGATCACGTAATCGACCGCGCCGGATTTCAAACATTCGACGGCGGTATCTTCATTCAACGCGCCGGTGAGGATGATTACAGGCGTAGACGGGGCATGCTCCAGCGCCAGTTTCAAAGCGGTCATGCCATCGAAGCGCGGCATGTGGTAATCAGAAACAATGAGATGAGGCTGAAAGGTATCTAACGCCTGTAAAAAATCCTCACGCGTTTCTACCCGTTCGAACGCGCAGGCCGATAAGGTTTTTTGAATTTCCCGCTCGGCCAGCTGCGCGTCGGATATGCGATCTTCCACGATTAAAATTCGGATTGGATCTGTCATTTTCTCATCCCCATCGAGTAAGTGTCGGGCATCTCTTCTATATCGGCGGTTGGTTCACTAAGAGCCAGTACAGGCCAATCTGGCTCATGGCTTCCAGAAAATCATCGAAGTCCACAGGCTTCACCACATAACTGTTCACCCCAAAACCATACGCGGTCTTGATGTCTGGATCTTCCCTGGACGAAGTAAGAACGATCACGGGTATCTGGCGGGTGATCTCGTTCTCTTTGATGATGCGCAGCACTTCGAGGCCATCAATTTTAGGCAGCTTCAGGTCTAAGAGCACCATCTTTGGAAGGTGGACCTGCTCGCGCTCCATGTATTTTCCACGGCAAAAGATGAAATCGAGCGCCTCCGCGCCATCTTCCACCCAAAACAGGCGGTTCGCAAGGTTGCGCTTTTTCAACGACCGGATGGTTAGTTCAGCATCTCGAGGGTTGTCCTCAACCAGAAGGATATCTACAATATTCGTTTCGTTCATCCTTCATCCTCTTTCATAGGTAGTGTGAAGTAAAACTTTGCTCCCGTTCCTGCTTTCCCTTCCGCCCAAATCCTGCCGCCGTGACGCTGTACCACGCGTTGGACGATGGCCAGGCCAACGCCGCTGCCCTCAAATTCATTTTCTGAATGCAGGCGCTGGAACACGCCAAACAATTTCCCTGCGTACTGCATATCGAAGCCCGTGCCGTTATCCATAATGGCGTACAGCACTTCACCGGCAATTTCCCAGCTTTTTACTTTAATCTCGGGGCGGTCTGTATTGCGCGAGAACTTAATGGCATTCGATAATAAGTTTTGCCAGACCTGGTGGATGAGGGTGGGGTCGCAAACCGCGGAATGCAGGGATTCAGAGTGGTAAGAGATCCGCTCCCGGTCTTTCGAAGAGGTGATTTCCTGGAAGATGCTGTCGACCATGGCCTGCATGTCGACCTGGATCATCTGCATTTCAGCCCGGCCAATACGCGAAAAAGCCAGCAGGGCATCGATCAGCCGCCCCATGCGCCTGGTTTCTTCACATATAACATTGCACACCCGCATTCCCTCTTTATCCAGCAGCGCCCCATAATCTTCAATGAGGATGCGGGTATAGCCGTCGATGGCCCGCAGCGGGGCGCGCAGGTCGTGCGATACCGAATAGGCAAAGGCTTCCAACTCTTTGTTGGCGGCTTGAAGCTGCTCGGTGCGTTCGATCACCCGCTGTTCCAGCATTTCGTTCAACTGCTGGATCTGCGCTTCCGCTTCTCTGCGCTGGGATATATCGCGAGCCAGGGCGCAGTCCAGCACCTGATCGCCAAATTGGATGAGGTGGGCCAGCACCTCAACGGGAATCTTCCGACCGTCTTTGGTGATGTGCTCCCTTTCAATCCGCAGCGACTGGTTTTCGTTCAGCATGCTCCAGGTTCGTTTCCACTGGACGGGATTGATGGTGGGGTCAACATTCGTTAACGACATGCCAACCAGCTCATCCCGGCTGTAACCAAGCATCCGGCAGGCAGCATCGTTGACATCCACAATCTGCGCATCTTCCCGAATCCAGTACACGCCGTCGGCGACTTTCTCCAGCGCGTAACTGGCCAGCCGCAGCGCATTTTCCGCCTGTTTGCGGCGCGTAACGTCTTGCAAAACACCGACCACTTTTTCCACCTCGCCGGTGGGGCCCAAAACGCGCTCGGCCTGCACATGGATAAAACGTGTTTCTCCGTCGTTCGCCCGCCGGACGGCATATTCCTGGTCCAGCGGTTTGTTTTCCTCGATAAGCTGGTCGAAGGTGGCATCCACCTGCTCGCGATAACCGGGCGCGATGCACTCCTGAATCTCTTTGACGGAAACAACCCTGTCTTTGGTTCCTAACCCGTATATACGGACGGCTTCTTCTGAGCCGGTAAACTTCCGGGCGTGTACATCATATTCCCAACTGCCAACGTGCGCGATTTCTTGCGCCTTGCATAACTGTTCTTCGCTTTCACGCAGCGCCTGTTCGACCTTTTTCCGCTCGGAGATATCGCGCACGAAGGCAACGTGATAATCCGTGCCCGCGAAGCTCATGAAGTTGCTTACCACCTCAACCGGTATGATGCGGTTGTCTTTGGCGCGGTGGCTGGTCTCAAACGTAACCGGAGGATGGCCGCGCGATTCTTCCCAGTGTTCTTCCCAGGTGACTTTCGAGAACCAGGGGTCGATATCGGCAATGGACATGCTTTGCAGTTCTTCGTGGGTATACCCTAGCAAATCGCATACGGCATCATTGAAGTAAACGAAGTGGCCGTCTTTGCCGATGTAGAAAACCGAGTCGCGGGAATGATCCACCGCGAACTGGGTGCGCAGCAGGGTTTCCTCTACTTTCTTTCGCTCGGAGATATCGCGGGCAAACGCCACGTGATATTCTTCGTCCCCGAACTTCATGTAGTTGGTTGAGATCTCCATGGGCAGGATTCGCCCGTCTTTCGTGCGGTGGGTAGCCTCGATCACCATTGGCGGGTGCCCGCGGGACAATTCCCACTGCTCCGGCCAGGTATCCCTGGTAAACGCAGAGTCAATATCGAATATCGAAAGCCTGGACATCTCTTCTCGGGTGTAACCGAGTGCCTGGCAAGCCGCTTCATTGAAGTAAGCGAAATTGCCTTCCGAATCGATCCAGTAGGCCGCGTCGCGGAAATTGTCTATCGCGAACTGGGTGCGCAGCAGGGCTTTCTGGGTCAAGTGCAGGTCGCGCTCGGCAGTGTTGGAACCCACTCGAAAGCGGTCGATAAAGAATGCCAGCACGCACGCCAGAACGGTCGCCACCAGGATAAGCCCGACCTGGAGAAAATAATCGCGCTCCGCGACAACATAAACCGCCGTGTTTTCTTCCTGGCGGCTGAAGATCCATAAACCGCGAATGATAAAAACTACCAGCACGCTGAACAAGATCAATGAAATGATCTGAACGTTGGTCAAACGTGATGGGGAATATTTTTTGAACGCTTCCCTCATACCTGGTTAGGCCTCAAGATTTCGCACAAAGTAAGGTCACCGCGATAAGTGGAACAATCAAACAACAAATTCGTTATCTAGGGTTATCTCATTATAGCCTTAATTCCAACAAATATTGGTAATGCTTCAAAAAGATACTTCACAACTCTGTTATGTGGGTCCAAAAGGCCGGATGGGACTGCGGTTTTACAGCGCCACAGTCCCATCCGGCTGGAGAAACAAGACCTCAAACGCTTACTCGACGATTACCATATCGCTGCCGCTGCGGCCAAAGACCTCCGGCGAGTACATTTCCTCAGCTTTGGCGGGCGGAACGACGAACTGCCCGGGGGTGGTGGCGCGCGCTACGTAGCTGTACTGGTAGACGCCGTCCCACAGCAGGGGGGTGAAGGCTTCGGCGCGCTCGTCACGCATGTTCTGGTGCTGGTACCAGGGGCCCCACCACCAGAAACGGCGGCTCTCGGGGGCTGCCGGGTCGGCGGGGAGGCTGCCAGAAACGGCCAGCGACGGGTTGACAATTTCCAGCCCGGCGGGCAGCGGGTCGACCAGGGCCACGTGATAGCGGCGGTTATCGGCTACCATGGTGATCTTCACCCGCACCCGCGCCCCGGCTTTGATGTGCCACACGCCGTCCGCATCCTGGCGCACATCCTCGGGGTTGTCCACCGCCTCGTACATGCGCCGGACGACAAAGCCCATTTCCAGCGGGTCCTGCTGCAGGTCGGTGGGGGCGTAACGCAGGCCCAGGCGGTAGTACAGGCGGCCAGCGCCGTCTTTATTGAGGATCAGATCCTGGGTGCCGCCAACATCCACCAGGTAGTTCATGGGCACGGTGGTCTCGCTGCGTTCGGTGGTACGTCCGCGGAACTCGTGACTGCCGGCAAAGGTATCGCCCAGCCAGATCTGCGCCACGAAGTCGGGCGTCTGCGCCTCAAAGGTGTTGAAGTATTTATCGAGGGCCAGCAGGACGAAGACGTTCTCCTGGGTATTGCCCCAGCGCCCGCGCGTGCGGTGGCCCAGCAAACCATTCACCAGCTTGGGGATCAGGTCGTGCTGCGGGTTGTCGCCGATCAGGGCATCCATCAGGATGGCATCCGTGCGGCGGTTGGAGCCTAAGAGCAGGTAATTCTGGTCGTCGTAGTCGGTGGTGAAGTTGGCCGCCCCGGCGGTTTCGACGGCGCGGTTGTTCACGTAGCGGCGGATGGCCTCCACGCGGTCGCTGGCGCCGGGGGCATCCTGCAGCACGGGCCACAGCCAGCCGATGGCATCCAGCGAGAGGTTTTCCAGGCCGGCATCGTCCAGCAGCTTCAGCGCCTTCTGCGGGTCGCTGTCGCCCATCAGGTGGCGGATGTTCAGCGCGTAGGCGCTCAGCGTGCGGCGGGTAGGCTGGCTGTAGTAAGGGGGATAGTAGTTCTCGATGTTGCGCAGGTAGTCTAACGCGCGCTGCTGTCCATCTTCCGGCACGCTGAAGCCCTTCGACTTGGCGCGGTACATGGCATTGGCGGCATGGATGGTGTTGAAGGGGATCGATTCATCGCCTCTGCGCCAGTAGGGGAAGCCGCCATCGCTGTTCTGGAGCGTTTGCAGCATCTTGATGTCACGTTCCACGGAGGCTTCCATTTCGGTGGGCGACGGCAGCCCTTCCGCGTCGAAGGCGGTCAGCACATCGCGCAGCGCGGCAATCGCCATCACGCGCGAGGCAATCTGCTCGCTGCAGTCGTAGGGGTACGATACCAGGTACAGCACCGCGTCGGTGAGGGCCTGGAGAGCGGTAGAGGATGTGGTGATTTCCAGCCCGCCGAACTGCGGGAAGACGTCTTTGGGGGCGCTCACCGGTTGGGCCAGCGCGCCTTCATCGATGACGCCGTAAGTGGCGAAGGCTTCGGTGGTGGCCGGGGTGTACACCGGCAGCTCGATATTGGCCGCATCGGCGTAATTCCCGGCGGCGGCGACCACCTGCACCCGGGCTGTGCCAGCCATCTCAGCGGCGGCGGGGAAGCGCACTTCCACCCGGTCGCGGGCGGGGATGGTGACGCGCAGGCCGCTGGCGCCGGTCAGCGCCAGGTTGCTGGTGCGCACGGCCACATCTACAGTCATCTCCTCGCCGGTCTGGTTCTGGAGGATCACGGGCAGATCGAAGCGGTCGCCGAAGTTCAAGAAGCGCGGTGCAGACGGGCGCACCATCAGCGGCAGGCGGGCGGTGATATTGTTCTCGCCGGTGCCGAACTGCTTGCTCTCGTCCACTGCCACCACCATCACCCGGTAACGGGTCAGGTTATCGGGCACCTTCACCACCACCCGCGCCGCGCCGTTGGCATCGGTGCGGACCTCAGGGGCAAAGGTAGCCAGCGGGTTGAAGTCGGAGCGCACTCGGATAGGCTGCTGCTGCGCGATTGCCGCGCCGGTAGCGGAGTCCATGGCGAAGAATTCGGAAGCTTGCATGGTCGCTGCGGGCATCGCGGCGACGGGAGCTTCCATGGGCGCCATTGCGCCAGCCTCTTTCGCCAGGTTTCGCGAGTCCATCTCTTCGCGAGCTTCCTGAGCCAGTTCCTCAGGGTTGGCCAGGAGGATGGTGGCGCGAGCATAGATGCTCATCAGGTCGGAAGGACGGTCGGTGTAAAAAGTGGCGATTGGGTCGGCCAACTGGTAGCTGGTCAGCGCCAGGATGGATTCATCCACCACCACCACCGCCAGTTCCGCGCCGGGCACCGGCGCGCCAGCAGCGTTCTTCACCACCACGTCCAGGGTGGTCTCGCCGCCAGGCTCCAGCTCGGTTTGGGCGGGGGTTACTTCCAGCGAAAGCGTGCGCTGTACGGGCGGAATGCTCAGGTTGAGCTGACCGGTGGCATAGGCCGGGCGGGCCGGGGCGCCCGCGATGGGATTGCCCTCATCATCGGTGCGCGGCGCGGAGCCGTTCACGTCCACCTGGATGTTGAGGTTGGGGATATAGCTGTCCTCGATGGGAATTTCCAGGGTAATGGTGCCGTCGGTGATGGTGAAGCGCTGCGTGCCGACGATGCCGCTGCGCGTGGTGGTCAGCAAGCCCTCGGCGGGGCTGAACGGCGGCTGCACCAGGATGCGCGCCACATCGCCCGGCTGGTAGGTTTCTTTGTCGGGGATGAGGGTGACCTCTTCCTGCTCGACTTCGCGGGCGGGCGGGCGCTTGCCGCCGCTCACCCAGCGGGTGAGGCTGCTCTGGTTCAGGCGGCCCTGGTCGTCGGTGACCTGGGCGGTGATGCGGTAGGTGCCGCCGAGCGGCGTCTGGAATTCGCAGGACACGGGCTCGCTGGTAGAGCCTACATCGCAGAGCTGCGGATCGACTTCTTCTTCATTCCAGCTTCCACCGCGGATTTTCCAATCCAGGCGGACGGCCCGCACGGTGACCTTGCGGTCGCCGACCGGCTTGCCGTCCAGATCGGTGACGATGACTTCCACCCGCAGCGGGGTGCCCTTGTCAACGAAGATTTTCTCGCCGCGCAGGCCTACGTACAGGCTGGCCGGGTGAACCAGCAAAGTTGTGGTACCCGTCCAGGCCTGGCGGTTGACGTCCATCACGGTCGATTCGGCCACGATACTCACCGGCTGCGGACCGCCGCCCGAGTCGAAATCGAGCTGCAGGTAGTGCTCGCCAGCGGCATCGGTCTTGCCGGTGAAGGTTTCCGCGGTTGTGCCACCGCCGGAGCCGGGGGCTTCACCTTTATAGATATAACCACGCCACCAGGGAACCCAGTCGCCAAAGGTGAAACCGGGCCAGTTGGGCGGGGCATAATGGCCAGGGCTGGAGGTGACGTTCCAGGTCACGTCCGCGTTGGGCAGGGGGCCGCCTGCATAGTAATTGGCCGCCACGGCTACCACGGCGCTGCCCCCGGCGAAGTACGGGCCGGTGGTCTCGTTGCGCGCGATCACCTCGAACTCGGGCCGGCGAAATTCCTGGATCTGGAAGGCGTGGTTGTACTGCCGCTGGTAATCGAGAATGCTGGAGATGCCGCCCGCGGTGAACCGCACCTGGGTGTAGCCCAGGTTGACCTCCGCCGGGATGGTGTACACCAGGTCAAAGCCGCCCAGCGCGCTGACCTTGGCTTGCCCGCTGCCGATGGAATTGCCCTGCGAGTCGTAGATCTGGTAATCCACGGCGGACACGTCCATGCCCACCAGGCCCACATCGCCGGTCTGCCCGCCGCCGATGCGCCTCATCCAGCCCTTGATGTGCACTTCTTCGCCGGGGCGGTACATGGCACGGTCGTCGAACACGTACCAGCGCAGCTCGTCGAGGGGCGGGCGGGACATCCAGGTTTCATCGCCCCACGGGTAGTTGGAACGCGGCAGCATAGCTACATCCGCGCCCTGCCGCGCGACCAGGTAGGCGGCGCCGTTGGGGATGGGGATGCGAACAGCGCCGTCATCGCCGGTGGTAAACTGCTCCCCAATTGGCCCGGCCTCAATAGTGACGCCTTTGAGCGGCGCGCCATCTTTCAAAGCGGTGGCCCATACCACCATTTCGCTGTGATCGGTGAAGGCATCCAGACCGATCTGCGTGACCTGCACCCAGGCCTGGGCCGTCTGCCGGTAGGCGTTCTGATTGGGCTTGAGCAGGTTCGGCGGAGGGGTAACGATCACGATGAACTGGCCGGATGGGCCGTCCATATATGGAGAAAGATCGATGCCGACCTCGGTCAGCTCGTCAGCGGCGGCTTCCACGGGCTGGCTCTGGTCGAACACCTTGCGCCCGGGGATCTTTACGTTCACATCGGTGCGCTGGAAATCCCGCAGATACTGTTTATAGGCCGCCCAGTCGGAAGGCTGAACGGTATAAATCTTTACGTCCAGCCGCGGGTAATTCATGGCGTACACGGAGAATACTGGCTTTTTCGAGGCCGGGTCGAGGGTGACGAAGGCATCGCCGGAGCGGTAGAGCACGGGGTTCGCCGAGCCTACCCGGAAGGCAAGCTGCACATCCTTGCCCAGCGTTTGCCCGAACACATCCTGGATGCTGCCTTTCACGGTGACGGTATATGTAGTCTGGCCTTTGCTGGCGCCCTGAATCTGCATGTACTGGCCGTAAATATCCACCGACACGCCGGGCAGCTCGGGCTGGATGGTGAGCATGTCATCGGTGTACACATTGGCGTCGATGGGGTTGTTGAACTCGATCGAGAACGGCGAGAGCGGCTGGCAGGGCTGCTTGTTGCCCCAGGCGCAGCCGTGCTTGTTGATGCGCAGCGGTGCATAGGTTCGGAAAGAATACGCCTGGGTCTCGGTGGTCAGCAGCGGGCCTTCCGCGGAGGGCGTGCCCGGGCCTATGCTCACCGAGATGTCAGTATCCTCGGGCAGAAGGTCCGTGGCTTTGAAGGCCAGCCAGCGCCCGGGCTGGGCGTTCAGCAGATATTTGCTCCATTTTGCATTCTCTTTGATGGCGGCCTCATCCACCAGCGCCACATCTACTTTCTTGCTCCCCGCGCTAACCTGGATGGTCTTCAGCACCGCGGATGGATCGATGCGCTGGTCGAAGTGGATGAAGAATAAGGGATCGCGCGGCTGGGGTTCGTTCTGCGGGATCATGCGGGTGACTTTGGGCGGCGGAGTGGTAAACGTCCACTCCACCGAAGTCGCCAGAACCCCGCCCGTGGTGGACTTGGTTCCCGCCGGAACGGTAACGCGGTACTCGGTGGCCTTAGGCAGGCGGTCGATCAATTCCGAATCGTACTCAAAGGTCACGGTGCGGGTGCCCATCCAGCGCCAGGTGCCTTCCAGCGGCGGCGTGATGACTACCGGAACCTGCTGAGTGGCCAGCTCTTCTACGGTCGCCAGGGCGACCATCGGCTGGTTGAAGGTGACGCTGGCAAAGGGCGCGACCGGAATTTCGCCTTCCGGCGAATAGCGCAGCACTTCCAGCGGCCCGCTGGCGGGCTGGTCGGGTTGGGCAGCGCCTCCCGCGGGTGGGAAGGCTTCTTTCACCGTTTCGCCAGGGCGCGGCGGCGGGATCGGCTGCACCGCCAGGCGGAAGTCGCTCTGGTCGCCGGTCTCGGTGGGGATCTGCGGCACGCGCGCCAGGAGCTGCCCGGCTTCTTCGGGGCTTAACGGATCGCCAGGAGTTACCGGCATGGGGGTAACCTCCTGCGGCTGGGGCTTGCCCTCACTCAGACGGATCGAAAGCGGAACCGTTTCTCCTTGCATGGCGGGGGGACCTCCTGTTTGCCCGGAGCTGGTCGTGTTGGACTGAGACGTATTGAGCGGCACGGGCTGCGGATTGTTCGCCTGCTGCCGTTTATTCAAGAAAATAATCAATACGGTGCCCGCTGCCAGTAAAAGCACGGCAGCCAGAACAACGTACCAATACCGAACGATGAAACGCATCCCGTTTTTGGCCATGATCGCCACCTGTTCTTCAAGGAATGAAAGGATTAAATTTTGTACCTGTAATAAAGACGTTTTACGGCCCGTGAAGTTCCAATAAATGTATTATAGCTCCACGATTGATTGTGCATCTGATTAATGAACATTACGATTGTTGGCTATTGCACCGGCGGCTATGCCTTAGTGGGCGACAAAATTACGGTGTAGGCGTAGTTTTCTTCAACTCGATGCAGTGGGCTGAGCGCGGAAACCTGCGCGGGTTGGGGGTCAAATTCTTCTCCGGCGAATTGCGCATGGGTAATCTTGAACCCGGTGCCCTCAAGCAGCAGGAGCAGGTCCGCCGGTGTGTAGCAGCGGATCGACTGCCGGCGGGTATTTTCCGGGCTGCCGACAGGCTCCCACGCGTCGATCCAGCGTCCAAGGACGGCATCATAATCGGAACGCTCCGTCATATCCACGGAGCCGGGCACATCGGGCAGGCGATCCAGGGATTGGGCGGTTCCCGCCTTTTGGACTGGCCCGAATGGGTGATACACATCCATAATCACGACCCCTCCAGGCAGGAGCCATTCGGCAACCATGCGCCGCAGCAGCCTGCGCTGCTCGTCATCGCTGCCCATGCCAAACGATTCGAAAAGGCAAACCGCGTCAAATTTCCCTGGCACCTTTACCGTGAGGAAGTCACCCTGAACGGCAGTCACGCCGGGGCACTCGCGTTCGATCTTCGACAGTAATTCATAATTCCGGTCGCTGATATCGACCGCGGTCACCGGATAGCCTGCCGCGGCCAGAAAAGCAGCCGTTTCGCCGGTCCCCGCGCCCAATTCCAGCAGGCGTTTGGGCGGTTTCCCCGCGAAACGCTCGACAAGCGCCAGCCGTGGTTTCAGGTTTTCTCCCTCGTACCAGCTCTCGCCCCACCACGCAGCAGCGGAGTCGTAAAAGGCTTTCACCCACGAGCGATCTGTTACATGGTGCAAGATTGACCTCCCTGAAATTGGTGATGTTCCTGTTAAGATAATTATAGGCGATGTTTCGCGCGGCTTACGCACTGGTGTTTCAAGTTGCAACAAAACTGATAACGAGATTTTAACAATCCGAATGAAAAGGTGTTGTAGAATCAACGCTATGAATCATTCCACAGAGATCATCAACGACAAGCGTGAAATTTTCGGTTGGGCCATGTACGATTGGGCCAACAGCGCCTTCAGCACCACGGTGGTGACGGTGTTCCTGGGGCCGTACCTCACCTCCATTACTAAGGCTGCGGCGGATGCCAATGGGCTGATCTACCTGCTCGGCATACCCATCCGCTTTGACTCCTTTTTCACCTACCTGATCTCCGCCTCGGTGCTGCTGCAGGTCACCTTTTTGCCCATCCTGGGCGCGCTGGCCGATTTTTCACACCAGCGCAAACAGTTGATGCAGTTGTTCTGCATTTTGGGTTCCAGCGCGACGATCCTGATGTTTTTCATCCAGCCGGGCGGCCACTGGTTTGGAGCGCTGCTGTTCCTGCTGGCCAACCTGTCGTTTGGCGCGGCGATGGTCTTTTACAATTCTTTCCTGCCCAATATCGCCAGCGAAGACCAGCGCGACCGGGTGTCTTCCTACGGCTGGGCGATGGGATACCTGGGCGGCGGCCTGCTGCTGGTAGTGAACCTGATCATGTACCTGTTCGCCGACCAGTTGGGGCTTTCTTCCAACCTGGTAGCGCGCCTGAGCCTGGCCTCCGCCGGGCTGTGGTGGCTAGGCTTTTCGATGATCACCTTCACCCGCCTGCGCCAGCGCCGGCCTGCCCGTCCCCTCCCGGCTGGGCAGTCGTACCTGACTATCGGCTTCAAGCAACTTGCCGACCTGATGGAGGTTTCGCCGCGGCTGGTGACGGCGCTGATGGTACTGCCGCTGGCGATCCCGGTGCTGATCCTGCTGCGGCTGCCGTTCTGGATCGCGCTGATCCCAGGGGCCGGGCCGATTATCGTGATGGTGATTTTTATCATCCGCAAGGCGCGTACGTTGCCCGAAGCGATGAAGTTCCTGGTGGCGTACCTGTTCTACAACGACGGCGTCCAGACGGTCATCGCGGTATCAGCTATCTTTGCCTCGGTGGAACTGGGGTTTTCGTCGACCAACCTGATCCTGGTCATTTTGATGATCCAGTTCGTGGCGTACGTAGGCGCGCTGAGCTTCGGCTGGCTGGCCGGGCGGCTAGGCGCCAAGCGCGCCATCCTGGTCAGCCTGGTGATCTGGAGTGTGGTGGTCATCTACGGCCTGTTTGGGATGAAAGGCACGGCCCCCATCCTGGGCATGGAACAGCGTCAGCTCGAGTTCTGGGTGCTGGGCTTCATCATCGCCCTGATTCTGGGCGGCAGCCAGGCCCTCAGCCGCAGCCTGTTCGCGCAGATGATCCCTAAGGATCAGGAAGCGGAATTCTACAGCTTCTATGAAATCAGCGAGCGGGGCACCTCCTGGTTGGGCACCTTCGTGTTTGGGCTGGTGAACCAGTTGTTCGGCAGCCTGCGCATCGGCATGGTCTCAATCATCATCTTCTTCCTGGTGGGGCTGGCCCTGCTGCCGATGGTCAACGTAGCGAAGGCTATCGCGCAGGCCAAACAGGCGAAGCCGGTCGATCGATAACCTTGAACATACAGCACCTTCAGGAAATCGCCGCCTTTGGGGAGGATTCCGGGAACGGGAACCTGCTGGGCATCCAACCGTTCATGGAACGGCGCGACTACGCTTCTGGAGAGGCTTTTTACACAAAAATCAACGCGTACTTCCGCGGCGCGGCGGAACGCGGCTGGATCACCCCGCGCACCATCATGGTGCTGCCGGAGTACCTGGGCACCTGGCTGGTGGTTGCCGGGGAAGCCGAGGGGGTGTACGCAGCCCCCACCATCGCGCGGGCCATGCGCGGGCTGGTAGCACGCCGCCTGCCCGCCTTCCTTGCGCAGCTCCTGCGGTCGAAGGAACAGAACCGGGTGGAAGCCAGCCTGTTCCGCCTGAAGGCCGGGCGCATGGCGAGTATCTATAATGATGTGTTCTCGCGGCTGGCAAAGGAATACCGGGCCACGGTTGCCGCCGGGTCGCTGCTGCTGCCGGAGCCGCACGTGGTCGATGGGAAAGTCACCGCCGGGACGGGCAGCCTGTACAATGCGGCCTTCGTGTTCCACCCGGACGGCCAGGCGGACTCAGGCATCGCGCGCAAGTGCTTCCCCACTGCCGATGAAGTATCTTTTGTTGCCTCTGCGCCGGTGAGCGAACTACCCGTTTTCGACACCCCCGCCGGGCGGCTGGGCCTGCTGGTATGCGCCGACTCCTGGTTCGCGGAACCCTACCAGCGACTGAAAGACCAACAGGTTGAACTGCTGGCGGTGCCGTCGGCGTCCAGCCCGGCGGCTGGTTGGGACCAGCCATGGAAGGGCTACAGCGGCTGGCCCGAGCCGCCCGATGTCGACCGGGCCGACATCCAGACCCTGACCGAGCGCCAGGCCTGGGGCAAGTACGCCATGGCAGGGCGCGCCGCCAGCGCCGGGGTAAAGGCGGGCATCAACGTCTTCCTGTACAGCGACCTGTGGGACCTGGACTTTGGCGGCGGGCGCTGGCGAATTGTGCGCGGGGAGATGAATATCGAGGGTGAAGCAGGCCCGGCGATCATCAATCTGTGGTTGTAAAACCGGTTAAGTAAGACGCATGGCGATCAGCGCAACCGCAACACCTACCAGAAGCAGCCCAACCACAAGCCAAAAGATGCGGCTAATCAACTTATTATCGTTCTGACTCCGCATCATGGCGCCCATCAGGATACTGGACAGGCCGATCAAAATCACGCCCGCGCTGACCATCGTAATCTTTACCGTCAGCGTGGCCTTAAACGCGCCCACCAGCAGCGCCGTCCACCCGACCCCGGCAACAATTGCGCCGCCTATGATGAAGTACCAACCCAAAAATTAAATCCCGCCTCGGCGCTGGCTTTCTCTCCCCCCACTTTAAAAACACTGGTGCGGAAGATCAGCCCATAAACCAGGGCAATGATGCTGATGCCGCCCCCGAATTCGGCAATGTTGTAGAGGAAACTATTTTCTTCCAGGTGATTGAGCACAAGCCCTGCCAGCAGGGCCAGCAGCCCGCCGGTGACTGTGCCGTGCGCCGCCCAGCGCAGCAGCCCCTTCCAGCCAAAACCCACCTCCTCGCCCAGCCCCATGACGATCAACGAGCGCGAGAAGAAAAACACCAGCACCAGGATCACCGCCGCCAGCAGCAGAAACAACCAGGTATTCCACTCACTTGCCGGCGGGAAATCCCGGTTGAGCAGCCGGCTCATCAGAACATAGGCAGCGAGAAAAAAACCTGCGGAAACGAGGGTCAGGATAAAGGCCGAGGCGCGGTTCTTGGCGAGCATGGCTGAACTCCCTGGAAGATAGGCTGTGTTGTATGTAATTATAGCGAAAATGAAAAAGGTTGTTTCGTCCTTTAATAGAAGAGTTATAGGCAGAAGTTACTGAGGCTAGCGGGTGGCGTTGCTTCTTCATGGCTACACGCAAACGGCCAAATTTTTGCCTATATCCGATCACCACCGCATTTTGTGCTAAAATCCACCCATTCTTTTCTCGAAGGACCGCCTTATTCATGCCAACCGCTGAACGAATCGTCATAAAACTTGGCACATCGACCCTCACCGGCGGTGAGAAAAAGCTCTCTGCCCCACGCCTGGTCGACCTGGCCCGCCAGGTGACTGCGCTGCAGGCCGCGGGCCGCCAGGTGGTGCTGGTCTCCTCCGGCGCGATGGCCGCCGGGCGCGAGGCGCTGGGCTTCCCCAACCTGCCCAGGTACCTGCCCTCCAAGCAGATGCTGGCGGCGGTGGGCCAGCCGCGCCTGATGGCCAGCTACGAGCTGTACTTTTCGATCTACGGCGTGCGCGTGGCCCAGGTACTGCTCACCCGCGCCGACCTGGACGACCGCCGCCGCTACCTGAACGCGCGCAACACCCTGGAAGCTCTGCTGCGCCAGAAGGTGCTCCCGATTATCAATGAGAATGACACTGTGGCGGTGGAAGAAATCCGCATCGGCGATAACGACAACTTATCGGCGCTGGCGGCCAACCTGATCGAAGCCGACCTGCTAGTGCTGCTGACCGACCAGGAAGGGCTGTACACCGCCGACCCGCGCCACGATCCACAGGCGCGCCTGATCCATGAGGTGGGTCCGGAGCCGTTTTCGGCGGAATTGTGGCAGGCGGCAGGCGGCTCAGACAGCGGCCTGGGCACCGGCGGAATGGTCACCAAACTTCAGGCCGCCGACCTGGCCCGCCACGGCGGCACGACCGTGGTGATCGCCAGCGGCGGCGAGCCGGACGTGCTGCTGCGCCTGGCGGGCGGCGAGGCGCTGGGCACGCGCCTGCTGCCGGTAATCAACAAGCTGGAGGGGCGCAAGCGCTACATCCTCTCCGGCAGCCGGCAGGGCGGCAAGCGCGGCAAGGATACCACCGGCGAGCTGACCGTAGACGCCGGGGCGGCGCGCGCGCTGGCCCGCGGCGGGTCACTGCTGCCAGCCGGTCTGGTGGGCGCGGCGGGAGACTTCGAGCGCGGCGACACCGTGCGCGTGCTGGGCGCCGATGGACGGGCCATCGCCGCCGGGCTGACCAACTACTCCTCACCCGAGCTGGCCCAGATCTGCGGCAAGCAGTCTAGCGAAATCGAGAGCATCCTCGGCTTTACGGTAGGGGATGAAGTGATCCATCGTAACAATATGGTGCTGTTATAGCAAAAATTATCCATCGATCCGGAGGTTTGTATGTCACTCGAAACCCTATGCCAGAAAGCCAAGCAAGCATCCAAACAGCTCGCGCTGGTGAACACAGCGCAAAAGAACGCCGCGCTGCACCGCATCGCTGACCAGATTCTGGCCGAGCGCGAAGCGATCCTGGCGGACAACCAGGCCGACCTTGACCAGGGCAAGGCCAACGGTTTGGGCTCGGCCCTGCTCGACCGGCTGATGCTGAATGAGAAGCGCCTGGACGGCATCGTCGCCGACCTGCGCCACGTGGCGGACATGCCCGACCCGGTCGGCGAGGTGTTCGAGGAGCAAGCCTTTCCCAACGGGCTGCACGTGCGCAAACAGCGCGTGCCACTGGGCGTGCTGGGGGTGATCTACGAAGCCCGCCCCAACGTGACTGTGGATGTAGCCGGGCTGGCGCTGAAATCCGGCAACTGCGCCGTGCTGCGCGGGGGCAAGGAGACCATCCAATCCAACCGGGCGCTGGCGGGGGCCATCCGCCGCGGGCTGGAAGCAGGGCCAGCAGGCTCGATCCCGGCGGACGCGATCCAGCTCATCGCCGACACCGACCGGCAGCTCGTTTACGACATGCTGCAGTTGGACCAGTACATCGACCTGATTATCCCGCGCGGCGGGGCCGGGCTGCACGATTTCTGCCGCAAAAACAGCCGCATCCCGGTCATCACCGGCGGAATCGGCATTTGCCACCTGTACGTGGACGAGAGCGCCGACCTGCCCCGCTCGATCGAGGTGATCCGCAACGCCAAGATCCAACGCCCTTCGGTATGCAACGCGCTGGACACCGTGCTGGTTCACCCGGCGGTCACCGGCGCCCTGCTCCCCAAGCTGGTCGAACGCCTCGCGGCGGACGGGGTCACCTTCCGGGCCGACGAGGCCGCCTGGGGCGTGTTGGGCGAAACATACGGCGAGGTGGTGCAGCCCGCCGGACCGCAGGACTTCGACACCGAGTGGCTCGCGCTGATCCTGGGCATCCGCGTGGTCAGCGGATTGGACGAAGCCATCCAGCACATCGCCGCGCACTCCACCCACCACTCCGACGGCATCCTCACCAATACCGAAGCCAACGCCGCCCGCTTCGTCAGCGAGGTCGATTCGGCTGCCGTGTATGTGAACGCCTCCACGCGCTTTACGGACGGCTCGCAGTTCGGGTTAGGCGCGGAAGTGGCCATCTCCACCCAACCGCTGCACGCCCGCGGGCCGATGGGATTGAGAGAACTAACCACCTATAAATGGGTGGTCGAAGGGGACTATCACGTAAGACCGTAATCAATCGTACTGGGGATCGTAAGGAACCGTCCGCACCCGAATCGCTTCACCGGGTGCGGACTTTTTCATCAGCACGCGCAGGCCCTCTTTCAACGCGCCGCGCAGCATCATCCAGGGCGACATGATATTAATCAGCAGGCCGGTTTTGCCGTCGGTGGCGGAGGAAGCGATCCACACTGCCTTTTTCGCGGAGACCTCAACCGGCAGGGCCCACATGCGCACGATGGTCGGGAAGACTTTCAAGCGCTCTTCCGAGCCCTCGATCACATCCACATCGGTGAGCATCTCGGTCAGCATCATGCCGGGGTTATAGGCAAAGATGCCCACCCCGGTGCCTTTCGTCTCCGCCGCCAGCGATTGGGTAAACGAGCGCACCCAGGCTTTGCTCGAAGCGTAGGCGTTCTGCCAGGGAACCGGCCCGTTCGAACCGCGCCCGATCACATTGATCAGCTTGCCGCTGCCCTGCCTGGTGAAGTGCTGCACCGCCACCCGCGAGCCGTGATATACACCCACGATATTCGTCTGCACCACCTGAGAAAAGGCCCGCGGCTGCACGCCGAGAGTCGGCCCGTACGGAGCGGAGATGCCGGCGTTGTTCACCCAGATATCCAGCCGACCATACTCCTGCAGGGCCAGTTCGGCCAGTTTTTCCACCTGGCTGAGGTCCGCCACATCGACCGCCATCCCGATCGCCTTACCGCCCCGGTCGCAAACCAACCGCACGGCCTCATCCACCGACTTCGGCGAGCGGGACGCAATGACCACCGACGCCCCGGCCCGCGCCATCTCCAGCGCCATGCCCAGGCCTAATCCACGGCTGCCACCGGTGATTACCACCACTTTACCATCTAAAATGCCCATCCGGATCATCTCCTGGACTGATTATAACCGCTGAGGCCATGGAATAGACCCCCATACGATATAATTAGGATCAGTTTCAATGCAATTGAATCGCGGCGCATTCGTTTGTATACAATAGAACGAGCTGGTCATTTCTCGTTCGAGCGGGGGAGTTATGCGCGTCAGAAGATGCTGGTTATGGATAGCCGTCACTGCGATGCTCTGCAGCGGCTGCTTCGCGGCCCCCACCGCCGCGCCAGAGGCGGTTCCACAGTGGGATGAGAACATGAACGCCACCGCCCGCGCGGTGGTCGCCGCGACCTTTTTTGCCCCGACTCATACCCCAACGCCCACCCAGACGCCCACCATCACTCTCACCCCCACCTCCACGCCGGTAACGCCTTCGGCGACCCCCACGCTGGTACGCGCCTTCTGCATCCCGCCAGACAGCACGTTCGAGCAGGGCCTGGTCAAGCGCGTCATCGATGGGGAGACGATTGTAGTGGAGATCGACGGCAAGGAGCAACAGGTGCGTTATATCGGCATCAGCGCGCCTAAAGACCTGGTTAATTATCAGCGCTTTCGGGAAAAAGCCGCCAGCGTGAACGAAGACCTGGTGCGCGGCCAGAGCGTGCGGCTGTACACCGACGCCTCCAACGCTGACCGCGCCGGGCGGCTGCTGCGCTACGTGTACGCCGGGAGCCTGTTTGTCAATGCGGAACTGGTTCGCCTGGGGCTGGCAACGGTGGTGTCCGACCCGCCCAACACGGCTTGTTTCGCCGCGCTGCTGGAGGCGGAACGCGAGGCCAGCCAGAAAAAGGCCGGCATTTGGTCGCGGACCGCGCCGACCAAGACGCCCCTGGGCTACGGCCTCGAGCGGATGACCGAAGTGCCCTGCAACTGCTACGGACGCGAGCTGAACTGCATCGATTTTCCGCACCAACTGGCCGCCCAGGCCTGCTACAACTACTGCAAATCCCTCGGCCTGGGCGATTTGTTCGACCTGGCAGTGGGGACCAACGGCAGGGCCTGCACCGGGCTGCCTTAGCGCGGGCCCCGGGAACTATCCGGCGAGACCGCCTTAAGCGCGGCGCAAACGATGCACAGTGTGCCGCTCGGAAGGCTGTGTATTTGCGCTTCCCGAAGGGCAATTCATGCAGAGGCTCGCATCGGGTGGCGCCCAGATCTCCCGGTGGTTACCATCTATATGCCAGAAACGACCACCCATCGAAAAACGATTTACGCGCGCATGAAAAAACCGTATGATGGTAGCGAAGTTACGCAATGGAGGAGGCAGTCCTATTGAAAGTCGAAATCGTCATCGATGAGCATTACCCCGAACCGAGACTGGTGATCACCACCCGCGAAATCACGCCCGAACTGCACGCCCTGCTGGAATCGCTGAATGCTTCACAGCCAGGCCACCTGATCGGGTACAGCGGCGAGCGGTTGGAGATCTTGCAGCCTGAAGCGATCCTCCGCATCTACGCCGACCAGCAAAAGGTGTTCGCGCAGACGGAGACGGATATTTTCCTGCTCCGGGCGCGCCTGTATGAGATCGAGGAAAGGCTGCGGCAGCCGCATTTTATCCGTATCTCCAATTCGGAAATTGTGAATTTCAGGAAAGTTAAGAACCTGGACCTGAGCCTGACAGGGACCATCTGCCTGTATTTCCAAACCGGGTTGAAGACGTTTGTTTCCCGGCGCTATATGGGAAAAATCAAATCCTACCTTGGATTGTAAGGAGCAAGCCATGAATAAAAAAGTTATGATCCGCGCACTATTGGGTTTCCCGCTGGGGATTTTCCTCAGCTACACCATCACCATCATGATTTCCGTGCTACTGGCACGCGGCACGTACAGCCCAACGGTGCCAGAATTCACAACGTTGATGAACAGCGAACTCGGCGCGGTGGTGCTGCAGTATATCCTCTCCGGCATCTTAGGGGCCGGCCTGGCAGCCAGCTCGGTGATCTGGGAAATCGAGGACTGGAGCATCTTCAAACGGACCGTGGCGCACCTGATTGCCATGTCGGTGTTTATGTTCCCGATTGCCTATTTCACCTACTGGATGCCGCACACTTTTTGGGGTGTATTGACTTACTTCCTGATCTTCATCGCCTTGTACGCCATCATTTGGGCGCTGCAATTTTTCGGCTACCGCAGCAGCGTGCGGGGAATCAATCAAAAACTGCAGCAAAGATAAACAACCCTTACGAGGAACCAAAAGCTCCGGCGCTGCCGGAGCTTTTTGATTTCAAAAAAATAGCTCTCGACAACTGCCCAGGGAATGTCCCCAGGCGGATGGGGGGAATTTCCCCATACCCGGATCGATTCATATCGCCTATCTTAAAAGGATAGTCAGGGGGGCATTTTTGCTCCCCGTTTTATTTGCTCTTATTTTTTGATCTCTATTTTGGGAGCTGCTGACATGTTCAATCGAATCCTTGTCCCACTGGATGGGTCGCCCCTGGCTGAGCGGGCCATCCCGCACGCGATGCACTTTGCGCGGATCTTTGGGGGAAGCATCACCCTGCTGCAGGTTCTCGACCCAACCCCCTATCGTGAAACCATCACTTCTGTCGAGCCGCTCAACTGGCAGATTCGCAAGACGGAGACCGACCTGTACCTGAAAGGCATTGCCGAGCGCATCCGCGCGCAGGGCGTGCCCGCGGAGCACGTGCTGCGCGAAGGGCGCCCTTCCGAAAACATCGTAGACTTCGCCCAGAACGAGAACATGGAGCTGCTGGTGCTGACCACCCACGGCTCCGGCGGCCTGACGCGCTGGAATATCAGCAGCGTGGTATCTAAAGTACTGGAGAAAGCTTACATCCCGGTGTTGGTGGTGCGCGCCTACCAACTACCCAAGCCAAAAGAAACCCTGAACACCGCCGCCATGGAAAGCCCGCCGGCAGTCTCGGAAACCGCCGCGAACGGCGCCGCGGATGGGACCGGGGCGGTCCAGTCCAGCTTGACCTCGCGCCTCCGCGTGCCCGACCCGCGTGCTCTGGCGGGTGTTTATATCCCCGCGACGTCCGCCACCGCCGTACCGGTGGAGAACTCCGGGCGTCCAGAACAACCGGCGCAATCTACCGCGCCGCATCCGGTTGATGCGCCACATCGACTAGATGCGGACATCCACTACCGCCGGGTGCTGCTGCCGATCGACTCCTCGCGGAGGGCCGAGTGCTCCCTTCCGTCGGGGATCGGCATTGTGGAGGGTGAGAGGCGGCTCCAGGAGCAGGCCAGCGCGCCCGCCGAAAACGGCAGCCGTGAAACCGCGCCCGCTACCGCGCCCGCATCGACCCTGCTGCTGGCGGCGGTGATCCGCCCGCCAGAACTGCCCATCCCGGCGCCCTACCCGGAGGAGGTGCAGAAGCTCAACGATCAAATTATGAAAATCAGCCGGGAATCGGTGAATGCCTACCTGGGAGAACTGCAGGAGCGCATTCCGGTGATGGCGGAAAAAATCATCATCGAGAATGAGAGCGTATCCTGCGCCATCCACGACCTGGTGGAGAAGGAGAACGTGGACCTGGTGGTGCTGTGCGCGCACGGCATGACCGGCAGCGGAAGCTGGAACTGGCCGTACGGGTCGGTGGCCCGCAATTACATCGAGTACGGCGCGCAGACAGCGCTGGTGATTCAAGATGTTCCGCGCGCGCAAATTCGCAGGACAGCGATGGAAATTGCCGCCGAAAAATATGGGAGCCGGTGAGCATGGCGGTGGAACAAACCTCCGACATGCGGGTAGAAACCGCGCCATCGGCGAATGCCAAAGCCGAGCAGAACCGCCGTTTTGTTGAAAAGCTGGCCGGGCAGGTTCGCCATGCCAGCGCCCGCCGCCCGCTGGGGAACATCCAAAGCAGCCTGTCTGTCTACGCGGACTGGCTGGCGGAGGCGCACCAATATTTCAACAGCGCCTCGCAGAAAGAACTAAACCTCACCTACGCCGCCGAATGGGTGCTGGACAACTATTACATCCTGCGCCAGGCCGTGCGCGAGATCGGTGAAGACCTGCCGCGGAGCTATTACAACGAGCTGCCCAGGTTGGACTCTGGCCCTTACCAGGGCTTTCCGCGCATTTATATCGCGGCCAGCGCGCTGCTGGCGCACATGCACACCATGGTCAGCATGGAAGACCTGGAAGATATCCTGATCGAGCTGCAGGAACACGCGCCGCTGACCATGGGCGAGCTGTGGGCCGTCCCCACCTTCCTGCGCTACGCGCTGATCGAGGCGCTGGCGCATACCCTGCTGGAGATCATCCGGCCCCCCACGCCGCCGGACCTGCCTGCTTCGGTGTTTACCATCGCGGGCGGCGAGCCGCTGGGCATCCGCGAAAGGTTCACTGGTCCCACCGGCTCCGACGCCGACAGCTCTACCACGGTCGCGAACGTGGTGCTTAGCCTGCGCACTATCGCGGAACAGGATTGGAAGAACTATTTCGAAATCGTCAGCCGCGTGGAGCGCACGCTGCGCGAAGATCCCACCGGCATTTACCCGAAGATGGATTTCCAGACCCGCGACCTGTACCGCAAGGAACTGGAGCGGCTGGCGCTGGCAAGCGGAAGCGAGGAAAACGCGCTGGCTGAACGGGTGGTGGAGCTGGCGCGGGCGAGCGCCGGGTCGAACGGGCACCCCGCGCCGCTGGCGGAACAGCGCGCGCACGTGGGGTATTACCTGATCGGCGCGGGGCGGCTGGCGCTGGAGGAGCAGATCCACTACCGGCCCGCCGGGAAAGCCGCCCTCAAGCGCTGGCTGCTGGACCATTCCCAGGGCGTGTACCTGGGCGGCATCCTGGCATTAGCCGGGCTGTTTATCGCCCTGTTCCTGGCGGCGCTCCCGGCGCAGGCGGTACTCGCCAACCTGATCGTGGGGCTGCTGCTGGTGATCCCGGCCTTTACAGTGGCCACCGCCCTGGCGAGCGGACTGGCAAACCAGGTTCTGCCGCCTGCCCGCCTGCCCAAGCTGGAATTCAAAGACGAAATCCCCGAAGCGTTCCATACCGCCGTGGTGGTGCCCGCGCTGATCACCTCAGCGGAAGAAGTGGACTCGCTGGCCCGGCAGATTGAAATGCACTTCCTGCGCAACCCCGAGCCGGGGCTGGCCTTCATCCTGCTGACGGATTATGCCGACGCGGGCGCGGAGACGCTCCCGGAAGATGGTGCGTTGATCGAGCGCGCGGCGGGCGCCATTGAAGCGCTGAACAACAAGTACGCCCGGCGCGGCGAGAAAACATTCGGGGCGCGGCCCTTCTACTTCCTGCACCGCCGCCGCTTGTGGAACCCTTCCGAGGGACGCTGGATGGGCTGGGAGCGCAAACGAGGCAAGCTGCACGAGCTAAACCTGTTCCTGCGCGGCAAGGGTCACGACCTGACTTTTTCTGAAATCACCGGCGACGTGGATGCGCTGCGCTCGAACTCGGTGCGCTTTGTGGTAACTCTGGACGCCGACACGGTGCTGCCGCGCGGCGGGGCGGCGCGCCTGGCGGGGGCCATGGCGCACCCGCTCAACCGGCCCGTCTTCGACGAAAAGACCGGCCAGGTGATATCGGGTTACACCATTCTCCAGCCGCGCATGGAAATCAGCGCGACCAGCGCTAACCGCTCGTGGTTCACGCGCGTTTTTTCCGGCGACGCCGGCCTCGACCTGTATTCTTTGGCCGTATCCGACACCTACCAGGACCTGTTCGGCGAAGGGATTTACGTAGGCAAGGGCATTTACGATGTCGAGGGCTTTGAGCGCAGCACAGCCGGGAAAATCCCCGAAAACAGCATCCTTTCGCACGATTTGCTGGAAGGATTGATGGGCCGCGCCGGGCTGGCGACCGATATCACCATGATCGAGGATTACCCGCCTACATACTTCGTGCAGACTATGCGCCAGCGGCGCTGGATTCGCGGCGACTGGCAGCTTTTGCCCTGGCTTTTCAACCCGCGCAAGTACAGCGTTCAATTCTCCGCCATCGACCGCTGGAAGATCATCGATAACCTGCGCCGCTCGCTGCTGGCGCCCGTTCTGCTGTTAATGTTTGCCGCCGGGCCGCTGGTGTTCCCCGGCACTACCCTGCTGTGGACCGCGCTGGTGCTGATCGCCCTGGGCGTGCCCCTGCTGACCAGCATGATCCGCGGAATGCGGGCCGCCGCGTCTGGCGAGCCGCTGGCGGCATCTTTCCGACCGGCGGGCTGGGATATGCTGCGCTGGCTGCTGGCCGTGGCCTTCCTACCGTACGAGGCCTATCTTTCGCTGGATGCCATCTTCACCACCCTGTACCGGGTGCTGGTGAGCAGGCGCAACCTGCTGCAGTGGACGACCGCCGCCCAGGCGGCGCGCCTGTTCGGGTCGCAGCAGCATCGTGAGACGGCCTGGGAAAAACTGGGAGTCGAGGCGCTGGTGAGCCTTGCGCTGGGCGCGGCGATCGTGCTGGCCAACCTGCAGGGCGAAGCGGCTGCCGCGCTCAACCTGCTGGCTGCTGCCCCGGTGCTGGCGCTGTGGTTATTCTCTCCGCTGATTGTGCGCCGGCTCAACCAGTCGATCGAGGAGCGCGGCGCGGCGCTGAACGAGGAACAAGAGGCGCTGCTGCGGCGGATTGGACGCAAGACGTGGTATTTCTTCGAGCGCTTTGTGGGGCCGGAAGACCACTGGCTGCCCCCCGATCACTTCCAGGAGTCGCCGGTGGGGATGGTGGCCCACCGCACTTCGCCGACCAACATCGGCCTGCTGCTGACTTCCACCCTCGCGGCCTACGACATGGGCTACGTGGATTTATTCGCCCTGGCGACGCGCCTTTCCGCGACCTTCGAGACGCTCGAAAAGCTCGACCGCTTCCAGGGGCACTTCCTCAACTGGTACGACACGCTCACCCTCCAGCCGCTCAACCCGCGTTACGTCTCCACGGTCGACAGCGGCAATCTGGCCGCCTGCCTGATGATTACTGCCCAGGCCAGCCGCAGTACGATCGAAGACCCCATCTTCCGCTGGACGCTGTGGCAGGGCTACATCGACACGCTGAGCGTGCTGTCCGAGACCCTGGCGGGGCTGCGCGCGCGCATCCGCTCCGCTGGGGCGCACCGGCCCTCGATCCCGCTGCCGGGGCTGAACCGCCCGGAAGCGCGGCCAGCCGTTAGCGCAGAACAGGCAACCCGCCCGGCGGTCCAGCAGGCGATGGCGCAGCTTACCGAAATCGAAGCGGAGATTGAGCGCATGGTTTCCGCCATCCAGGATGCGCGCACTGACCGGCACCGCTGGTACGCGCTGTTCCAGGAAGCCGCCGGGCCGTTCTGGAAGCAGGTATCCGCCGGGCTGCTAGGGCTGGTGAGCGCCGGGCGGGCAGCCTTCGACCTGGAAACCCTGCGCGGGTTGCAGGGGGTCGCGGCCCAGGTAGAACGGCATCACCTGGCCGTCCAGCGCACCATCGATGAACTGGCCCCGTGGATTCCGCTGCTGGAAAACCCGCCCGACCTTCCCCCCGCCAGCGGGCTGGCGGAGGTGCTGTCCGCACTGCGCGAAGCCCTGCCGTACGCCCCCCGGCTGGGGCAAATCCGCGCCCAGGCCGAAGCGGCCCGCCCGCACATCGCCGCACTGCGCGAACAGGCGGGCGCGAGCCAACCAATCACAGCCTGGCTGGACGCGCTGGAAGACGCGCTGGTTCAGGCGTCGGCCAAAGCCGGGGCGCTGATGATGGGGTACACGCAGATCAGCGAGCGCGCGGAAAAGTTCGCCCGCGAGATGGATTTCCGCTTCCTGTTCAACAACCAGCGGCGCATCTTTCACATCGGCTACAACCTGGACGCCGGGCAGCCGGACAGCAATTTTTACGATCTGCTGGCCTCCGAAGCGCGCATCGCCTCGCTAATCGCTATTGCCCGCGGAGACGCGCCGCAGTCGCACTGGCTGTACATGTCCCGCCCGGTCACCAGCATCGACGGGACGCGCGTGCTGCTCTCCTGGTCGGCGACCATGTTCGAATACCTGATGCCGCCGCTCTTCCTGAACACCTACACCGGCACGCTGCTGGCGGAAAGCGCGCGCGGCGCGGTAGCCCGGCAGATCGCTTACGGGCAGGAGAAAGGGGTGCCCTGGGGAATATCCGAATCCGGGTTTTACCGCTTCGATGCCAACCAGAGCTACCAGTACCGCGCATTTGGCGTGCCCGGGCTGGGCTTCAAGCGCGGCCTGAGCGACGACCTGGTGATCGCCCCGTACGCCTCGCTGATGGCCGTCCGCTACGATCCGCAGGCGGTGGTGCGCAACGCTGAGCACCTGATCGAGCATCAAGCGCTTGGCCTGTATGGATTCTATGAAGCGATTGACTTCACCACCGACCGCATGGTAGTGGGGGAAACCTCGGCCCTGGTGAAGGAATACATGTCGCACCACCAGGGCATGATCCTGCTGGCGCTGAACAATTTCTTCAACAACGACATCATGGTGCGGCGCATGCACTCCGACCCGCAGATCCAGAGCGTGGAACTGCTGCTGCAGGAGCAGGTGCCGCTGGCGGCCCCGCTGCAGTCGCCTTCTGCCGAGGACGTTAAAGGCATCCAACGCCTGACCAACAACCAGGCCAGGATCACCCCCTGGACGCTGCCGGTGCAGACGCCCATCCCGCAGGTCAGCCTGCTGGCTAACAGCAGCTACCGGGTGGTGATTTCCAACTCCGGCAGCGGTTATTCCGCCTGGCGCGATACCGATCTTACCCGCTGGCGCTCCGACAGCGCCCTGGACGAATGGGGCGCCTGGATCTACATCCGCGATATGGACGCGGATGCGGGGAACGGCGGGTTATGGTCGGCGGGGTTCCAGCCGGTCCCCGGCGACCCGAACAACGTGCAGGTGACGTACTTTGCCCACATGACGGTCATCCGGCGGACCGAGCGCGGCATCATTTCGACCATGGAGATCAGCGTGCCGCCGGACGATCCATTGGAGATTCGCCGGGTGCATCTCAACAATACCGGCGGCAGCCGGCGGCGCCTGCGGCTGGTGTCGTACGGCGAAGTGATCTTAAACCAGCAAGCCGCCGATGCGCGCCACCCTGCCTTCAACCGCCTGTTCATCGAAAGCGAATACGTGCCCGAACTGAACCTGCAAATCTTCAAGCGCCGCCCGCGGTCCGGCGCGGAAGAGCCGCTGTATATGGGGCACATGCTGACCATCGAGAACGGCTACCCGCTGGACGGCGCGCACGAGGGCGACCGGGCCCGCTTCATCGGGCGCGGGGGCAGCCTCAGGCGGCCTGCCGCGCTGACCACGGATGGCTATTTGAGCGGCTCCTCGGGCGCCACACTCGACCCGATTTTCTCCATCGGGCAGGAGATCGAGCTGCGGCCCTTTGAAACCATCCAGCTGGCCTACCTCACCCTGGCCGCCGACAGCCGCGATGCGCTGCTCAACCTGGCGCGGCGCTACCAGGCCTGGGCGCAGATCGAGCGCGCTTTCCACCAGGCCGACCTGGCCAGCCAGGCCTGGCTGGGGCGCGGGAACATCGACACGCACGCGCTCAAAAACGTGCTAGAGGTGCTTTCTGGGCTGATTTACCCCAACAACGCTTACGGCGCGGCCCCCGAGGTGATCGCCTCCAACCGCCTGGGCCAGCCGGGGCTGTGGCGCTTCGGCATCTCCGGCGACTACCCGATCCTGCTGGTGGAAATCGACGACCCCCGCCAGCTTGAGCTGGTGCGCGAGGCGCTGGAGGCCCACCGCTACTTGCGCGCGCGCCGCTTCCTGGCGGACCTGGTGATTTTGAACGAACAGCAAACGGATTACGGCGCGGAGCTGAACGGACTGCTGTACCGTCTGGCGGCCCGGGTCAACAGTGACCAGTGGCTCAACCAGCGCGGGGGCATCTTCATCTTATATGCCGACCAGATGCATACCGACGAGCGCGCGCTGCTGCGCTCCGCCGCGCGGGTTGTGCTGAAAGGCGAGCGGGGCGCGCTGGGCGAGCAACTCCCGGGGTATTCGATCCGGGTGCAGCATTTGCCGGAGTTCGTGGCGGTGGGCGGACCTAACCCCCCGGCCCTCTTCCCGAAGCGGGAAGGGGGAGATCTACCAGAGTGGGCTGCATCCAGCAACACCCCTGGCACCACCAGTCAAAAAGAAAACGAACGGGACGTAGCAGCGCCGCTGTTCCACAACGGGTACGGCGGCTTCTCAGCGGACGGGCGGGAGTATGTCATCGACGGGCTGCCGGGCAGGCCGACCCCCGCGCCGTGGACGAACGTGATCGGCTATCCGCAGTTCGGCTTCCTGGTGACCGAGTCGGGCAGCCAGAACACCTGGGCCGCCAACAGCGGCGAGAACCGGCTGACGCCCTGGTCCAACGACCCCGTGCGGGACACGACCGGCGAAGCGCTGTACCTGCGCGATGAAGAGACCGGGGAAGTGTGGACGCCCACCCCGCTACCCGCCGGGGAGAAGGCGCCGTACCGGGCACGGCACGGCGCGGGTTACACCGTATTCGAGCACCAGTCGCACGGCCTCAACCAGCGCCTGACGCTTTTCGCCAGTCCGGACGACCCGGTGAAGATCATTCACCTGGAAGTGACCAATCTATGGGACCGCAACCGGCGCATCACCGGCACGCAGTACGTGGAATGGGTGCTGGGCACGACCCACGCCGCCAGCCAGCCGTTCATCATCCCCGAGTTCGACCCGGTTCGCGAGTGCCTGCTGGCATCCAACCCGTACAACACCGAGTTTGCTGGGCGGACGGCTTTCCTCTCCGCCAACCGGCCCATCCACGGGCTGACCGCCGACCGGGTGGAGTTTATTGGGCGCAACGGGACGATGACCTGCCCGGCGGCGCTGCGGCGCATCGGGCTGGGGCGGCGCACCAACCCCGGCGAAGATCCCTGCGCGGTGCTGCAGGTGCACTTCGACCTGACTCCCGGCGCGTCCGAGGAAGTGTACTTTATCCTGGGCCAGGGAAATGATAAAGAGCACGCGCTGCAACTGATCGACAAATACCACGACCCGGCTTCCATCGGCACGGCCTGGGAGCGCACGCACGCCTTCTGGGACCAGCAGCTCGGCGCCGTTCAGGTGCGCACACCCCAACCGGCGGTCGACCTGATCCTCAACCGCTGGATGCTGTATCAGGCGCTGTCCTGCCGCATCTGGGGCCGCACGGCGTTTTACCAGTCCAGCGGGGCGTTTGGCTTCCGCGACCAGCTTCAGGATGTGCTGGCGCTGATGGTGAACGACCCGGCCATTGCGCGCGGGCAGATCCTCAACGCGGCGCACCACCAGTTCGACGCGGGCGATGTGCTGCACTGGTGGCACCCGCCTTCCGGGCGCGGAGTGCGCACGCGCTTCTCGGACGACCTGCTGTGGCTGCCGTACGTGACGGCACTCTACGTGGAAACTACCGGCGACGCCAGCATCCTCGCCGAGCCAGTGCCCTTTCTGACGGCAGCGCCGCTCAAAGAGAACGAGGAGGAACGCTACGGGCATTATCCGCACGCCGGCGAGCCCTACCCGCTGATCGAACACTGCCGCCGGGCGCTGGAGAAAGGCGCCACGCGCGGCCCGCACGGCCTGCCGCTGATGGGCACCGGCGACTGGAACGACGGTATGAACCGGGTCGGGGCGGAAGGGAAGGGCGAAAGCGTCTGGCTGGCCTGGTTCCTGGTGGATGTGCTGCAGCGCTTCGCCGGTATCATCGAGCAGTACGGCGGGCCTACCATCGCTAACGCGGCCCAAACGGCGGCCCAGTTTCGCCAGCAGGCTGCGGAGTATGCCGCCCGCATTGAGCAGGCGGCCTGGGACGGCAAATGGTACCGGCGCGCCTATTATGATGATGGAACGCCACTCGGATCGAAGCAGAGCGAGGAATGCGCTATCGATTCCATTGCCCAGTCGTGGAGCATCCTCAGCGGGACAGGCCTGCCGGGTGAGGCGCTGGCGGAGCGCGCGAGCGCCGACCCGCAGCGCGCCCGCGCAGCCATGCAGTCGGTGCTCGACCACCTGGTGCGCCCCGCGGACCGGCTGATCCTGCTGTTTACCCCGCCCTTCGACCATACCGAGCACGACCCCGGTTACATCAAGGGCTACCTGCCGGGCATCCGCGAAAACGGCGGGCAGTACACGCACGCCGCCATCTGGAGCGCATGGGCCTTTGCCAGCCTGGGCGAAGGCAGGCAGGCCGGACAACTCTTTGACCTGCTCAACCCGATCTTCCAGGCCGACACGCCGGAAAAGGCCGAGCAGTACCGGGTGGAGCCGTACGTGATCAGCGCCGACATCTATTCCGTGCCGCCCTACCTGCGGCGGGGGGGCTGGACCTGGTATACCGGTTCGGCGGCCTGGATGTACCGCCTGGGGCTGGAGGCCGTGCTCGGTTTTCAGAAACGCGGCAACTGCCTGCGCCTGAACCCGGCCATCCCGCCCGAATGGGACGGCTACACCATCGACTACCGCTTTGGAGCGGCGATGTATCACATCCAGGTCGAAAACCCGCAGCACGCGGCCAGCGGCGTGGCGCAGATCACTCTGGACGGCAGAACGGTGCTGGGCGACACGATCCCCCTGGAAGATGACCAGGGCGAGCACCAGGTGAGGGTGGTCCTGGGAAGCCGCACGGCCTGAAAGCGGGCGGCTGGCCGTTGGAGGGGACATTCTGCGAGCCAAACAGGCGGTTCGGGCGTAACGCTCGAGCCGCCTGCGCGTTTACCTTACAAGAAGTCATCAAAACAGTAAGTCCATCCTAAATAATTGATATAATAAACGTAACTACTCAGGCAGGTAGCGCGACGAAAGGAGGGCAGTAAGGGCTTCCATCC
>CAYTHO010000028.1:0-59360 GCA_964437595.1 uncultured Anaerolineaceae bacterium
CGCTGCCGCCGCCAAAGGATGGCGGCGGCAGCGGGCATTATTTCATTCTAGAACATCATCGCGTTAACTTCGTCGATGGACTCCCTGGAAGGTCGTAACTGGCGTTCCGTCATGCGGTTCAGCGCCTGCTGAGGCAAATCGTACAGGTCGAACATCGTTGGCGCCTTCACATCCACATAGATCAGCCCGGTGACCATATAATTGTTGATGTCTGCATCTTCCAGTACGCGCAGCGCATGCCAGCGGTCAGTTGGATCATAATCAGCCTCAAGCTTCTTCAGCTTAATCACCGATCCATCGTGCAGCTCAACATCACGGATAGTGCCTTCTTCAAAATCCTCAACCGTGATCTCATCCCTGGCAGGAACTGGCAGGAAGGCGATATCATGCAGCCGTACCTCGTGATCTTTTCCCCACGCATACGAATGCATCGATTCATCCTGGTTGTTGAATGTTACACACGGGCTGATAATATCCAGAATAGCCAGCCCGCGGTGGCGCATGGCAGCCTTGATCAGCTCCTTCACCTGCCTCGGATCGCCCGCGAAAGATCGCGCTACAAATGATGCATTCGATACAATTGCCTCTTTGCAGATATCGACCGGTTTGTAAAGATTCGTACCCTCACGTTTTAGTTTCAGCCCCATCTCAGCCGTCGGCGCGAACTGCCCTTTCGTGAGGCCGTACACGCCGTTATTCTCGACAATATACACCATCGGCAGGTTGCGCCGCATCAGGTGCTTGAACTGTCCCATGCCGATGGAAGCTGTATCACCATCTCCACTGACGCCCATTCCGCGTAGGGAAGTATCCGCGAACATAGCGCCTAAAGCCAGCGAAGGCATGCGCCCGTGCAGGCCATTAAAGCCGAAGGAACGACTCAGGAAATAGGTAGGGCTTTTACTTGAGCAGCCAATCCCGCTAAATTTGACCACGTTTTCCGGAACAATATTCAGTTCGTAACAAGCCGCCACAATCTGGCTGGCGATTGAATTATGTCCGCAGCCCTGGCATAATGTGCTGGGCGCGCCTTTATAATCGGTGCGGGTCATCCCCGCCAGGTTTACTTTTTCAACAGCACCTGGTCTACCCATCTCAATCCTCCTCCCGTGACTCTTCTGCAGGTCGACACTTTACCGCCTCACCGCGGGCAAGAACGCCCTCCGCCACCCCAATTTCCTCGCGCACCCACCGGGCGCTCAGCGGCATGCCATCAGAATGCGCCGCTTTGCGTAGTTTAGAATGCAGGTCCGTTGGCAGATTGATCATCAACAGTTGGTACAGCTGCCCATCCCGATTGAGTTCCACAACATACACACGATCGTGATCCCTTACGAACTGTTCCACTTCTTCCGTAAATGGCGCAGCGCGCACCCGCAGATAATCGGTTTGCAAGCCGGCGCTGTCTAACTGGCAGCGGGCCTCCTCTACCGCCTGGTCTGCAGACCCAATGGAGATAATGCCCACTTTCGCTCCATCCATCTGTTTCAGGATCGGTTTTGGAACATACTGCCGGGCGGTTTGGTATTTCTTTACCAGGCGCTCGGCGTTACGCTCCCACACATCAGGTTCTTCACTGTACTTCGCAAATTCATCATGCCCCGTTCCCCGGGTAAAGTATGCTGCCCTTGGGTGCCGGTTTCCAGGAAGCGTTCGGTATGGGATGCCATCCCCGTCCACATCCAGATAGCGGCCCCATTTCCCGCTCTCCTGGATGATCTTATCCAGGTCTTCTTCCCACAGCACTTTCCCCCGGTCCATCGGCGTATCCGGGTAACGGAATGGTTCTGTCATCCACTGGTTCATGCCCATATCCAGGTCGCTCAGAACAATAACCGGCATTTGCAGTCGCTCGGCCAGGTCCAGCGCCTTCCATCCAAATTCAAAGCACTCATTGATCGATCCAGGGAACAGCAGTACAAAATTGGTATCGCCGTGGCTGATGAAATACATCATGGTGATATCACCCTGCGCTGTACGGGTGGGCAAACCGGTGCTCGGCCCTACCCGCTGCACATCCCACACCACCACCGGTACCTCGGCAAAATAGGCCAATCCCAAATACTCTGACATCAAGCTGATGCCTGGCCCGGACGAAGAAGTCATCGACCGCAGGCCAGCCCAACCAGCGCCAACCGCCATGCCAATGGCCGCCAGCTCATCTTCGGCCTGAACCACCACGCAGGTTGGTTTTCCCGTATCCGGATCTTTGCGCAGCACCGGCAGGTATTCATTGATCGATTCTGCCAGGGATGATGCCGGCGTAATTGGATACCAGCCCGCAAACTGCAAACCGCCATATAAAGACCCCAGTGCGGCAGCTGTATTCCCATCCGCCAGGATGTAATCCGCCGTAGCATTCATCCGCTCTACACGATAAGCATCCCGCTTCACTAGGTTGGCTGCCGCCCAATCCGCCGCTGCCTTCACTACGTTGAAGTTCGAATCGACTGGTGTTTTCTTACCCTTAAAATGGAATTCCAGCGCCTGGTGGACAGCCTCAAGCTCGATACCCAGCATCTGTGATACGACGCCAACATAAACCATATTCGCAATGTAATCACGCAGCGTCTGCGGCACCTCGGCCTGTTTCACCATTGCTTTAACCGGCATCGGATAAGCAATAATATCCTTTCGGGTAATGGGCAGCGTAATATCATCGGCATAGAAGAAAACACCGCCAGACACCAGATACTCCATATCCCTGGAGAATGTGGCCGGATTCATCGCCACCACAATATGATCCTGTTCGATGCGCGCCAGCCAGCCATCCTTATTCACCCGGATGGTATACCAGGTGGGCAGCCCTTGGATATTCGATGGAAAGATGTTTTTGCCCGAAACAGGAATCCCCATCTTAAATAAGGCGCGCAAAATGGTGTTATTTGCTGTTGCCGAACCCGAACCGTTTACGGTGCAAAAAGTAATCCCAAAATCATTCACAATGGGCTTGCCAGGGCCAGGAGGCAATTCTTCTTGCGCTGTGGGTATAAGTTGCGACATGTTCTCTCCTTGCGGTAGATGATAAGGTAGAAATGGGACAGGTATTTTTGGAAGTTTCCTTTATTCCTGCACGCGATCGGCTCGACCAAAAAAGGCCTGCCTATTCAAACTTCCGGGATTTGGCGGACAGCGCCCCAGTGCCCGGTTCCTGCTGTGTAAGCTGGTAGAGCAAATCCGAATGTTCAACCAGTGCGCGGTAGCCTGCTTCGTGATCGCCAGTGCATATTGCATCAACCATCTGGCGGTGATATTCCCAAACGGATTTCAGGTAGCGCAGGCCAGTATAGGTGTTCAAGCCAATAGCTTCATAGGCTTCCCAATATGCTTCCAGGATACCGGTAACAAAGGGATTATTCAAGCGCCGGTAGATAGATAAATGCAATTCTCGATGTTCGGCATGGGGAATCTGGATTGGATCGCCTGCTAACTTTGCCATTGCCCGGTCGAGAAGAAGGCATAATTCTGTACGGTCTTCTGGAGTGAGCGAATTTACTGCCTCATACCAGAAACTCGCTTCGATATGCGTGCGCAAATCGGCAAAGGTGAGGAAATAGAAATCGGGATCGACTGCCGTGGCATAAGCCAGGCTTTTTACCACTGCGGGTGTAAACTGATAAGGCTGCCGGTGAATCCCCTTTTTGGGCTGTACTTTTACCAACCCTAACGACCGGGCAACTTCCATCTGCTCTCGCAGCGTGGCAATACTGATCCCAAGCTGCTCGCTGAGGGCTGCCAGAGACGGTAGACGATCGCCATCCACGTTTTCCCTGGCAAGATATTGCATAAACTCGGATAATTCCATTATTTTGCCCTCAACTCAGCAGATCAAAATGCTTTGATTAATCATATTCATATGATGAATAAACAGATTATAGCACGCCAAAATGCAAGAGTCAATCAGCACCTGCTGCCGCTGCACAAGATAAGCAAGGCAGTTTTTCGTTTAGCGCTCGAATAATGCTGGCAGTTCTTCCAGCGCGCGAGCCAGGCGTGTTCCATGCCAGGTGATCAGCGTTCCGTCTATGGCAAATATCCGCCCGGCCTCGGCGGCTGGGGTTTGAGCAAATCGCGTTGTGAACTCCGCGCAGTTATTCTCAGAATACGCAAAAGGCTCACTGGGCAGCAGGATGATGTCCGGCTGCGCCGCAATCACCTCCCCCTGCCCAACGCGAGGATAGCGTTGGTCGCGCTCTCCCGGATCCTCCTCGGCAACCATGCCCAGGTCAGCCAGCAGTGGATAGCGTCGTTTTCGCTCGCCGAATACATTTTCTCCACCCAGAATGCGCAGCACATCTGCGGCATAGGTATGATCGGTGAAGGTCATCCACCAGCGGTCGCCATTTTCTAGTTGGTCTTCCCAGATAGGGCAAAAGTAGCGCGCCTGTGATGGGCCCCCAACAGATTTAGCGGCTGCCTGGGCCGCCCATTCCACGGCCCGTTCGAGGAAATCCACCTGCTGCATGGCCAGGCTGCTGCGGAAAAGATTAGCGAGCGTCCATAAATCGTTGATGGCTGCCTGCACCGTGGTTGGAAAGGTAAGCCACACGTTGATCCCGGCTTCGCCCAACGCCTCCACCGCGCCGCGTTCGTTTTCCTCGCGATTGGCAATCACCAGGTCAGGTCGCAAAGCTAAAACATCTTCCACGCGAATACTCTTCGGCCCACCTACCCGCGCCAAACCAGAAAGCTGGTCCGCAGGGTAACAGCAGAAATCGCTGACCCCAACCACGGTCTCGCCTAATCCCAGATCAAACAGGCTGGCAGTAGAAGACGGAACCAGCGACACAACCCGGGCCGGTGCGGCATCATTAAAAGCAGTCGCCGGATCCACCAGGATATGTTCGTTCATTTTTTCCTCGCTAACAATGCCAGGATTGCAGCGCTCATCACAGCCACAGCATTCGGCAGCGCGGCCTCGTCAAAATCAAATTTCGGATGGTGATGACCATAGTCCAAGCCTTTTTCCGGATTAGCTGAGCCAACCATGATGTAGCATCCTGGCGCCTGTTCCATCATGTACGCCATATCTTCCGATACGATCGTCCGGTAACCGGTTTCCAGACGCTGGCCCGGCAGCGCCCGCACCGCCTCTCGAACAATCTGGGCGATGGAAACATCGTTAACGACAGCCGGCGTTAGCCGGTCCACTTTCACCCGAGCCGTGCAGCCCAGCGCTTCTGCCATCCCGGTGATGATCTTCTCAAACCGTTCAACCACCTTCTGGCGAACAGAAGGCTCAAAAGTCCGCAGGGTGCCGGAGAATTCAGCCACTTGTGGTATCACATTGAAAGCATGCCCGGCCTGCAGGCTGCATACACTGACCACAGCCGTATCCAATGGGGAAATATTTCGTGAAACGATCGTCTGCAGGCCAGAGACGATTTGGGCCGCGGCTACCACGGGGTCAGCCGCCTCATGCGGCAGCGCCCCATGCCCGCCTTTCCCTTCAATTCGCACGGAAAAAATGTCGCCGCCCGCCATTAATGGACCATCGGTAATCCCAACCCAGCCGACCGGTCGATCGTTCCATAAATGCATGGCTAGCGTAAAATCGACGGCAGGGTTGTGCAAAATCCCGGCCTGCAGCATTCGTTCCGCGCCGCCCAACCCCTCTTCCGCTGGCTGAAAAACAAATTTCACCGTGCCATGAATCTGCTCCCTGTGCTTGTGGAGCATTCGCGCAACGGAGAGTCCCACCGATACGTGCCCATCGTGTCCACAGGCGTGCATCACCCCTTCTGACTCAGAAGCATACTCCGCGCCAGTTTGTTCTGCTATCGGTAATGCGTCCATGTCAAAGCGCGCCAGTACCACCGGCCCAGCCTGCGAACCTTCCAGAAGTGCTGCCACACCGGTTTCAGCAATGCCTGTGGTCACCTCCAGGCCCAACTGCCCCAGCTCGCGTGCCACAATACCGGCTGTCCGAAATTCGCGATACCCCAATTCTGGATGGCGATGAAAATCTCGCCGCAGTTTTTGGGTGTACTCAAATAATTGTGCCGCTTCGGCAGAGATATCGTTCATTCCATTATTTTAGCGGAATTTCAAGCGCCGGAACTTCTCCTCATACCTGGGGTTTTCCACGGTGCTGTCCGGCGTGCGCCTGGATCGCATGCGTTCATCTAGCTGGTTCATGTCCGCGATCTGGCTCACATGGCAGTGCAGCGCCTGGATCTTTCTTTCCCAGTAAGGAGTAATATCCAGGGTAATATTTGGGGTACCAGTTACAGAGAGCCAGATTTCCTTTGGGGAGACCGGTTCTAGTGCTTCATCCGCGATTAATTCTGGGAAGTACATCGGGTTGCCCGCGGCAGGGAAAAATGCGTCCACCACAACCTGCCCTGCTGCCCGGTGATCCGGATGATTAATCGTATTTTCGCCAAAAATGTAAGTCGGGTCACAACTGATGATGATGTCTGGTCGAAACCTGCGGATTGCCCGCACAACAGCTTTTCTGGCTGCCAGATCAGGCACCAGGTACCCATCCTCAAAATCTAAAAATACGAGCTGCTGTACCCCGAGGACATCGGCAGCGCCTCTCTCCTCAATTTCACGGGCGCGGGATAATTCTGTTGGGTCCACTGAACAGTCACGGACCCCTTTATCGCCGCGGGTCAGCAGGCAGTAATGCACAGTGTGGCCTAAAGCAGTCCACCGTGCGATGCTCGCGCCGCAGAAAAATTCAGGATCATCAGGGTGCGCCAGAATGACCAGGATCGTCTGCGGCGCATCCCATCCCTCAGGTTCGGTTTTCGGAGTTGTTATTGCTGGGGTTGTCACGACGCGGCCCTCTTCTTCTACGTTGATCTCGCCCGCCTCTTTGCGGTCTTTCACTGGTTTCGCCTTGCTGCGGTCGTCTGGGAGGGCGCTGCGGTTGGCCTTGTTGTCCACTCACGGGGCCTTCTCGGCGTTGGCCTCTGCTGCCTTGGGCTCCTTCCTGGTTGTCGCCTGCTGGCCCACCACCTGGCGATTCACTTCCGGGTCTTCCCCCACTTCGTGGCCCGCGGTCAGGTTGCCTTCCGCCCTGCCCTTCTCGCCCACTCCTGTTCGGTCGATCCGCCCTGCCTGGGCCGCTTGAAGGCCGCCCCGATTCCGAACGTGGCATCCCGCGCGGTTCATTACGCCTGGGGGGATTTTCGCGCGGCGAGGCAGGCGCTGGATTTTCGGAAGAGACTGCAAAGGATTCTTGCTTTTCACCATCATCACCGCTTGTGTCGATATTTGCAGTCGCCTGTGCGCCAGTAAAAGCAGTCCCGCCCGCCTGCTGCCCGCCATCGCCATCCACCAGCTGCACTTCCGCGCCGGGGAATTCCCGGTAGCCCACTTCAGGCAGGTCAACAATCACAGCGCCGCGCAGCGGCACAACATCCACCACTTTACCCTCACCTTGCGGCGTGCGCACGCGCTTGTTACGTTTAGGCAGCTTGGAACGCGCCTCAACATAAGTATCATACTCATAAATCAAGCAGCAGCGCAGGCGCCCGCACATCCCGGTGATCTCTGTGGGGGTTAACGAAATTCCCTGTTCTTTTGCCATGCGGATCGAGATCGAGCTGAACTCTGTCAGGAACAGGCAGCAGCAGCGCGTCTCCATTCCGCAGGCGCCCATTCCACAGGTTACCTTGGCAACATCCCGCGGCCCCACCTGGCGCATCTCCACCTGCGAGGGCGCGAACATCTTCTGCATATCAGAGCGCAGCGATTTCAGGTCATACTTTTCTTCGCTTTCGCTGCTGAACAGGATCGTAAGGCGCGAGCCATCGAAACTGTATTCTGCAGAGACAATCTTGATCCCAACCAGGCGCAGGTCCGCGGCTTTCGCGCGGCAGCCCTCAACAACTTCGGCTTCTTTCATCTGCCACATCTGGCGCAGCAGCAAATCGCGCGGAGTGGCTCGCCGGTCGATCGGTTTCCAACCTTCAGGTGGGGGGTCTGCATCAGGCAGGATTTGAGCCACTTGTCCAAGCTGCCATCCACGGCTGGTTTCCACCACCACCATATCACTGATTTTTATATCGGCAATGTCCTCGGCGGCGAAATGATAAATCTTCCCGATCTTCGAGAAGCGCACGCCGACCACCACCGGTTCTATCGATTGTTCCATAAGGTATCCTAAACCGCGCTAACCGACCATATTGATCTTTACCCCGCTGCTGCCTTTCAATGCCTCTACGCTCAACCGGGCTGCAACCTGTTCAGCCAGCGCGCGAAGCGCCCGGGCAGGCGCAGAGTCGGGGTTCGATACGATAATGGGCGTCCCCTGATCGCCGCCAACACGTACAGCCGGATCCATTGGGATTTGGCCCAGGTAAGGAACCTTGGCCGTCTCGGCCAGCTTTTGGCCTCCGCCAGTCCCAAAAACATCCACCCTCGTGCCATCCGGCATCTCCAGGTAGCTCATATTCTCTACAACGCCCATAATCGGGACATTCAGTTCGCGGAACATTTCCAACCCGCGCTGGGCATCTTCGAGCGAAACGGCTTGCGGCAGCGTAACGATCAACCCGCCACTGAGCGGTACCGACTGCGCCAGGCTGAGCTGTGCGTCACCGGTGCCTGGTGGCAGGTCGATCACCAGGTAATCCAGTTCTCCCCACTCCACATCGCTCAAAAACTGGCGGATCGCTGAATGCAGCATGGGGCCGCGCCAGATCAATGGCTGCCCAGGCTTCACCAGAAATCCAATTGACATCAGCGCCACGCCGTGCGCCTGGGCAGGCACCAATTTACCGGAATCGTTCTGCGGCGGCAGGCTCTTCACGCCCATCATCGTCGGTACGTTAGGGCCATAAATATCCGCATCAAGTAGGCCAACTTTCGCGCCAGACTGTGCCAGCGCCACCGCCACGTTTACAGCCACGGTACTCTTACCCACACCGCCTTTCCCACTTGCCACGGCCACCACATTCCGCACAGGCAGTTGCAGTATGCCGCGCGGGCGTCCATCGGATGGGACGCTGGCGTCCATACGCACCTGTGCCGTTTCCACCCCAGGCACGCTCATAACCGCCTGCCGTACTTCTTTCTCAATGCGACCGCGCAGAGGGCAGGCTGGCGTGGTCAGAACAACGGTCAAGGCAACCTTGCCGCCATCAATGGTCAAATCCCGAATCATATTCAAAGTGACCAGATCTTTGTGCAGTTCAGGTTCCTGCACCTTGCTCAACGCGGCCATTACGGCATCGCGAGTTACGGTTTGGGTCATTCAGGTATTTCCTTTTCTGTTAAGATAATAAATCCACCGGTATCCTGGACTATTTCTTGTCCGAGGAATGATCCGTATGGTTTTTTTGAATATAAACTTCAACTTCCTTGTGCACCTGGCGAAACTGTTCCATAATTTCCCGGTCCCCGCCGCGAATACGCCGGACGGTCTGCCGGGCGCACTGCGTGCATCCCCGCATTGCACGGAAAGAATCGGCATTACAACCAACGCAACCGCACATGCGCACCAGCATCAGCACAAACGCATACCGCTCAGCTGGAGTAGATTCTGCCGAGCGCACCCGGTCGATTAAAGCACGCCACTCTTCACCGTGCAGCGGGCGAAGCTGCGGAATTACACGCGAGGGAAATAAAACCTCAGTGTCTGAATTGTACATGCCAGATCACAACCCTATACCTCATCATTATGCCGTGATTATAATTCAATCCGCACCTGGCGTGCCAGCTTTCTTTGCAGCTTTGGCTTCTCTTTCTGCCTGACGGGTGGCTTCTTCCCGAGCATAATTGGTGGGACGGATTTCCGCATAGTATGAAACAGGCTTCGACAGCTTGGCAAGGTCATAAATATTACTTTTGTGCCGGTTGTAGGAAGCAATCTCATAATCATGATCCATCTTGATTGCATCGAACGGGCAAAACTCGGCGCAGAACCCGCAGTTCATGCAAATATCCACATCGATGTAGAATTCCGCTGGCGCGGGCACAGGCCGCCCGGTAACAGGGTCGCTGGTGCGTTTGATCCAGATGCACTGCGGCGGGCATACCTTGGCGCAGATACCGCAGGAGGTGCAGCGGGGAATACGTTCGCCATTTGGGCCGTCTTCATAAACCAGGAAGGGAATAAAACGGAACTCTTCTGGTACTGGAAGCTTTTCCTCTGGATACTGCACCGTAAAAATACCACGTGCTTTGTGACTTGATCGTTCCGCCACCCCCTCTCGAGTGAAATATCGCTTGCGCCCGGACAGGCGGGCCTGAATATCCACAATGTAAGTGTCAAAGAAATGCTGCAGCACTACGCCCAGGCCGCGGATAACACCTTTTCCATTCATGTTGACAGCTCCTTCGCTCTACTCCAATACCCGGCTAGCGATCAACTTCGCCAAGAACGATATCAATCGAACCAAGGATGACCACCGTATCGGCCACTTTCTGACCCCGGCACATATCCGCCAGGCTGGTCAGGTTAATAAAAGATGGGGCGCGTACATGGTAACGGTATGGATTGGGCTTGCCCTGGGACACAACATAAAAGCCCAGTTCGCCTTTCGGGCCTTCAACACGCCCGTAAGCTTCTCCCGGGGGTACTTTAACCATATGGGTAGGTTTCCCCGCCAGAACCGGTCCTTCAGGGATATCGCGCAGCACCTGCTGGAGTATCCGTAGGCTCTGGCGGATTTCATCGATACGAACGAGGTAGCGATCGTAAGAATCGCCATGGTTGCGCGTGCAAACATCAAACTCGAGCCGGTTATAAATGCTGTATGGTGCGGCTCTGCGAATATCGTACGGCACGCCTGATGCGCGCAGGATGGGCCCGCTGGCAGAGGTGGCAATGGCATCCTCAGCGGTCAGCACACCAACGCCTTTTGTGCGCAGTTGTACGATATCGTTGTTCGTCACATACGTATCGATATCATCCAGTTTGCGCGGCAGGCGGTCATATACCAGCGCTTTCACTTTATCCAAAACGCCTTCTGGAAGGTCGCGAGCCACGCCGCCGAAACGGTAATAATTGCACATCATGCGCGAGCCCGAGACCGCTTCGAAGATATCCAGAATAAGCTCCCGCTCTTCCAAACAGTACAAAACCATCGTAAAGAACACGCCCAGATCATTACCCAGGAACCCGGTGGCAATCAAGTGGCTGTTAATCCTGTTCAACTCCGCCATCATCACCCGGATGTAATCGGCCCGTTCAGGGATCTGGACGCCCATCAGCTTTTCAACCGCCAGCACATAACCGAAGTTATTGCTCATCGACGAGATGTAATCGAGCCGGTCGGTAAAGGGAATATTCCCCAACCAGGTATTGCGCTCGCCGATCTTTTCATGATTGCGGTGCAGGTAGCCAACCATCGGTTTTAGATCAACAACCGTTTCGCCATCCATGAGCGCCGCCATACGGAACACGCCGTGCGTGGAGGGATGCTGTGGACCAAGATTGACGATCATCCGATCAGTTTCGAAATCTGAGCCATCATCACGGACGCGCCGCAGTGCTTTGTAAACCGCTTCATCTCCTTCAAACACCCATTTTTCGGGGTCTTCAAAACCCTCTGGATACCGGATATTATCCCCAAATGGGTTAGCCTCTTCAGACCGCACAATAGGTTCCGGACTTGGCCAGCGGCTCTTAAACGGCTTAACATCTTCTTCGAAATAAGGTTCCTTCCAATCTTTCCGCAGCGGGTGCCCCGCAAAGCCTTCCCAGGTGAGAATGCGGCGCAGATCGGGATGCTTTGAAAATTGAATGCCTAACAAATCAAAAGCTTCACGCTCCTGGAATTCCGCGCCCCGGTAGATGGGGGTCAGGCTGGGAACCACCGGCTGATCCCGCGGAACCTGCACCTTGAATACAACACCCGGTCCGCCAGAGGTGCGAGAGGCATGGTAAACCACTTCCATCAGGTTCTCAGCGATATAGTCGACGCCGGTCAGAGAAGTCAAGTAATCATAACCATATTCATCGCGCAGTTGGCGGGCAAAATCAACCACCCGATCGACCTGCACGATGTATCCCTCATAACCGGGTCGCGTATCAGGGGTCACCCATCCCGGAAATTTTGCGGTCAGGTCCAGAGCCTGTACCATCGGTGTGTGTTCCATTTTTCCTCCTACCCTGCTGTTGCAGCGTCCACGGCGCCGTTACTGTCCAGATCGTTTCCCGTTACCGCAGCAGCAGCCTTCTGCTGAGCCGCCTGGCGAATACGCTCGTATTTACGCGGGTCCATCAGATCGGGGCCCAGCACTGGAACAGGGATCTCAACAACCGAATCCTTCGAATACCAGCGCGACCCTTTGATGGGTTCTTTATCAATCTTCTTTTGCAGGGCGATCAGGCCGTTGAACAAGGCTTGCGGCGTTGGCGGGCAGCCTGGGATATATACATCCACCGGCAGGTAACGGTCAACGCCAGACACAACCGAATAGCCCTCCTTAAAAGGTCCTCCTCCTGATGCGCAAGCCCCCATCGCAATGACGTATTTGGGCTCGGGCATCTGATTGTACAGGCGTACAATCTGCGGGATCATTTTCTTCGTGACTGTGCCCGATACAATCATTACGTCTGCCTGGCGCGGGCTGGGCCGCATTACTTCCATCCCAAACCGAGAAAAGTCAAAGCGGCTGGCCGCCATACAAATCATCTCGATCGCGCAGCACGCCAGGCCAAACATCATAGGCCACACGGAATTCCGCCGGCACCAGTTATAGATGCGGTCGAGCGTAGTGATCGAAACCTGATGCTGAAGTTCGGGTGGGATTTCAAACCCGGGCTTATTCATATCTTCTTGTTCCATAGCCTGACCTTTCCTGGAAAGAAAAGTATCTGTAGGGATTTTGATGTCTCATGCTTTGAAGCTCAAACTTATTGTATCATCCTCGATTCAAGTGTCAAGCAAAGGGATGTCACTTTAATTAAGAAAAAAATCCTTTGCTTAATTCTTACTGGTGGCTATAATATAAATATGCCCTCGAATTCCGCGCGGCAAAAGAACAGCATTCCCCCGATTTCGCCCGGCCAGTTATCCACGCGAGAGCGAATTGTGGCCTACTTGAAAGAAAATCGCGCAGTCTCCGTTCAAGAATTAAGCCGAACCTGGGGCCTCACGCGCGCGGATATCCGTTACCATCTTAATGGCCTGCTGCAAGAGGGCGTTCTCGAAAGAGCACCTCGCGGCGAAAGCCAACCGGTGCATCGCGGGCGGCCCGAACAGATTTACCGCCTGTCCGTAAGTTCTTCTACCGGTGGAAATCTGATTCCACTGTGTGAAGTCCTGCTGGATGAAGTTGTTAGTGCGCTGCCAGCGGGGTCAAAAGAGCAGGCGCTTCGCGCCCTGGCAGCAAAGCTCGCTGGCCAGGGCATCCCTACCCCCCACCTCACCCAGCGGCTCAATCAGGCCGCTGATCTTTTGAGCCAGCGCGGGTATCAGGCGCGCTGGGAAGCGCATGCCAGTGGTCCGCGCATCCTGCTGCGCAGGTGCCCCTACGCCGCCCTGCTCCCTGCCCATCCTTATTTATGCACGCTTGACCAGTATCTCCTCGAACAACTAACCCGCATCCCCTTGCAGTTATCAGAGCAAATAAATCTCTCCGGAAGCAGGCCGCCCGCCTGCGTATTCACCAGGCAGCCAGAATCTTAAGAACCTTAAAATTGCTCAGCTATCCGCAAGACTTATTGACTCTGGTATATGTTTATGCTACTATATGGTCACCAAAGGAATTCAACCTGATCCGATGAAGATCGAAAAGATCTGAGGATCAAACCGAAATCCAATGGTTAGGGAGCCCCGAGAAATACGGAAAGCGCTCTCTCAACTACCCAGTCTAAAACCGATTAGGTTTTGTTTGCCCGGGATGTACAGGATACATACCCAAATGGTGGCAGAAACTAACGAAAATAGACGAATGGGTCAAAAGCTTGAGAGGAAAATCGCTAAAGGTTACTTGGGGCCCCTATATTTAACAAAAGCTCTCGGATGTTATGGCGCAAACGGCGCTGGTACATCCGAGAGCTATTTTTATTACCCCTGATTCCTTGAAAACAACGCCTCCGGCTTTAGTATCCCGACATATGGCAGGTTTCGGTAGCGCTCGTGATGATCCAGGCCATAGCCAACCACAAAATAATCAGGGAGATCGAACCCCTTGTAGCGCACCGGGAAATTAATTAACCGGCGGGTAGTCTTATTGAATAACACGCAGACTTCCAGGCTGGCCGGCTGCCGGGCGCGCAGGCTGGCGACCAGGTAATTGAGCGTGAGCCCGGTATCAACAACATCCTCCACAAAAAGGACATGCCGCCCGGTGATAGGCAGATCCAGGTCCTTGGTCACCCGCACCACGCCTTTATCGCGCGCTTCCGATGTGTAGCTGGAAATAGCAATAAAATCCACTTCAACCGGTATCGTGATGGCGCGCAGCAGGTCAGACATGAAGAAAATGACCCCCTTCAACGCCCCAACCAGCACCGGGTTCTTTCCTTTATAATCCTGTGAAATCGCCTGGCCAATTTCGCGCACCCGTTTTTGCAGCGCTTCAGTGCTGACAAAAATCTGTTGAATATCGTCCACCAGCTCGCTGTCTGCGTTCTTCCATAACTCCTCAACCATCAGTCCCAATCCTCCTGTGCTTCCGTTCCCAGGATGTGCTCTGCTTCTTCCACCATGCCAAACCGCAGCATCATGTTGCGCAGCTCCCGCCGTTTAAGCAGCTTGATATTCACTTCTGGGTAGAGCGCTTGAATCTTCTTCAGCTTCCGGTTTTTTCGCAGGGTAAGTTTTGGCCGCAGGGTGGTTAATTCAATATATAAGTCCTGCTGCGGCAGGTAGAAATCCGGTGTGAAGGCTTCGAGTACATTGCCCTTTTCATCCCATTCGAGCGGGAAGGTTGTCGGCTCGTATTCCCAGTCCACACCGTAGAAATCCAGGATTCGTGAAAACGCATCCTCAATGGGATGCACGAAAATAGGACGTGGCTTTTTCGGGGTCTCTTCCAAGCCGTTGTTCTCCCTGATCAATGAAAACTGCTGTGATGCCTCACCTATTTGTACAGGAAAGCTAATCGTGGTGATACACACCAGTTAATCACCAACGCTTCCTTTCATCGGTGAAATTTCATCTACAGAAGGATTTTCCGCTTCCAGCTTACTATCTGGATTTCGTAGGTGTTCGAGTGCTTTGCATATCACCAGAGCTGACCCTTCAACCCGGAGATGCGCCGTATTGAGGATTAAATCATATAAGTCTGGATCATCCCACCGGGCCTGATAATAACGCTTTAGGTATAGCGTGCGCGATTTATCACTGGCCAAAGCCTGAGCTCGAGCGGCTTCGAGTGCCACATTGTGTTGTATGGCAATACGCTTCACCCGCAGCTCAAGTGGAGCATGAATACGAACATGCAGCACATCCGGCTTGCCGCGCAAAATGATCTGCCCGGCTCGGCCCACAATCACCACATCCCCTCCCCTGGCCAGTTCCTCCATAATCTCATGCACAGCTTTGTGGTAAGCTGTGCGGGCTTCCGCGGATGGCCGCAGCCCCAACAGATCCAATTCATCAATGGTCGCCAGCGCCACCTCTGGCACGCCAGCCCTGCTGGCAGCTTCATTGATAACCTCTCGCCAGACGATGCGGTAATTCAGGCAGCGCGCTACTTCTTCTGCCACCTGGCGCCCCAGGCTCCCCATTTGACGCGAAATGGTGATCACCGCCATTTGGACCTCACTTTGTCATCCGGACCGCTAAAACAATTATACACCCTGTTCCACGGGCCTTTTGTTAGGCGCGGAGTTGAAAAACCTTTGGTTTACATTATAATTATGGACATCGTCTATCAAGTCGATGATTCAAAGAAACACGGGGGAATAGATGAAAAAGCCAAAAGTTCAATTGGCGATCGTGCTGGCAGTGGCCCTGGTTGCACGGATTGCCGTCGCGCTCTTACTGGGAAACGAGGTCAGCGGGTTATCTGGCGCATTCGATGAAATCACATACAACGTTCTGGGACACCGCTATGCAGCCGGTTATGGTCTGACCTTTCCCGAAAATTGGTACCCCTGGATTGAAGCAAATGCTCCGCAGTCTTACTTCTCTGCATCCCAAAGCTTGCTGCTAGCGGGTATATATATTGTTTTTGGTTACTACCCTATCATCGCGCGGTTGATTTTTGCCCTGTTGGGAGTCATCATCGTCTGGCTGATCTACATCCTGGCCCGGCGCTTTTTCGGCGATACAGTGGCCTTTGTTTCTGGCCTGGTTGCCGCGGTTTACAACTACCTGGTTTTCTACAGTGTTACGCTGGTGACCGAGACCCCTTTCATCCTGTTCATTCTCATCTCGCTTCTCATTGCCATAAAGCTGCGTGATTCTGACCGGCTGGTGTATTGGTTCCTGCTTGGCCTCTCGCTGGCAGCGACGGTTCTCTTCCGTATGGCGATTATTTTCTTTGTGCCATTCCTGATCTTGTGGGTTCTCTACGCCAGGCGTAAGTTTCAATGGAGAGCGCTGATACCATTTGCGATGATCGTTCTGGCTGTGATGCCCTTTACCATTCACAACTATAAATTATGGGGAAGGTTCATGGTGCTTGAGTCGCAGTTCGGGCATGTATTTTGGAATGGCAATCACCCCGATCACCACGGAAATTTTCATCCCTATAAAGTCTTCCCGATTCCGGAAGAAGTGCTTGCCAGCAAAAATGACGCCATCATTACCTCTGAGCTGCTCAAAATGGGGATCCAGAATGTGCTGAACGATCCCTGGAATTTTGTCATGCTGACCCTCACCCGCCTGCGCGAATTCTTTACTTTCTGGCCCACGTCGGATTCGGGTTTCATGGCAAATTTGCTCAGGGTGACTTCCTTTGGTCTGATGTGGCCTTTTGCGGTGGGCGGCCTTTACCTCGCTCGCAAACAGTGGCGTGATCTGTTGCCAATATTTCTATTCATGCTGCTTCACACCGGCGTCTACGCGGTAAGCTGGACCATGGTTCGCTACCGTGTCCCTCTGGATGCCGTCCTGATCCCGTTTGCCGCGGTTGCACTGGTCTACCTCTACAACCGGTATTCAGTAAGATTTCGGAAGCCTCGTCCAACGCAGTCGACATAGGCACAAGAATATGGAGGGAACGCATGCCCCCGCTTAAAGTAGCTGTTGTCACTGGCGGGCACAGCTTTGAAGTTGTGCCCTTTCACGCTCTGTTTCGCGCGCTGCCTGGAATCGATGCCTATATCCAACATCTTAACGATTTCACCAGCTCGTCCCACAAAGCGCGCAGTGAATATGATGCAGTCGTCTTTTACATCATGCCGCCCGCCGCGCCCACCGACCAGTCTCCCTGGTTCTCCGGTAAGCCCAAAAGCGCCTTCGAGCAGTTAGGGGAAACCGTGCAAGGAATCGTCATCCTCCATCATGCCATCTTTGCCTATCCCGATTGGCCGGTGTGGGACGAGATCGTCGGGCTGACAAACCGGGTTGTTGGTCAATACAAGCACAATGAGCGCATTCCGGTAGACGTTGCTTTGCCCGAGCACCCCATCGTGCGTGAGATCAAGCCGTGGGTAATCACCGATGAAACCTACGTCCTCCACGATCCAGGCCCAGACAGCCAGGTTCTCCTTACCACCGATCACCCGGCTTGCATCCACAGCTTGGCCTGGGTGCGCGTATATCGCAGCGCGCGCGTTTTTTGCCTTCAGTCCGGTCACGATCGCCAGGCGTATGAGAATCAGAACTTCCGAACAGTGCTCCGGAATGGGATTTTCTGGGCAGCGCAGCGTGACCCATCAATGTAACTCGTTTACAGCAGCTCTTCTGGAGTGCCCCCCATGCGCATCCGCGAACGGTTAGCCGCGTTCTGGTCTGGCGAACAGCCAGATCGCATCCCTTTTACCACCTATGAAAATAAAATACCACCGGATTGGAGTGATCCGGTCATACGACAGATGCTCGCGGATGGGCTGGGTGTGCTGCGCTTTATCCCCACCTGGAGCGCCCGGTATGACGGCGATGTCCAATGGATCGAGCAGCTCAGTTGGGAAGGCGGACGAAAGGTTCGCCAGCAGGTATGCCGCACGCCAGCCGGCGAGGTATCCGCTCTCTGGACGGATGATTGGCAGCAAAAATATTTTCTGGAAACTGCTGAAGATTACCGGGTGATGATCTACATCGCCAGGCACACCCATTACGCCGCTGATTACGCCGCCTTCCGCACCCAGGAAATCATCCTTCCCCCGTATATGGTTCCGGTGACGCGTATCGGTCGCACGCCTTTGCAGACCATTTTAGTCGATTACGCCGGCCTGGAGAATTTCTCCTTCCACCTGGTCGAATATGCAGACGAAATGCAGGAGCTTTATGAAGCCCTGCTGGAAAATTTTCGCAAGCTGGTGGAGATCGCCGCGGAGGGCCCCGGGCGTTACATCAACGTCATTGAAAACTTTACCGCTGAAACCCTCGGTCCGCGCCGCTACAAGCAGTTTCTGCTGCCGGTGTACGAAGAAACATTTAGCGCCCTGCACCAGGCCGGGAAAATCGTGGGCTGCCATTATGATGGAAAGATTGCCTCGGTGAAGCACCTGGTGGCGGGTTCGCCTATCGACTTGATCGAATCCTTTACCCCTCCACCCGAAGGCGACATGACTCTGGCCGAGGCCCGCGGCATTTGGCCCGACAAATTATTGTGGTCGAACATAAACCTGGGCTGCTACGAGTTGGCCCCAGATGCCCTTCAGCAAGAAATCCAGCGCCGCGTTCAAGATGGAGCGCCCGACCGCCGCAGGCTGGCTTTCGAAGTCTCAGAAGACCGCCCGCCCCGCTGGCGTGAATCGATGCCCGTCATACTGCGCGCCCTCAGCGAATTGTAAGGAACGCTTCGCCCCAACTTTATCGATCCATCCCTTTACGAATGTTTTCATCGATCTGCCCTTCTCGGAGGTAAATCCGGTGGGTAATCGCGGAAGGGATCTCATCCGCATAATGGCTGATGTAGATCAGGGTCACCGGCGCGGCGCGGCACAGCCGGTCGATCATGTAAATCATCTGAAAGCGGTGCGTGTCGTCCAGACCCTGGCAGGGTTCATCCAGCACGAGCAGGGGTGGCTTCTTCACCAGCGCCCGTGTCAGCAGCACCAGACGCTGCTGCCCGGTTGACAGCACGTGCAGCGGGCGATCTGCCAGATCAATAATATCAAGCGCTTCCATCCATCCCGAAACAGCGGCCTCTTGCTCAGGAGTGCAGCGACGGTATAGACCGACCGAGTCAAAGAAGCCCGAGGAAACCACATCGCGCGCTGTTGCGGACCGATCATAAAAAAGGTGCAGTTCGGGCGAGACCCAACCAATCCGCCGCTTGATCTGCCAGATGCTCTCCCCCGACCCACGCGGCCTGCCAAATAGGCGGATATCGTTGGTATAGGCCTGCGGGTTATCGGCGAGCACCAGGCTCAGCAGCGTGCTTTTACCCGCTCCGTTCGGACCGACCAGCGCCCAACGCTCCCCATGCAGTACAGTCCAGTCGATCCCTTTCAGCACAGCTTTGCCCTGGTAAAAAACCGAAACCCCGCGCATGGCAATCATCTCGGGCAGCCTCTCGCCGTGGGTCAGAGCATCGGCATAATTTTCGACCATGCGGGTAAACGCGGGCGGCGCCGAGCCGGAACCACTGACCGCGTCCGGGGTAGAAAAGAAATCGCCGTATGCCGCAATCGATTGCAAATCGCGGCGGCTGCCCTGTGCGGTCACGCAGTGATCGCGTACCAGCAGGTAGTGATCGATCCCTGCCGGGATATCTTCATGCCGTGAGCTAAGGAACAACACCGCCGGGTCCTGATTCTCCAGCAGGCGCTCAATCACCTCCCTCAGCCGTGCGCGTGACTGCGCATCCAGTCCAACATATGGGTCGTCCAGGATGAGCAGCCGCGGCGATCGAAGCAGCAGCCGGGCCAAAAACACTTTCCGCGACTCGCCGTGCGAAAGCATGTGGGCCTTACGCCCCAGCAGCGGCCCGATGCCCAGCAGGTCAATCACCTCCGCCCTTTTCTCTTGCCCAACCGGCCCATCCAGTATCGAATCGACCAGCGGCGCCTCTTCCCCCTCAAAGCTCTGCCAGCGCGCCTGGTGATACCCAACGAACTGCCGGAAAAATGCCTGGTGCGTTTCAGCCGAAAATGTCAGCACCTCATTGGGATGCACATACGGGCGCCCATCGCCCGCATGGTCGAAGTAAAACAAAATCTGCCCATCCACCAGCGGCACCTGCCGGCTGATCGCTTTGGTCAGGGTTGACTTTCCCGATCCGGTCGGCCCCAAAATAGCCCAGTGCTGGTCGGGTTCGATTTGCCAGTTGGTATGTGCGAAGGATAGCCTGTCACCCACCCGGATAGTGACATCCTTCAGGGAAATCAGTGGATCCATTTATCCACTCTGGTTCGGCCATAATAATGAGATCCGCCCGCGTTCTGGCTCAATTTTCTGGATCTCGACATCGATGATTTCGCCCACCTTCAGCGACACCCCCGGCGGAACCTGGCTGCGGTGCAGCAGGCCATCCTGTTTTACGCCAATGTCAACAAATGCGCCAAAATCCACCACGTTTCGCACCGTGCCCTTCAGGCGCATGCCCGAAACCAGATCTTCCATTTTCAGCACATCGCTGCGCAAGATCGGCAGGGGTGTATCTTCGCGTGGATCTCGCCCAGGGCGCACCAGTTGTTCAAAAATATCCAGCAGCGTCGGAACGCCCGCGCCCAGCTCCGCCGAAATCTTGTCAACCGGCGTCTCCTTGCGCAGCCGGTCAAGCTGCGCCTGGCGCTGCTCTGCCGCTGTCTTTACAGTGAGACCCGCGCGTTTGAGCACCGCCTCCGCGATGGTATAGCTTTCCGGGTGGATCGCGCTGGCGTCCAGCGGGTTATCTCCATTGCGGATGCGCAAGAACCCGGCGGACTGCTCAAAGGCTTTCGGACCAAGCTTTGGCACGCCCATCAACTGCTTGCGGTTCTTAAATGGTCCATTCGCATCTCGATAAGCAACGATATTCTCCGCCAGTTTTTGCCCGATCCCCGAAACGTAGGTCAGCAGCGCGGGAGATGCGGTATTTACATCCACCCCCACCTGGTTTACCACGCTTTCCACCACCGCGTTGAGCGAATGGGCCAGCGCGCCCTGATCCACATCGTGCTGGTACAGCCCTACTCCAATCGACTTCGGATCGATTTTCACCAGTTCAGCCAGCGGGTCCTGCACCCGCCGCGCAATCGAAACCGCGCCGCGTATGGATACATCCAGGTCAGGCAGTTCGGCGCGCGCCAGCGGGCTGGCGCTGTAGACGCTCGCCCCGGCCTCATTAGTGATCAGGTAATGCAAATCGCCGCCGATGTTTTTAATGAGCTGCACGACCAGTTGTTCCGTCTCCCGTGATGCCGTGCCATTGCCGATAGTAATCAGGCTCACTTTGTGCCGCTCCACCAGCTTCTGCAAAATCTCCAGCGCTTCATTCCAGCGCTTCTGCGGCTCGTGCGGATAGATCGTAACCGTATCGAGCAGCTTGCCGGTCGGGTCGGAAACTGCCACCTTGCTGCCAGTGCGGAACCCCGGGTCAATGCCCAACACTACCCGCCCCGCCAGCGGCGGCTGTGAAAGCAGCGCGCGCAGGTTCGCCGCGAACACGCCGATGGCATGCGCCTCGGCCTTTTCCGTCAGCGCCCGGCGCACATCCCGCTCGATAGCTGGAAGCAGCAGGCGCTCGGCGGCGTCCGCTACCGCCAGGCCAAGCTGATCAAAAAAGGGCGAGCGCTTATCTGGGCGGAAGTACATAAAAACCGCTTCCTGCCAATCGCGTTCTGGCAGCGCCACCTTGGCCCGCAGCACCTTTTCTTCCTCGCCGCGGTTGATCGCCAGAACCTGATGCGGGCGCACCCGGTCAACCCGGAAATCGAAGGTGTAATACAACTCGTACACACGCTTCGCGTCTTCCGCATCATCGATCTTTTCCGCTTGCAGGCTGCCCCACTGCATGGCTTTTTCGCGCGTCAGGCGGCGCACCTCAGGGTGATCGCTAATCGTCTCGGCAGCGATATCCCGCGCGCCCGCAAGCGCGTCTTCCACGGTGGGCACCTGTTCGTTCAGGTACCCGCGCGCAAGCGCTTCCGGGGTCTCGCGCGTGCGCGCCTGCTGCAAAATCAGGTCCGCCAGCCCCTGCAGGCCTTTCTCCCGGGCGATCCCTGCCCGAGTGCGCCGTTTCGGTTTGTAAGGCTGGTACAGATCTTCCAGCGCCGTCATCGTTTCCGCCGCCTGGATCTTTTGACGCAGTTCATCTGTCAGTTTGCCCTGCTCTTCGATCGATGCCAGTACCGTCTCGCGGCGCTCGTCCAATGCGCGCAGCCGTTCCAACGCCGACTCAATCTGGCGCAGTTGCTCCTCATCCAGGGTCCCGGTAGCTTCCTTACGATACCGGGCGATAAACGGGATCGTATTCCCTTCGTCAAATAATTCGATTGCCGCCGCGACCTGGTGTGCTCTCAGGCCCAGTTGTTTTGCAATGTTTTCCGCATATTTCATCGAGATTTTCCAGTGATTTAAGATTTGAGGTTCTTTCTTCTGGCGAACATAATTGCTGATTCTAACACCAAACCTTACGGTAGAATTAAGCCGTGAATAAAACGCCAGCCATCCAATATCTCGAAGCCCGCAGCGTCCCTTTCAGCCTTTTTCAGCATTCTGGGCCGGTGACCTCGCTCGAACAGGCAGCCCAGGAGCGCGGCCAGCAGCCGGAGCAGGTGGTGCGCAGCATCGTCTTTCGCCTCGGTGAAGGCGAATTCATCATGGTTCTGATGCCTGGCCCCGCCCAGGTGCCGTGGAAAGCGCTGCGTGCTTATCTGGGTCTCTCTCGCCTCACCATGGCGAACGAAGAAGAACTGCTCCAATCCACCGGATACCGCCCCGGAACGGTCACGCCCTTCGGCCTTCCGCGCCCCATGCGCATATTAGTGGATCAAGGCATCGTAAATCAGGCCGAGGTCTCGCTTGGCTCCGGCCAACGCGGCCTGGCAGTCATCATCAAACCCCCTGATCTCCTCGCCTCCCTCGATGCTGTCGAAATCGTCGACTTCTCAAACCAGGCCGCCGGCGCCCCTTGATTCTTTACCTTATCCCTGCCACACATCAACCACTTCTCGCCCAGGTTACCGATTGACTGCGCTTACGTTATCAATCGTTCTGGCAGGTGGTCAGTGCGGTTGTGGTATGCCATGGTAATCTCCCCGTTTTCGTGAAAATCAAACCGGGAGATAGCCGTGTTATACATCAGATACCACGAATTCAACTCGCCAAGCTTAAACACGACCCGCATCAGTTCCATATAAAACGCCCCATGGCTGACCATTGCTACCCGATCATCCGTGTTTCCATGCCGCTCCAGCAGGGTTTCAAACACCTTTTGGGCGCGCAGCGGTCGTTCTTCATGCGGCTCGAATGACCGGTTCCACCAGCCGTTTTCCGTTATACTGCCCGGCAAAACGAGATGCCCGTAATTCTTTTCAAAGAAAGAGCGCCCCTTCCCCGGCATGCCCACGCGTTCACCCTCTTCGTCAGTATCCAGGTAGATCCCGCCGCATTCATGAATTTCCGGCCAGGCCACCAACTGCACCCCGGTTGCCTCAGAAATATACGTAGCCGTTGCCACCGACCGGACCATTAAACTCGTGTATAGGTGGGTGATTCCAAAATAATCACGCTTCGGTTCGCTGCTCAGTCCATTCTTTTTTGCCTGTTGATCTTTGGCTACAATAAATTGCGCTACCAGCCTGGCCTGTTCGTGGCCTGTATTAGTTAATTCGGGGTCCTCACTGCGGCCAATGTTCGAACCGCTTCTATCCCACAATGCATTATTTGCAGATTGTCCATGCCGGATAAAAAACAAGCGCATCGTTCCCCAGCCTCCGCGTCAATAGATAACTACCGGATAAATCAGGTGACATTGTAACATATCTTGCATCTCCGCCTTCCTATGATGATTTGCAGTTCAGTGGTACCATTGGGTGAACAGGTCCACCGGCACGAGGAAGAATTACAGCATCTCATTTTTCTGGTGTAAGCCTGTTCCATTCTCTAAAGGAATTTGATTGGATGACCAGTCCTATTTCCAGGCCCGCGAAACGGCAGACCACGAGCCTGCTGAAACCATTTTATCAATTTCCCGGTATCGTTAGACTTATCCTGAAACGCCAGCGCCATTATCTGGGGCTTACCTTTCTCGCCCTGGTGGATATTATCCTGGCCGTTGGCCTGATCACCAACGCTGCCTTCTTCTCGCAAGCGGTGGACCGGGTGGTCTTAATCCAGGAACTGGAAGATTTTGCCGCGGTTACGGGTCGCCCGCCGCTCTCCACATCCATCTACATCTTCCCATCCCGCCGCAAACCGCTCCAGCTCGAAGGCGCTGAAGTGTTGAGCAAGCACATCAGCCAGACGCTTTCCGCCGAAATTGGCCTGCCCATCCGCCACCAGGGCCTCCAGGTGAGCAGCGGCAGCCTGATGCTGCAACCGGCGCCCGGCTCAGCCCTTTTCACCAAAGAGAACAACTATCTTGGCAATATCGAGATTGTTTATATCCCAGAGATCGCCGGACAGATGCAGATCATCGAAGGCGCGCCAATAGATGAAGACGGCGCTTCCAAAGACACCCTCGATGTATGGATGTACGATAACACCGCCCAATCGATGGGCGTCCATATCGGCGAAAAGCTATCCATTGGCATCACCCTTACCCAGCAGCAGGTCCCCGTGCAGGTGGCTGGCATCTGGCGCGCCAAAGACGCTGAAGCCGACTTTTGGTTCAATGATCCCGATTCAGATCTAGAAGACGCTTTCATCGTCCGCCGGACAGACTATCTGCGCATGATCCAACCCATCATTGATGCGGGGGTAAGCGAAGCCTCCTGGTACGTTGTTCTCGACGAGCAGCAGATCTCACCCAAAGAAAGCCAGCAGTACCTGGCCGGTTTCACCCGCTCTCTGGAAATCATCCAGAAGTTCCTTCCCGGCGCGAAGATGAATACGCCGCCGCTCGATCCGCTGAAAAAATTCATCAACCGCAGCTCAACGCTTACCGTTCTCTTGTTGGGGTACAACCTGCCCGCTTTCGCGATCTTGCTGTATTTCCTGGCCCTCACTTCCGCAATTATTGTCCAGTGGCAGCGCCGCGAAACAGTCATGCTGGTCAGCCGCGGTACCAGTGTAGTAGAGGTTCTCAACCTTACCTTTATCGAGCAGATGATCCTGTTCATCATCGGTTATCCGCTGGGCATCCTGTTCGGCATGTTCATCGCCTGGCTGATGGGCTTTACCGAGAGTTTTCTTTCTTTTGTTCCCCGCGATCCTCTGCCCGTGTCGATGGAAGGCTTCAACCTTTCCCTGACCATCCTGGCACTGGCCTGCTCCATGTTGTTCCGCCTCTGGCCGGCCTTGCATGCCGCTCGTTCCAGCCTGGTTTCTGAAGAGCGCGAGCGCGCCCGCCCCATGCGCAAGCCGTTCTGGTACCGCTTGTACCTGGATCTGGTACTGATCATCCCTACCTGGTATGCTTACGATCAGATGTCCAAACGCGGCTCGCTGGCTGGCCTGATTGTCGACAAACCCGAAGACCTTTACCGCGACCCGCTGCTTATCGTCATCCCTGCCCTGTTCATCCTCACCGCCGCGCTGGTGACGATGCGCTTCTTCGCCATCTTCATGCGCCTGGTTGATTTGATTGCCGGGCGCATCCCCTGGCTGACGCTCCACTTAGCCCTGCGCCAGCTCGGTCGTCAAAGCCTCGACTACGTCCAGCCGCTGCTGCTGGTGTTGATTGCCCTGGCAATGGGCGTTTATACCCTCTCCATGGCCGCCAGCCTGGACCAATGGACAATCGATCGCATGTACTACCGCTCCGGGGCCGACCTGGCCTTTACCCCGGTATTAGGCTTGGGGCCATCCAGCTCCGCCGGACCCGAATCGTCCGATGCCGCCGTCATCGACGGCTCATGGATTCCCCTTCCCGCAGACTTTATGGACCTCCCGGATGTGGAAGCTGCAACCCGCGTCGCCAACCTCCAGATGCGCCTGACTCTGGGCGTGGAAGGCAGCTCAGAAATTCGCGCGCAGTTCCTCGGCATTGACCGCTCCGAGTTTCCTTCTACGGCATGGTTCCGTTCTGATTTTGCCAGCGAATCGCTGGGCGCGATGATGAACCGACTGGCCATCTCCCCCGACAGCATCCTCGTTTCAGACACCTTCCTTGCCGAGCATAATTTGAACGTAGGCGATACGCTTCCAGGCCTGGTAATCATTCCGGGCCTGATGTCGGTCTCCACCGATTTTCTGATCGCAGGCGCCTACCATTACTTCCCTACCGTGTATGAAGAGAACGTCACCTTCGTTGGCAATCTCGAATACATATCTACCCTCACCGGCCTTACCACACCCCACGATATCTGGCTCAAGCTGGCGCCGCAGACCAATACCAGGGAGCTGCTGCAAAATATCACCGATACGCTCTCCATTTCTGCCTCTTACTCCACCGGAGCTCTTCGGGATGCCAGAGCCATGATCGCCACCGAACAAGGCCGCATGGAGCGGGTAGGCATCTTCGGCACGCTTTCCATCGGCTTCCTGGCATCGGCGATGATGGCTATCCTCGGCTTGCTGGTGTACAGCTACGCTTCCCTACAGGAGCGCGCGTATCGCCTCGCGGTTCTTAATGCAGTTGGACTTTCGCGCAACCAGATCATGTGGCAGGTGGTCATGGAATACGCCTTCCTGGCCTTGTTTGGTGCCATCTCCGGCGCGCTGATCGGCCTGGCAGCCTCCGAGCTGTTCATCCCCTTCTTCCGCTTTACCGGCGAGCAGGGCATTCCCCTCCCGCCGCTCATCCCCATTGTTGCCAACGACCAGCTTCGCAACCTCAGCCTCATCTTCGGCCTGACCATCGTTGTTATCGAAGTCGGCAGCATGGCCTCCATTCTCCATGACCGGTTGGTGCAAATCCTTAAACGCGTGTGGATGTAACAAAAGCGTTTCGTAGTTGGAGGGATATATGAAAATCACCATCATCGGCGCGGGCAGCGCCAGCTTTGGCCTCAACACACTCGGCTCGCTCATGCGCAGCCGCAAGCTCAAAGGCTGCGAGATTGCGCTGGTCGACCGCAACCCCGATACCCTGGCGCTCATCCGCAAGCTGGCCGAGCGCCTTAACCGCGAATGGGACGCGGGGATGGTCATTTCCGCCTGTACCCACCACAAAGACGCCCTGCCCGGGACGAATTTCGTCATCGCCGCCATCGAGGTGCCGCCCCGCGAGCGCCTGTGGAAGCAAGATTTTGAGATCACCCTCAAATACGGTTTTCGCCAGCCGTACGCGGAAAACGGCGGGCCGGGCGGTTTTGCCCATGCTGCCCGCAATGCCATGCCTATCCTCGAAATCGCCCGCGACATGGAAGCCGCCTGCCCAGATGCGTGGTACATCAACTTCAGCAACCCAATGGTCAGGGTATGCGACCTCATCAACCGCTATTCGAAGATCAAGGTGGTTGGCTTATGCCATCAAATCTATGCCGGGTACGGCATGGCTGGTTATCTGCTGGCGAAAGAACTGGGCATCGATATTCCCGAGGGCCAATTCAGCACCCATGCCGACCCCAAATTCTGGCACATGCTGGGAAAGATTTCTCGCCAGGCCGTACAAAAAATAGACATCAAAGCCGCCGGACTCAACCACTTCACCTGGATCGTCGACATCCGTGACCGAGCCACCGGCGCCGACCTCTACCCGGCCCTCCATGCCGCCATGCAGCGCGTCTCCCCCCATTTCGAGCCGCTGACGAAGCGCGTCTACGATGCGTTCGGTCTGTTCCCGGTCCCCGGCGACTCTCATTTAGACGAGTACCTGCCCTGGTGCTCCGACCCGCAGACAAAGCCCTGGGAGAAGTACCAGCTTCGCCTGTATGATTGGGAGCGCGCCGAACAAGGCCGTGACGAAGGCCACCAGCGCATCCGTGAAATGGGCGAAGGCAAGCTCAGCATCGAGCCGCTGAAGGAGGCTGACAGCGAAGGCGCGCTGGAAGTGGTCGAAGCCCTCTCCGGCGCGGGCAACGACTACCATCTCGCCATCAACCGCCCGAATTCCGGGCAGATCGCCAACCTGCCCTGCAATGCCATTGTAGAGACCCCTGCCGTTTTATCCGGGATGGGCGTGCTGCCCGTCAACATCGGCGCCCTGCCCGAAGGGGTGGCCGAGCTGCTGCGCCGCGAGCTGGCTGTGGTAAAGCTGTGTGTCGATGCGGTTGTCGAAGGCGACCGCCAGAAGGCGCTCCAGTGCCTGCTCCTCGATCCCGTCATCACCGATCTCGACGTAGCAAAGAAAATCCTCGACGATTACCTCGTTACCTACAAACAATATCTGCCGCAGTTCTGGAATTGAAACCCGAGATTTCCTTTCACGTGATCCACTCCCGCCGCAAAACCATTGCGCTCATCATTGGGCGGGATGCAAAGCTCGTTGTCCGCGCGCCGTTCCACGCCAGCCATGCTCAAATCTTAGCCTTCGTCGAACAAAAGGCGGATTGGATCCACGCCAAACAGGCCGAAGCGCAGCGCCGCCTGGCCCAAACTATGACCCGCAAGTATACCAGTGGTGAGCGTTTTCTCTACCTTGGCCGTGAGTACCACCTCTGCCTTGTGGACAGCGCCAGAACCTCTTTATCGCTGAAAGATGGGCAGTTCGAAATTACAAAGATCGCCCTGCCCCGCGCCCGCGAAGTATTCACCGCGTGGTATAAAAAGCAGGCCCGCCAGGTAATCGAGGAGCGCGTTCAGTTATTTGCTGCACGCTATAAACTCTCTTACCAGCAGGTAAGAATTACCTCGGCCCGTACCCGCTGGGGCTCGTGTACTTCCCGCGGCGCGCTCAACTTCACCTGGCGGCTGGTGATGGCGCCTTCTGAGGTGATTGATTACGTAGTCATCCACGAATTGGCTCACCTGGTGGAAAAGAACCATTCCAGAAAGTTCTGGGACCGGGTCGCCGCGATGATGAGCGACTACACGAAGCACGTCCAGTGGCTCAAATCCAACGGATACCGCCTTACCCTGGACTGACTCTTCTTACGGGATCAGCAGCACTTTGCCCTTTGTCGATCTTCCCTCCATGTACACATGCGCGGCGGAGGCTTCCTTCAACGGGAAAGTGCGGTCAATCCGCACGGTCAACTCGCCAGCCTTCATCCACCGGAAAAGATCGCCCGCCCGCTGCATCAATTCCTCTCGGGTAGCAATGTAATAGCCCAGCGTAGGGCGCGTCAGGAAAAGCGCGCCTTTTTGATTCAGCAACTGCGGGTTGATCGGTTCGACGGGACCGCTGGCCTGGCCGTACAACACCATATAGCCGCGGGGTTTCAGGCAGTTCAGTCCCTTTGCAAACGTTTCCTTGCCAACCCCATCGTAAACCACCTCAAGGCCTTTCCCATCCGTCAGCCGCTTAACCTCCGCCTCAAAGTCCTCGCTGGTGTATAAGATCACTTCATCCGCGCCAAGCCTTCGCGCAATCTTCGCTTTCTCCGCATTGGATACTGTGGCAATCACCCTGGCCCCGCATTTCTTTGCGATCTGCACCAGGATTTGCCCCACGCCGCCCGCCGCGGCATGCACCAGCGCCGTGTCACCCGGCTTCAAGGGATAGGTGGTTCGAGCCAGGTAATGCGCCGTCATCCCCTGCAGCATTACCGCGGCAGCCATCTCCAGTGATATCCCTGGCGGTACGTGAACGATCTTTGCTGCGGGGGCCACCGCGTATTCCGCGTACCCTCCCATACCGCTTGCGGTTGCGACGGCATCCCCAACTTGAAACTCCGTTACTCCACTACCAACGGCATCCACGGTTCCAGCAAATTCGCCACCCGGTGTAAATGGCAGCTGGCCCTGGTACTGGCCTCTGCGCTGGTAGATTTCAATAAAATTCAATCCCGCCGCAGCCACCTTAACCCGCACCTCGCCGTCTTTGGGTTCTGGAACGGGCGTTTCTTCAAATTTTAGCTGTTTCGCGTCGCCGTTTTCGTGAATTTGTATTGCTTGCATCGCATACCCTCCATATCATTCTTGTCTTTTTCTATTATATCGATACTTCCGTTGATCCCTGTTATCGATTCTAAAATATGTATAAGCGTTTAGTACTAAACCGATACCTGATGCAGTTCCTGCTGGAAGAAAATGGCTATAAAATTACCTCAACACAAACCGATAAAGGGATGAATCTATGAACGCGACCACTTCTCTGGAAAGCGAGCACGCCACGATCTCTATTCGCTCGAACCGCCTGGCGGTTGAAATAGCTGCGCCGGGCGTCGCCTACCACCGCACGCGCTTTGACTGGACAGGCTTTATAACCCAGGTGACCCTGGATGGCGCGCATACTTTCTGCGGGGTGGAAGACGAAGACCCTTCGCGCGGCTCTGGCGGCATCGGTATATGCAACGAGTTCGGCATTGAAAAACCGGTTGGCTACAATGATGCCGCTCCCGGCCAGGCCTTCCCCAAGTTCGGCATAGGGCTGCTCACCCGCCCGAACGACAAGCCCTATAACTTCTTCAAAGACCACGAGATTGCCCAACCTTTCCCGATTCATGTAGAAACCACTCCTGACCAGGCGCGCTTCATCGTCAACCCGGTTGACTGTCGCGGTTACGCTGCCCGTGAGACCAAGACCCTGCGGGTAACGGGAAGCACCCTGCAGATCAACTACCTTCTCGAGAACACCGGCTTGCTGCCCATTGATACCCATGAATACTGCCATAATTTCATCGCCATTAACCGCCAGCCCATCGGCCCGGGCTTTTTGCTGCGCTTTCCCTACCCGGTTGTCTTGGATCCGGGCATTCAAATCAACCTGGATATCCTCGATGTGAACGGGCAGCAGATTCGTTGGAAAAGCACCCCACAAAAATCTTTCTATGGCCGCCCGCTGGGCTTTTTCCAAACCAGCCAGCCGCACTGGGAAATCGTCCACGAACCCAGCGGGGTCGGCCTGCGCGAATACGATGACTTTGATCCAGAGCGAGTAGCCATCTGGGGTACGGCGCATGTGGTCAGCGCCGAAATATTTACCCCCATCCACCTGCTCCCCGGGCGCAGCCAATCCTGGACCCGCCGCTTTGAATTCTTTGATTTACATTCCACAGGAGAGAAACATGAAAATACTACGGTCTTCCGTTGAACCATGGCTGCTTGATGGCCCTGATTGGGTAAAATACCAGGCCTACACGACATTTGTCGCTGACCCTTTAGACCAGGCGCTACTAGATTCTACCCGTCAGGCAGTTCTTCAAACGCCGGCCATCCAGGCCATCATTGAGGAGCTGCTTTGCGAATCGCAGCCAGTCATGACAAATCACAAGGCTGCTGGTCATCCCCTTCACAAGCTGGCGTTCCTTGCCGATCTTGGTCTGACCATCGCCGACCCGGGGATCGCTGCCATTGCCAATCGGCTGCTGGCAACTGCCGCTCCAGAAGGCCCTTTTCGGCTGATAATTAATCTTCCCAAAACCTTTGGCGGCACGGGACAAGATCAGCTCTCCTGGATGCTTTGCGACACCCCGCTGCTTCTCTATGCTTTGACGAAATTTGGCCTCTCCGGGCATCCTGCCGTTCAAAAAGCCGCCAATTACCTGTCCGCCCTCGTCCGTGAGAACGGTTGGCCCTGCGCCGCATCCCCCGAAGCCGGAAAATTCCGCGGGCCGGGCCGGAAAGAAGATCCCTGCCCATATGCCAACCTGGTGATGCTCAAAGCGCTCGCGCAGTTTCCCGAACACCGCGATACCCCTCCCGTCCGTGCAGGCGTAGAAACAGCCCTATCGCTCTGGGCTGGCCGCGAAAACAGTCGCCCTTACCTGTTCAAAATGGGTACCGACTTCTGTAAGCTCAAAGCGCCTCTGGTCTGGTATGACATCCTCCATGTTCTCGATGTTCTTACCTGCTTCCCCTGGGCGCTTTCCGATCCCCGCCTGCGCGATATGCTTAACATCCTTGAGGCAAAGATGGATGACCAGGGCCGCTTTACCCCCGAATCCGTATGGCAGGCCTGGAAGGATTGGGAATTTGGTCAGAAAAAAGTACCCTCCCGTTGGCTAACCCTGCTTGCCTGGCGCATCCTCCATCGCGCTGGGCTGCAATAATGACCCCAATTTAATGAAGACCCCTCCAACCATTGACATAACCATTCTACAGCGCGACCTGGAACAGGTGTATGGCATCACCGTCCATACGTTGACCTTTCTTCCCCGTGGCGAATGCTCCTGGGGCTACCGCATAGAAACATCTAGCGGTGATAGATTTTTCCTCAAGCTCTTTCGCGGCGATCCTCTCCCCGCCTGGGCTGCCCGCCTGGTTTACCGCCTCCACGAAGAGTGCCACCTCGAACAGGTTTCCTACCCGCTGCCTGCCCGTTCCGGCGCCCTCATCCATACACTGGCGGGCTATCCATCGGCATTATTCCCCTTCATCGAAAGCCAATCCCTTTTTGAGCTTTCTGCCCGCCGCGAAGCGCTTGATAACCTCGGCCAGCTCCTGGCGCGGCTTCACGCCTGCCACGCTCTGGACTCCTTCTGCCAGCGGGTCGAGCGGTTCGACGCCTGGGCTGTACAGGAATATCGTCAGGTTCTGGATGCAGCCCGTTCCACGATCACCCTGCCAGGCGTAGCCGGAGAGGCGCAGCGCCTGCTCAAGCCGCTGCACTCCCGCCTGGAACAGCTGCTCGCGGACCTCCTCCACTGCCAGCAGAAAGCTCGCGCGCGGCCCTTCACCCCCTGCATCTGCCACGGCGACCCGACCCCAGGGAACGTTCTGGTTGCTGCGGGCGCCGCCCCGTACCTGATCGATTGGGATGACCTCATCCTGGCGCCCCGCGAGCGCGACCTGGTTTTCTGGGAGTACAGCGATATGTTCTCCAAGAGCGAGCCTGTTTCACCCGTGCTCGATGGCTACGCCAGCATCGCTGGCGCCTTCACCCTCGACCCGGACATCATCACTTTCTATCACCGCCAGTGGACGGTTGGGGAGATCGCCGACTACGGGCATCGCTTACTCTTTGAAAACCCAGGTGAACAGCAGGGCCAGTCCGACCTGGAAAACCTGGCCGAAGAACTGAAATGGTTTTATAACTGACCGTCACGGCCCCACCGGGAACTGCCCAATCCCATTCACGGTTCCATTCTCCACAAACGGAATACCGCTGTCGGTAAGCACATTGCCATACCAGTCCGTCACCCGGAAGCTGTAAGGTCCTACTCCCATTCCCGGCCTGGTTTGTACAAAATAATTATAGGACACTCGCGGAACCTCTACCCACTGCCCGGTTTCGTCTCGGTATTCAAACCTGCCAATCGGGTTGCGGTGGTTGCGGATTTGCACCGCCGTCCACCATTGGTTGCTGCCCTCTTTGAAATGATACGCGATTGGCCCGTTCAATTCCGGGCTGACCACCTGCCAGGTGATCGGCACGCGCCCTTGCGGCAAGTCGGCAATGGCCGCGAATGCTTCCCGGCTCAGGTCCAGGTGCCCCGCTTTACACTCCGGGCACAGGTCCACCACGCGCACCATCACCGTCCCTTTGGGACCGCTCACCCGAATATACGCCCCGCAGTACGCGGCATTTTGAAATTCCTCCGCGTTCATCGCTGTCACCATCAGGTCATTCGGAGAAGCCCCAAACGAACAGGCTCCCGCCCCGGTGGCGTAATAATAGGTGGCTATCCCCTGGTGGACCGGGTTGGTATTTGGTCGCCAGATAGCAGGCAGCCACACCTTTGTATCAGGGCCCTGCCCTTGCGCAGGCATGGGCCGGGCGAATGCCGTTCCCCAAACAACCAGCATAAAAACAGCCAGTATCCCCAATCCTCGAACCGGTTGTCGCAGTATCATCAAAAGAAACCTCCCTGGCAAAACGAGACAGCAGTTTTGGGGTTATAAACGATTAACGATTATAATGTACCGCCGGGGAACTCACCATATGCTACAAAAACCATGCATCATCTATAATCCCGCTGCCGGAAAAGGCAGCGCTGGGAAGAATTTACCTAAAATCCAGGCGCTGCTGCGTGAGCGCGGATTTGAGTACGATTTATTGTTAACCGAAGGCCCGGGCCACGCCCAACTCCTCAGCCGGCAGGCCGCCGAAGAGGGCCGCCCGCTGGTGGTTGCTGCTGGCGGTGATGGCACAATTAATGAAACCATCAACGGCCTGATGGAAGCGCAGACCAACGGCAATGGCCGGCCCGCCCTGGGCGTTTTGCCCATTGGGCGCGGCAACGATTTTGCCTTTGGGATAGGTATTCCACACGACACCAACCTTGCCTGTGATATCCTGGTCGGCAACCGGCGTCGGAAGATCGACATCGGTCACGTCAAGGGCGGCGATTACCCGCAGGGCCGCTACTTCGGCAACGGCATCGGCCTGGGCTTCGACACGGTTGTCGGTTTTGAGGCCGCCAAGATCAAATGGCTGAAGGGCTCCGCATCTTACCTGTTTGCTTTAATCTCGACCATTTTCCTGTATGCCCGGGCGCCGATCTACGAACTGGTACTCGACGGCGTCAGCCAGCAAAAACCCTTCTTGTTGGTGTCCGTCATGAATGGCCGCCGCATGGGAGGAGCCTTCCTCATGGCGCCTGACGGACACCCCGGCGATGGGCATTTCGACCTGTGCCTGGCCGGGCAGGTAAGCCAGGTGCGCATCCTCCCCCTGGCCCTGACCTTCTTTAGTGGGAAACAGGGTCAACATCCGGCAGTTGAAATGACCCGCGCGCGCCAGATCAGCATCCGCGCCGTCGAAGGCGCTATCCCCGCCCATGCCGATGGAGAGACCCTTTGCACAGCCGGCCAATTCCTGACCGTGGAGCTGTGCCCGGCTGCGCTCGAAGTGGTCGCCGCTTAGGGCAGGCAGGTTTATAGGTATATAAATGGAAACTGCTCCCCAATTTCAACAAGTTCTTTATCCGCACCACCAATCAACCCTGGCCGCTGTTGTAAACTGGATTTTACGCCGCGTTTTCCAGGCCGTCTGCCGTATTGATACGCGCGAGCTCGCTAAAGTGCCGCATACCGGCCCATTGATCATGGTTGGTAACCACGTAAACTTCCTGGAAGCGCCGGTGCTGCTTCCTCACCTGGCCCCTCGACCGATCATTGGCGTGGCCAAGCGCGAAAGCTGGGATAATCCCTTATTCAACTTCCTTTTCAATCTTTGGCACGCCATCCCCATTGACCGCGGGCAGATCAATCAGGAAGCTTTCCGTCTCTCAATCGAAGCGCTGCAGCAGAACAAGATCCTGGCCGTCTTCCCCGAAGGTACCCGCAGCAAAGATGGCTGCCTGCTTCAGGGCAAACCTGGCATCGTGGCTCTGGCCTTGCGTGGCAAAGCCCCGCTCATGCCCATTGCATTCTACGGTTACGAAAATTTCTGGTCCAATTTCAAACGCCTGCGCCGTACCGACTTTCATATTGTCGTTGGCCAGCCCTTCCGGCTAGACACCGGCGGCGAGGCCCTTTCTCGCGATGCTCGCCAGGTTGCTGCCGATGAAATCATGTATAAAATCGCCGAGCTTCTCCCCGAACGCTACCGTGGCTATTATCAGCACACTGCCCCAATCCAATACCGCTACCTCAAGGACGTATAAGGTCGCCAGGGCATCCCATCTCTCGCGCAAAGTCTGAGTACACCCCATTTACCATAAAGATATCAAGGAGGTGCAGTTTTTAGCAACTGCACCTCCTTGTAGCTTTCGCTTGCTCCAGCACCGTAAAAACAGGCCTGGCCTGTCCTTTTCTACTCGCTCGGGATCACCAATACCATCACCAGGTAAGGGATGAGCCCTGGTAAACCACCCGGCAGCAGGAGGATCAGGAACGCCAGCCGGAACCAGAAAGAGCTGATGCCGAAGAATTCAGCCAATCCACCGCATACCCCGGCGACCCACCGGTTGCTTCGCGAACGACGCAACGCACCTCTTGATCTCATTTTTAATACTCCTTAATATATTTACACCGTAGCATTTTCTGTTTGACGTTGCAGCCAGAAGCCATTTTCCAACGGATCTGGCAGGTGCATCATCTTTCTATAAAGACATACGCATCGCCGTTAAGAAAGTTGCATAAGATCGCTTTCGTGGTTTAATGGGTGTAGAAGGAGAATTGCTATGATGCAGAGAGTGCTTGGGCGGAGTGGAATAAGGGTCAGCCCGTTGGGATTTGGCTGCTGGCCGATCGGCGGGCACCTGGTGGAAAACGGCCTGTACGTGGGCTGGGGCGAGGTGGACAACCGTGAGTCAATCAGCGCCATTCACCACGCCATTGACCTGGGAGTAACCTTCTTCGATACCGCCAATGTTTATGGTCGCTCGGAAGATACACTCGGCGAGGCCCTTGCCGGGCGGAGAGACAATATTGTCATCGCAACCAAGTTCGGGAAAATATACGACCCCGAACACAACGATCTCTCCCGCATCGACACCAGCGTTCAAAATATGCGCGCCTCACTGGAAACCAGCCTGCGCCGCCTGCGGACGGACACCATCGACCTGTTCCAGTTCCATCTGGGAGACTGCCCGGTGGATGATGCCGTCGCTTTGCGGGATGCATTGGAGATTCTGGTTCAGGAGGGTAAAATCCGCGCGTATGCCTGGAGCACCGATCGTCTCGAAAATGTACAGTTATGGGAAGCCGGTCCGCACTGCGTTGCCGTACAGCAGCACCTCAACATCTTCGAAGGCAGCCGCGAAATTCTTGCCTTTTGCGAGACTCACGGGCTGGCTAGCATCAACCGCGGCCCGCTGGCGATGGGCCTGCTCACCGGTAAATACCAGCCCGGCGACCAGTTTTCATCCCAGGATGTGCGCGGCAGCGGTCTCCCGATGAGTGCTTTCCCCGATGGTAAACCCAACCCCGCTTACCTCGCCAAGCTATCCGTCATTCGCGACGTTCTGACCAGCGGCGGGCGCACCGTTGCCCAGGGCGCGCTGGCCTGGCTGTGGGGCCTCAGCGGCAGTACCATCCCCATCCCCGGCTTCAAAAACCTCCGCCAGGCCGATGAAAACGCCCGCGCCATGCAGTTCGGCCCGCTGACCCAAGATCAGATGCGCCAGATCGAGTAGATATTAACGGCTACTGAACTTCTCGCATAAGCCTCAAACACCACGTTACTTCTTTAACGCAGGCAGATATTCGTGGTACTTATACTCCACGCTCGAGAGCGTGTAATGCACCACCAGTTTTGGCCGAAGCTGCGTGGTGCGATTGCTTGACTGCGCCACATGCCCGGTAAATGCATTGGTAAAGAAAACGATCCCGTAATTGGTGTTATTCGGGCCCAGCCAGCCCTGCACCCGGGCCTTGTTGAGTGGAATCGCATACTCCGTCCCGATCGGGCTGCCCTCATCAAACACAAAAGAACCGATCGCGTTGGGCTCAAAGTCCACCCCGCTGGTCGAAAGCCCAGCGCTGCCTGCCCAGGCCTTCTGCACGCCGTTGTTGCCATTAGATGCCAGCGCGCCCCAGCACGCTTCGCCTGGGCCTGCCTGCTCGAGGTCTTTTGTACCCGCGACCCACCCTTTGTTTGCCGCGGAGATAGAATAGATGTATATGGTCCCGACAGTCCCGTTTCCTTCCGGGCCTCTACTGTGATACAGGTAAAGAGTCGCATCCAATACAGTTGCGCTGGCCGGGATTGAGGATAAATTGAACTCCATTAGAGCGCGCTGATAGCGCTCAAACTGGATATTGGCATGCCCGCCGCCGTTGTAGAATGGGTTGGTCGATTCCATCTGAATATCTTTAGCCGTAAACACATTTCCTCCATACCCATCTACAAACGTTAATACTTGTTGGGGCTGGTTGGGCATGGCGGCGGCTGTGCGGGGCGATTCACCTGGAACGAGTCCAGCGGTCATCAGCAGAACACAGGCAAAGAGAGCGATACGGATTATCAATGAGGTACCTCCAGAAAAAATGAAATTAACCGCATAATTTCTCATTGTATACAACTGTAATCTTTAATATACCATCCAAATACGGTGTCCGAAGATTTTCCCAATCGAATTGCATAACCCTGCTCCCGGATTTCTCTCCTGCTCAAAGGCCGGACCCGTGATATGATTGCGCCATTCATTGCAGGAGGGTATTCGATGATGGAAGAAACCGAACTGGACCTATACAGCCCGGCGGTAGAGACAAAGTACCAGCAGGCGCTGGATGGGCTGGCAGCCAATACCCGCCAGTTGCAGGATTTTCCGAGCTCGGTGTTGATTGAAGGTGGAGCGTATCCAGGCATCTGGCTGGAATGCGGCCCGCTGGAAGCGGCAGTGTATGGTCGTTTTTTCCCCGAGGTCGCGGTTGCCAGTCACGAAATCTTCTTCCATTACCAGCGGGAAGATGGCTGGCTGCCCTATAAAATCGCCGACCGGGTAGGTTTCAGCCAGATCCAAATGGTGGTACCCATTGCAGCCACCGCCTGGGAAACTGCCCAGGCCGCTGGGCGTGAAGAATTCCTGGCGCGCGCCTATACCGCCTGCAGCCGCTGGGATGCCTGGCTCATGGCAAACCGTAATACCCGCGGCGCCGGGTTATGCGAGTTATTCTGCGAGTTCGACACCGGCCACGACAACAGTCCCCGGGTGCGCGGCCTGCCCCGTGCCTGCCCCGGCGGAGATGCGCGCAACTGCGCCGACGTGCGCGGCCTGCCCTGGTTAGCCCCCGACCTTTCTGCCACCGTCTACGGCGGGCGGGTAGCGCTGGCGGCTATGGCTTCTGCGCTGGGCCGCCGGGCGGAAGCCGAGGCATGGCAGGAGCGCGCCGAATCACTGCGCGCGCAGATAATCCGCGTATGCTACGACCCGCAGGACGAATTCTTCTACGATGTGGACCGTGAGGGGAATTTCAATCGGGTGCGCGGCGATGTGATCACCCGCGTCTTCGGCGAGCACGTGCCCGACCAGTTCCTGTTCGAGCATATTTACCAGCGCCATATCAAAGACCCCCAGGCCTTCTGGACTCCCTATCCCCTGCCCTCCATCGCCGCCAACGACCCCAGCTTTGATCACACCCTCCCGCTCAACTCGTGGGGCGGGGCTTCCCAGGCGCTCACTGCCCTGCGCGCGCCGCGCTGGATGATCCATTACGGCAAAAACGAAGACCTGCGCCACCTGATGACGCGCTGGGTGCAGGCCTTGCTGCGCGCAGACGGCTTCCAGCAGCAGATGAATCCATGGACGGGCGAGTTCAGCACTTCACCCGGCTACTCGCCCGCCATGTGCGTGTTCATCGACTTCGTCGACCGCCTGCGCCTGGAATCAATTACTCCACGGTAACGCTTTTTGCCAGGTTCCGCGGCTGGTCCACGTCCAATCCTCTTAGCCGTGCGATATGGTACGACAGCAGTTGCAGCGGGATCACCGTTGCCACCGGGCTGAGCAGCCAGGGCGCATCTGGCACCCAGAAAATCGCGTCTGCCAGTTCGGGCAGGCGGTCGTCGCCTTCCGTAGCCACCACGAACACGTTGCCGCCGCGCGCCTTAGCCTGCTCCACCTGGCTGATCATCTTCTCATGCCATGGGTCCTTCGGCGCCAGCGCGATCACAGGCATATCCCGGTCCACCAGCGCGATCGGCCCATGCTTCATCTCGCCCGCCGGGTAGCCCTCCGCATGGATGTACGAGATCTCCTTGAGCTTCAGCGCTCCCTCGTAGGCAATTGGCATATTGATCCCCCGCCCCAGGTAAAGCGCATTGCGCGTGTATTTTAGCTCCCTTGCCACCTGGATCACCTCTTCCTCGCGGTCCAGGCATTTTCCGACCATATCCGGCACCCGCGCCAGGTCTGCCACCAGGCGCCGCCGCTGTTTCTCATCGATCACCCCCCGGCAGTCGGCCAGCAGCACTGCCAGCATATACAGGTCTACCAGCGGCGCTGTAAAGGCTTTGGTTGAAGCCACCCCAATCTCCGGGCCCGTCTGCATCGAGATATACCCATCCGCCACACGCATGGCCTGCGAGCCGATGGCATTGACGATCGACCACAGCATCCCGCCCTTCTTGCGCCCCTCCTCCATCGCCGCCAGCGTATCCGCCGTCTCGCCCGATTGGCTGATTGCCAGCACAACCGTATTCTCGTCCACCAGCGGGTCGCGGTAGCGGAACTCAGACGCGATATCCACTTCCACCGGAATGCGCGCGATCCGTTCGATCATGATCTTCCCCACCATGCCGGCGTGCGCCGCCGTGCCGCACGCGGTAATGATGATCTTGTTGATCCGTCGGGCCACATCCGGGGTCAGGTTGAGCTGCGGAAGCCGCACCACGCCCTTGTCAAAGTCCACCCGCCCGGCCAGCGTATCGTTCAGCGCGCGTACCTGCTCGTGGATCTCTTTTTGCATAAAATGGGTATATTCACCCTTTTCCGCCGAGATGGGGTCCCAGGCCACCTTGTGTACCTTGTACGGCGCGTTTTCGCCTTTGAGCGTCTTCACCTGCACCCCGCTGCGCTGAATCACCGCCATCTGCCCCGATTCCAGGAAAATCACCGAACGGGTATGGTCGAGGATGGCTGGGATATCGGAGGCCACAAACATCTCGCCCTCGCCCAACCCGATCACCACGCCGCCCGCGTTTCCAATCCGCGCGGCCACAATCTTGTCCGGCTCCAGCGCCGACATCACCACCACCCCGTGCGCGCCGCGCAGGTTGAGCAGCGCCTTGCGCACAGCCTCGGTCAGGTCTTTCTCAATCGAATAGTAGCGATCGATCAGGTGAACGATTGTCTCGGTATCTGTGTCCGATTGGAACTTAGCGCCTTCCGCTGCAAGTTCTTCGCGCAGCTCCAGAAAATTCTCGACAATCCCATTATGCACCACCACGAACTTGCCGTCGCCGCTCGTGTGCGGGTGCGCGTTGCGCGCGTTCGGTTCGCCGTGGGTTGCCCAGCGCGTGTGGCCAATGCCCATTTTGCCGGCAATCGGCTGGCGGTTGACCATCTCCACCAGGTTATCCAGTTTCCCCGCGTCTTTACGCAGCGCAATCTCGCCATCGCTCAGCACGGCGATCCCCGCCGAATCATACCCGCGGTACTCCAGCCTTTTCAAGCCGTTCAAGATCAACGGCGTAGCATTCCGTTCGCCAATATAACCAACAATTCCACACATAGATACCTCTTGTAAAATTACACATGAAAACAGGCTTCCGTTTCCCCCGGATCAACGCCGTTACTGCATAACATAAAGGTCAGCAAAGGGTAGTACAGTTGGAGAAATGACGGAAATGCCCGCAGAAACGCTGCCGCGCAAATACGGTTTCTTCACACGCTGGTGTCTTAAAACCACGTTCACTGCGCGCCAAGGAATCTGGAAAACTGAGCTGCACTCTTCTTTTGGAACAGCCTCAGCGGTTCGATTTATTCAACATAGGGAAGTGCAGACCTGCTCAACATTCAAAGGAATTCCACCTGCCAAAGCGGCTAATTCCAGCCTGGAGGGCATCCGCTGATCTCTCGCTTTTCCCGGCAGACAGGCTGGGCGCCTGCCCGGTCCCCGGTTAACGCTGCCTTGCGGCAGCGAACCCTCATCCTCGTCACCCTGCGATTCTCCCCCTCCACACAGGGCCATGCGCTTGTCTTCCCTGAAAACAAAAAAAACGGTATTCCCTCCCACCTCCATCCTACAGCATTTTTGCATTATACCTGATGCTTGCGCGTTACTTCAAGAGCCAGCAAGTAAATGCCGCCATCCAGAGCAACATTTCTCCCCCCACCGCCGCGATACGCGCCATGAGCCGGTTTGTCAGCTCGGGTTTTCATCCAAACATCGTGAGCAGTATTTGCCCTCCACACTCCTTGCTCGAAGCTTATCAACAAGATGTGGTTGGGTATCAAGTGTAGTGTAGTGTAGTAAATCTCCCCTCCCGGCGCCCCACCGGTATGATACCTTTCTCCGGCATATGAGACATTCCTGGCGGCTTTCTTCCTTTACCTTTCACAATTCTCGTGTGGGTATTCTGGTACAATTGTCCATACACCATCCCGGCAGGCCTCTCTCGTAATCCCGTTGCTTCTGCCGCCCAACCTTCGCTGCACAAAACCGGTCTGCTCATGGTCTTTGATTTCTATGCCCAGCAATTCTCGCACCGTCTACTCTACCGAAACAGGCCGCATCTGCCCGGATTGCGCGCAGCCCATCGCCGCCTGCCGCTGCAAGCAGCAGGCTCGCCGCCCCGCCGGTGATGGCGTGGTTCGCGTCTCGCTGGACAAGAAGGGACGCGGCGGCAAGCTGGTCACCCTCATCACCGGCCTGCCCGGCCCCGACGAAGACCTGAAAACCCTGGCCGCCGAGCTAAAACGGCGCTGCAGCTCCGGCGGCACCATAAAAGACGGCATCATTGAAATCCAGGGTGACCACCGCGACACCCTCATAACCGCTCTTCAATCCAAAGGCTTCCGTCCCAAGAAAGTCGGCGGCTAGCCTCTTAACCCATCTCGACCCACGGATACCCACTATGTCCGACCAACAAGTCATCTTCTCCATGGTGCGCGTCAACCGCGTCGTTCCGCCCAACAACAGGCAGATCATCCGCGATATCTCGCTTGGCTTCTACTACGGCGCCAAGATCGGCGTTCTCGGCCTCAACGGCGCGGGCAAAAGCACCCTGCTGCGCATTATCGCCGGTCGCGATGATGGCTACACTGGTGAAGTGCTCTTCTCCCCCGGCTACTCCGTAGGACTCCTCGAACAGGAACCCCAGCTCGACCCCAATAAAACCGTCAAGCAGGTAGTCGAAGAAGCCGTCCAGCCCATCGTTGATATGCTCAAAGAGTTCGACGAAATCAACAACAAGTTCGCCGACCCCGATGCCGATTTTGACCAGCTCATTGCCGATCAAGGCCGCCTCCAGGAAGCCCTGGACAAAGTGGATGCCTGGACGCTGGACAACCGCCTCGAGGTCGCCATGGACGCCCTGCGCTGCCCTCCGGGTGATACCCCGGTCAATGTCCTTTCCGGCGGCGAGCGCCGCCGCGTGGCCCTCACTCGCTTGCTGCTCACCGAGCCTGATATCCTCCTCCTCGACGAGCCCACCAACCACCTCGACGCCGAATCCGTTGCCTGGCTTGAGCACCATCTGCGCGACTATAAAGGTACCGTTATTGCCGTTACCCACGATCGCTACTTCCTCGATAATGTTGCCGGCTGGATTTTAGAGCTCGACCGCGGCTACGGCATCCCATGGAAAGGCAACTACACCTCCTGGTTGGAACAGAAGCAGGAGCGCATCCGCCGCGAAGAAAAATCCGAGGCCAGGCGCCTGCAAACCCTGGAACGCGAGCTGGAATGGATTCGCATGTCACCCCGCGCTCGTCAGGCCAAAGGTAAAGCCCGCGTCACCGCCTACGAAAGCCTGCTCTCGCAAGAGACCGAAAAGCGCCGCGAAGACCTGGAAATCTACATTCCCCCCGGCCCGCGCCTGGGTGATGTTGTCATCGAGCTGGATGGGGTCAGCAAAGGGTACGGCGACCGCCTGCTCATCGATAATCTCAGCTTGAAGGTTCCTCCCGGCAGCATCATCGGCATGGTTGGGCCAAATGGCGCCGGAAAGACCACCCTGTTAAAGATGCTCACCGGGCAAGAAAAGCCCGACAAAGGCACGATCCGCATCGGTGAGACCGTCAACCTGGCGTACGTTGACCAGTCCCGCGCCACTCTCAACGACGAAAACTCCGTCTGGCAGGAAATCACTGGCGGCGAAGAGCAGATTGACCTTGGCGGGCGTAAACGAAACTCGCGCGCCTTCGTTTCCAGCTTCAATTTCTTCGGCTCTGATCAGCAGAAAAAGGTCGGCACGCTCTCCGGCGGCGAGCGCAACCGCGTCCACCTGGCCAAAGTGCTCCGCTCTGGCGCCAACGTCATCCTCCTGGATGAACCCACCAACGACCTGGACGTCAACACCCTGCGCGCGCTTGAAGAATCGCTGAACAACTTCGCCGGCTGCGCCATCGTCGTCTCGCACGACCGCTGGTTCCTCGACCGTGTTGTAACGCATATTCTGGCCTTTGAAGGTGACTCGCAGGTCCGCTTCTTCGAAGGCAACTGGTCGGATTACGAAGCCGATCTCAAGCGCCGCCTGGGTAAAGATGCCGAACAACCCCACCGCATTAAATACCGAAGCCTGACCCGTTAGGGAATACGCTGGACTCCAGTCTCATTTGCGCAGCAGCTTTACGGGCTCAAATGCTTTCGCGCCTGATTGGTTAACCAGGCGGCCAGTAGAAGCGCCAGCAGGCCAAACCCATCGAACAAAATAAAGCGCGCGATCGTTGCCTGAAGCTGTATATTTCCGATTGGGAGTGATCTGTGTAGGAGCGTTTCCCCCACCAGGGCGATAGCCTGCATAATCACTGCTTCAAACAAAGAGAATCGCCTCCTCACCGGGTCCACTGCCGCCGCCGCATAAGGCACGTTCCACATGAGGAAGAGAATACCCATACCTCGCACCATTCCGGCCCCCACTACCCCGCTCATCTCAAAAGCAGGCGCGTAAGCATCTGGCGCGACGATGAATGTCAGGGCACACTGCAGGTTGAGCAGCAGCACAAGAGCGATGAGGATACGCCCGCTCCAGCCCATCAGGTGATCAGATACCATCACAGCTCCTTCGCTTGCAGCTTGCTCCAGAAAAAACAGGTTCCAGGTAAGCCCTCCCCGGATGGGCTGTCCCTTAATTATACGCGGCGGTACCGTTCCAACAGAAACTGACATATAATCGTTTTACATGGAGGGCGTATGAACCACCGCGAGCGTGTTGTTGCCGCTGTTCGCCATCAGCCGGTAGATCGTCTCCCGGTCGATATGGGTGGGATGCGTTCCACCGGGATCATGGCGGTTGCCTACAACCGCCTCAAAAAGCACCTGGGCATTCGGGATGGCGGTATCTATGTATTCGACACCGGGCAGCAGTTAGCCTATGTCGAAGAACCTGTCCGCCAGCGTTTCGGCTGCGATGTCGTTATACTCGATAGCGGCCTGCTGGATGGCTGGCGCGATTACTCGCTCCCAGACGGAACGCCAGCCAAAATCACCGCCTCATTTCTTACTGAGCCCGATGGAGATGGCGGTGAATATTCCCTGAGTGAAACCGGCAGCCGCATACACCACCGCCCGGCTGGCAGCCTGTACTTTGATACCATCGCCAAACCGCCCCTGGCCGAGGCTGAATCCATCGCCGACCTGGACCGCTATCATTGGGAAGTCCTCACCGATGAACAGTTAGAAAAGCTGCGCCGTGAAGCCAGACGCCTGTACCAAGAAACAGATTACGCCATCCTCGGCTCGTTTGGCGGCGCGTTTCTTGAAGGCGGCCAGGGACTGCGCGGTTGGGACCAATTCATGATGGATATCGCCGGGGACCGCAAGTTCACTGAGGCCCTGCTGGACCAGATGCTTCAGAATTCTCTGCGCAACGTTGAGCTTTACCTGGATGCCGTAGGGGATTACATTCAAGTGATCCAGATGGGCGGCGATATGGGCACGCAGAACGGCCCCCAGATACGTCCCAAAACCTATTACGAGGTCTTTCAGCCACGCGAGAAGGCCTTATGGGGCCGTATTCACCAGCTCAAGCCCCAGGTGGGCGTTTTCCTGCACTGCTGCGGCGGCATATACGAACTGCTGCCCGGCATCATCGATGCCGGCTGCGATATCCTGAACCCGGTTCAAATCAGCGCGCGCGGCATGGACCCTGAACGGTTGAAGAGAGAATTTGGCGATAAGCTCTGCTTTTGGGGCGGCGGCTGCGACACGCAAACGGTGCTGCCGTTTGGAACCCCGGAAGAGGTTTATCAGCACACATTACGGAATATCCAAATTTTCGCTCCTGGCAGCGGTTTTGTTTTCTCTCAGGTCCACAACATCCAGGCTGGCGTACCAGCGGAGAATATCCTGGCGATGTTCCAGGCTGTCCAGGAAGCGCAATGACCAAACACAGGCGGGTATATGGTTTGGGTACTGCCGATCATTATTATGATGCAAATATCATCGCCGGGTTGATTCAATCGACGCGGGGCGAGCTTGTCCTGGCTGAAGGAGCGAATCACGCGCTGGAAATTCCTGGCAATCTTCACCAGTCCATCCAGGTACTTGGCCAGGTTGTTACTGTTGTTGAAAGATTTCTGGCGCCCTGATTTATAGCGCGATAACCCGGTTACGCCCCTCTTCCTTTGCCCGGTGTTCAGCCTGGCTGGCCTTATCGATGAACAGCATCAGGCTGTCATATTCATCCGCCAGCTCGGCCACGCCAATACTGACGGTAATTCGCAGCCGCCCAAACCGGGTTGGCACATCCGTTCTTTCAACTTCCTGGCGGATTCTTTCCGCCACTTGAAAACCATCTTGTAACAAGGTTTCTGGCAGTAGAACAACGAACTCTTCTCCCCCATAACGCGCCAGAATATCGACTGCCCGCAAACAACTGCGAACGGTTTTCGCTGTAACTTGCAGCACCTGGTTTCCCACAACGTGGCTGTACTGGTTATTGAATTCTCGAAAGTGATCAATATCAAAAAACAGAACGGTCAGCGGGCGATTGAAACGCCTGGCGCGGTCAAACTCGCGCTGGCCCAACTCGATTAAGCCCCGGTAATTATAAGTGCCGGTCAGTTCATCAATAAGTGTAAGGTGCTGCACTTCCGAATACAGCCTGGCGTTTTCAATGGCAATCGCGGCCTGGTCTGCAAAAACCTGCAGTCGTTCAGTATGGATAGAAGAAAAGAAATCAGGCATTGCACTGGCCAGGGTAATAACGCCGGTGACCTTATCCTTGAAATGAATTGGAACATTGAGAAAAGACCGCAAGCGCATGAACGGGTTGGGATCCCCCCATGTTGGATCTTTCGTTATATCTGGAATAATCACTGCTGCGGGCCGGGCCGGATTTTCAAACCACCCGGCCACCTCTGTCACCTTTTGAGTCAGGTCCAGCACCTTCTGTCGTTCGTGACTGACGTAACCGCGAAAACGGGACCGGTTGGCAGATCCATCATCCCCCAAAAGCACTAGGCAGCCAGCATCGTGGGGGACTACCAACTCGATGTTGGTCAGCACCAACGTGAGAACCGTATCTAGCTGGATGGTGCTGTTTAAGGTCGCGGCTGTATCCCGAAACGCTTCGGCAAGGATGCGCTGTTCCCGTTCATGCTGCTCGATTTGCCTGCGTTCTGTGATATCCATAAAGGCCATCAACATAGCGATCTGCCTGCTATTTTTATTTCTTACAGGCGTACCACTGATAATCACCCAGCTTTTACTGCCATCCTCAAAGCATAACTGGTATTCGGACTGGTCGAGCGTTTCACCACGCAAGACACGCGCAATAGGCCGCCGTTCTGGTGGAATGCTCCTGCCATCAGGCTCGCGAACTTCCCAATTAAATTTCGCTTCAGTAGCCATTGTGCCGATGAATGGATGCGGATCAGAGATTCTTAAAGTTACACGGCAGGCTGGGTTGATCATCTCAATCGTGCCTTCTGGACACCGTAATAGCATAAACGGCACGGGCGATTGTTCAAAGGCCTGCTCAAGCAGTACTTTTGCTTCCTCAAGATCCCTTTCAAGCGCCTTCATCTCAGTCACATCACGGATAAGAACAAGAAGATGGAGATGGTCCTGGCTGGTAAAAGTAGAGAAATAGCAGTAGACCCAGCCTTCCTCAACCATACCTTGTTCAATATGGAACAATTCCTGATACGGTAATCCGGTCTTCAGCGTTTTCTCCGCGGCCTCCAGGAAACCGGCATTTTTCCAACCCGCCAGCGAACGAAAATTGCTGTTCCTGATTGTGGTAATATCTGCTCCAATGATGGTTCCAACGGATTCATTCGCCATTACGCATTGCCCTGTTTCATCAAAAGCAAGCATGCCCACGGTGGAAGAGGAAATGATTTGTTGGTTTAATTCCAACGCATCTGTCAGCGCTTGGTTGGCTTGCAGGAGTGATTCTTCCATCTTCTTTCGCTGGGTAATATCCTGCATTAATACCAATCTGCCAATGGGATTTCCTAACTGGCTATAAATCATTGAAGAACGAACCTGAAAGAATTTTGTTTTTTCCAGAATGTTCGTCTCAATATCGAGCATCAATTGTTCTTCTATGCTTTCGGATAAAACTGCGGCAATCTGACCGGGGAAAACGGCTTCCAGGCGCTTTCCAATCACCTCGTTATGCGTCTTCCCAATCCAGTTTTCAAGCACTGGATTGAGGTCGAGGATGCGGTCTTCCAGGTCGAGCACCAGAACGCCATCTTGCATGTTCGCCATCACCGTGCGCCTGGCGATCGGTAAAATGTCAAACAATCTCCATTTGTAAACTGCCAGGTAAATAACCGCGCCGCTGGCGGAAAAGGCAACGGGCGTCATATCCATTTCCTCGATCGGGTTTTGATTGAATACTGATAACACATTCGCAACAGCAGGAATCAATATTGCGAAAAAAACCGCCCAATGTTGCAAGCGAAAAGGTTTTACACTTTGAAATGCAGAAACTGCCACCAGCACCAGTGAGATGAATAACAAAGCATAAGCAAATATCGCATGCGTCCAGAACATGCTGGCATGTTCAGTCCGCAAAAATGGGTGCCCATTTACGTATTTCAGATAGGTATGTGAATAGAACAGATGAAACCACCTATCTGTCCAAATAGTCCCTAATACCAGCAGCGGGATGATAAGCCCTATTCGAACATAGATACGCCGTAGCAGGTGCTCCCGTCTGGTATATTGAAGAATAAAGATAAATGTCAGTGGAGCGACCAGAACAATTCCGAAATACTTAATTCTTGCCAGCAAGAGTTTCCCTGGTAAATCCAGTAAAAGGCTTTCGAAGGCATTTGCCCATGCCCAAAATGACACAGCAAGCAGAAGAAACGCAAATACACTGGCGCCAGGTGAAGCGCGTCGCTTCCATACCTGATAAACCATCGCCAGCATTCCACATGCGGCGCCAAAAACAAGAGAGAGAATAACTGGGTAACTCATGATTGTAAATTTCAACCAACAGCGTGAGAAAAGGCCGATCTGGGTAGTGAAGAAAATCGAACGCACAGGGGCGAATTTCCATGTGCATTATATTACGGTTAAAGTTTAACGCTGCATAATCGCAATCTTATCTTGAATTTCTGCAATCGACAAAATAGTAATTTCAAGGCTTAGTAAGGTTTAGCCTTAAAATTCCGTGGTAATATCGGATTATGTAAAACGCCATAAGGTACGTATACATACAAAAAGCTGCAGCATCTGGTGTTTCACAGTAATCGGGAGGTTTCTCTTGCCATCCAAAAATCGAAACGGGCACATGCTGGCTCGCCAACCTGCAAACGGGCGCAGCAAACAAACGGTAGAAACATTCAAGCAAGCACTAGTAGACAATCTCTATTATGCTCGCGGACAGGGAGCTTACACTGCCGGGTCGTATGATATTTATGTGGCACTGGCATACACCGTTCGAGACATTCTGATCGATCGCTGGCGTAAAACCATCGACCGGTATGTGGAGAAACGCCCAAAATTTGTTTACTACCTATCCGCTGAATACCTGCTCGGCCGGCAGATTACTCAGAACCTGCTCTATACGGGTATGACGGAGATCGCCAGACAGGCCCTTTCCGAATTAGGATCCAATCTGGATGAGTTGATTAACATTGAACCCGAGCCTGCCCTTGGCAATGGCGGCCTCGGGCGGCTTGCAGCCTGTTATCTCGACTCTCTCGCTACTCTTAATATTCCATCCGTGGCCTATGGCATAAATTACGAGTTTGGCATTTTCAAGCAGTCCTTTAAGGACGGATGGCAGGTTGAAAGTCCAGACGAGTGGTTGTACTATGGGAACCCCTGGGAGTTTCCCCAGCCCGATAACCGCTTCGAGGTTGGGTTTGGGGGCTACGTCGATCACTACACAGATGCGAATGGACGATACAGAGCACGTTGGATACCCGGCGATACTGTTTTGGGAGAGCCCGCCCATACCCTGGTTCCAGGATATGGCACGGAGACGGTGAATATGATCCGCTTATGGCGGGCGAAAGCCAGCCGGGAATTTGACTTCCAGCTCTTCGATGTTGGAGATTACGCCCGCGCCGCCGAGCAAAAAATTCGCTCAGAGAACATCAGCAAGGTGCTTTATCCCAATGACAATACGCCTCAGGGACGCGAACTGCGCCTTAAGCAGGAGTATTTCTTTGCTTCCTGTTCTCTTAAAGATATTATCCGCCGGTTTCGCACGTTTAATGAAGACTGGCAATCCTTCTCTGACAATGTGGTGATTCAGCTCAACGACACCCACCCCGTGATAGTCATACCAGAGCTGATTCGCCTGCTTATCGATGAATATGATCAGTCATGGGAAACAGCCTGGAATATCACCAACCAGGTATTCGCTTACACTTGCCACACATTGATGCCCGAAGCGCTTGAAAAATGGCCCGTATCGCTCTTCGAACGTTTGCTTCCTCGCCATCTTGAGATCATCTATGAAATCAACCGGCGGCTGCTAGATGAAGTGAGCGCCCGCTACCCCGGAGATAAGGACCGTTTAGCCCGGATGTCGATCATTGAAGAACAGCCAGAAAGATCCGTTCGTATGGCTTTTCTGGCTGCCCATGCTTGCTACTCCATCAATGGCGTAGCAGAGCTACATACAAACCTGCTCAAGCGACAGGTGCTGCGCGATTTCTATGCAATGTGGCCAGAGAAATTTAACAACAAAACCAATGGGGTTTCTCCGCGCCGCTTTATGCGTCTTGCAAATCCGCGCTTGTCCGACCTCATCACACAAAAGGTCGGCAGCGATTGGCCGAATAATCTGGAAGCGTTGCGTGGGCTCGAGCCATATGTGCAAGATCCTGAGTTCCGCAAGAACTGGCAGGAAATAAAGCGGCAGAACAAGGTGGACCTCTCTGCCCTCATCCTTGACCGGACGGGTATTGTCGTGAACCCCGACTCGATGTTCGATGTTATGGTGAAGCGCCTCCACGAGTACAAGCGCCAGCTGCTCAAGGCACTACACATCATCTCGCTGTACCAGCGGCTGAAAGCGGACCCCGGGCTAGATCTGGTTCCGCGCACCTTTATCTTTGGCGCAAAGTCGGCGCCAGGTTACCGCATGGCGAAACTCATCATCAAGCTGATCAACTCCATCGCGGACGTCGTCAACCAGGACAAAGACGTTGCCGACCGCCTGAAAGTCGTATTCATGCCGAACTTCAACGTTACGATGGGAGAAAAAATCTATCCAGCCGCGGATTTATCGGAGCAGATCTCCCTGGCAGGGTTTGAAGCATCTGGAACGGGCAACATGAAATTCGCCCTCAACGGGGCTGTGACCATCGGTACACTGGATGGGGCAAATATCGAAATCCGTGACCGGGTTGGCGCGGAGAATTTCTTCCTGTTCGGCCTGACCACGCCCGAAGTGCTGGCCCTAAAGGCAGGTAACTATAAACCGATCGAAGAATACCTGCGCAACCCAGAATTGAAAGCCGCGTTAGATGCCATCTCTTCTGGCCTGTTCGCGCACGGCAGCCCCGATCTGTTCCGCCCAATCGTCGACGATTTGCTGATGCGAGATACATACCTGCACCTGGTGGACTTTCCGGCGTACATCATCCGCCAGGACGATGTCGACCGCATGTACCGGGATCGAGAAGCCTGGACACGAATGTCCATCCTCAATACGGCGCGGTGCGGGTTCTTCTCCTCAGACCGGGCCATCCAGCAGTACTGCAATGAAATCTGGAAAGCGCAGCCAGTAAAGCCCGGATCGTAACTCATCACATTCTTGTTCCGTACAGTTTCTCTAATGAGAAAGGCTGAGGAAATACAGCCTCAATATCTTGATTTCCTCAAAAGAGATCGCGCCATTTAACCGGTCATATACCGGGCGCAGGTAATCCGTGCCTTCTGAAGCAAGCGCTGACAGCACCGTCTCCTGTGCCATCTCAGAAAGTTTCGAGAGCTTGCGCACATCCTCGGCGGGGCGTAAGCGGTTACCCTCCAGCAAGTAGCGGGTCAGGTGATCAATAATCGTAACCGGCTTTACCCGGTATTCCTCCACTAGCTCATAGAACGACTTTCCGGCATTATACGCTTCTGCCACAACGGTATGCCGGAGTCGATTCGCTCCGGGTAAATTTCCTTCCCCTTCTGGCTGGTTCGCGCGGCCATTGCCTTTATCGCTAGGCTTGGGCTTTTCAGCAATCCCACGATGGCTGCAGTACGCTTGAATGAGATCCAGGAAGATCGATCCATATCGCTGAAGTTTCACTGTTCCCACCCCGTTCATTTCCAGCATACGGTCGAGACTCAGGGGATAATAGGTTGCCATTTCCACCAGCGTGCGGTCTGAGAAAATCACATACGGAGGGATCCCCGCCTTATCTGCCAGCTCTTTACGTTTGCTTCTGAGAATTTCAAACAGGTCGCGGTCATGCGCAGGTTTCCCGGCGCTTCCGGCTGGCTCGGGTTTTTCAAGAACCCCCAAAATGGTTTCACGGTTCTTCAAAGCCTCATACGCCCTCTGGGTCAAACCCAGGCTCCCATGTTCGTCCTGGCTCAGCAGGTCCTTTTGAATCAACTGGTGCGCAACCAACATCCATTGGTCGCGAGTCAGTTCTTTGCCAATTCCATACGTGCTGACGCTCTGATGGCCATATTTCAACACCCTTTGGTTTTCCGAGCCGAGCAGCACATCCGTCACATGCGCCATGCCGAAACGCTCCCCTGTGCGCTTCACGCACGAGAGAAACTTCTGCACCGGAATCGTTATATCGACTTTCTCTTTCTCTCCTGACAGGCAGTTATCACACATGCCGCAGTTTTCTGTGGTAAACTTCTCGCCAAAATAGCTCAGAAGTGGTACTCGCCGGCAAATATCACTGTCAGCGTAGCGAGTCAGCGCATTGAGATGCTCGTAAGCTACCTGCCGCTCCAGACCATCCTTTTGATCGATAAAATACTTCAATTTCTGAATATCACCGTAACTGTACAGCAGCAAGCAGTGCGCGGGCAGACCATCCCGCCCGGAACGCCCAATTTCCTGGTAATACCCCTCGATGCTCTTTGGCAAATCATAGTGTAATATGAATCGCACATTCGGCTTGTTGATTCCCATTCCAAACGCAATGGTCGCCACGATGATCTGCACGTCATCGCGGATAAACAGCTCCTGGTTTCTCCGCCGTTCCGTATCTTCCAGACCCGCGTGGTAGGGCCGCACGGAGTATCCCCGCGCAGCCAGCGCAGTGGCAAGATCATCCACCTGTCTCCGGGAAAAGCAGTAAATAATCCCTGACTGCCCAGGGTACCGCCGCAGGAAGGCCAGGGTTTGCTCGAAAGGATTCGCTTTCGCGGCTACTTCGATCAACAAATTCTCACGATTGAAGCTGGCGATGAACTCGTTCAATTCCGAAAAGTTCAGGCTGGCACGAATATCTTCCCGGACCCGCGGTGTGGCAGTTGCCGTGAGCGCCATGCATGCCACATTCCCCAGGCGCTCGCGCGCTGCCACCAATTGGCGGTATTCAGGGCGAAAATCGTGCCCCCATTCTGAGATGCAGTGCGCTTCGTCAATCGTCAGGCAGTCCACCTGAACACTTGCTAGCAGGTCAAAGGTACGCTGCATCATCAGCGTCTCTGGTGCCACATACAATAACTTCACCTTACCGCTGCGCATCTGAGCCGTATTCTCACGGTACTCGTCTGGTGCCAGCGAACTGTTGAGAAACAGTGCGGGGACCCCCAGTTCTCTTAATTGGGTTACCTGATCCTGCATCAACGCAATCAGCGGTGAAACGACCACAGTCAGCCCGGGAAAAATCAGCGCGGGGATCTGATAGCATAGTGATTTTCCGCTTCCGGTGGGCATTACCACCAGCGTATCGCGCCGCTGAAGCACATTCTCTATGATCTCTCGCTGAAGCGGCTTAAACTGATCGTAACCAAAGATGCTCTTGAGAAGGAATTCTGGGGGTTGTCTCGTCATAGAAAAGAATTATAAGCCGAAAATTGCTTCTATCTTGCGACTGGCCCGATGCATATCCCCAAAGCCCTCAATCCCGCGGGCGCCCTGCGCAGGAAAAACCATAAGGATCTGGCTGTGTTTCTCGTTTTTAAAGGCATACAATATCTAAAGAGGAAAATATACGATGAAAATAACGCAAGTCTCGCTTTTTGAACTCAGCGGTCAGTGGGATGGTCCAACCTACCCTCCGGGTGACCGCCAGGCCACGCAGCTTGATATTTACCCTGAATTTAACGTCCACGTTGATTTTTCCATCCAACCCGGAGCATCACGCCGGGAAAAATACGTAGAAATCTTTACAGACAACGGCTTATCCGGTGTATTTGGCCCTATCGAAGATCCTCAGGTATTCGTCATTCGCAGTATTCTTGCGTCTTACCTGTTGGGGCGTGATCCGCTCGCCACCGAGCTGCTTCACGACCAGATGCTGCGCCTGCACCGTCACGGGCGATCGGGGTTCTTCCTTACCGGCCTTTCCGCTGTCGACTGTGCGCTTTGGGACTTACGCGGCAAATACCTGGATCAACCCGTATACAGGCTGTTGGGCGGACCAACTCGTCCCACCATCCCGGCCTACGCCAGCCTGTTAGGCGCATCGGTTGATCCGCAGCACGCGGCAGACACCGCCCGAGAATACCAGCATATGGGTTATACAGCGCAGAAATGGTTCTTCCGTTACGGTCCAGGCGATGGTGCTGTTGGAATGGAAAAGAACCTATCCATGGCCGCCGCCGTCCGCGCTGCAGTCGGCGACACCTACCCCCTGGCTTTTGATGCCTACATGGGCTGGGATGAACCTTATGCCATTGAAATGGGTAAACGCCTGGCTCCGATCCACCCCATGTGGGTAGAAGAGCCTGTGCCGCCCGAACGGGTTGGCAGCCTGGCAAAAATCCGCGCGGCTAGCGGTGTGCCGCTGGCGACCGGCGAGCATGTATACACTCGTTGGCAGGTGAAAGAACTGCTCGCAAACCATGCCGTAGACTATATCCAGGCCGATCCGGACTGGACAGGAGGCATCACCGAGCAGATCAAGATCTGCTCGCTGGCATCATCCTATAACATCCCGGTGGTCGCCCACGGGCATTCGCTTCTGCCGGCCCTGCATGTTGCCGCCGCCCAATCTCCAGGGGTCGTGCCCATGGTGGAATACCTCATCCAGCACCAGGAATCCAAACAGTTCTTCCACAAACCTGTATACCGCCCGGTGAATGGATCTATCGCGCTGCCCGAACTTCCCGGCCTCGGCCTAGTGCTCGACGAGGCCAAAATCCGCGATAAGCGCGAAATAACATAGCGCCAGGGGCAATGCCCTGGCGCCATTGATTATGCTTGCAATTGTTCGCGTTTAGCGAACGCCCAGCAGTACCTCGATGGTCAACTGATCTAACCGCTCGTACATCATCCCGCGTTTGGCAAGACCAACCCGGTCGAATTCCTTTGCCTTGAGTCCTTCCGCCTTATCACGTGAATACTTGCCCTGGTAAACCGACAAATCGCCATTATCGGCATTGATTTCTTTTAACAGCGCCTGGATCTCCTTATCCTCATTGAAGCGGCGTGCCTTCTCTTTGAGGATCAAGTAAGTGCGCATGCAGCCCGCCGCGAAATCTTTCACGCCCTGCGGGCCTTCCGTGCGATATGCGTGCGCGTCGAAATGGCGGCTGCCGCTATAACCCACATCCTCAAGGAATTTCACCAGGAAGAAGGCCGGTTTGAGGCTTACCGAACCAAAGCGCAGGTCCTGATCATATCGCCCGATGACCTGATCATTCAAGTCAATATGGAACAGCTTTCCCGCATCCCATGCCTGGGCTACCGCGTGAACAAAGTTGAGACCGGCCATCGTTTCATGCGCAAATTCCGGATTCACACCGACCATTTCAGCATGATCCAGCGTGGAAATAAAGCCCAGCATCGCGCCGGTGGTAGGCAGGTAGATATCGCCGCGCGGTTCGTTTGGTTTGGCTTCGAGGGCGAACTTCAAATGATAGCCCTGGTCAATCACGTAATCGCACAAGAAGTTGAGGGCCTCGCGGAAGCGCTTTCCGGCTTCCAGGGGGTTCTTCGAAGCGTCTGTCTCCACGCCTTCACGCCCGCCCCAGAAGACGTACACGCTTGCTCCAAGTTCTACGCCCAGGTCGATAGCGCGCATTGTTTTCTGCAGCGCATACGCGCGCACCTGCGGATCGTTCGCCGTAAAGGCGCCATCTTTGAACACCGGGTTGGTGAATAAATTCGTGGTCGCCATCGGCACAACTAGACCCGTTTCGGCCAGTGCCTTCTTAAAATCTTTTACGATTTTCGCGCGTTCCGCCGGGGTCGCATCAATCGGGATCAGGTCATTATCATGGAAATTCACCCCGTACGCGCCGGCTTCCGCGAGTAAATGGACGATGTTCACTGGTCCAAGCGGTTCGCGCACTGGGTCACCAAATGGATCCCCACCTTCACTTCCTACCGTCCACAAACCAAATGTAAATTTATGCTCAGGTTTTGGTTGATATAGATCTGTCATTCTGTTCTCTCCTAATGATGATTTTCTTATATTGTACAAAGTTTCAGGCATCTGGTATAGCTTTTATAGCATGAATTCTTATTGAATTTAGGGATGGGCCGCCGTTATTTGGATGCTGTGCTCCGGCTGGTCGGGCGAATGCCAGTACAGCAGCCTTTGGTCAGCCGCCGGTATCTCGTATCGGCCATCACTAATTTCAACCGAAATGCCATGCGGATACTGCAGGCGAGGTACAAAGATCACGGTTGGTTCAGTCACCGCCGCGTCATGGCGGAACGTGAAATCAAAAATGCGATCTCTTACGTTGAACTCCAAGTGCAGCGGCTCTCCGGCGGTAGCTACCGGGTAAGGCCGAACTACGGCTGCTAAAGCCCGCCCGCCCGACGAAATATCTTCCGGACTTGCTTGCTGGTCGCGGGAGAAAATGGACAAATCCTCGTCATTCCACTGGTCGCCCCGTTCGTTGGTATTATCGGCGGTGTAATTCCATAGCGTGCCGTTCATTAAATTGGCTTCCAGTGCCTGGAAAGTCCGGTCAAGCGCCTGGGCTTGCTTTTGGAAACTGCCGGTGCGAAATGCCTTTTTATTCTCCATGTCAAAGGGTATGCCAAACTCGCCTAACAAAACCGGCGCACCGCCCAAACGCTCCTTTGAGCCCTCCTTGAAGTAAGCTAGCTGATCGGCAAAAGAATTCCGAATATTACCTGGCAACCAGACTGGTTTCGAAGTCCGGGCATCGGCAGCCAGGAATCGATTGAACGTTTTGCTGATCAGGGTGTAACCATCATACCAGTGTGGAGCGAAGACCAGATGATCCCGATCTTCAGTTTCCCAATGCGGCGGCAGGCTACCGGCATCGCTTTCAATGAAGATAAACGCTTCTGGATCAATGGCCCGTACTGCCTGAGCAAACCGCTTCGCAAAGGGGTAGTAATAATCCTGATTGAAATTCACCACCCTGTCATTGACTTTCGAAAAATAGTGGGGCTTGAGCAGTTGAGGATTGCCGTGTTGATCCAAATCCCACACCCCATGCTCACGCCAGATACAGGTATATCCATCTTTCCAGGCGCGGATCTTCTTTTCATTCGCCAGCTTTGTTCCGGTGCGCCGGAATCCAGTCAGCCCCATGGCCCAGACGCCCACCTGCTGAGGAATCCCTTCCCCTAGCAGCATCGCCTGATATGGTGTTGGGCATTCTCCCAACTGCACCTTGCCACCAACCATGTTGAGATTCTTCCATCCAATATAACCGGGCAGCGGCTCGTTCATCGTATCATAGCCCACCACGTTATCCAGGTCATGCAGCCGCTCCACAACCTGCCGGACAGCCTTAAGATAATGCCGTTGTAAGAACTCCTGGACAGGCTCACCATCCACCTTTGTTTTTGGCGCAAAGTCATTCCCACCAAAAAACAGGGTAAACATGGTTGCCGCGGCCAGCTTGCTGCCGTTGGTAGGCCAGACCATGCGCGGAAAAGGATCGCCGTAAGTGGCATGCACAATGGCGGCACCGGTTTCCGCGAAATGAGTCATGTCCAGGCCAACCGCTTCCAGCGTCCAGCCAGGCGCGCCATCCCCACCAGAAAAGCGGCTCCAAACATCCTGGTGTGGATCGATGAACATCTCAATACCATATTCGCCGGCTTTTTTTACAATTGCCCGAATGTAGTCAAGATAACCCTCATCATAGATATTGGGTCCGGCGTGTTCAATGGCCTCCCAGGTTACCAGGAACCGGATGAATGTTATTCCCCATTCGCGCAGGCGCCGAAAATGTTCATCTGCCTCAGCCAATGGGAAAGGCCTGCCCGCAAATGATAGGTGGTGATGATCGAAAAAGCCTTCTCGGACATGGGTGGCGCCGTACGGCAGAAATGGCACCTTACTGCTTCCTCCCAGGTTAACCCCACGCAGCATAAGCGTGCGGCCATAGTCGTCCTTAAAATAAGGGCCTTCAATGCGCATTACCACCTCCGTGACTGGAAACTCGATCTACGACATACCGCAGCAGTCCCACCGTCTGATCAAATGCATCCGGCTGGGGTTCATCTGGCCATGCCTGGGCGCATCCGATCAAGCCCCTCCATTCCGGGTAACCGTTTTCCTGAACCCAACGGGCCGAAACCGCCTTCGAGCCAATTTCGCCGAAATGCAGCGTGTACAGCACCCGGCAGAAAGTCAATATCGCGTACGCCTGATATGCCCGGTCGCGCAGGCGGTCAGGCTGCTCGAGCATGGGAGCCCACCAATCCAGCACAAACCCGCGAACCGCACCGCGTAAGTCATCTGCTAAGACAGGCTCAATGAATTTGCTGATCGGCGGACCAGCAATAATTACTCCACGTTCGCGGAGCACATAACGCTGGATGATCCAATCCCGGTCCTGCTGCGCCTCACCATAAAATTCCCCGCCGCAGCACAAACAGGGATGGACAGCTCTTTCACGCTCATAGCGAGGCAGCCGGTCTATCGGAATATAAACCCCTTCAATACGTTTAGCAAAGACCATGCCGGAGTTTGTAATCCGCGCGTGCATGGCTTTCAGGGTGATCAATGTTTCTGCAGGTATTACATCCCGTGTAACCACCAGGAAATCGATATCACTGCGCAGCGGGTCAAAATCTCCCCAGGCCAGGGAACCATAAAGATACAGGCCCAAAAACCGATCTCCAAGCACAGAACGCAGCCCGGAAAGCAGCTCTGCCAGGATTTCATTAACGTAAGTTTTGTGCAATCAGCGGGCAAAGTGCTTTAAACGTCAAAAAACAGCATT
>CAYTHO010000029.1:0-58408 GCA_964437595.1 uncultured Anaerolineaceae bacterium
AAAACCTCCCGGCGCCGGGAGGTTTTTTGTGTCGGGAAATTGGGATCTTATATCCAGCCGCGCAGCTGCATGGCCTTGACCACGCGATCGATCGCGACCATGTAAGCCGCATCGCGCATATTGACGTTTTCCTTGAGGGACATCTCTAGCACGCTGTGGAAAGCAACGGTGATGCGGTGATCGAGGCGTTCCATGACTTCGTCCTTGGACCAGTAGAAGTTCATGTCATTCTGCACGCCTTCGAAGTAAGAGGTGATAACCCCGCCCGAATTGCACAGGAAGTCGGGAATGACAAAGATACCGCGCTGCTTGATAACCTCGTCGGCCTCGGGGGTGGTGGGGCCATTGGCGCCCTCGGCGATCAGGCGGACGCGCGGGTGGATGAGCCCCACTGTGTCGGCGTTAATCTGGCCTTCCAGTGCAGCAGGGATCAACACATCAGCCTCTTTCTTGATCCACTCGCCGCCATCCTCAATGCGATAACCGGCATCTTTCGCCTTTTTCTTGTCGACCGACCCGTACTGGTCAGTGATGGTCATCAAGAAGCGGGGATCAACGCCATCTTCTTTACTGACGGTGTAGGATTTTCGATCTTCCCGATCCCAGTAAGAGACGCATACCACTTTGCCTCCCAACTGCTCGATGAAACCAATGGCAGCATACTGGGCCACATTGCCAAAGCCCTGCACGGCTGCGGTGGCTTTGGTCGAATCGATCTCCATGTGTTTCATCGCTTCGCGGACGGTGTAGATCACGCCGTAGCCGGTGGCTTCGGTGCGGCCCAGAGAACCGCCGCCGCCCACTGGCTTGCCGGTGATTACGCCCGGCGTGTACTGGCCGGAAAGCTTGGAGTATTCATCCATCATCCAGCCCATCATCTGCGGCGTTGTGCCAACATCCGGCGCGGGAACGTCCTGGCGGGGGCCGATGTTGCTCCAGATTTGGTCGATATAACCGCGCACCAGGCGTTCTTTTTCACTGGTCGACAGGGTGGCCGGGTCGACGATCACGCCGCCCTTACCGCCGCCCAGCGGGATATCGGCCACGGCGCATTTCCACGTCATCCACATTGCCAGCGCGCGCACGGTGTCGATGGTTTCAGCCGGGTGGAAGCGGATCCCACCCTTATTTGGACCTCGTGAGTCGTTGTGCTGGACCCGGAAGCCTTCGAAAACGCGTATCGTACCATCGTCCATGCGGACCGGGATGCGGAAATGATACTCGCGCATAGGCCAGCGCAGGAACTCGGCCACTTGTGGATCGAGTTTCAGCAGTTCGGCCACATGGTCAAACTGCCGCTGTGCCATTTCAAAAGCATTGGTTGTAGAAGCCATTGGTTCTCCTGTTTTGAATAAAAGGAAAGGTTGGTTGGAAACGCAAAATATAAGCGGGCACTACCGGTCAGTGCCCGCCATGTTTCCGTTTGTGTGTCGAGTTGATATCCACTGGATTCGCTACCCGCCATTCCGGATTTCTTTTATGCATTTAATAGGGTAGCAGAATCAACCCGCCGCGTCAATATGATGAAACTCGTTTTCGATTGTGATGACTCTCCCCAATTGTATGACAACTAGTACCCAACAAACGAGATTCGATATTCTCACTGGCGGCGGCTGGAACATTTGGGGCTCATTTTTTGAGCGCGTTTAGCTGACGATCCAATTCTCCGCGCAGCACCTGCGGGTTGGCCTGCCCCTTGGCGGCGCGCATCACTTGCCCAAAGAACCAGCCGGATAGCGTTTCTTTCCCACCCAGGTAGCTGGCCAGCTCCTGTGGGTGATCTTGCAGCACGGTCTGCACCAGTCCGGCGATGAAAGATGTATCCGAAATTTGCCGCAGCCCGCGTTCCTGGACAATCTGCGCGGCGCTCTTGCCGGTGTTCAGCATCTCTGCCAGCACGCCCTTGGCCGTGTTCAGGTTGATCTCGCGTTTTGCCAGGCGCAGCAGCTCGGCCAGCCCGGATGGTGATACGCGCACATCCTGGAACGTTTTGCCGGTCTGGTTGAGCCAGCCGAAAATCTCGCCGGTAATCCAGTTGGCGACCATGCGGGGTGGGGTGCTGGTCTCGTTTCCGCCGTTGAATCCAGCAGACAGCGCGGCTTCAAAATAATCAGCCACGGCTCGTTCGCTGGCCAGCAGGTTGGCATCGGCGCTGCTCAGCTCGTACTGCTCGACGAATCGCCTGGCGCGGGCGTAGGGCAGCTCGGGCAGTTCGGCGCGGATTTGCTCGATCCATTCCGGCTCAACCACCAGCGGCGGCAGGTCGGGTTCGGGGAAGTAGCGGTAGTCGTGGGCTTCCTCTTTACTGCGCTGCGAATAGGTGACCCCATGCGCCTCATCCCACCCCAGCGTTTCCTGGGCGATAGCTTTTCCGGCGCGGATCTGGGCAATCTGCTGCTCGATCTGGTAAGCGCTGGCTCGCTCCAAGGCGCGGAAGCTGTTGAGGTTCTTGATTTCTACCCGCGTGCCCAGGGTGACGCTGCCAACCGGACGGACGGAGACATTCGCTTCGAAGCGGATGACGCCTTTTTCCATATCGCCGGTGTTGACTCCCAGGCAGCGCAGGATGGAGCGCAGTCCCTCGGCATACGCGCGCACCTCTTCCAGAGTATGCATATCCGGTTCGGAGACGATCTCCAGCAGCGGCACGCCCGCCCGGTTTAGGTCAACCAGTGAATAGGACTCTGCCCCGTTCTGCGGAGCAGCGCCAGACCGGGCAGGCTCGCCGCAGCCTTTTTCTACGTGGGTCAGCTTGCCAGTATCTTCTTCCAGGTGCACGCGGCGGATGCGAATCTCGCGCTCGCCCTGAGACGTCTGGATGCGCAGCCGGCCACGCTCGGCCAGCGGATACTCGTACTGCGAAATCTGGTAGCCTTTGGGCAGGTCGGGGTAGAAATAATTTTTGCGGGCGAAGATGCTGGTTTGAGCAACCTCGCATTCCAGCGCCAGGGCCACCCTGGTCCCGTAGGCCACGGCCTGTTCGTTGATCACCGGCAGAACGCCGGGCAGCCCGCTGCATACCGGGCAAACGGCCACGTTCGGTTCTGCCTGGGTGGAATCGACCACCGGGCAGGCGCAGAACATTTTGGAGCGAGTCAGCAGTTCGGCGTGAACTTCTAAACCAATAACGGGTTCAAATTCCATGCGGGCACCATTATACAGCGAAGCGGATATTCAGAATATCGCCATCTTTAACCACGTATTCTTTGCCTTCCAGGCGGAACTTTCCATGGGCTTTGGCCTCGTTCATGCCGCCCAGGCTGATCAGGTCGTCATAGTGAACCACCTCGGCGCGGATAAAGCCCTTCTGCAGGTCGGTGTGGATCACGCCGGCGGCCTCGGGCGCGGCGGCCCCGCGCTGCACGGTCCAGGCGCGGCATTCATCCGGGCCAACGGTGAAGAAAGACTGCAAACCGAGCAGATCGTAGGACAGGCGGATCATGCGGTTCAAGCTGGGCTCTTCGATGCCGTACTCCTGCAGGAACATTTCCATCTCATCAGCGGGGAGCTGGGCAATATCCATTTCCAACTTGCCCTGCAGCGCCACCACCTGGCTGTGCTGGTGCGGATAGTCAATGGTGGGCGCCTTCTGCCCCTCCGAGAGGTTGAGCACGATTAGAATGGGTTTGCGGGTAAGAAAGCCAAATCCCGAGAAGGCTTTTTCTTCTTCAGCGGAAATCTCAACATCGCGCAGGGGAATTTCCTGATTCAAGGCCTGGTGCATGCGCTCGAACAGAACAATCTCGTGCTCGATGGTGGCTTTGTCGCGCCCGCCGCCTTTTTTACGCTCTTCTGCCAGGCGCTCCAGCTTGCGCTCCACGGCGATCAGATCGTTGAGGATAAACTCGCTGTCCATCGTCTGGATATCGCGCACGGGATCAATGCTGCCCGATGGATGGGCTACGTTTTCATCTTCAAACACGCGGATAACGTGGATGAACCCGTCCATCTGAGTAAGCTGGTTGAGCAGTGTCCCAGAGATGCCGCTCTTCCCTGCTGAGCCATCTAACCCGGCAATGTCGGCATAGGTGACTTTGGCGTAAATTGTCTTTTTGGGTTTGAACATCGCCGACAGGCGATCTACCCGGGGATCGGGAACATCCACAACTGCGGTGTGCACTTCAATCTTGCCGGATGCCGCGCCGGTGGGCTGCGTGCCGCGCGTCAGCGCGTTGAATAATGTCGTTTTACCAGTCTGGGGGAGACCGATGATTCCTAGTCGCATGGGAAAACCCTCTTACCTTGACCCTTCGAGGATATTTAGATATACTTATCTTGCGCCGGAGTGGCGGAACTGGCAGACGCGCACGACTCAAAATCGTGTTCCGTAAGGAGTGTGGGTTCGATTCCCACCTTCGGCATCACCTCTTCATCACTTTCCTCTCTGATTATCCAATCGGGGAGGATTTTTTTACCTTTAGCGCATGGATTCGTGCGCAGATATCCGCTGCTCGCGACAATTTTATCATAGAGTGGCGCGAACCGTCTTCCGCTCGCGCTTTTTGCCATCGCTTTTATGATATTCTGTACCCGCTATCTTTTTTCTACCCCGATAGTATAATGAATACAAATATAGAGAGTGCCAGCCGCGCAAGTGATTCTAGAAACGGTTCAAAATTAGGAGCTGAATATGCCAACAATGGAGAACGTTCTGGCGGTTATTTTGGGTGGCGGGCGGGGTAACCGCCTGTACCCATTAACCAAGTTTCGCTCGAAACCGGCTGTTCCCATGGGCGGGAAATATCGCCTGATCGACATTCCCATCAGCAACTGTATCAACTCGAGAATATTCCACATTGCTGTCCTGACCCAGTTTAATTCCGTATCCCTGCATCGCCATATTTCTAACACTTATAATTTCCACAAATTTACCCCTGGTTGGGTGCAGATTTGGGCCGCGGAACAGACTCTGTCCAATGCCGATTGGTACCAGGGCACGGCGGATGCGGTGCGTAAGCAGTTGTTTGAAATCAAATCGGCGCGCGCGCCTTTTATCATGATCCTTTCCGGGGATCATTTGTACCGTATGGATTATGCGGCATTGGCGAATTTTCACTGGGAAAACGATGCCGATATTACCGTGGCGGTCCAGCCGACTACACGGGAAGAAGCCACCCGCCTGGGTATTTTGAAGCGTGATGAGTACTGCCGTATCACCCGTTTTGCCGAAAAACCCAAAACGGCCAGCCTGTTGGATGAAATGGTCAGTCTGGATGATACGGAACGGCCTTACCTGGCTTCCATGGGAATCTACCTGTTCCGGACAAAGCTGCTCATCGAGCTGCTGGAAAGTAAGAATTTCGATGACTTTGGCGGGCAGGTTATCCCCTACGCCATCGACAATCATAAGGTGTTCGGATATAACTTCGAAGGTTTCTGGGCCGATATTGGGACAATTCGCTCGTTTTATGAAACGAACCTGGCCCTGACGGTACCTAATCCGCCCTTCCGTTTCTATGATCGCGACAACCCCATTTACAGCCGCGCGCGCTACTTGCCCGGCTCCATCGTTGAAAACGGCATCTTTGAAGAAGTGGTCATTGCGGATGGCTGCTTGATAAAAAAGGTCGAGATCCGCCATTCGGTGATCGGCCTGCGCAGCCAGATTGAGGGCGGTACGCAGGTGTTCAATACCATTGTGATGGGCGCGGATTATTACGAACGGCCAGCCGATGATATCGAAGGTATCCCCAGTTCCGCGCCGATCGGCATTGGGCGGAACTGTTACATCGATGGCGCGATTATTGATAAAAACGCCAGCCTGGGCGACAATGTGGTCATCAAACCCTTCCCCAGGGGAACGGACATTGAAACGGAAAACTGGGTCATCCAGGACGGTATTGTGGTGATCCCCAAGAATGCCATCATCCCGGCTGGAACGGTCATCGCTCCAGAGTAAATTCCCTTACAGCTAGGGACAAACTGGTTTATACTCGGCTGTGAATTTTTCCCGGAACCGCAGTCAAGAAAAGAACCCCATATTATCTGGGGTTCGTGCTGTGTGATGTCTCGGTAAAACGATTATAGCCATTTTATTCCACGTTGCGAGGATACCATTCATGACCGTTGGCCAAAATCCGGACAAAGGATTAAACGATAAGGACTTGTCCATTGTGTGGCACGCGATGAGCACGGAAGAAGTGTTCAAAGTGCTGGAGACGCAGCAAAAGTCGGGCCTGACGAAAGAAGAAGCCGCTCGTCGTTTGCAGCAGTTTGGACGGAATGAGCTTAAAGAGAAGCCCCGACCGACCTTCTTTAAGATGGTAATCGATCAGTTAAATAGTTTTGTGGTCATTTTGCTGATCGTTGCCTCGGTCATTTCCGCGATCCTGGGGGACTTTGTTGAAGCGGGGGCGATTCTGTTGATTGTGGTGCTCAATGCCGTTTTGGGTGTGATTCAGGAGAGCCGGGCGGAAGAAGCGCTGGCTGCCTTGAAAAAGCTGGCTTCGCCAGAAGCGCAGACACTGCGCGATGGTCACCGCGTCAGTGTCCCGGCCAGTGAGTTGGTGCCTGGAGACATCGTCTTCCTGGAGGCCGGCAACTATGTTCCAGCGGATATGCGCCTCGTAGAGGCGGTAAACCTGCGTGTAGAAGAAGCCGCGCTTACCGGCGAATCAGTCCCGGTGCAGAAAAGCGCGGCTTCTATATTAGATCAAAATGCTTCGTTGGGTGACCGCAAGAATACGGCCTTTATGGGGACGGTGATATCTTACGGGCGCGGCAGCGGTATTGTGGTCTCCACCGGCATGCGCACGCAGCTTGGCCTGATCGCCGATATGCTCCAACTGGTAGAAGCCGAAGAAACGCCCCTGCAGCAGCGCCTGGAGCAGTTAGGCAAATTGCTCGGTTATGGCGCGCTGGCAATTTGCGCACTGGTCTTCCTGGTGGGCCTGCTGCGCAGCAACTTTTCAGCAGAGGCCATCGTTGACACGTTTATGATCGCCGTCAGCCTGGCTATTGCGGCTGTGCCGGAAGGCCTCCCGGCAGTGGTTACCATCAGCCTGGCGCTGGGCATGCGCGAGATGGTCCGGCGGCATGCGCTGATCCGGCGGCTGGCTTCCGTTGAGACGCTTGGCTCCGCCTCAGTCATTTGCTCCGATAAGACCGGCACGCTGACCCAAAATGCGATGACCGTCACCCGCATGTGGGTGGACGGTACCTTCACCGAAATCACCGGCGGCGGTTACACCCCAGAAGGTAATTTTCAAATAAACGGAAAACCGGTGCAAATGGACCAATACCCAGGCCTGTCTACGGCGTTGTGGATTGGAGTGCTGAATAACGATGCGCAGTTGGAACGGTCCAAGGAGGACGGCCGGGAAGCATACCGCATTGTGGGTGACCCCACGGAAGGCTCCATCCTGGTCGCCGCGGCCAAGGCGGGCGTTTATAAAGAGAGCCTGAACAGTGCCTATCCGCGCGCGAATGAAGTGCCTTTCGACTCGGCGCGCAAGCGCATGATTACCATTCACAACATTGAGGCGCCGCGCTCCGAAGACGTCTCGCCGATCCATGATGAATCATTGAAGAAATGGAGCGCCATCGTGGTCAAGGGCGCGCCGGATGTGGTGCTGCGCCTGTGCACCGAATATCAGACCATCGATGATAAAGTCAACCCGCTGAACGAAGAAATGCGCCAGCAGATACTGGGAGCTAATGATAGCATGACGCACGATGCGCTGCGCGTGCTGGGGCTGGCTTACCGTCTGGTCCCTGATGTACCCGATGGGGCCGGTCACGAAGAATTGGAACGAGACTTAATCTTTGCCGGGCTGGTGGGGATGATCGACCCGGCTCGCATCGAAGTTCGCCCGGCGCTGGAAAAGGGTCGCGGCGCGGGCATCCGCACAGTGATGATCACCGGCGATTACCCCAACACCGCTCGGGCAATTGCCAGCAGCATTGGCCTGCTGCAGAACGACCACAAGGTGTTGACCGGCGCGGAATTGAACGAAATGGACGATGCCACCCTGATCCGTGAGGTGCAGGTGACGGACGTCTTTGCCCGCGTTTCACCCGAGCACAAGATGCGCATTGTGGACGCGCTGCGCGCCAATGATGAAGTGGTTGCCATGACCGGCGATGGCGTCAATGACGCGCCGGCCATCAAGCGCGCCGATATCGGCGTGGCGATGGGCATTACCGGCACAGATGTAGCCAAAGAAACCGCCGATATGGTTCTCACCGATGACAACTATGCCAGCATCGTGGCGGCAGTAGAGCAGGGTAGAATCATCTATGCGAATATCCGCAAGTTCGTTTTCTTCCTGCTCTCTTCAAACGTAGCCGAGATCATGATCATCTTCCTGGCTACCCTGGCCGGGCTTCCCACCCCGCTGACTGCTATCCAGCTCTTGTGGCTCAACCTGCTCACCGATGGCGCCCCCGCCCTGGCCCTGGCCATGGAAAAGGGCGATCCAGACGTGATGGAGCGCCCGCCGCGCCCGAAGCGCGAGCCAATCATTAACGGATCGATGCAGTTGGGTATCATCATCCAGACCATTGCCCAGACCGGGGCGGTCTTAGGCGCGTTTATGCTGGGGCTGTATTGGCACCTGGAAGAAAGCATTCCTGCCGGAGCGAATGCTTTCCTGTACCTGCTGCAGCATGACTGGCGCGGCATCGATGTGCAGACCGCGGAAACCATGGCCTTTGTCACCCTTTCGCTGTGCGAGCTGTTCCGCGCCTACACCGTCCGGTCCGAGCGCGCCTCCATATTCCGGCTGGGGATTTTCTCGAACAAGTACATGCAGTATGCGGTTGGGCTGTCCATATTCTTGCTGCTGTTGGTCATCAACGTACCCTTCTTCCAGCCCATCTTCAACACGCACTACCTGGCCTGGACGGAGTGGCTGTTTGTGCTGGGCCTGTCGCTGGTTCCGGCGGCTGCGGAAGAGATTACCAAGCTGTACCTGCGCAAGCGCGAGCGCAGGCAAGCATAAAAATGGTGTGCTGATGCGAACTGCATGCAGTTTGCATCAGCACATTTTTACTGGCTCAAAACTGAAGCGGTGGATGGGGCAGGGGCCCAGGCTTTGCAGTGCTTCTCGGTGGCTGGCGGTCCCGTAGCCTTTGTGGCGGGCAAAACCGTAGGCCGGGTAGGCAGCGTCCAGCTCAACCATCAGCGCGTCGCGGGCAGTCTTGGCCAGCACCGAGGCCGCGGCGATGCTGAGCGAGCGCGCATCCCCCTTGATCAGCGGAGTTTGGGGCAGAGCAGTCCCCGGCAGGCGCAGAGCATCGATCAACAGGTGTTCGGCGGGCTCGCCCAACCCTGCCAGCGCGCGCGCCATCGCCAGCCGGGTAGCAGGAACGATGCCCATTGCATCGATTTCCTGGTTGGATGCAAAGCCCACCCCCCAGGCCAGCGCGTGCTCTTGAATGATTGTTGCCCAACAGGCGCGCTCGGCGGGCGTCATCTGCTTCGAATCGCGCACATCACACAGGCTGGCGGCGATAGCCGCTCCCGGCGGCAAGATTACCGCCCCGGCGCTGACCGGCCCAGCCCATGCGCCGCGCCCGGCCTCATCCAGGCCAGCCACACGGGTCAGCCCGCTGGCCCAACGATGGTTCTCGTAGCACAGGTCGGGAGCGGGCGGAATTTTAGCCGGGTCGAAGTGGCGTGTCATATCGTCCCTGCTGTGCATTCCGCCGGATAGTCATCAGGTCTGAAAACATACGCAGTGAATCCTGGAACAGGCGCACGCGGCTGTCGGGGTCGAAGTACCAGTCGATGGGAGCTTCTTGAATACTGAACCCCATGCGGCGGGCAATGAACAGCACTTCAACGTCAAAGGACATGCCCGCCAGCGTTTGCAAGGGGAATATGGCCTCCGCCGCGCTGTGGTGGAAGCATTTGAACCCGCACTGTGTATCCTGCAGCCCGGGTAGCGCCGCCCAACGCACCAGGGTGTTGAATACGCGCCCGATCAGGTGGCGGTAGGCTGGCTCGTGATAGCGCACCGCCCCGGCCACCTCACGCGAACCGATCACAATTTCCGGGTGGGTGATGGCAGGCGGTAAAAAGCGGTTGACCTGTTCGATCGGCATAGATAGGTCCGCATCGCAAATGAAGCGGTATTCGCCGCGCGCTTCCAGCATCCCGCGCCGCACCGCCAGGCCTTTCCCCCGTGCATCTTCATGCAGCACGCGCAGAAACGGCGCGCCGCGGGCAAAATTCTGGGCAATCTCCAACGTCCGATCGCTGCTGCCGTTTTCAATTACAAGCACCTCAGCGGTGTAGGCCTGTGACTCTAAAAATTCCTGGATTTTCACCAGGGATGGGGGAAGACGCAGCGCTTCATTATGGGCTGGAATGACGATGGAAAGAAAGGGGATCGACACGCTGTTGCCGTTCTTGAAGTCCGCTGCGATGTTAGAGGAGAGGCGCACCTTCCAGATGATCGCCATTCGCGGTGCCGGGTGAAACGACCAGGTTTTCATGGCCTTCTGCGCCCACCACCTGTACCAGCCTGGTGACCTCGAAGGTGCCCGCCATAAATTCGACGCGCTTCCCGATCATCATCCGTTTGCCGGATCGGATAGCATCGATCAACTCCTGGCGCTTGAGGATGATGCGATCGCTCCAGGTTGGGCCGCGGCGCATATATACCCGCGCCCAATCAAGCTGGCCATCCGTCGAGTAATGCACTGCTTCAATTACGCCATCGTACTTCGGATTTGCCATAGAAGAGAACCGTCAAACCTTGTTTTGAGAAGAATGCCGCACCTCGCGCGATTGGGCCTGGGCCATGTAGATGCAGGGTTCGGCAGGTTTTACGATGGAAAATGAACGATCTGTCGGGGTGGGCGGACTCGAACCGCCGACCCCCGCGTCCCAAACGCGGTGCGCTACCAACTGCGCTACACCCCGGTCGGTTCAAGAGTATAATCGGTTTGTCCGAGAATTGCAAGGAAAACGCGTTTCGAGAAAGCCCTACCAGAACGCACTTTCCGCTGTTCAGGCAATTTTTTATCCGTTGAGACGAATTTGAACAAACGCTTATTACCGACTCTCCTGCTTTGCGCCAGCCTGAACCTGATCGGCTGCCAGAATGGTTTCTCTGGTGAGAACCTGACCGCCGCGAAAACCGAAGTGGTCCGTCAATCGAGCACAGCCGCCAGCGCCACATATACGCCGTTTCAGGTGCCATCCCCCACGCCAATCCCGTCGCCAACCTTTACGCCTACCGCAGTCCCCAGCCCCTCCGCCGTGCCGTGCCAGGAGACGCAGGGGCGCATCGAGCCGATGGAAGAAGTGGTGCGTGAGGGCCGCCCGGCATTCACCTTTCGCGTGTATTTTCCCCCCTGTTTCTCCATGGAAGGGGAAACGCGCTACCCGGTGCTGTACATGATCCACGGGCAGACGTACACAGACGACCAGTGGGAACGCATTGGTATCGGTCTGGCTGCCGACGCGCTGATCAATGCGAAAAAAGCGCCCCCATTCTTGATCGTTATGCCCCTGGAAAGAAACACATACGAAGATATTTACCTATCCGGTTTTAATCGCGATGTAACCGATGGGTTAACTGCCTGGATTGACGCAGCTTACCCCACCTGCGCGGAGCGCGCCTGCCGCGCCATTGGGGGGCTTTCTCGTGGGGGCGCCTGGGCATTTCACCTGGGTTTCACCCGCTGGGAGCTTTTCAGCGCGGTTGGAATGCACAGCACCCCCCCATTCAGCGGGGACCCGGTCCGGCTGCCCATCTGGCTGCGGGATATTCCGCCGGATCAGTTGCCCCGCGTGTGGATGGATTCGGGCAAGTCGGATGCCTGGTTCAGCTATGCCAGCGCCCTTGAAGCTAAACTGACTGAATATCAGGTGGCGCATGAGTGGATTCTTTATGAAGGCATGCACGAGGAAAGCTACTGGAGCGAGCACGTCGCCGAATATCTGGCGTGGTATACCAGCCCCTGGAATGACCTGCCGGAGTTGCGTAACTCCAATCCTAAACCCTGATTTTCCTGCTGGTTGGCGTCTCAGGGTGCGCCGCAGCCGAGAACCCTGATTGGTTTTGTTAAAATGATCTACGATCTTGGTATAATGACGCCATGAGCCTGACCATTGAAGAAGTCGAACACATTGCAGCGTTAGCTCGCCTGGAGCTGACCGACGATGAAAAAGCCCGCTACCGCGAGCAGCTTTCGGATATCCTCGATTATGCCGCCCGCCTGCAGGCGCTGGACACCAGCCACATTCCACCCACTTCCACTGTACTGGCCAAACGCAGCCTGCTGCGCCCGGATGTGCCCGCCGCCGGATTGTCGACGGAAGAGGCGCTGCGTAATGCTCCGCGCGCTGAACAGAACCAGTTCCGCGTCCCGCCGGTGATGGACTCATCTACATGATGATTCGAGAAGACCTTACTGTCCGTGCCATGCTGGCTGCCCTGCGCAGCGGCGAGGTTTCCAGCCGCGAGCTGACGCAGAACGCGTTGGAGCGCATCGAGCGGGTGGAGCCGCGCCTGCATGCCTTTCTTACGCTAACGCCCGATCTGGCGCTGCGCATGGCTGATGAGGCCGATCTGCGCTGGCAGGCCTGGCGTAAATCCCCGGAGGCAAATTCGTCTCAGGCAGGTTTGCCCCCGCTGCTGGGTATTCCAGTAGCGATCAAAGACGTGCTGGCTGTGAAGAATGTGCGCTGTACCTGCGGGTCGAAGATCTTGGAGAACTACATTTCCCCCTTTACCGCCACGGCGGTGCAGCGCCTGGTGGATGCAGGCGTGGTGATTGTTGGGAAGACCAACACCGACGAGTTCGCCATGGGGTCTTCCACCGAAAATTCCGCCTACGGCCCTACCCATAATCCGTGGGACCTGGAGCGCGTGCCGGGTGGGTCCAGCGGCGGCAGCGCCGCGGCGGTCGCCGCGCGGATGATCCCCGCTGCTCTTGGTACGGATACCGGCGGCAGCGTGCGCCAGCCGGCCTCTTTCTGTGGGGTCACCGGGCTGAAACCCACCTATGGGCGGGTTTCGCGCTACGGCCTGGTCGCTTATGGTTCATCGCTTGACTCTGCCGGAGTTCTGGCCCTGACCGCGAAGGATGTGGCCAGTCTCTTCTTGCAGATGGCAGGTCCCGACCCGCGGGATGCCACCAGCATGGATGTTCCCGTACCGTCCATCGATCTCAGCCAGGCGGAGAACCTGAAGGGCCTGCGCATCGGCGTGCCGGATGAATACTTTATCCAGGGCATCAGCGCCGATGTGGAGTCTACTGTCCGCCAGGCAATCGCGGTGATGGAATCACTGGGCGCTGAGGTGCTGCGCGTGCGCCTGCCGCACACCGAATATGCTCTGCCGGTATACTACCTGATTGCGCCCGCGGAAGCGTCCGCCAACCTGGCCCGTTACGACGGCGTGCGCTTTGGGCTGCGCGAGCCAGCGGATGCCATGCTGGATCTGTTCTGCAAGACGCGCGGCTCCGGGTTCGGCGCCGAAGTGAAGCGCCGTATCATGCTCGGCACCTATGCGCTCTCTGCCGGGTACTACGATGCGTATTACGGCCAGGCCCAGAAAGTGCGCACGCTGATCCAGCAGGACTTTGAACAGGCCTTCGCCAGTGTGGATGTAATCGCGGCCCCGGTCGCACCGACCACTGCCTTCCGCCTGGGCCAGCACGGCGACGATCCTCTGTCGATGTACCTGGAGGATGTTTTCACCCTCCCGGCCAATCTGGCGGGCGTGCCCGGACTGTCATTCCCGGCTGGCTTTGATACACGCGGGCTGCCGGTAGGTATACAGTTGATGGGCCCGCATTTTGGCGAGGCAGTGCTGCTGCGTACTGCGCACGTTTTCCAGCAGGCAACGGACTGGCATCTGCGCAAACCAGCAGTAGATTGAACCGGTTCCTGGGGGAACCATGCGCGTGAAAATTTCATCATGGCAGCGCTGATCGTTGATAGCGCTGCCTGTCTATCCCAAAAACGGAGAAATATTATGTTCGACAGCCTCCCTTCAAATCCCCAAGCCATTGTAGAGTCGAATTGGGCCACCTTTGCGCCCTACTTTCAGGATTTACAGCAGCGGCCCATATCTGCCGCGAATGTGCAGGCCTTGCTGGCCGATTGGTCGAAGCTGACCAGCGTCTTCGAAGAATTGTATGCTCGCCTGGAAGCTGCCGTGGCAGCCAATACTGCCGATGCGCAAGCGGAGCAGCGCTATAATACTTTCTTCGATGAGGTCTTCCCAAAGGTAATGGCGGCGGAGCAGGAGCTTAAACAAAAACTGCTTGCAACCCAACTGCAGCCCGAAGGATACGACATTCCGCTGCGCAATATGCGCGCCGAGGCCGAGTTATTCCGCGAAGCGAACCTGCCCTTAAAATCAGAAGAAAACAAGATCCGCACTGAATACGATAAGATCATCGGCGCGCAGACGGTGACCTGGGAAGGCGAGGAGCGCACGGTAGATCAAATGAAGCCCGTTTACCAGGAGGCGGATCGCACGCGCCGCGAGCAAGCCTGGTGGCTGGTAGCTGAGCGCCAGCTGGCCGACCGCGAAGCGATCAACCAGGTATGGGCCAAACTGCTGCCCCTGCGGCGCAAAATGGCGGAAAATGCGGGTTACCCCGATTACCGGGCCTACCGCTGGCAGGAGATGCTGCGCTTTGATTACACCCCTGAGGATGCGCGCCGCTTCCAGGACGCGATCGAAGAGGTGGTAGTGCCCGCCGCGCGGCGGGTCTACCAGCGCCGCTGCCTGCGCCTGGGGCTGCCCAGCCTGCGCCCCTGGGATCTGGAGGTTGATCCTTTTGGCTTACCGCCGCTGCATCCTTTCCAAAACGCGGGGCAGCTTCGGCAGCGCACTTCAGCCATCTTCCACAGGGTGGACCCCCAGTTGGGCGACCATTTCGATACCATGGTAGCCGAGAACCTGCTGGATATGGAAAACCGTAAAAATAAAGCGCCCGGTGCTTTTTGCACCGGTTTTCCGGTAACCAAGCGCCCGTACATCCACATGAACGCAGTGGGCATGCATGATGATGTGCAAACCCTGCTGCACGAGAGCGGGCACGCCTTCCATGTCTTTGCCACCAATCATTTATCTAGCTTGCAGCGCAACGTTCCCACAGAGTTTGCCGAGGTTGCGTCAATGGGGATGGAACTGCTGGCCTCCCCATACCTGACCAGCGACCAGGGCGGGTTTTATACCCCATCCGAGGCGGCGCGGGCGCGCATCGAGCACCTGGAGGGTAATATCTGCTTCTGGCCCTATATGGCCGTGGTAGATGCCTTCCAGCATTGGGCATACACCAACCCAGATGCCGCGCTCGACCCGGCCCAGTGCGATGCCTGCTGGGCCAGCCTGTGGGGCCGATTTATGCAGGGTGTGGACTGGAGCGGGCTGGAGGATGTTATGAAAACGGGCTGGCACCGCAAAGTCCATCTATACAGCTATCCGTTCTACTATATCGAATATGGACTGGCTGAGCTGGGCGCCGTGCAGGTGTGGGGCAACGCGCTCAAAGACCAGGCCGGTGCGCTGGACAGTTACCGCAGGGCTCTGGCGCTGGGCGGCACCGTGACGCTGCCAGAATTGTTCCGCTCCGCAGGGGCGCGCTTTGCCTTTGATGCCAGTGCTCTGCGCCAGGCGGTTACACTAATGGAAGAGCAAATTGAGGCGCAGGGGCGGGCGCTCTAACGAGCCTGGATGATCCCCGGTAGGGGTAATACAAAGAGAATAATTTGGAAAGGGAGGTTCAGGTATGAGCAAGAAGACTTTGAAAATTGCGGTTCCAATGGCAGGTTTAGGCACGCGGATGCGCCCGCATACCTGGAGCAAGCCCAAGCCCCTGGTATCGTTGGCAGGGCGGACCGTGCTGGACTATGTTCTGGAACAGTTTGACACCGTGCCCGCTTCTTTTGATGTAGAGTACGTTTTTATCATCGGCCCGCAGGGTGGGCAGGTGAAAGAATACATGGAAGAGCGCTACCCAGAAAAAAAGGTGCATTACGTGGTACAGTCGGAGATGCGCGGGCAGTCGGATGCGTTGTACCAGGCGCGCGAATACCTGACCGGCCCGATGATTATGACCTTTGCCGATACGCTGGTAGGGGCCGATTTTTCTTTCCTTGCCGGAGAGCCGGCGGATGGCGTGGCCTGGGTGAAGGCCGTCAGCGACCCGCGCCGGTTTGGCGTAGCGGAGGCGGATGCCAGTGGTCAGATTAAACGCCTGATCGAAAAGCCCCAGGACATGAATAACAACCTGGTCGTGGTGGGCTTTTATTATTTCCGCAGCGCCGAGCGCCTGATGGCAGCGATTGAAGAGCAGGTCCGCCGGAATATCACACTGAAGAACGAGTATTTCCTGGCGGATGCCATCAATATTATGCTGGAAGACGGCGCCCACATGCGCACGGAGCAGGTCGACCTGTGGTTGGATGCTGGCACGCCCGAAACGGTGCTTGAGACCAACCGCTATCTGCTGGATAACGGTCGGGATAACACCCGTGAGGCCTGCCAGCGCCAGGGTGTTACCATCATCCCGCCAGTCTTTATCCACGAAACAGCGCAGGTAGAAGCGTGCGTTATCGGTCCGTACGCCTCCATTGGCCCGGAATGCCAGTTGAAGCAGGCTATCGTTCGCAATTCGATCCTCGAGGAAGGCACGTGCGTAGAGGAGATGAACCTGCAAGATTCGTTGATTGGCCGCAATGTGCACCTGCGCGGTCAGCCGGTGCGGCTGAACCTCGGGGATGAATCGTGGGCGATCAACTAGGCGAGCAGAAATCGTCCGCCAGAAACGAGACACCCGTGGTGGAATGCCATTCAGGGTACGAGTATGCGCAGCGACCGGTGGCCCTGCATTGGGAAGGCCAGCGGCTGGAAATCGAGCTGGTCGAGGCACAGTGGCGCACCCCCGGCGGGAAATGTTTCCGCGTGCGCACGCGCGATGGCCGTGCGTTTGAGCTTTTTTACAGCGAGCATTCCGACGAATGGCGTGTCAACCCGGCCTGATCGGGTATACTGAATATCCAGGTATCAAAAGCCCTTTATTATTCGTTCTGTAAATGGAACTTTTCATTAGGAGCACAGATGCGTCCATCCTACCTTTCTCAGCGGGTTGCTGATCTCAAGCCGTCAGGGATACGTAAGTTTTTCGATATCGTTTCCACGATGAAAGACGTGATTTCCCTGGGAATTGGCGAGCCGGATTTCACCACCCCGCGACCAATACTGGAAGCGGGCATACGCTCGCTGCAAAATGGAGAAACCCACTACACCTCCAATGCTGGTATCATCGAACTGCGCCAGGCACTCGCCGCGCACCTGGAGCGGCTGTACGGGGTGCATTATGACCCGGCGCGGGAAACAGTTATTACCGTGGGCGGTTCCGAAGCGCTGTACCTCAGCGCCACCGCGCTGCTCGATCAGGGCGACGAGGTGATCGTACTCACCCCATGCTTCGTTGCTTACCAGGCCGAGGTGCTCCTGGCTGGCGGCGTGCCGGTAGAAGTGCCCTGCCGGCTGGAAAATAATTTTGACGTAGACCCGGAAGAGGTGCGCGCGGCGATTACTCCGCGTACCAAAGCGATCCTCATCGGTTTCCCCAACAATCCTACCGGCGCGGTGGCTTCGCGCGAGCGGCTGATGGAAATTGCTCGCCTGGCTGAAGAATATGACTTGATCGTTATTTCTGATGAAATTTACGATCAACTGGTATATGGCGTGCAGCATGTGTGTTTTGCCGCGCTGCCAGGAATGCGCGACCGGACCATCTTCCTGGGCGGCTTTTCAAAAGATTATGCGATGACCGGCTGGCGGATCGGTTTTGCGGTGGGCCCCGAGCATTTACTCAACGGCATGATGCGCATTCACCAGTACACCGTGATGTGCTCATCAACCACGGCGCAAAAGGCGGCGCATGAGGCCCTGCTCAGCGGCGAGCCTTTTGTTGCCCAGATGGTGGCAGAGTACGACCGCCGCCGCCGCCTGATCGTAAATGGTTTGAATACGATTGGGCTGAAAACCTTTGAGCCGCGTGGCGCGTTTTACGCATTCCCCTACATTGGTGATACCGGCCTGGATGAGGAAACCTTCGCCAGCCGCCTCCTGGAGCAGGAGCGCGTGGCGGTGGTGCCCGGCTCGGCATTTGGCAAAGGCGGGGAGGGCTTTGTGCGCTGCTCCTATGCCACATCCTACGATAAGCTGGAAGAGGCGCTCGACCGCATCGAGCATTTTGTGAAAAAACTCTAGTAAATCAAAAACCGGCTTTGGCCGGTTTTTGATTTACTATCTTAATTGTTTCTCAAGCTCCTGCAAATCAACCCGCGAGGTCATATCCAGGCTGAGCGGAGTGACCGAAACACACTGGTCGAACAGCAGGGTGTAAATATCGGTGCCGGGCTCTACCTCGTCTCGGGAAACCTGCGGGCGGCCTTCCATCAGATAAGGTTCTTCCCAGCCCCCTGTGCGACTGGTAAACGGCAGGTAATACCGGTGGCGCGCCAGGCGGGTAATGTGCCAGGGCGTGCTGGGTGTGGCGCCGGTGGGCACTTCCAGCTTTAACAGGTCCACATCCGGCGGAAACGTTTTTTCCAGCATCATTTTCGCAAACAGGTAGGTAAAGTGCCCGGCGGTCGAGAAATCCTGGTCGGAGTAGGAAAGGTAATCGGTGCCGGCCAGTTGCAGCGATACCGCCATAGAAGGCACCCCCATTGCAGCGCCTTCCATCGCCGCCCCTACCGTACCGGATACGGTGATGCTGGTGCCCAGGTTTTCGCCGTAGTTGATTCCCGAGACGACCAGGGAGGGCGGTCCGGGCATGATCTCCAGCAGCGCGTGCTGTACTACCTGCGCCGGGGTACCCCCGATGGCATAAACGGGCCATTCCTGCTCATTGATGGTCAGCACCGTCCTGGTGATGCGCCCATCCGAGGTGCGCGGCAGGCTGCGTCCCGCCCCGGAGGCCTGCTCGCGCGGCGCGGCGACAGTGACGTAGCCCAGCCTGGAAAGGGCGCTGGCGGCTGCCCATAGTCCCGGCGATTGGATTCCATCATCGTTGGTCAGTAAAATTTGTATTTTCTCGCTCACGGTTTTCCTTACTTATGGCAAATCCTCGCAGGCGATGCCGTCGCGATCTTCATCTAATTTAGACGAGTAATCGTTGCAGGCATTCAGGCAGGTTTGCGCTTCCTCATGGGTTTTGAAATCACTGCACAGGTAGCGGACCGAGCAGTCACAACCGGCCTGATTGGGGTCAAGGGTTACGAAGGGTACAAAAGTGCGGGTTGGCACCGGCGTGCTTTGCCAGGAGCCCAACTTTTCCACCCGCGCTTGCTGTTGAGCCTGTTCCAGGAAGGCCGCGCAAGCCTGGTCGGGGCTGTTCACCAATACCGTTGCTAGTCCCTGGCGGGCCAGCTCAAAGTTAATAAACCGGCTGCCGGAGAAAACATAGCGCACCAGGCGGCCTGTGGAATCCTGCTCGGAAATATCCTTCACCAGCATCACCGGCTGGCCTTCGAGCAGCTCGCGGGCTTTCTGCGCCGCGGGCAGGTCTTGAGTCACGGTAATTCCAGCATACCCGATCCGCAGGATGTTTTCGCCATCTTGAACCTCAATGGTGCTGCCGTCGATGATGCCCCGTACGATACCCTGCTGGAAAGCGGTCCCCGCCTGTGCGCAGCCGGCAGGCAGGGCCGGGATGGCCTGCGCAGGGGCGGGCGTTGCAGCCGGTGGGGTTTCAATAACAGCAGGGGCCGTCCAGGTAGGGGGAAGGACGGAAGCCTGTGGCTCCACCTGGCCGGAAATGGACGCGGATGGCGCATCCAGGCCGCCCGAAAACAACCAATAGCCTGTTGCAGCCAGGATGGCTGTACATGTTACAGCAAACAGAATGAGAATCACGATTTGTTGAGGCGTGAAGCCTCGCTGGTGAGATCGGGCGGGGCTCTTTTTGCAGGCAGCGCGGTGGCTTTTCATGCTGGCCCTATTATACCAAAGGGAACAGGCTAGACCGCGAAGCGCGGCTCAGGAGCGCACCGCGCTTCGCGGTCCGTGCTGCTGTACCATCTGTCAGGCATCCTCGGTTTCGAGGAGAAAGGGTCGTTTGGGGTGTGGCTTGTCATGCAGAAAAACGAGCAGCAGTTTTACCAGAACCATCGTACCCACTAGAGCCACCAGCCCCATCATTACCACATAAAACGTATTCAGCAGCATAACCAACGTTTGAGCGTACATTTTGCATTCCTTTCCGTTCCATTTTTCGTGGAACAACGTCTGTTTTTGTTCTTGGACTCATTCTAAGTGTAGGCCATCTGCGCAGCGTTACCGCATTCGATACGTAACCGAAACGGCTGATGGGAAACCTGTATTTGAGGTAATATTAAAGGCGGGTTTGCATATTTTGCCGAAGATATCTTTATCAAAGGGGCCTCTTGGCATGGCAAAATTCGCGCATAAACCGCCTGGCCCCGTTGCTTTTCGCAAATGAAATGATCGAAATTACCTTGGCCTTGGGATGTATAATTCCCCACTCATCAACAGGAGGCAATGATCCATGGACATGGAACTGCAAGATAAAATTGCGGTGATCACCGGCGGTAGCGTGGGCATTGGCCTGGCGGTGGCAGAGGCGCTGGCGGCAGAGGGTGTGCACCTGGCGCTGGTTGCCCGGCAGGAAGAACGGGTGAAACAAGCCGCCGCAGACATCGCCGGTAAGTATGGGGTGAAAGCGCTGGGCATTTCTGCCGATGTGGCTAAAGCGGAGGATGTAGCCGCCGTAATTGCGGAAGTAGAGCGAGCCTTTGGCGGGGTGGATATCCTGATCAACAATGCTGGCACCGGCAGCAACGAAACCATCCTGGATGCCAGCGACGAGAAATGGCAGTATTACTGGGACCTGCACGTGATGGCTGCGGTGCGCATGGCGCGTGGGCTTGCGCCGTTGATGCGGCAGCGCGGGGGTGGGGTGATCATCAACAATGCCTCCATCTGCGCCAAGCAGCCGCTGTATTACGAGCCCATCTACAACACCACCAAAGCCGCGCTGATGATGCTGTCGAAGTGCATGTCGAACGAGTTTATTAAGATGAACATTCGCGTGAACTGCGTCAACCCTGGACTGGTGCTGACCCCGGATTGGGTAAAAACCGCGACACAGTTAACAGAGGGCACCGGCAAAACGGCCAATGACTACCTGAATAAGGTTGCCAGGGACTTCACCCCCATCGAGCGTTTTGCATCGCCCGAGGAACTGGCAGATTTCTTTGTGTTCCTCTGCTCGCCGCGCGCATCCTACTGTGTGGGCTCCACCTATTATGTGGATGGCGGTTGGCTAAATGTTGTGGCGTAGAGAACATTGAATGTTGTAAAACTGTTGGCTGTGAACCTCCGGAGGAGATAACCGATGAAACAAGCTGTTATGACGGCCCCGGGCCAGATCATGGTCCACGAAATCGAAGCACCGCAACCCGGGCCGGAAGAAGTGCTGTTAAAAATCCAGCGTATCGGGGTATGCGGCTCGGATGTGCACGTTTACCATGGGAAGCACCCTTATACCAGCTACCCGGTGGTGCAGGGCCATGAATTTTCCGCTACGGTCGTATCCGTGGGTGAGGGCGTCAAAGGGATCAGGCCGGGCCAGAAGGTCACCTCGATGCCGCAGATTGTGTGCGGAACCTGCGCTCCCTGCCGCCGCGGTGATTATCACATCTGCGACACGCTCAAGGTACAGGGTTTTCAGGCGCCCGGCTGCGGCCAGGAGTACTGGGTCACCACAGGCGCCTCGATCATCCCCCTGCCGGATACGTTTTCCTTTGAGCAGGGCGCGCTGGTGGAGCCGGTTTCGGTGGCTGTGCATGCCGTTTCGCGCGCGGGGAACCTGGCGGGGCGGCGTGTGGCGGTGCTGGGCGCTGGCCCAATTGGCAACCTGGTGGCCCAGGTAGCTCGCGCGGAAGGGGCGCGCGTGCTGATCACCGACCTGAGCGATTACCGCCTGGAGGTTGCCCGGCAGTGCGGCCTGGAGAATACCTCCAATGCCAGGGAAGAAACCCTGGTCGACGCTTCCCGGCGCGTATTTGGCGCGGATGGGTTCGATGTGGCTCTGGAGTGCGTGGGCGTCGAGGCAACGATGACCGCGGTCATTGCTACTATTGAGAAAGGCGGCACAATCGTGGTGGTTGGCGTGTTTGGCGAAAAGCCGCGGGTGGACCTGGGCCTGGTGCAGGATCGTGAACTGAACCTGCACGGCACGCTGATGTACCAGAAGCGTGATTACCTGCGTGCGGTGGAATGGATCGCCTCCGGAGCGGTGAAGACTGAGCCGCTGATGTCGATTCACTTCAGCATCGACAATTATCTGGACGCGTATCGTTATATTGATCAGCAGGGCGATAAAACAATGAAGGTTTTCATTGATGTAAGCAAGGCATAAAAGGAGTCACCGATGAATAAACAAGATGTTATCGAACAGGTAAAGGCGTTGGGCGTGCTGGCTGTAATACGCGGCCCGTCTGCTGAACTGACTGTAAAAATGGTTTCCGCGCTGGTAGCCGGTGGCGTGAAGGGCATTGAAGTGACTTACAGCACCCCCAACGCCGAACAGGTGGTGGCCGAATTAGCCGCCAAATTTGGCGATAAGATCCTGTTAGGCATGGGCACCCTGACCGATCCGGCCCAGGTCCCTTCCGCCCGCGCGGCGGGAGCCCGTTTCCTGGTCAGCCCGGTGTGCGAGCCGGAACTGGTGCGCGCGATGGTGGACAGCGGGCTGGTGACGATGGCGGGGGCTTTCACGCCCACCGAGGTGCTCAGCGCCTACCGTATGGGGGTCGATGTGGTGAAAATCTTCCCCGGTTCGGTCGGCGGCCCGGCGTATATTAAGGCGCTTAAGGGCCCCTTCCCCTATATCCCCATGATGCCCACCGGCGGCGTAAGCGCGGCGAACGTGGCCGACTGGTTTGCCGCGGGGGTCGTGGCGGTTGGCGCGGGCAGTGAGTTGTGCCCGCCGCAGCTGGCGAAAGAAGGAAAGTTCGATGAAATCAGCCAGCGCGCCGCTGACTTTATTAAAGTGATTGCCGCGGCTCGCCCACCTGCCAAATAATCCAACATAGTGAGGGGTGGGGGATTAGTCAGCTAAACAAATCGTGAGGTGAAACCTGTATCATTACCGCCTGGTAGGCATGTGGGTTCCATCATGTGATTAGTTGAGGACGTTTGCTATAATAGCTTTGTGACCACAGCAGTATTGGCTACAAAGCTGTATCTACCCCCACCCCGCGCCAATGTGGTTCGGCGCGCGCGGCTGGTCGAGCGGCTGAATGCGGGCAGCAGGCTGACTCTTGTCTCCGCCCCGGCTGGCTTTGGCAAAACCACACTGGTCAGCGCCTGGATTGCTGACTGCATGAGGCCGCCGAAATCCGTTCGGGCGGCCTGGATCTCACTGGACGAGGGTGACAGCGACCCTAATCGCTTCCTTACCTACCTTGTTGCAGCGCTTCAAACCGCTGCAGCAGGTATCGGCGCTGGTGTTCTGGCGGCGCTCCAGTCCCCGCAGGCGCTGCCCATCGAGCAGCTGCTGACCAGTTTGTTGAATGAAATTGCTGTTTTACCAGGCTCACTCATTCTCGTTCTGGACGATTATCATGAGATCGATTCCCTTGAAGTGAGCGGTATGCTCACCTTCCTGATCGAACACCTGCCGCCGCAGCTTCACCTGGTAATCGTTACGCGAGAAGATCCCCAGCTTCCGGTAGCCCGCCTGCGCGCGCGGGGCCAATTGACCGAACTACGCGCCACTGACCTGCGCTTCACCCCCGCCGAAGCTGCCGAATTTCTTAACCAGGGAATGGGCCTGAAACTCGCCGAGCAAGATATTGAAACGCTGGAAGCCCGCACCGAAGGCTGGATTGCTGGGCTGCAGTTAGCTGCCCTGTCGATGCAGGGGCGAACCGATGCTGCCCGTTTTATCCAATCTTTCACCGGCAGTCATCGGTTTGTGCTGGATTATCTGGTGGAGGAAGTTCTGCAGCGCCAGCCTGAGCCGGTGCGTAGTTTCTTGCTGAATACCTCCATCCTCGACCGTTTTAACGCAGAGTTGTGCGCGGCGGTCAATGGAGCGCGCCCGGCAGGTGGTGATCAACTTCTCCTGGAGCAGTTGGAGCGTGGCAGCCTGTTTGTGGTTCCGCTGGATGATCGATGTGAATGGTACCGCTATCACCATCTTTTCGCCGAGGTACTGCGAGCTCGTTTGCAGAAAGAACAGCCGGGCCAGGTGCAAAACCTGCACCGGCGGGCCAGTGTATGGTACGAGCAGAACAGCTTCCCGAACGACGCCATTCACCATGCGCTGGCGGGAGCGGATTTCGAGCGCGCGGCGAGATTGATCGAGTTGGCCTGGTCTGCTATGGACAGCAGTTACCAGTCCGCTGCCTGGCTGGGCTGGGTGAAGGCGCTGCCAGAAGGGGGGATTCGCATCCGCCCCGGGTTGTGTGTCGGGTATGCCTGGGCATTATTGGATACTGGTGAAATGGAGGCCAGTGAGGCTTGGCTGCAAGAGGCTGAAAGATGCCTGGTAAGTTCACCTTCGCAGGGAATTGTGGCGGATGAAGAATTGTTTCGATCGCTCCCGGCAACGATCGCCGCCGCCCGCGCCTTTCGGGCCCAGGCGTTGGGCGATATTTCTGGTACAGTGCAGTTTGCTCGCCGGGCGTTGGAGCTTGCGGGGGAAGAGGATCTGATGCGGCACATCCAGGCTACTGCGCTGCTGGGGATGGCCGAATATGCGCGCGGAGATCTGGAAGCCGCCAGCCGGTCGCTGACCGAGAGTATGGCCTATATGCGCAAAGCGGGGGATCTGTCTGGCCCGCTGGGGATCTACTTCGTCCTGGCGGAAATGAAGTTCCTAACCGGCCAGCTTAATGAGGCCGCTAATCTTTATCAGCAGTCGCTGCGACTCCTGGCGGGCCAGGGCGAGCCGCTGCCTGTGGGAACATCCGAACTGTATCGCGGGTTGGGTGAGCTTTCGATTGAGTGGAACGATCTGGATGCCGCTGACCGATATTTGCAGACCAGCCAGATGCTGGGTGACCAGGCCGGGCTGCCCAACTACCAGCACCGCCTGAACATTGCGGAAGCAATGCTCAAAGAGGCCCTGGGAGATCTGGACGGCGCAATCGAGCGGTTGGATGCGGCGGAGCGGTCTTATATCCGCAGTGCATTGCCCGAAGCGCGCACTGCCTCAGCTTTGAAGGCGCGGTTCTGGATACGCCAGGGCAGGCTGGCCGAAGCCCACGGGTGGGCGCGAGCGCAGGGTTTATCCGTTACTGATGATCTCACCTTTATGCGAGAATACGAGCACATCACGCTGGCCAGGTTGTTCGTTGCCCGCTGTGCGGTCGAGCATGATGGCGATACTGGTTTCGAGGCAGTGCAGTTCCTTGAACGCCTGGAGCATTCAGCAGAACAAGGCAGGAGGTCGGGAAGCCTGATCGAAATCCTGGTGCTCCAGGCGATTGCCTACCAGGCGCAGAATGATGTGCAATCGGCGCTTGATCGGCTGGAACGTGCCCTGCTGCTGGCCGGGCCAGAGGGTTACTGCCGTATCTTCATCAGCGAAGGCCCGCCGCTGGCGGCGCTGCTGGCGCAGCTCAAAGCCAGAGACCTAAAACCGCAGATCAGGGCTTATGTAGATACACTGCTGCTCGCCTTTAGCGCGCGGAATGGAAACCAGCCTTTCACGCAGGCAAAGCCGGGCTTCGCCTCTCATTCTGCGGTTAACGAAATGCCCCTGGTGGAGCCATTAACCAGGCGGGAACAAGAAATTCTCCGCCTGCTCCGCACCGACCTGTCCGGTCCGGATATGGCCCGCGAGCTGATGGTATCCCTGAACACCCTGCGCACCCACACCAAGAATATTTTCAACAAACTGGGAGTAGGCGACCGACGCGCGGCGGTCCGGCGCGCCGAAGAACTCGGCCTGTTCTAAATCATTCTCCAGCAAGGTCACGGCCCTGGCAGGTTTGGTTACCAATTGCCGGGTCTCTTTAATTTCTTCACCACCTGTTGGTAAAGAAATCACCAGATATGGTGATGACGGCTCACCATATTCTTTTGTATCTTTATTCCAGGAGAGCAACCGGAGATACCGTATGCATGACACACGAACACCCGTTGAAAAGAATCAGCCACCCTGGATTTATGAAATTCGCGTCCAGGGGCACCTGGACTGCCATTGGACCAGCGCGTTCGGTGGTATGACGATCACTCTGGAAGACGGCGGCAGCACGCTGCTGACCGGCCCGGTTACCGATCAGGCTGCATTACATGGCCTGCTCAGGAAAGTGCGTGATCTGGGGATGCCTTTGTTGTCCGTCAACCGCGTGCAGCCTGGTCAGGCTCGCGAGCAGCATCTGGGCAACCCGGATTGAACTCTCAAAATGATTTGGTTAAGAAGGAGATTATTCAATGAATCGTTTACAGAAATTGGGCAGCATTTCGGCCTGGGTCGATGCGGCGACATACCTGGTAGTGATGGGGCTGCTTTTCACTGTTCTGAGCCCCTTTGCCGACACCAATCTCGAGATTGGACAGTTTGTGGCTTTTGCCGCGGATAAGCAGGCGCTCGTGTTTGTCTGGAACCTGACGGCATACATCATCAATGGCATTTTCCTGGTCATCTTGATGGTGGCACTTTACGAACGTTTGAAGAGCGGGTCGCCAGCTATGGTTCGGGTCGGGACGATCTTTGGGTTGACCTGGTGTGCGTTGATCTTCGCCGGTGGATTAATCGATATCTACAGCCAGAGCATCATCATCGACCTGTATGGCAAAGATCCGGCGCAAGCCGCGACCGTGAAGCTGGCGGTGGATATCGTGATGATGGGTATTAACAGCTCCGACCGGCTGCTGGGCGGCCTGTGGGTGCTGCTGATCAGTTGGGCGGCTTTGCGGGCGGGTGGGCTTTCCAGGGTATTGAATTATTTTGGTCTTGCCATTGCCTTCGCCAGCCTGATCAGCGTGGTGCTTCCTTTCATGAAGGAAACCGGGTCGATGGTTTTTGGACTGGGGATCATTGGTTGGTGGATCTGGTTGGGGATTGTCATGCTGCGTGACACTGGCGCGGCTGAGAAAGAAACGAAAGCATTTGTTCCTGTCCATTCAACGACAGGCATTTCGTAAAGAAGCTCAAAAGAGAATTCATAGATTGTTTGAGGACTGTTTTTCGGAGGAAATATATGAACACCAAGAGAGTTTGTATTATTGGAGCATCTGGAAAGCTTGGCCGGTATATGGTGCAGCACGCGCTTGACCGGGGATACCAGGTAGTCGGCGTCTGCCGGGCTGGCAGTGTAAGCAAACTGGACGCGTTCAAGGATCGTATTACCATCTACCCTGGGGCGACAAATGACCGGGCAGTGATCCAGAAGGCTGTCGCGGGGTGTGATGGCGTGCTGACCGTGCTGGTTCCCTGGGGATACCGGCAGTATTCATCAGGGACGGCACAGGCGGTGCTCGATTATGCGCAGCCGGGGGCGCGCCTGATCTTCTCATGTGGCTGGCATATCACCAAAGATGGGCTGGATATGTACCCCACTTCCCTTAAAAGAGAAGAAGTACTTGCTCGCTTGATCAGCCGGCTGACGCACCTCTTTGAATTCGATGACCAGGTGGAAGCCTGCCGCCGAATCTTTGCCAGTAATACGTTATGGACAGTGGTGCGCGGAAGCGACCTGGAAGAAGGCGAGAGCCAGGGCTTACCGGTGTGGAGCCAGCATGTTGGCGACCCAGTGCTCAAGAGCAATATGACGCGCCGGGTAGATTTTGCGCTGTTTATGGTGGCTGCGCTGGAAAACGACGCGCTGATCCACGAAGCTCCGGCGATTGTGGGGTGCCGCACGGAATCGGCGCTGGCATTTGCTAACCCTGGCGCCGCCACTTCGAGTGCTTCTGTTGAGACCAGCCAGAGGAGAGCGGTTTAGCTTCTCAAATATCTCGGGTGTGTCGCCGCTTTGGGGGGGATGCTTGACATTTGATCCCGTTCGCGCTACTATATATACAGAAAATATATTTCGAGTAAATATAGTATGGCAAACGAGATAAATGACTCAGGCATCCCTACCCCGCTTTCTCCGGCGGCTTTTTCGATCCTGCTGGCCCTCAAAGACGGCGAAAAGCACGGTTACCTTATCCTGCGCGAAGTGGCCGATCGCACCGGCGGACAGGTGCGGCTGCTGCCGGGGACTCTTTACAACCTGCTCAAGCGCATGCTGGAAGACGGCTGGATCGAAGAACTGGATGAGCGCCCTGATCCAGCCCTGGATGATGAGCGGCGGCGTTATTACCGGCTGAGCGGGATAGGCGAGCGCGTACTCCTCCAGGAAGCGCGCCGGTTAGAAAGCCTGGTCCATCTGGCTCGCCGGTACGGCCTGGCGGGACCGGCAGCGGGGGAGTGATGAACGCGGTGCTGGAAGGCTTGTTCTTGCGCGCGGTGCGCGGTCTGCTGCGGGCCTACCCGCCCGAATTCCGGGCGCGTTTTGGCGGGGAAATGGCCCAGGTGTACCGTGCCCTGGCCCGCGAGGTGATTCGGGATGGCGGCGCCGGCGGGCTGCTGATCCTCTGGCTGCGGGCCGTTCTGGACTGCGCCCGCGGCGCGCTGCTGCAGTGGGGGCAGCGATTGACGAAAAGAAGGATGGTGACCATGAACAACAGCCCGATGGACGCAATCGATGGCACAGCAGCGTTATCGCCTCGCCAGGCGTTCCTGGCGGTACTGCCGTTCCTGCTGTTTGGCCTGTCCAGCATTGCCGCGAAACTGGAACTCGTACCAGTTTCTTCTCTCGATCTTCCGTTATGGGGCAGGCTGCTGTTCTACCCTTACCTGCTGTTCGTTTGGTTTACTCTGATGGGCCTGGCTGCCGGAATCCTGCTCGGCTTTCCGCGCTGGGCCTTTTCCTATCTGCTTTGGGCGCTGCATAACGCCTGGTGGTGGTCGAGCGTGATCTTTTTGGGCGCGCGCTGGCTGCCGCTTCTCGCGGTGGTAGGCATTACCTTGCTCTTCCTCCGTTCATTGAACCCGGCTCGTACCGCGCTGGCCGGCCTGTGGCGCGATCTGACCCTGCTGGCGCTGGGCGTGTATATCCTGTACACCGGGATGTATATGATCGCCGATGAAAACCACCATCCGCTGCTGCTGCTCTTCATCGCTGCCACCACGCTGGCAGTCTGCCTGGGAGCGTGGGGCTTTTTCCGCAGCACTGCGCCGCTGCGCCGGGTGCTGTGGCTGATCGGTGGGCTGGCCCTGGCTGCTGCGCTCAACATCTGGAGCAGCCTGACCTGGGATTATGCCGCCTATTACGGCCTCTCGGAATCATCATCACTTTGGAATGCAGGGGTAGCGGTGGTTTTTCTGGTGGTGCTTTCGATCGGGATGCTGGGGCTGGCCTGGCTGACGCACCGGCGCAGCCGGCGCAAGGCGGCTTGATCGTTTCCTCTCATGGAGAACGAAACAAATCGCAAGGTGAATTCCCTCTGGCTCCCCCGCTCCGGCGGGGGAGCCTTCTCTTCAGCGCTCTGCGCCCGCTTTGAATGATTATGCCGTACTGATGGCAGAAACGGGTACAGCGCGGAATGCTGTATTTCGTGAATAAACAGGGTCATATGACCAAGCGGTGACCAATGGGAATGTTCGAGATGACCCATTGCCGGTTATATTGTTGCGGATAGAACCTACATGAAAGGTATTGGAACATGAACAGCGACATTTTAACCGTCCGCAATCTGAGCAAATCATTTGGCAGCCAGCCCGCTGTGCGGGGCATTTCTTTTTCGATTGCCCGCGGCGAAATCTTTGGGCTGCTGGGGCCAAACGGGGCGGGCAAGAGCACGACCATTTCCATGCTGGCCGGGCTGGTGGCGCCCAGCGGGGGGCAAATTACGATTGACGGGCTGGACCTTTCCAGCAGCATGTCCGCCGCCAAGGCGCGCATCGGGTTGGTACCCCAGGACATCGCCCTCTACCCGACCCTTTCCGCCTGGGATAACCTGATTTTCTGGGGCCAGATTTACGGCCTGCACGGGAAGGCGCTCCGGCAGCGCGCCGCTGAGGTGCTTGAGATCGTCCAGCTAACCGACCGCTCGCGTGACCCGGTGGAGGTCTATTCCGGCGGCATGAAACGGCGCATCAACCTGGCGGTAGGCTTGCTCCACCGGCCAGAGATCCTCTTCCTGGATGAGCCAACCGTGGGCGTTGACCCGCAGAGCCGCAACGCGATTTTTGAAAGCGTGGAGGCGCTCAACAAAGCCGGGCTGACGGTGATCTACACCACCCATTACATGGAAGAAGCCGAACGATTATGTCACCGGGTGGCGATCATCGACCGGGGGCAGATTATTGCCCTGGATACGCCAGCCAACCTGATGCACAGCCAGGGAATGGGACTGATTCGCCTGTCAATCCTCGATGGGCAAATCAATGCCGTAGAAGAGGCCGTGCGGCAGATGAGCCAGGCCCGCGCGGTGAGCCGCCGGGACCATACCCTGGATATCCAGGTGCAGGATGCCCAAGAGGTATTACCGGAGGTACTGCACGTAGCACAGGGCCTGAATGCCCAGATTACCTCGCTGGAGATTATGGAAGCCAGCCTGGAGACCGTCTTTCTAAATCTTACCGGAAAAAGTTTGCGCGATGGATAGGGACAACGATCATGATTAACCAGATGCTTGCCATTACCATTAAAGAATTCAAAGTGCTCCTGCACGATCGGGGCGCGTTTACCGCATTATTCATCCTGCCCATCGCTTTCATCCTGGTGATGACGGTTGCGCTGCAAGGCGTGTTTGACAGCGGCGGGAGTAACAACCCGATCAATGTGCTGGTGGTCAACCAGGATTCTGGGATGATTGCCGGACAGGTGATTGCCGATTTACGCGATGCCAATGGAATGACGCTGGTGGAATCATATGATGGGCAGCCGGTTACCCGGGAATTGGCTGAAGATCTCATCACCGCCCGCACGTTCTCGCTCGCGCTGGTATTTCCGGCAGATTTCTCCGCCAGCATCGAACGCGCCGCTGCCGACCCAAAGGCAGCAAAGAGTGTCCTGTCTTTCATCGTTGACCCGGCAGTGGGCAGCCAGCTTCTTGCCCCGGTGCGCGGCATGGTCGAAGGGGTGATTTCGCGGGAAGCATCGCTTGCCCAAGCCCCCATCCAGGCAATGCAGAGCTTCAGCCAGATAGCTTCCGCTGCGCCAACCGGCCAGGCAGAGATCATCCGTGAATTGGGCGCGCAGTACACCGCGCAAATGAGTAACGAGCAGAGCACCGCAGAACCGAACCTGGGTTTTGATACCCAGGTGGTGAGGCCGGCGGAATACCAGGCGCAGCGCAGCCCTACTTCAGCGGAACAAAACGTGCCCGGTTATACCATCTACGGCGTGTTCTTTATCATTACCACCATTTCGACCAGCCTGTTCCGCGAGAAAAATGAGGGGACGTTCCGCCGCCTCCAGGCCGCGCCGATTTCTCGTACAGCGCTGCTGGTTGGGAAAATGCTGCCGTATTACCTGGTCAACCTGATCCAAGTCGCGTTGATGTTCGCCGTGGGGGTGCTCGTGTTCAAGATCAGCCTGGGCCGCCACCCGATGGCGCTGGTGCCGCTTTCCCTGGCGACCGCTGCCGCGGCCACCGGCATGGGCTTGCTGATTGCCAGCCTGGGCCGCACCGAGGAACAGGTAGGCAGCCTCAGTACCATTCTCTCGATTGCACTATCCGCGCTGGGCGGTGCGATGGTACCCATATACGTAATGCCTGAATTTATGCAAAAGTTATCGGTAGCTATTCCGCATGCCTGGGCCTTGAATGGCTTTCTGGATGTGATGGTGCGCGGGCAGGATATAACGGCTGTGCTGCCGGGGGTTGGCGCGCTGATGGGGTTCGCGCTGGTATTCTGGTTGCTGGCAGTATGGCGCTTCCGGTTTGATTAGATAGATCGTTTGTAGAAGGCCGCCCAAAATTCACGACCGGGCGGCTTTCTATCGCTTCATATTCCAGGTGTACAATGATGAAGATGAGCTCTGCTTCTACCCGAAAGCACTTACTAACCGTTACCCAGATTCTGGTCCTGGTGGCTGTAGCCATTGGTGGACTGATCGACCTATCGGATCCCAATAAGCGCATTGCCGCAGCGGTTCTGCTGGCGGCCTTTGCGATCGTCCTCTTTAACCCGTTTTTTAACCGCTACCCGGTGAAAAAGGCCCACGCCAGCCTGGCAATTTTGTCTGCGCTGGTGGCTGGCCTGATGGCAGTGCGCCCCGGTTGGTATTTTTTCCCCATCCTTTTCTTTATGCTGGCGGCAATGGCGATGATCGATCTCCCCACTCGATCCGGTATCCTATGGATTGGGGTGTTCACCGTAATCACAGGAATATCCTTTGTGGTAGGGGATGGACTGGGCGGGCTGACCCTGCTGCTGCCCTTTGCCGCTGGCTACCTTTTCTTTGGCATTTTTGGCTTCACAACCGTTGAGGCAGAACGCGAGCGCGAACGCAGCGACCATTTGCTGTCGGAACTGCAAGTTGCCCACCGGCAGCTCCAGGAATACGCTTCTCGGGTTGAGGAACTGACTATCGCGCAGGAGCGCAACCGCATCTCCCGAGAGATGCACGATACACTGGGGCACCGCCTTACGATTGCGGCGGTGCAGCTAGAGGGTGCCCAGCGCCTGATCCCATCCAACCCGGAGCGGGCCGCCTCCATCGTGGGGACGGTGCGCGAGCAGGTGAAGGAAGGGCTCACCGAATTGCGGCGGACGGTAGCGATGCTGCGCGCCTCGGTGGAGGAAGACCTGCCGCTGGATAAGGCATTGGCCCGGCTGGCGGAACAGGTTCAGCAGGCCACTTCTTTGAAAGTTCACTTGAACTTGGAAGGCTGCCCGGCGAGCCTGTCGCTGCCGCAGCACCAGGCCTTGTACAGGGCGGCCCAGGAAGCGCTGACCAACATCCAGCGCCACGCCCGCGCCAGTGAAGCCTGGCTGCAAATTACTACCCGCAACGGCCTGGTTGAATTGTTGATCAGTGATAACGGGGTAGGTATCTCCCCGGAACAGGCGCAAACCGGGTTTGGGCTGGTGGGGTTGAAGGAGCGCGCGGCGCTGCAGGGTGGAGATTTCCATGTAGATGCACGCCCCGGCGGCGGAACGCAGATCATCTTCCGTATTCCGCTGGCAGCCGTTGCCCAGCCGCAGCCCCTGGTCGATTCTAACGGAGGGGGCCATGAATAAGCCAGAACCGGCTCTGGTGCGGGTGTGCCTGGTGGATGACCAGCGCCTGATTCGCGATGGCCTGCGCCTGTTATTAGAACTGGAAGAGGGTTTAGAAGTGGTGGGCGAGGCCGATAACGGCGCGGCGGCGATCGATCTGTACGCCGCGCTCCAGCCGGATGTGGTGTTGATGGACATCCGCATGCCGGTGATGGATGGGGTGGAAGCTACCCGCCGTTTGCTGGAACGCTGGCAGCAGGCCAAAGTAATCATCCTGACCACGTTCGATGACGATGCTTATATTTTTGAAGCGCTGCGGGCCGGGGCGATGGGATATTTGCTGAAAGATATCTCCGGTCCTGAGCTGGCAGCCGCAGTGCGTGAAGTGGCGCGCGGTGGGGCATTGATTCAGCCCTCGGTGGCGCGCAAGGTACTGGCCGAATTTTCGCGCCTGGCGCCGGAGGCTGCTCGCGCTCGCCCGGCCATTGCCGAGCCGCTGACGGCCCGCGAACAGGAAATTCTGGCGGGGATTGTTCGCGGGTTGACCAACAAGGAAATTGCGCACCGGCTCAACTTGACGGAGGGCACCGTGAAGAATTACGTCTCGGTGATTTTTCAAAAGTTAGGCGTGCAGGACCGTACCCAGGCGGCTCTTCGCGCTCGTGATCTGGGGATAGGCGGCGTATAAACACAACCGGTACGCCAGCGTCAGGTTGTGGGCGGACGGTGCAGCCGCCCCGTTTGCGCCGCAATTCGCTGTAACTGTCGTACAATTTGTATATGCGTTTGCGCAGCAACGATCGTCCCACCATCGGTTTCCTGTCCACCTGGTCCGTGTATGAGGGTACGACTTTTGACAGTTATACGCGCACGCTTTTGCAAGGCATTTGCGCCGCCGCGAGCGAATACGACTGCAACCTGCTGATGGGCTGTGGAATCTCCCTCCCCGGCAGCCCGCGCGGCAGCCGTACGGCCTGGCCGGTGGGCGGCGAACGGGCTGATTTTGTCCCGGTTGGTCCATGGAACTGCGATGGATTGATCATCATTCCAGACGACCTGACCGGCGAGCAATATGATTATGTTCATGATTTAATCCGTTCGGAGTTCCCGGTTATCCTCACTACGGCTGAAAAAGCCGGGCCGATGGTTGCCGTGGATAATGCCACCGGCATTCAGCAGGCATTTCACCACCTTTTCCAGCATGGGCACCGGCAGATTGCGTTTATTGCCGGGAAGTCTGGGCGCGGCGGCGATAGCGCGGAACGATTGGCTGCTTACCGCCAGGCGCTGCGAGAGGTGGATATACCGGAAGACCCGCGGCTGATTGCCTTTGGTGAGCACCGCCGTGAGGATGGGCGGCTGGCAATGGAAAAGATCCTCCAGGTAGGCGCGTCCTTCACGGCTTTAATCGCCAGCAATGATCTTTCGGCACTAGGCGCTGTGGATGTGTTACGCGCCTCTGGGCGGCGCATCCCGGAAGATGTAGCGGTCATCGGTTTTGATGATATTTTGGAAGCACGCTCGCAAATTCCGCCGCTCACCACGGTTCGCCACCCCACCTTTACCCTCGGATACCAGGCGGTGACCGCTGTTCTAGAATTAATCCGCGGAGAGAAAACGGTAGAAGAGAACAACCGCGTAGCTACCCGCCTGGTAATCCGCCAATCCTGCGGGTGCCGCCCAGATACTATCCGGGCCGCCTCCCTCCCCGGCTCGCTTCCCGTTGACCTGGAGAGCACCAGGAACGTGCTCTCTCGCTGGATGGCGGAGGGCGCGCTGATAGAAGCCCGCCAAAGCCTGCATGAGGAGATCATTACCCGCTGTGCGGAGCTGTCCAGTGCGTTGACAGAGAGCCTGGTGCATCAAGACCTCTGCCCGTTTGACGACTGCCTCCAGGATCTCTACCAGTGGTTGGAAGCAAGACCCGAAGATACGTACGCGTGGCAGTCGGTTTTCAATACCCTGCGCAACGGCCTGCCCGATGTGCTCCCCGCGTTTCCAAACACGAAACCCGGGTTGATAAAAGAATTAATCGATCATGCCCGCCTGGGTTTGGCTGAACTGACTCGCCGCCAGACGACCGAAGCCCTGGTGAAACATATGACGGATGCAAACCATCTGGGGCTGATGACGTCTCAACTCCTGGCGGCAACCGATTTCACAACCAGTCAGGAAATCCTGGCCCGCCACTTGCCGATGCTAGGCATTCATCAAACGCTGGTGGGGCTGTATTCGCAGTCTGAGGAAGACCCGTTGTTGTACACAGACGTTTTACTGGGCGTAGGCCTGAATAATCTGTCTGCCGAGCATCGTTTCCTCACCCGTCAATTCCCTACCACAAGGTACTTTCCGCCTGGAATAGGATACCAACTGGCTGTCCTTCCGCTGATCATTGATGAGCGCACCAGCGGGTTCGTTGCATTCAACGCGACCAATCTGGAGCCCTGTGCAGCCATCGTTCACAACCTGGCCTCCGCCCTGCGGGTCAGCCAGTTGTACCGCGAAGCGCTGGAAGGCAAATTGATGGCCGAGGAAGCCAACCGCCTGAAAAGCCGCTTCTTATCCATCGTCAGCCACGAACTGCAAACCCCCCTCAGCTTAATCGTGGGGTTGAGCGAGATGATTTTGCAGGAACCCGCCGCGCTGCCTGAGGCGACCCAGCATGATCTCGGGCAGGTCCACGCCAGCGCGCAGCACCTGGCCCGCTTGATTGGTGATGTGCTCGATCTGGCCAGCAGCGAGGCTGGCAAACTGCGTATCCTGCGCGAACCGCTCGACCTGGCCGATGTGCTCCGGGTTACCTCGCGAATCGGCGAGCAGTTTACGCAGGATAAGGGTTTGACCTGGGAAGCCAGGCTGCCAGATCACGGCCCATGGGTGCTTGGCGACCGGACCAGGCTGCGCCAGGTGGTTCTGAACCTCATCAGCAATGCGGTGAAATTCACTCAGGAGGGCCGGGTGATGCTTGAGGTCAAAATGTCCGAGCAGCAGGTGACGATTTCGGTCAGTGACACGGGCATCGGAATTCTCCCAGCCGAGCTTGACAGCGTCTTCGTTGAGTTCCAGCGCTCCGAGCGCTCGATCCAGTCTGGTTACGGCGGCATGGGCCTGGGACTGACGATTTCCAGGCATCTGGTGGAACAGCACGGCGGCGTGCTTGGCGTTCATTCTCCTGGCGACCTGGGCCGTGGTTCTACCTTTTTCTTTACCCTGCCAGTTCTCTCCGCCACAGCCTGGCAAGAGGAACTTCCCCCACCTCTGCCCGTCCAGAGGCAGGCGGTGTTTGTGCTTACCGAGCAGCCCGATGCAGCCGAACCGCTGTGCACGTACTTGCATAACCGCGGCTTTGATTTGCAGATCTGCCGGAAGGACCAGGACAGCGAATGGTTGTCAAAAATTGCAGCCGCTCAGCCTGCCGCGTTGATCCTGGAAGAAGATTTGGCCGCCCGGGAAGGGTGGGCTATCACCAGCCTGCTCAAGCGGCAGCCGGCAACTGCCAATGTCCCAATCTTTGCCTATGCCCTGGATGCCGCGCGCGACCGCGGCGAGATGCTGGAGTTGAATTACCTGCATAAACCGCTCCAGGCCGATCAACTGGCAGCAGAAATTACCCGCTACCTGGGAACCAAAGAGGTTCTGCTGAAAAACGCGCCGTACAATGTGCTGCTGGTAGATGATGACCCGGCCATCCTTGAAATGAATAAACGGCTGGTAGAACAGGCTGGCTGCCAGGCCATCCTGGCGCTCAACGGCAGGGAGGCGCTCAACGTGCTGGATACCACCCACCCAGACCTGATCTTGTTGGATTTGATGATGCCGGAAATGGATGGCTTTGGGGTGCTGGATGCCTTGCGGGAGCGGGAAACTACCCGGAATATTCCGGTAATTATCTTAACCGCCCGCACGTTATCGGAAGCAGACCTGGAACGCTGCAACCGCGGCGTGGCAGCCATTTTGACGAAGGGTTTATTTAGCACCGCGGAAACATTCAACCATATCGAATCGGCGCTCACCCGGCAGAATGCATTGAGCATGCCAACCCAGCGCCTGGTACGCCTGGCTGTTGGCTGGATACATACGCATTATGCCGACCCGATTACACGGGATGAAATTGCTCAGAGTATCGGCATCCATCCAGACTATCTGACCGATTGCTTTCGCCAGGAAATGGGGATCACCCCGATCACCTACCTGCGTCGCTATCGCATTCGGCAGGCGTGCGAGCTGCTTAAGGATACCGATCTTTCCATCACCGAGGTAGCAATGGCAGTTGGATTTTCAGAAAGCGCGCATTTCACCCGCACGTTCCACCGTGAAGTGGGCCTTACGCCGCGCGCCTACCGCCAGGCCAGCCTGGGAAGAGAAGTATAAAAGCCTAGTTTTGTAGAATCTCGGAAACCGTCAAAAACATCCCGTTCCCCGGCAAGACACCTTCACGCTAGTTCCCTACAATAGAATAAGGAGTTCTCATTTCAGGAGAACGCGGTTTAATAGAACCGCGGTTCAATAGAACCGCAGTTCAGTATAACTGTGGTTCAGTAGAACGCGGTTTGGAAGAGCCGTGGTTCAGGAGAGCAGGGTGAAGCCGTCCAACGTAGAAATTATCCTGATCGGAAGCGATTTATCGCTGGCTTACCTGATTAGCCGGTTTGCGGAACAAAGCGGTTATCGGGTAACCGTGCTTAAGGATATTCCTGCGGCGGCGGAAATTTGGGCGCGGAGTCCCCGCCTGATCCTGTTCTCCTCCATGGACAGTCTTGAATTGGCGCAGGCTCTGATGGGCGAATTATCGGATGGCGAGATCCCGGTGGGAGTTTGCGCCTCGCTCAGTGATGAAGCTCGTGCATACGATCTTGGCGCGGACCACTGTTTGCTGCACCCGCTGACGTACGATGCATTTATGGCAACCTTTGCCGGCGACAGCCCAGATAATTCTTTGGAGCCCAGACAAAACGAACCCGACCCGGAATGCTGAAGGAATTTAAACGGCTGCAGGTCTACCTACCCAGTAGACCTGCATGGCAAGAGGAGGCTGCCGTTATGGTTTAAATTCGTTCAGCGCGGGCAGTGCCCGGTCATCGTAGTCGAACAGGGCCTGGTTCTCCCAGGCATTGCCCGATAGAGGATCTTCAGCGTCCCACCCATTCCCTTTTACTGCCGTCCAGGTAGCATCCCAGTAGAAGATGCCAATCCCGCGCCCGCCGGTCACGCCGCGCACAACGGACATGATGTCCCGCAGCATGGCCCGCTGGCCTTCCGGTGTATACGGATACCCGGCAACGATCAGCTCGCGGTTGGCAATGTTAGAGTGATCATCATCTTCTTGATCGGTGAAGGCATAGGCGGTCTCTACAACGATCACGTCTTTGTCATAGCGGGCGGAGATATCGTTCAGGTTGTCCTGCAGCTCCGGCAGGCTGCCGTGCCAGAAGGGGTAATACGAAATGCCTATGACATCAAACGGCACATCCCTGCGCGTGATGTTATCGAACCACCAGCGCGCCAGGCTGTTGTCGCCGCCTTCGGCAATATGCAGCATGATCTGCGTGGAAGGAGAGCAGTCTTTCACCGCCCGCTGGCCTTCTTTCAGCAGAGCAGCCAGGTTATCGAAGTGGTTATAGTCGCCATCAGGCCAGAGCATCCCTGCGTTAATCTCATTGCCTATCTGGACCATGTCTGGGGGCGTGCCCTGGTTTACCAGGCTGCTGCACACATCATAGGTGTGGTCATACACGGCCTGCTTGAGCTGTTCGAAATCCAGGTCTTTCCACGCGGCAGGCTTGATCTGCTTGCCAGGGTCAGCCCAGTTGTCGGAATAGTGGAAATCTACCAGCAGCTTAATCCCCATCTGCTTGAAGCGCTTGGCCATGGCTAAAACGGCTTCTTTGTTGTGATATCCATCCGCGGGGTCGACCCACACCCTTAAGCGCGCGTAATTCAGCCCGTGATCCTTGAGGATCTGCAGGGCATCGGCTTGCGTTCCATCCGCATACTTATATACTCCGCCTAAATCTTCCGATTTCTTCAAACTGGAGATGTCGGAGCCCAGAATGGACAGCGCCGCGCGCCCGGGCGTTAGTTCCAGATCGTCAAAGCTGGCCCAGGTATCCGCGCCGCCATCCGAAACCAGGCGAATGGCGCACGTTCCGCCGCTAACCTGGTGAGATACGGCGAGATGCAGCCAGCGGTACCCCGGCGTGGTCGTGGGCACGGCCACCCGAGTCTCATGATCTCCGCAGGCCAGGGCTAAGAACACTTCATTCTGCCCGCCGCTCGATCGGACCCAGGCGCGCAGGGTGTACCAGCCATCCGTCAGTCCATCAACCTCCTGGGCCGTTTGCACCTGGTAAGCCTTGTCGCCCGCGGCGGCTCCGGAATGCGTCAGGCGGAAGCTGCCGGAATAGCCCTTATCATCCAGAAGGGCGGCAGCCTGGTCGCCGGTCGTTTCCCAGCCAGCCAGCAGCCCGCCGGCATCCTGTTCTTCAAAACCAGGGTTCACCAGGCGAACCGGCTCTGCCTCCAGGCCTGGAGTGCTGCCGGCTGGGGTTTTTTCAGTCTCGGGTGTGTCGGTTACAGGTTTTTCCATAGCACCTGGCTCCGGGCTTGATTCAGGGGTTGGCATGTCGGGGGCGGTAGTGGGCAGGTTTGCAGCGGTAGGTGACGGTGCTGCCGGGGTCCCTTGCTGAGATCCCGGTGCGGCGCAACCTGCAAGGCTCGCAGCCCAGATGACCAGGAGGAGGAGAGACAATAAATGATGTCGCTTGCGTGCCATTGCCTGCCAGGCCTACCCTTTCACGGCGCCCTGGGTCAGGCCGCCAACGATCTGGTCTTGCAGGGCAAGGTAAATAATCATAATAGGCAGCGCGCCCAGCAGCGCCCCCGCGGCGAATACGCCCCAGCGCTGGCTAAACTGCGCGCCAGCGAAGATCTGCAGGCCAACCATCAAGGTGTAATTCTCATTGCTCCTGAGCAGCACCCGCGCCAGCACAAATTCGCCGTAAGTGCCGATGTAGCTGATGATGGCAATGACAATCAAGATCGGGCGGATCAGAGGCAGGATCAGTTGGGTGAAGATTTGCCAGTTGGAAGCCCCTTCCACCTGAGCGGATTCATCGATCTCGCGCGGAACCGTATCGAGGTAGCCTTTCATCAGCCAGGTATTGACCCCCATCGCCCCGCCTAAATAAACCAGGATCAGGCTGGTATGTGTATCCAGGTCCAGGAAGGGTATCACATCCCCGATCTGGGAGATCATCAGGAACGTAGCCACCAGCGCCAGCAGGCTGGGGAACACCTGGATTAGCAGGATGAGCTTGAGCATGGTCTGGCGCCCGCGGAAGCGGAAGCGCGAGAACGGGTATGCGGCCACCGTGGTGATGGCAAGCGAAAGCACGGAGGTAATCGAGGCAACCTTGATGGAATTCCAGAACCACGTCCAGAAGGGGAATTCACCTGATGTCATCAGCGTGCGGTAGTTTCCCAGGCCAATGTTATCAGGGATTAGCTTTTGGGTGGCCAGGGTCCCGGTAGGATTGAGGGAAGCGGAGATCATCCACAGAATGGGAAAGATCGAGAAAATGATCAGGATCACCGCAATTACCAGGCGCACGGCAATGCCGAAAGTTTGCTGCGCGCGGGCTGAAGTTCGCCACTGTTGGATGCTGCTGATGCTAGACATTCTCGCTGACCTCCTCCCACATGCGGGTAAAGCGGAACTGGAAGAGCGTGATGGTACCGACAATGAAGAAAATGATGATGGTAATGGCGGCGGCAAAACCATAGTTCACCCCGCGGCTGCCGGAGAAAGCCAGGTTGTATACGTAGCTGATCAGGATATCCGTATGCCCGGCGGGGGTAGGCGTACCTGCCATGGGCGGGCCGCCAGCGATAAACAGGTAGATTAAATTGAAGTTATTGAAATTAAAAGTAAAGGAGGCCACCAGCAGCGGTCCAACCGAAACCAGCAGCAGCGGCAGGGTAATGGTCCAGAAGCGCTGCCAGGGGCTGGCGCCGTCTACCTGCGCAGCCGCGTAAATATCATCTGGGATAGACTGCAGCGCGCCGCTTGTGATCAGCATAAAGTACGGGTAGCTCAGCCACAGGTTGACCAGCAGGATAGCAATTTTCGCCCATCCGGCATCGGTAAACCACGGCGGAGCCCAGCCAAATAAGCTTTCCAGAAAACGGTCGATCACGCCCAGCTCGGGATTCAACATGCCGCGCCAGATCAAAATCGTAATCAGGGCGGGCACGGTATAGGGGATGAGCAGCAGCGAGCGGATCAGCTTTTTGAAAGGGAAACCAGGATCGTTGAAAAGAATGGCGATGGCTAACCCAAGCGAGAAATTCAACAGCAGGCTGAAGAAAGCAAAAGCAAAGTTCCAGGTAATAATGCGTATCAGCGGGCCGCCCAGAGCCGGGCTGGTGAAAAATTCCTTGAAGTTCGCAAGCTGGATATTCTCAATAAACCCCGGGCGAAGCTCTTCGCCTGCGGAGGAGGTGAATGTGCCGCGTAAGTTTTTGTACACCGTGCCGGTTTGCTGGTTGGTCAGCGTATCCTGCCCGGAATCATAGACATACAGGGATTTTAGCTCCGCGGCCTCACGCGGTGAGCGAATCTGGATGGTCTTCCCTTCCTCGCCGAACTTGATGTTGGTGAGGTTTTTATCTGTGGCTGCCTGGAGGCGGTTCAATTTTGTATAGCCTTCGATCGATTCGGGTACGCCGTTATCATCAAGCGCCCCAACGCCAGCTTCGCCGGGCTTTGGCTGGCTGAGCGGTTGGCCCGTGACGGCAAGATATGCGTTACCTTCCGCATCCTTTAACCAAAGGGCATAATTTCCATCGGGGGATCGGTAGGCCGTCCATTCATATGCTTTGCCAGCCTCTGGCAGGTAGGTGGTCTCCATGATCTGGCCAACGGCCTGTTCCTTGGTAATAAGGTGCCCTTCTCCGTAATTCGTGAATGCCACCCATACGGTGAAGATGATCGGGTAGATGGTGAACATCGCCATCAACACCAATCCCAGCACCATCCAGCGAACGGGATAGGCCTCTTTTTTTAAGATCACATAGTTCACAAAAACGGCAATCGCGCCAACTGCGGCAGCTAAAGGATAATAGCCCAGGGGAACCAGCCTGGTTATGAACCAGATGACAAAAGCATCTACTAGCACCAGAGTTCCCAGTTTCACCAGGCGAGGCAGGAGCGGGGTGGGGGTGTAGGCCTTGATTTTGGGTTCGTCTTGAGATTTCGTCGAGATCGTCATTGACCCTCCATGGCTTCATTCCGTGGCTCAGTCAAAAAGTACAGAGAAGCATAGAAGGCCGGGCGAACCCCGGCCTTCTATGTGGAGCATTTAGATTACTTGGCTGTGAATTCCACCAGATGCGTTTCTGGATCATAGATGAAGGTCACGGTGCTGTCCGCGGCCAGCTTGAGGGCATAGTTGGGGCCACCTTCCTTACCATCCGAGCCGTAGTTCACCGTCCAGTCGCCGTTTAGGGCAACCTTGAACTCGTAATCACCGGCAGGAATTTTCACTTCGAAGGTGTACTTGCCATCATCGCCCTTCTTCATGGCCGTTGCCTCACAGGCAGGGTCCCACTGCGCGCCGCAGCCGACCTTGTCCTGGAAGCTGCCGGGCAGGTTGACCATGCCAGCCAGCGCGCCCTTGATCAGGTCGCGCACCTGTTTAGCAGCGTCCTTCATGGCGTCTTCAGGAGACTGCTTGCCAGTCGTTGCCAGGGTGATGCCGTTGTTCCAGGCGCTCCAGACGGAGCCCATTTCGGGAATGTTGGGCATGGGTATAGCGTTCTCGCCAGCTTTGCCCATTGCGGCCAGGTCAGCGTCATCCATTTTTTCCAGAACAGGCTTCCAGGCAGCCGGGCGCAGGCCGGTTTCGTAAATCTTCTGCATCACATCATCGGTGGCGATGTATTCAGTCAGGAAGGTCTGGGCCAGCAGTTTGTTTTCGCTGAAGGCGTTGATCATGAAGCCCTGCACCCCAGAGAACGGAGCACCGTTGTCAGGGAAGAAAGGAGCGATGGCATAGGGAACCTTAGAAGCGCGGATGCGGTCAAGCGCCCAAGGGCCGGCCATCAGAAACGGAACCTTGCCGGTTTCAAACAACTGGTGAGCGGTTTCATAGTCGGCGGTTTCGGGGACGAGCCCTTCTTTGACGGCATCGGTCAACCAGGCAACGCCAGCGATCATGCCTTCGCCATCCAGGCCAACATCATCGGCCTTCCATTTGCCATCTTCGGTCTTGCCAAAGATGTAGCCGCCTTTGGCCGTCAGGATTGGCAGGTTCTCATAACCGCCGCCAGCCATCGCGAACGCGTAGTCTGCTTTGCCTTCCGATTTAAGGGCGCGGGCAATTTCGAGCATCTCATCCAGGGTCTTCGGGGGTTCCTTAACCAGGTCGGTGTTATAGAAGAACCCAAGGTTCTCGGTGGCGTATGGTAACCCGTAGAGCTGACCATCGGTATAGGTGAAGGCATCCAGCGACATCGGGACGAACTGATCCTTTTTGTCACCCAGGTCGATGGGGGCCACCAGGCCGCTTTCTACCAGAGCGCCGAGCCAGTCATGCACGCCGATGAAAATGTCAGGGCCTTCACCGGCTGGTGCAGCGGTGATCATGGGGGTGCGGATATCCTGGACGCGGCCCAGATCTTCAACGATGAGCTCAATGTTATATTCCGCGCGGAATTCCTCGGCGAGTTCCATCAAAATGGGCGTGCGGGTGTCATCCGCCCAGATTTTCAGCGATCCCTCGGCTGCTTTTGTAGCTTCCGGAGCCTGAGTAGGTTCGGGAGCTTTGGTGGGCTCGGGGGCTGTTGTGGGCTCAACCTTTGCCTCAGTTGGGGCAGCGGTGGGCTGTGCTGGCGCCTGAGTGGGTGCTGCTGCCGGTGCGCAGGCTGCAAAGATCATGGTTGCGACCAGTGTTAAGGCAATGATCGTCCAGCTTCTTCTCTTCATTCTTCTACTCCTTAGAAACAGGTTCAAAACGTGTTTGGATTATCGTAAGCTTGTGCTTTTATTGCCCGAAATCGAATGGTGTCCTTTTCCACCTCCCCATGATCGTCTCTTCTGAATGCTTTCCAGTGCATGTAAGATTTGGCTTGCGCGATGAGAAGCTTTTGAGCGCTTCAAGGGCCATCCCAGACTGGAAGTTATAAGAGGCAGCGCTGAAGGATGGCCTGTACAATCAGGCCATTTTATTTTAGATGATGTGGGGGGAAGTGTCTTGCCCTGGAACGGGATGTTTTTGACAGATTCCGAGATTTAGCGGGGACGGTTACGGAAACTACTATACCAGGAGGTCTCTTTTGCCAGGATACTTTGGGCAAATGGCTCAATCGCTGGTGGAGAATTGCTTTATCTCTGATTCTCGCTCCTGTGTGGCATACCCCAGCCGCGCGGAAATAGTGCTGCTGATCCGCATCACCAGGGAAGAGACTTCCTCGATCCGTTCTATGGGGAAGCGGTACGCGGGGGCGGATACGCTGATGGCAGAGAAAGCATGGCCGGTGCGGTCAAAAATAGGTGCGCCGACACAGCGAACCCCGGACTCGTTTTCTTCATCATCGATGGCGTAACCGCGCTTCTGAACAACAGCCAGCTCGGAGATCAGGTCTTCCCGCGTTACAATCGTTTTGGGGGTAAGCGGTTTGAACTCGATTTGATCGATGCGCCGGGCCTGGTCAGCGGCAGGGAGAAACGCCAGCAGCGCTTTCCCCATCGATGTGGAATACAGGTTATTGCGCGTACCGATGATGCAGGATGTACGGATAGACTGCGTGCTTTCTACCTTGGCAACATACAGAATTTCCGTGTCCTGTAAGGTGGAAAGATACACCGTTTCGTTGGTCAAATTGCCCAATTCACGCAGGTAAGGCCGGGCCAGTTCCGGCAAATCGATCGAGTCGAGCAGCTTTTTACTGAGGCTCAGCGCCTGGGTACCGAGGCGGAAGTAAGGCCCGTTGACCTGCGTGACATAGTCGCGAACGGCCAGGGTGGATAAAAGCCGGTATGCCGTTGGCCTAGAGATGTTGCACAGCTTGGCAACTTCCGCGGCAGAAAGTGGCCGGTCGGCATCTGCAACGCACTCCAGAACGATCAATGCCTTGAGCACAGTCTGCGAATATTCTAACTCATCGTTTACATCTTTTATTGGCATACAGTTTCTCTATCGCTTGCAGTTTACCCACCACGATTTTGCCGTGAACGGAGACACGCTATTGTATCATGTGACCTGGAACCGGTGTACATCCTTTCACGAGCAGCAAGAACGAAAAAACGTTTCGAGCCTATACCATGCTCTGCATCGGGGCGGCGTCCATGTCATCGAAATCCTGGTTTTCGCCGCCCATGGCCCAGATGAAGCTGTAGCGGCTGGTACCCGCGCCAGCATGAATCGACCAGCTCGGGGAGACCACCGCCTGCCCATTTCGGACCACCAGGTGGCGGGTTTCCTGGGGTCGCCCCATCATGTGAAAAACAACATTATCGCCTTCGAGATTGAAATATAAATAAACTTCTGAGCGGCGCTCATGGGTGTGCGCTGACATGGTGTTCCAGATGCTGCCGGGAGTCAGTTCGGTAAACCCCATCACTAACTGGCAGCTGGGAATACCGCCGTTGTAGATATATTGGAAAATTGACCGCACGTTGGCCATATCCTTCGTGCCAGCGTCAATCCGCCTGGCCTGGGTCCGTGTGATATGCGTTACCGGATAGCTTTTATGGGCTGGGAGGCTGACGATGTAAAAACGTGCCGGCTGGCTGGCATCGGCGCTGGAGAACACGATCTCTTTGCTGCCCCGCCCAATATACAATACATCCTGGTGAGCCAGGCGGTATTCCTGTCCATCCACTTGAACCGATCCCACCTCACCAATGTTAAAAATGCCGATTTCCCTTCGCTCGGCAAAATATGCAGCCCGCATCTCCGGGCTGGCATTCAACCATAGGGGCTGTCGGGTTGGTACGGCGGAACCCACAATCATGCGATCCATCAGCAGGTAGAGGAGCGTGATCTCGTCGGGCGTGAAAAGATCAGCAATGAGGAACTCGTCCCTGATTTCGGATGAATTCATCCGTTCGAAACTTAGCGGATCGCGCGAATATCGGGTTTCCATATCTTGTCCTTCTGTGACAATCGGCTGGAAAAACAGCCCTAGATTTTTAGAATGGCTTGCCATACGGTTTCATCGACCGGAATGCCGTGGCTCAGGTTTTCCTGGCGTTTGCGCAGAACGCGCTCGCCGGGAAACAGCACCTCCGCACCCGGTGAATCGGGTTCGGCCTGCTGCATGTCGGCGATGATATTTTGGACCTGTGCATCCACCCAGGCTGCACCTTCTGGGCGGGTGATGTCGAAAGCAATAAATACTTGCGATACGGCGTATTCAACTTCTCGCTGCCGGATCTGGTAAGTGGCCTCCCCGCCAGATAATAAGGTAGCCATCGTATCAAGCAACAGCGCCAGGCCAGAACCCTTCCAGTATCCAATCGGGGTGGCGCGTCCAGATTCGAGGATGACTGCGGCATCGTTGGTAGGCCTCCCATTCGCGTCGATGCCGCCCGGGACGGGCAGGCTTTCACCGCGGCGGCGGTAAACTTCCATTTTGCCAAAGGAGAACTGGCTCATCGCCATGTCGAGCACCAGCGGGCCGTTTGGGCGGGGAACGGCGATTACCAGCGGATTGTTGCCGAGGCGAACATCGCGGCTGCCGTAGGGTGGGATGGTTGCCACCGCGTTTGTCCAGCAGATCAGGGCAAAACCTGCTTTGGCTGCCATCTGCCCATATGTGCCCGCCCGCATCCAATGGTTGGTGTTGCGCAGGCCCACGCAACCGATGCCAAACGCGCGGGCCAGTTCCATGGCCCGGCTGGTGGCGGCCATGGCGCTCAGCGGACCCGGCCCTAATTTACCGTCCCACTGTTCCCAGGCCTGAAAGGCGGCTATTCGTTCTGGTTCGGCATCGATCTTCACCACTCCTTGCTCGATTTGCTTAATCAGCGTCAGGAAGCGATTCCAGCCGTGCGATTCCACCCCATCCAGGCTGTTTTGGGACAGAATATCGGCCAGGAGGCCGGCGCGCTCTGGCGCAAGACCGGTTTTCACCAGTACACGCTGGAACTCTCGCTGCATCTCCAGATAATCGATGCGAATCGTTCCCACTCCGCTGCGCTCCCGGTTATTTACCAATGCCTCTCAAAGTCAGCTCGCGGGCCCGGTGACAGGCCACGTAGTGTTTAGGTTCGATTTCCTCCTGTACCGGGGTTTCCTTACGGCAAACATCCTTTGCATAGCGGCAGCGGGGATGAAAATAACAGCCCGATGGCGGGTTAGCCGGGTCGGCCACTTCCCCTTCCAATACAATGCGTTGATAGCGCAAGCGCGGGTCGGGCCGAGGGACTGCTGAAAGCAGCGCTTCGGTATAGGGGTGCTTCGGGGTATTGAACAAAGCCTCGGTACCGGCCATTTCCACAATTCGTCCCACGTACATAACCGCTACTCGCTCGCTGATGTGCTTGACTACACTGAGATCGTGAGCAACAAACAGGTAGGTGAGTCCAATTTGTTCTTGCAGTTCGAGCAGCAGGTTGAGGATCTGCGCCTGCACAGAAACATCCAGCGCCGAAACCGGCTCATCGGCCACGATCAGGCTGGGGTTAAGGGCCAGTGCGCGGGCGATGCCGATACGCTGGCGCTGCCCGCCACTGAAGGCGTGGGGGAAGCGCTGCATATATTCGGGCCGCAGCCCCACCAGGCGCAGCAGTTCATTCACCCGTGCCATGCGCTGCTCGCGGTCCCGCATGCCGTTTACCAGCAGCGGCTCGCCGACAATGTCGAGCAGGGTCATGCGCGGGTTGAGCGAGGCAAAGGGATCTTGAAAAATCATCTGCATTTTGGTGCGCAGGCGCTGCACCTTTTCCTCGGACAACGAGGCTACATCAATGGTGCTGCCATCTTCCTGGTGAAAGAGGATCTCGCCGGAAGTTGGGTCAATGGCGCGCAAGATACACCGAGAGGTGGTCGTCTTTCCGCAGCCGCTTTCCCCTACTAATGAAAGGGTTTCGCCGCGGTTGATATAGAAGTTGACATCGTCTACCGCGCGTACATTCCCCACCACTTTTTGCAAAAAGCCTCGCCGGATGGGGAAGAATTTGCGCAGGTTTTTGACGTCAAGCAGCACTTTGCCGTTTGGGGCTTTCATGTTGTCAGTCATGCTTGCATCATCCTTCCTTCATCCGTGTACAGAAAGCAGCTCACCGTTTGCCGTTCGTTCACGGACGCCAGGATGGGTTCTTTCTGGTTGCAGATCCCTGGCATGAACGAAGCACAGCGGGGATAGAATGGGCATCCTGATGGGCGATTGTACGGGTGAGGAACGGAGCCGCTGATGGTGGGCAGCTTCACCCGTGGGGTAGACTCGATGCTGGGTATCGAGCGCAGCAGCGCCTGGGTGTATGGATGTTTGGGCGCGTGAAAAATATCGTCAACCGGGCCTTCTTCAACGACGCGCCCCAGGTACATCACCACTACGTGATCGGCCATCTCAGCCACCACGCCCAGGTTGTGGGTGATCAGCATAATCGCCATGCCGCGCTGCTGCTGCATCTGGTTGAGCAGATCGAGAATTTGTGCCTGGGTGGTGACATCCAGGGCTGTGGTAGGTTCATCGGCAATGAGCAGGCGGGGATCGCACGAGAGAGCTACCGCGATCATGGCGCGCTGGCGCAGGCCGCCGCTCAGTTCGAAGGCGTATTCATCGATGCGGCGTTCAGGTTTGGGAATGCCCACCTGTCGCAGCACCTCAACGGCCCGGGCGCGCGCCTCATGTTTATTGCTGTCGCAGTGCAGTTGAACCGCTTCGATAATCTGGTTGCCGACGGTGTGCACCGGGCTGAAGGACGTCATCGGCTCCTGGAAAACCAGGCCAATTTCGGAACCGCGAATGTCGCGGATCTCCTTGCTGTTGGGGTGCAGTTGGGTCAGGTCGGTCACCTGTCCATCCAAGCGGTGCAGGAAGATCTTGCCATCCACGATACGGCCAGGCCGGTCCACGATGCGCAGGATCGATTGGGCGGTTACGCTTTTTCCGCACCCGCTCTCGCCGACAATGCCGACCGTTTTCCCGGCGTATACGTTGAAGGATGCGCCATCGACTGCCTTGACGACACCTTCGTCCTGGTAGAAATAGGTTTTCAGGTTTTGCACCGATAGCAGAATCTGTTTCTCGTTATCCATGCTTCGCTCTCTTGGCGCGCTCGATTTATCCATAGGGGTCCGCCGCATCTCGCAGGCCATCGCCAACGAAGTTAAACGCCAGCACCGCAATAATAACGGGGATGGAAGGGATTAGCAGCCAGGGCGAGATGGCCAGTGACTGGATGTTTTGGGCATCCTGCAGCAGCACGCCCCAACTGATGGCCGGCGGACGTAAGCCCAGGCCCAGAAAACTGAGGGAGGTTTCACTGATGATCATGGCTGGCAGCGCTAGAGTGGTGGCCGCGATGATGTGGCTGAGGAACGATGGAACCATGTGGCGGAAGATAATGCGCATGCGCCCGCAGCCCGCCAGCCGTGCTGCGACAACAAAATCTTCCTCGCGCAAGGAGAGGAAGCGCCCGCGCACTACCCGCGCCAGCTCCGTCCAGCCCAGTAGAGAGATAATGATGGTGATGGCAAAGTAAATCTGGTCAATGCTCCAACTGCTGGGCAGCGCCGCGGCCAGGCCCATCCACAGCGGAATGGTAGGAACCGAACGTAAAATTTCAATAACGCGCTGGATGACCGTGTCGACCATCCCGCCGTAATACCCGGAGATGCCGCCCAGCATCACTCCCAGCACCAGGCTGAGCGCCACGCTGACCAGGCCAATCATCAACGAAGTGCGCGTGCCGTACATCAGGCGGGACCATAAATCTCGTCCCTGCATATCGGTGCCCATGATGAAGAGCGTCTCACCCGCTTCGGCACCTTGTACGGCGATCAGGTGGGTGTTGCTGGGGATCAGGCCAAACCATTTATATTCAAAGCCCTGGCCCAAAAAGCGCACTGGAATTTTTTTATTCGGGTCCGCTTTATACACGCGCTTGAAGGTTTTGGGGTCGCGCGCGCCTGTGATAGCGTAAACGTGCGGATTGAATTTCCCATTGTCGAACCAGTGGATCGGCTGGGGCACCATTAATGAGCGCTGCGCCTCGGAAGCGTCCGGGTCCACATAGGCCAGGAAGTCCGCCGCTATCACAATAACGTAAAAGAGGATCAGCACAATACCGCCGGCCATAGCCAGTTGGTGCTTGCGGAAGCGCCACCACATCAACTGCCATTGGGTAGCAACCGCAACCTTTTCTTCGGCCTGGGTGGTGGTAAATTCTGGCTCGGCGGCTGGGGAGGGTTCCGCGGCAGGGGCCGGCTGGGAAGGGTTGGAGAGCATCTCGGTCATGACTGCCTCCCCAGGCGGATGCGCGGGTCAATCCACATCAACAGCAGGTCCGAGATAAAAGTGCCGATGACGGTCATTACCCCCAGCATCAGCACGATGGTGCCGGCCAGGAACATATCCTGGGCGATCAGCGCCTTGAGCAGCAGCGGGCCGACGGTTGGTAAGCTCAACACCATCGAAACAATGATACTGCCCGAGACAATATAGGGGAACAGGTAGCCAATGGTGCTGACAAATGGGTTGAGGGCCACCCGTACGGGATACTTGAGGATTACGCGGGTTTCGGAGAGACCGCGGGCTCGGGCGGTCATCACGTAGGGTTTGCGCAGCTCATCCAGCAGGTTTGAACGCATAATTCGGATCATCTGCGCGGTGCCTCCAATGCCCAGCACAATGGCGACGATTGGCAGGTGTTTGAGCATATCCACAAACTTATCCCAACCCCACGGCGCGTCAGCATATTCCACGGAAAACAACCCGCCGACATTGGCGTTGAAATACTTGAAGCCCACATACATCACAATCAGCGCTAGCATAAATCCAGGGATGGCCAAACCAATAAAGCCAACGAAGGTGGCAATGTAATCACCAATAGAATAGCGCTTTACGGCGGAATAGATGCCGATGGGTAGCGCCAGCCCCCAGGTAAAGATAATGGCCGCTACGGAGATCACCACCGTCAGGGTCATGCGGTCGCCGATAACGCTGAGTACCGGGCGGCCCCATTCGATGGCCATGCCAAAGTTGCCCTGCGCGATCAGCCCCATCCACTTGATGTACTGGATGTGAAGGGGCTGGTCCAGGCCGTACTGCAGGCGCAGGGCATTGGCTTCAGCTTCGGTGACCCCCACCCCGGAAGCGGACATCGAAGCGATGTAGGAGGTCACATAATCGCCTGGGGGGAGCTGGATGATAACGAAGGAGAGCACGGTAATGGCCCAGATCGTCAGGATCGCCAGGATCAGGCGGCGCGCGATATAAGCTAGCATACGGTATCCCTCTCGGGTATTTGTTGCCACATGTAGGAGGCCGCTTTCTTGCGTGCCTCCTACATGTGGTTATCCTGGCAGGCGGTAAACGCCAGGTCGTTAAAATATACTACGATTTAAAGTAGAATGTGACTGGCCGCGATGTGCATGGCGTGCGAGCGTGCTGCGCATTTACCTGGCGCTGTGGAACGTTCCCCATATTCTTCTTGGTGATGCGAACGCCCATAAATGCCGGGGACTGCCCAACCGTGCCGATGCTCCACATCTGCTCGACGATGATCTTCCAGATTTCCTTCGCATTTTCAACCTGACCAGCTTCGTCCAGCCCGAACGCCTGGCGGTAAAGTTCGAATGCGCGAATCATCTCGGGATCGTCTGGCTTGGTGCCCTGCTCGCCGTTGGAGGCATACCACTTGGCAAAGGCCATGCCCATGTGGCATTCCGCCGGGTCAACTGGCAGCGCGTGGCGGGCAAAGAGGAAGAGCATTTCGGAGCCATCATTGGCCCAGGTGAGCATCTGGTTCTCGTCATTGGCATCCTTACCGAAGGCCAGATTGCGTTCCAGTTCTTTGATCTCCACATCGATGCCGATTTTGATCCACTGCTGCTTGATCATTTCGCCGACCTGGGTGTAAGGGACGAACTGCCCGCCTACCGTGACCATTTCGAACTGCAGGCGGCCCTTGCCATCCGTGCGCATACGGTAGCCTTCGGAGTCCTTCTCTGTAAGCCCAATTTCGTCAAGCAGGCTGTTGGCCGTATCCGGGTCATAATCGGCATATTTCTTGTTCCACTCCGCGCCGGGGCTGTAGATGGTGTCGGGAGATGGCGCAACCGAGCCCGATGTGCCCACGCCCAGCCAGAAGGCTTCGTTGAGCTGATCCCGGTCGATGCCCAGCGAAAGCGCATGGCGGAAGTCTTTCGTTCGCAGCCACTTGGCAATTTCGGGATCTGCGCTGTAAGCGTTACCGATATGGATGGCTACATCGGAGCCGTTAAAGGCCGGGTCGAGCACTACGGTGTAGTTTCCCTTTTCGGCGTTTTCCAGGAAGACGGGCAGCTTGGCCAGGTGCATGTGGCGTTCCTGCAGATCGTATTCGCCAGCAATGGCGCGCAGGTTAGCCACTTCGGTATTCTCTGCCAGACCAAAGGTGATCTCATCAATGTAGGGAAGCTGGTTGCCTTCCGTATCCACTGCCCAGAAGTACGGGTTGCGCTTCATTGACCAGGTGGGGGTGTTGATCGGTGAGACAGTGTTCCAGGGCGTCATGGTGGGTACTTCGGGGTTGAGCGCCCAGCTGTACTTGTTTTTCAGTAGCGATACCCAGTTGTCGAACCCGGCGTCTTTGGCTTTTTTGTCGACCTCTGCTTGCGATGAGTACTTGGGCAGGAACTGCTTCAAGTAATGCGCCGGGCAGCAGGCGCCGCCCCAGTTCTGGAAGCCGCCGCGGGTGGCAAAGCCAGCGCCAATGCCGGTGCTGCCAGCCAGCTGATAAACAAAGTAAGCGTATGGTTCGGGGAATTCGAATGCGACGGTAAAGTCGTCGATTTTCTTCATGACGCCCGGCTTCCCATTAATCGTCATTTCTGGGAATGGCGTTGGCACAATATCTTTATTCGAGTAGATATCCTCGAACCAGAACATGAAGTCATCGGCGGTCAGGGGCTGTCCGTCAGACCACTTAGCGCCTTTGCGCAGGAAGATGGTGATGGTCTTGCCATCTTCGCTAACATCCCAGGCTTTGGCTAATGAAGGCATAATGGTATTGCCGGTATAGTCAAAGTGCAGGATTTTGTCCATCGAATTGATGCGGTTGCCATTTTCGTGGTCGCCTGGGCCGGTGAAAGCACGCCGCCACGTGCCGCCGTATTTACCTGTTTCGTGCAGCGGTTTGATGACCATCAGGTCTTCAGGATCAGGCAGGCGGTCTTCAACTGGGGGCAGCGTGCCGGCTTTGACCATTTCGGCCAGCGCGGGCGATTCGCCAAACTTCTTCGGGAACTGCCCTGCGTCCAGGACGATCTCAGGCCCTTCCAGCTTTCCGATTAATTCGGAACCCATCTGGGCTTCTGCTTCGGTTGGAGCAGCGGTGGGGGCCGGAGGCTCTGTTGCCTTTGGAGCAGCGGTTGGGGCCGGGGGTTCGGTTGCCTTTGGAGCTTCGGTTGGCGGCACTTTGGTCGGCTCGGCAACCGGCGCTGAAGTCGGCGGTACGGCGGGTGCTTGTGTACAACCAGCCACAACGGCTCCGGCGGTGCCTACAACCATCAGTTGAAGGAGTTCACGTCTGGTGATATGCTTTTTTTCTGACATCGGGGGACCTCCCATGGGGCAAGTCAGGAAATTGGAACACAACTACGGCGAAAATCCGCTCGCAGGGGCTTAACCCTGCAGTGAAGAGGTTCTGTAAAACGTTATCGGTACCAGTGGATTACGCCGTTTGTCGAACCGGTTTCAGTTGGAGTGAACGCGAACTGAAACCCACTGGCAATCAAACTCTTGTTTCCACCTCCTTTATCCCTAAACGAATCGCCGGTTGAAATCCACATTATTTCGCTTAATATATGTAAATCTCATCCAACGGTTTGTTCGGGCTTCGCAACAGAACGGTATTGGGAATAAAGATATTTATTATTTTGTATGGATAAAGGAAAGGATTTTGCTAAAGGAAGTTGTTTACCGCTATTGTGTTCGATATATGGACATCCTGTTCAAATATAACACAAAATGAATACCCATGTCAAGTTAAAAAATAGTTGAAATGAAAATATCGCCGCTGTGCTACAATTTCTCTGGATTGGTGAGTCGAGAAATTCCATGCCCGTGTCTCTGTGAGGAAGCGATGCAAACAACGCCTTTACCCGCGCAGGAAAAGAATAAACAGACGAGAGGGTTCTATGCTGCAGCGGCCTGGCTTGCGTTGGCTTTGCTGGCTCTGGCTCCTGTGAGGAAATGGCTTGGCGCATCTTTCCCTATCTTTACCGCTGCCTGGCTGCTGCCCTCCCTGATCGTACTGCTCATTACACGCGATGCAGGGCGGCTTGGCATCCGCCGGGTGGAGCGAAAGACTTTCCTGGAGGCCCTGAGTGGGAACGTGCTGGGTGTTTTTCTGGTGATGGCATTGCTCGAGCCCTGGTCACATGCATACCAGGCCCTGGTTGAAAAGGCGGTCGCGGTCACCCCGCCTGATCCAACCTTTGCCTGGCTGGTCCGTTTTCCGGGGACTCTGGGCCTGCTTGGGATGTTCCTGTATGCCGGGTTCATCTCGATGTTTGCCGAAGAGTTGTTTTTTCGCGGGTGCCTGCTGCAGTGGCTGGGTAAAAAGATGCCTGCCCTCTGGGCCATCCTGCTCCAGGCGCTGCTGTTTTCCCTGCCTCAGGCCATCGCGGGCCTGTTTCTCAGCCCGGTCCAGGGGCTGGTGTATGGGGTTGCTTATTCTTTCATGGCCGTTGGCGTCATTGGCGGGTGGGCGGCGTGGCGCACCAAAAGCATCTGGCCCAGCCTGGTCACCGTGTCGTTGATGAACCTGATTTTTGTAGTCATCGTCCAGGGCATCTGAAGCCCTTGGCTGTGCCGCTTGCCTCTTTCAGCCCGGCGGGGTGACAGCTTGTTCAGGACGGCATCTGTAGATGGTTTTACGCCGTGGATTGACATTATTCTTAGGGTAAAGCCAACCTAAGGTATAATCTAGCCTAATTTTTCAAAAAACTTTATTGAGTGAATACCTGCCGCCATGCAAAACGGAAAAGAAAAAATCCTGCTGCTTGAAAACATCCATGCCGATGCGTACCGTGCCTTTGAAGCCAAAGGTTATCAGGTTGAAAGCCTGACCAAGAGCCTGACCGGGGTCGCCCTGAAGGAAGCCCTTGTAGGCGTCTCAGCCTTGGGTATTCGCTCGAAGACGGAAATCACCTCCGATCTGATCAGCGCCACCCCCGACCTGACGGTCATTGGCGCCTTCTGTATTGGTACGGATAAAATCGAACTGGCAGCGTGCACGGAAGCCGGTGTGCCGGTGTTTAACGCTCCCTATTCCAACACGCGCAGTGTAGCAGAACTGGCGCTGGGCCACATGTTGAATTTACTGCGCTTTATTCCCGACCGGAATAATGAAATGCACCGGGGGATCTGGAGGAAAACGGCCGCGGGATCCATGGAACTGCGCGGAAAAACCCTGGGGATTATCGGGTATGGCAATATTGGTGCGCAGTTGAGCGTTCTTGCGGAAAGCCTGGGGATGAACGTTGTCTTTTATGATTCTTCTGAAAAGCTGGCCCTGGGTAACGCCGTGCGCATGGACAGCATGGCCGAAGTGCTGCGCATCGCCGATGTGGTCAGCGTGCATGTGAGCGGCACGCCCCAAAACATTGGCCTGATTGGCGCGGCGCAGTTTGAAATGATGAAGAAAGACGCCATTTTTATCAACCTGAGCCGTGGCTATGTCGTCGATGTCGACGCCTTAGCGGCGCATCTGGGCAGTGGAAAATTAAAGGGCGCTGCCGTCGACGTCTTCCCTGTTGAACCGGACAGCGGCGAAGCATTCCAGTCGCCGCTGCAGGGCCTGTCGAATACTGTACTCACCCCGCACATTGCCGGCAGCACTCAAGAAGCGCAAAAAGCCATCGCCGGGTTTGTATCAAACAAGATGCTCAACTACCTGGCGATGGGCGACTCCCGCCTGAGCATTAACTTTCCGCAGGCGGAGCTGCCTCACCAGGCCAATACTTACCGCATCCTGCACATCCACAAGAATATCGCCGGTGTCATTGCGGGGATCAGCCAGGTGCTGGCCGCCAACAACATCAATATCACCGGGGAGACGCTGCGCACCACCCAGGAATTGGGCGTTGCCATCTTCGACGTGGGTGGGAAGGTCACGAAAGATATTACCGGGGCGCTGCGCCGTGTGCCCGGGACGATCCGGGTGCGTATTTTGTATTAATGGCCTTACCTCTGAATTAATCGAAGAGATGAAGTCCCCTTTTACCGGTTAATATCATAGCGTAGACATATTAACAAGCAACAAATCTGCTTTAGGGGCGGAACATGAGACCAGATTGGGACACATATTTTCTGCGGATTGCGCTGGTGGTGGGCGAGCGCAGTACCTGTGATCGCGCGCATGTAGGCTGCGTTCTGGTTGTGGATAAGCGCATCCTGACCACAGGCTATAACGGGTCTCCCGCGGGGCAGGAGCACTGTGATGATATTGGGCACCTGTTTGTGGACGGGCACTGCGTGCGGACTATCCATGCGGAAACAAACGCGATTATCCAGGCCGCCCTGCATGGCGTTTCGACCAAAGGCGCCACCTGTTACGTTACCCACTACCCCTGCCTCAACTGCACCAAGGCATTAATCAACGCCGGTATCAGCCGGCTGGTGTATGAAACGGCGTACAACATCGATCCTATTGCCCGTGGTTTTTTCCAGGCGGCAGGGGTGGAAGAGGTGCAGGTGCAGATTCTGGCCGGGTAGGCAGCATTTTATTGTCCGCGTGTAAGGGATAATAGCACCCCTATTCGAAATGTTGCTGCAGCTGGAAAGCACGACAGGCAGGCGATCAGGCTCCAGAATGGAAATTTCTCTTTGCACATAGAATTTTCATTGACAGATACTGACTCTGCGTTATAATAGCCTTCGCGGAAATTGGCTCACTAGCTCAACTGGCAGAGCAACTGACTCTTAATCAGTGGGTTCAGGGTTCAAGTCCCTGGTGAGTCACAGATACCGTAAATGTGGGGCAAAAACCCCGAAATCAGCTCTTGAAACCCATATATAGGGGTGTTTCAGGAGCTATTTTTATGGCTAAGAAAGAATTAAACCACCTGATTAGCCGGGAAGTCGCGAACTTCATCGTGGACCGGAAAGCCAAAAAACTTTCCCCCAAAACTATCGGATTTTACAGTGGAGAGCTGCGCCTATGGCTGGACTACCTGAATGGAATTCAGAGGGTCCAGCACATCGAGGAGCTTGAGGCGGCGCACATCCGGGAATACCTGATCCACCTGGGCGATACACGGAACCCAGGAGGTATCCATGCCGCCTACCGCACAATCGGCGTATTCCTGCGATGGTGGAAAAAAGAAACCGATGACGAGAGGTGGAAAAACCCAATTGAAAAAGTTGACCCGCCGAAAGTGGACAAAACACCGAAGGAAGGTATCTCGATAAACAATATTGAGATGCTTCTTGATACCTGCGATAAATCCTTCCTGGGGCAGCGCGACCGGGCAATCATTCTTGCTCTATTGGACAGCGGCTTACGCCGATCAGAATTTGTTGCGCTAAATATCTCGGATTTGAATATGAACAACGGCAGCGTGTTCGTCCGGCATGGTAAAGGTAACAAGCCGAGAACGACTTTCTTCGGTCACCGATGCCTGCGCGAGATTACCCGCTACATGCGCCACCGGGAAGATCTAAAAAAAGATGCTCCTTTATGGACAACCCAAAACGGCGAGCGCCTAACCGGAGATGGGCTGCGGCAGATGATCCGCCGAAGATGCGAAGAAATCGGGATCGAGGAGCCTGGCTTGCACTCCTTTCGCCGCACGTTCGCTTTACAGTCTTTACGGAACGGATGTGACATTTACAGCTTGATGCGGATGATGGGTCACGAGAGCCCGGAAACGCTTCAACGATATATCAAGCAGACGCATGAGGATATTGCCAGGGCGCATGATCAGTCATCGCCGGTGGATAATATCTGAGTACCCCGAACAAAAGACACCCAACGAGTCACAGGATCGCGGAATCATCCGCA
>CAYTHO010000030.1:0-57876 GCA_964437595.1 uncultured Anaerolineaceae bacterium
TTCCGTTCGTATTCCGAAAAACGGAATATGATGTAAAATCGAGTCTAACCCTCTTACATGCTTTCCGGGGCAACCGATGAACTGGCACCTGACTGAAATAGAAACCGCATCCCTTGAGCTGCAAACGAATCCCCAAAAGGGGTTATCAAATGCTGAGGCTCAATCACGCCTGGCGAAGCACGGACCCAACGAACTGGTCGAACGAGGTGGACGCACGCCGTGGAAAATCCTCTGGGAGCAGATTACTGCCACAATGGTGCTCATCCTCATCGCGGCGGCGATTGTGGCAGCCTTCCTCGGCGATACCAAGAATGCGGTCGCCATCCTGGCGATCGTTATTCTCTATTCTATCCTTGGCTTTGTACAGGAATACCGCGCGGAGCAGGCGATGGCTTCGCTTAAGCGAATGTCGGTGCCGGTTGTGCGCGTGGTTCGCGACGGTTTGCTGGCAGAAGTTTCTGCCCGCGAGCTGGTCCCCGGCGACCTGCTGCAGATTGAAACCGGCAACGTAATTCCCGCAGACGCCCGGTTGGTGGAAGCAGTGAACCTGCTTATTCAGGAAGCGGCGCTGACCGGCGAGTCGGAAGCGGTAGAAAAGAATTCAGCGGCTTTATCCGGCGCGGATATGCCGCTGGGCGACCGGCGTAACATGGTTTATATGGGCACCGTGGTGACCCAGGGCCGGGGTATGGCGCTGGTTACCGCTACCGGAATGCAGACCGAACTGGGGAAAATTGCCGACCTGATCCAGCAAACGGGCTCGGAACAGACCCCACTGCAGCGCCGGTTGGATCAATTAGGAAAGATCCTGGCTGGTGTGGGAGCGGTCATCGCAATTATCGTTTTTATGCTGGGCCTGTGGCGCGGCGACGATGTCCGCCATATGCTGCTCACCGCGGTTTCGGTAGCCGTCGCGATTGTTCCGGAGGGGCTGCCGGCTGTGGTAACGATTACCCTGGCGCTGGGCGCGCAGCGCATGTTACGGCGCAATGCGCTGATCCGCAAGCTGCCCGCTGTGGAGACGCTTGGATCGGTGACGGTGATTTGTTCCGACAAAACCGGCACGCTAACTGAAAACCGTATGACCGTGGTGGTGCTGGATGTTGCTGATCATGAGATTGACCTGACTGAAGAAATGAAGGGTGATACGATCGTTGCCGCGCGCAGCGCGGGCGAACCGGTGCCTTCGCCGCTCTCGCTGCTGCTGTTATCCGGCGCGCTGTGCAACGACGCGCGGCTAGTGGAGGAAAATTCGGGACGCTATCATACGATTGGTGATCCTACCGAAGGGGCGCTGGTAGCTGCCGCTGCCCGCCTGGGATATTGTAAGTCAGCGCTGGATGCCAGCTTCCCCCGCGCGGCTGAACTGCCCTTCGACTCGGACCGCAAGCGCATGACTACGCTTCATCCGATAGGCGATGGGGAGATGGAAGCATTAACCGGCATGTGCGTTCAGGGCCAGTGTGCAGTCGCATTTACCAAGGGCAGCGTGGATGGGCTGCTCAGTAAGTCTGATTACGTCTGGGTTGAAAATCAAATGCAGCCGATCGATGATCGCTGGCGCGAGCGTATTGAGGCGACCAATGCTCGGCTGGCCTCAAAAGGCATGCGCGTGCTTGGGGCGGCCTTCCGCCTGTTCGGCCAGATGCCAGGCAAGGTGGACCTGAGCCTGGAAAATGAGCTGGTTTTTATCGGCCTGTTTGGAATGATTGACCCGCCCCGCGCCGAAGTGCGCGATGCCGTAGCAATCACGTATCGGGCCGGCATACGTACGGTGATGATTACTGGCGACCATCCGCTGACCGCTGTGGAGATCGCGCGGCAACTGGGCATCGCCGAAAATGGGCGGGTGCTGACCGGCGCAGAACTCGAACGCCTGTCTTTCGAGGAACTCAAGGCTGCCGCGGAAGAAGTGCGCGTGTATGCCCGGGTTTCTCCCGAGCATAAGTTGAAGATTGTTCAGGCGCTGCAGGAGAACGGGCACATCGTCTCGATGACCGGGGATGGCGTCAATGACGCCCCTGCTCTGCGCCGCGCGGATATCGGCGTGGCCATGGGCATTACCGGCACGGACGTCTCTAAGGAGGCTGCCGACCTGGTGCTTCTCGATGATAATTTTGCCACCATCGTCTCGGCGGTGCGCGAAGGCCGTACGATTTACGATAATATCCGCAAGTTTGTGCGGTTCTCGGTGGCGGGTAATATTGGCAAGGTGTTGGTGATGATTCTTGCCCCGTTTTTGGGCAAACCGATTCCGCTTTTGCCCTTGCAACTGCTCTGGCTTAACTTGCTGACGGACGGCCTGCTGGGGTTAGGCATGGGCGTGGAACCTGCCGAGGAAAATACCATGCGCCGCCCGCCCTTTTCGCCGCGCGAAGGCGTTTTCAGCCGCGGCGCCGCCCGCCAGATCGTATGGTCTGGCCTGTTGATTGGCGGTTTAGCGCTGGCGGTAGGGGCCTGGTATTACTTCAGCGGGCGTGACAACTGGCAGACGATGGTTTTCACGGTACTGGCCTTTGCTCAAATCGGCCAGGCATTTGCCACCCGTTCTAATCATGCCTCGATTTTCCAGTTGGGCTTGCGGTCCAATCCACTCTTGCTGTCGATGGCATTGAGTGTGTTTTTCCTACAAATCGCCGTCATCTACCTGCCGCCGCTGCAGTCCTTTTTCAATACTACCCCGCTGCTCCCCCTGGATCTGGTTATCAGCCTGGGGATCGGCCTGCTGGTCTTCGCCGTCATCGAATTTGCAAAGAGGCGCCGGTAAATGATGCGGAGCGGGTAACAACTGCCTGCTGTTTTCCCAGGTGAGAGACGGCGCAGCCGCGGGAATACGTTTGGTGCAGTTTCTCGTTCCAGGCGGATATCCCGGGCATATATTACCTGAGGAATGCGCTGTTGATGGAGTAAGCGGAAAAATTTCAAGTTTAGGAGATGAAAATGTCTGTAGGGTTGCTGCTCATTGATATTCAGAACGATTACTTCCCTGGAGGCAAGATGGAACTGCAGGGCAGCGCGGAAGCGGCCCAGGTGGCGGGGCGGCTGCTGGATTTCTTCCGGCGGCGCGGCCTGCCAGTTGTGCATATCCAGCATCTGTCGACCCGGGAAGGGGCGACTTTTTTCATTCCTGGAACGGCGGGAGCCGAACTGCATGATGCGGTAAAACCACAACCGGGTGAGCGGGTTATCCAGAAACATTATCCCAACAGCTTCCGCGAGACGGACCTGTTAGAATATTTGCAGGGTGCGGGTATTCAACAGCTTGTGGTGGCAGGGATGATGACCCATATGTGCGTGGATGCGACCGTGCGGGCAGCGACCGATTATGGGCTTTCCTGCTCGATTGTTCAGGATGGTTGTGCCACCCGCAATTTGAAGCTGAATGGGCAAGAGGTGATGGCGCGCGATGTTCACATTGCTTTCCTTGCGGCGCTGAATGGGGTGTACGGGCGGGTGATCTCGGCGGATGCGGTGACCGCCGAATTACAGTAGAATAATCTCTGTATCAAGTGCTGAATACATAAATTTGATTTTGAAAGGAATCCTATGCTCCCCCACTGGACACAAAATGATTTAATGATCAATGGCGCGCGGCTGCACTATTACCGCACCGGGCACGGGGACAAGCGCCCTATCGTACTGGTGCACGGTTTTTCGGATAACGGGCTGTGCTGGACGCCGGTGGCGCGCGAGCTCGAATCCGAATATGACGTGATAATGCCGGACATGCGCTCTCACGGCCTTTCAGACCGCGTGAAGCCAGGTGACAGTGCGGATATGTCGGCTGATGTGGCTGAACTCATCCGCGCCCTGGGGTTGGAGCGCCCGATTGTGTGCGGGCATTCGATGGGAGGAAGCGTCGTTTACCAGCTTGTGGTGCGCTTCCCAGAACTGGCCAGCGCCCTGATTTTGGAAGACGCGCCCTTTATGCTGCCCAGGCCGGCTGAAACCCCACCTCCCGACCAGCCCGCTGAAAACCCGGTCGCGAAATGGGCCAGAACCCTGCCCGGCAAGACCATGGACCAGCTATTGGCGGAATACCGCGCAGACCACCCCACCTGGCCCGAAATGTTAATTCGCCCGATGTGCGAGTCCAAAAAACAGCTTGATCCCACATTTGCTGACAGGGTGTCAGAAAGGATGCGCGCCGAGCGATTGAGCTGGATGACAACTGTACAGACCATCTCGATCCCCGTGCTGCTCTTCACGGCCAACACGGAACTTGGCGCAATCGTACCCTCTGAGGCTGTGGCCAAGGTTCGCGAGTTGAATCCCAGGGTGACCATCGTTCACTTTCCGGATGTGGGACACCTCATCCGGTTTGATAAGTACGATGCATTCATGGATGCCCTGCGCGCTTTCTTGGAGCAGCTTCCTTCTTAATCTAAACTGCTTATCACTGAAGTAAACCTCAGGCAGGCCTTCCCCACGGAAGGCCTGCCTGTTGCTTTCTCTGTGCAAAACAAAACCTCGAAAGGAAGCTGCGCAACGGCCTGGCGATCGAAGGGTTATAGCAGTAGCGGTATGATGCGGGCCATCACAAATCTCGCGGGTGGTATGACTGCAAGGCCGGATTGGTCCGCAAGGGATGTTCGTGCTTTCGAATTGACTGACCTCTACCGTTTGAATACAATTAGAACTGTCCAGTAGGAAAGAAAAGTTCATTTTGTGACTGCTAAGGAGGAGTAAGATGAAAGGTTTATTCCAGGTCAACACAAGGACCATTGTAGCCATCGGGCTGGGCGCGGCGATTTTCACCCTGTTATTCATGTTCGTCAAAATTCCATCGCCAGTCCCTGAAACCAGTTTCCAGACGGCTTACGGCGTAAGCGCCTTCTTCGCCACGCTGTTTGGCCCCATCGCGGGCGCATTGATTGCCTTCATCGGCCATGCCCTCAGTGATGCTGTTCAGTATGGAACCCCCTGGTGGAGCTGGATTATTGCCAGCGGCGTATCCGGTTTTATTTTTGGCTTTGCCTTCAAGCGCACCGGGGTCGAAGAAGGTGAGTTCAAAGGGAAAGATATCCTTACCTTTAACATCATCCAGGTGATTGGTAATGCGATTGCCTGGATCGTTGTTGCCCCTGTTCTCGATATTCTGATCTATCAAGAACCTGTTAATCTGGTCTTCACCCAGGGCATTACCGCCGCGATCATGAACTCCATCAGCGTGGGCGTGATCGGCACCCTGCTGCTGGTTGCTTACGCGGCTACCCGCACCCGCAAAGGCAGCCTGAGCAGAAGGGAAGTTTAAGTAAGAGGGCATGTCCATCGCTGAAGGAAACTTCGTGACGGGACATGCCGGATTTTTGTATTCCTTCTCTTTTCCCCTCCCTGATCGTTCAGGGAGGGGATATGGTTTAAAATAAGGATATGTTGAAATTTACCGAACCTCTTTGGCTTTATAAAGCATTCATATGAAATCGCAGCCTATTATCGAATTTACCGATTTTTCTTTTCAATACTTCAGCCAGGCAGAACCTACCCTGCATGAAATTAATCTGAAGATCTACCCGGGTGAAAAGATCCTGATCGTGGGCCCCAGCGGGAGTGGAAAAAGCACCATAGGGCACTGCCTGAATGGGCTGATCCCGTTCTCATATAAAGGTGAAATTCAGGGCAGCTTGAAAATCAACGGGCTGGAAACCAGCATGCTGGATATCTTCCAGTTGTCGAAGAGGATCGGAACGGTTCTGCAGGATTCGGATGGGCAGTTCGTAGGACTGACAGTTGGTGAGGATATTGCTTTTGCGCTGGAAAACGACAATGTTGCCCGTGATGAAATGCACGCGCGCGTGCGCAAAGTTGCCCAGATGGTGGATATGGAAAACTGGCTGACCTCCTCGCCCTTTGAGCTTTCGGGCGGTCAGAAGCAGCGCACTTCACTGGCAGGGGTGATGATTGATGAGGTTGAAATTCTGCTGTTCGATGAACCGCTGGCCAACCTCGATCCCGCGACTGGGAAGACGGCCATCGAGATCATCGATGATATTCATAAGCAGTCTGCCAAAACCATCATCATAATCGAGCACCGCCTGGAGGATGTTCTGCACCGGGATATTGACCGCGTGATTGTGGTTAATGATGGCCGGATTGTTGCCGATATGAATGCGCACGCGCTGGTGGCATCGCCCATCTTGCGCGATATTGGCATTCGCGAACCTCTCTATGTTACCGCGCTCAAGTACGCCGGGGCAACCGTAACGAAAGAAATGCAAGCCGGGCATATCCAGACCTTACGCGCCGAATTTTCCCGCGAGGCGCTGCAAACCTGGTATGACCATATACCAGCAGATGGTCGCGAGAATACCCGCCCGTCCGTGTTGAAAATGGAGGATGTCTCGTTCTCCTACGATGGCATCCGCACGGTGCTGGCGGACATCAGCTTTGATATCCGCGAAGGCGAAATGGTTTCCATCGTCGGCAAAAATGGGGCAGGAAAATCCACCATTGCCAAGCTGTTGTGCGGGTTTGAGAAAGAGGACCGTGGGAGGATTTTGTACCGCGGCGAGGACATTCGCGATAAATCGATCAAAGAGCGCGCTGAAATCATCGGCCTGGTGATGCAAAACCCCAACCAGATGATCTCGAAGCCGCTGATCTTTGACGAGGTAGCGATGGGCCTGCGCCTGCGGCAGGTTCCGGAGGAGGAGATTAAGGGGCGGGTGGAGAAGGTACTGAAGGTGTGCGGGCTGGCGCCGTTCATCGACTGGCCTATCTCCGCGTTGAGCTATGGACAGAAAAAACGCGTCACCATTGCCTCGATCCTGGTGCTGGACCCGAAAATCCTTATCCTGGACGAGCCGACCGCCGGGCAGGATTTCCGCCATTACACGGAAATCATGGAGTTCCTGGTGGAGATTAACCGGTTGGGGGTGACCATTATTCTAATTACCCACGATATGCACCTGATGCTGGAGTACACCCCGCGCGCGATTGTGCTGGCAGGTGGGCGAAAAATTGCCGACACGGCGGCTTCGGTGGTGCTGACCGATACACGGGTGATCGCTGAAGCCAACCTGAAGGAAACATCCCTGTTTGCCCTTTCGCATAAGGCGGGGATCGAGGATGGCACGCAGTTCGTTCAGGGGTTCATCGATTATGAACGGAGGTTGAAAAACCGGTGAACGCGAAAATGAAGCTCTTTGCGTACAACAGCGCGAATACCCCCATCCACCGGCTTTCTGGCTTGACGAAACTGGTCTGTTTCCTGCTGCTGACGTTTTCCGTGATGCTATCCTACGATATCCGGGTGATCCTGGTGGTGATGGTATTTTCCATCTTTCTGATGCGAATTTCACTCATTCGATTTTCGCAGATTCGCCTGATGCTCATCTATGTGCTGATCTTCCTGGTAACCAACGCGGTCATCAGCTTCTTCTTCGCTCCAGAATATGGGGTCAGTATTTATGGAACCCGGCATGAATTTGCGCGAGTGTTTGGCATTTCCCTCACCTATGAGCAGTTGTTTTACCAGGTGACCAAGTTCTTTAAGTACGCCTCCGTCGTTCCGCTGGGGATGATCTTTCTGCTGACCACCAACCCGAGTGAGTTTGCTTCATCTTTGAACGGCATTGGGGTGAATTACAAAGCCGCCTATGCCGTGGCCCTGACGCTGCGTTACTTCCCTGATGTACAGCGTGATTACCAGGATATCTACCTGGCCCAGCAGGCCCGCGGATTGGAGCTGTCGAAAAAGGCGCGCTTCTTTGACCGGTTCAAGAATTCTCTGCTGATTGTGGTTCCATTGATCTTCTCCACGCTTGAACGTGTTGAATTGATCAGCAATGCAATGGATCTGCGCGGATTTTCCAAGAGCAAAACGCGCACCTGGTATACATCACGCAAGCTGAACCGCCAGGATATCGCGGCGCTGGTTTTGTCTGGTCTTATCTTTATCACGACGGTTTGCGTGTCGGTTTTCATCAACCACAGCCGTTTTTACAACCCGTTTATATAGAAAGGGAACCTCAGCATGAAGCCCATTCTGGTTTTTCAAACGGACTTTACCTACAAGGAAAGCGCCGTGTGCGCGATGTACGGTGTGGTCAAAAGCGTCGACCGTGAGCTGGAGATTATGGACGCGACTCACGAGATACCACAGTATGATATCTGGAGCGCATCTTACCGCCTGTACCAGCCCATGCGCTTCTGGCCGGAGGGCACCATCTTCGTCTCGGTAGTGGACCCAGGGGTAGGCACGCCGCGCAGGGGCTGTGTGGCGAGAACGGTTGACGGTTATTATGTGGTGACTCCGGATAACGGCACGCTGACCCATGTTGAGGCGCGGGTGGGTATTCGCGAGGTGCGCGAGATTGACCAGCGCGTCAACCGCCTGCGGGGCAAGGGTACGGAAGATACCAGCGTGTTTCACGGGCGCGATGTGTTTGGCTACTGTGCTGCCCGGCTGGCGAGCGGTATCATTACTTATGAAGGCGTTGGCCCGGCGTACCCGGTGGAAGAGATCGTCACCTTTCCGCTGCAAAAGCCGGTCCTGCAAAATGGTAAGGTGCGCGGTATTTTTGAGATTGGCGATCCCAACTTTGGTAATCTGTGGACGAACATTCCGCTTGATCTGTTCACGGAAGCGGGGTTTACGTACGGCGATTCTCTCCGCCTGACCGTCTGGAACAGTGGAAAGGTTGTGTTCCAGGAGCGGCTGCCGTTTCAGCCATCGTTTGGCTTTGCGCCCAAGGGCGAAGTGGTTATTTACAATAACGAGCTGATGATGGTTTCCGTGGCGGTCAACCAGGGCAGCTTCTCTAGGCGTTATAACCTTGGTTTTGGTTCAGACTGGGAGATCGAATTCGAAAAGTGACTTTTTTCGGTGTTCCACCTGGGAGCCTTATAAATTAAATGTTACCGAGAGCCGAGACTCTTCCGCTCGATGTTGAACAAAATCGCGCCGAAGCGCGATTTATCAGCGTTTTAAAATACGTTCTTCGCCATTTGTTGGCTGTCGTTTTGACCATTTTGATAGGTGTGTTTATCACGGTTGTTATCGCGAATCACACCGGAATGCTGGACAAAGCGATTCGCTTACAAATAAACCAGGAATTAATTTCTCGCTCTTTAGATCAATATATTCAGGGCGATTTGGATGAGCAGCGCCAGCAGTTGGAAACAACCTCGGGCCTTTCACTATCCTTTTGGCCAAAACATCTGCTGTACACTATCCGGGCCTTGCAACTCGATTGGGGCAATGTTTTGGATCGCAGGAAGTTCAATACCTGGGTTATGACACCTGCCGGTCCAGTCAGTACCTATGACAGCCGGTCAATCATCCTTGGCAAACTGCCCAATACGCTGCTGCTATCTGGCACGGCTTTTCTCCTCTTAACGTTGCTGGGGATCCCGATTGCGCTTTACTTAAGCCAGCACGAAGGGCAGTGGTTGGACCGAATTTTTGGAATCCTCACGCCTCTTTCTTCCATCCCCAGTTGGGTCATTGGGATCCTGCTGGTACTGGTATTTGCTGTTCAGCTCAGGCTGTTTCCAGCGGGAAAAATGTTCGACAGCATACCGCCCCGCAATGCATTTGATACGGTTTGGGTTGTTTCGCGCCACCTGTTTTTACCTGTATTTTCGATTTTGCTCAGCCTCATTTTTCAACTGGTTTACAGCTGGCGAACCTATCTCTTGATCTACTCGGCTGAAGATTATCTAATCCTCGCGAAAGCTAAAGGGTTAAAAAAACAGGCGATCGATTTACATTATGTACTAAAGCCAGCGCTGCCGTATATGTTTACAAGCCTTGCCATTACTCTGGTTGGCTTTTGGCAGATGACTACCGCACTGGAATTTTTTTTCCAGTGGCCAGGAATTGGCAAGTTATTTGTGGACGCTCTTCCAAATTTTCATTCAGAAGCAATGTACCCCGGCGAGATGAGCATTGTTGTCGGGCTGGTCGTTGTTTTCGCTTATTTACTGGGAATCACCGTTTTCCTTTTAGAAATCTCCTACTTGCTGCTTGATCCCAGAATCCAGGCCAAGGCGCGGGAAGGGTCGGTTTCCCTCGTCCAAAAACAAAAAAGTAGAGGCTGGCGGGAACGTATGCGGCGCTTGCTGATTAGGCCCACTTATCATACCCCTCAGTTGCATTACCCACAGCCAGGGCAGATGAGAACGCAGCCGGTGGAAAGATATCGCTCTTTCATGATGGGTCTAAAGTATGCACTCTTTACGACCATCAGGGATGCAAAAACAACGCTGCATAATATCAGCGAGGTATCGTCGGGAAAGGCAGGGTTGGTCCTCCTTTCGATGCTGGTGGTAGTTGCCATACTGGTTCTGGTATTGATTCCGTACAATCCTGTTGCTAAGGAGTGGAGTGGGTCGGGCCTGGTAGAGAAACCGACTGTGGCGAAGTTTGCTCTGCCAATATGGGTCAATTGGTTTCGCGCAAGTGACCTTCCACCAACCATTGTTCTGGACGGGCAAAAGAACCATACGCAAACTCAGGCATTTTCACCCGCATCTGGCACCTCGAAGGTGCAGATGGATTTCGTTTTTGAATATCCCTATGAGGTTTTCCCGAACGATCTGGCGCTTTACCTGACCGCCAGCTACCAGGAAAAAATGCCCTTTGTTTCTTTGACATGGATTACCCCGGACGGCAGGGAAATTGAGCTAAAAAGTGGTGCAGTAACAAACAACTTTACCTATGCTTTTCGGGAAAACGTTCCGGTCAAACGCCTGATCAGAACCAGCGATCTGTTGAAAAAATGGTTTGTTGTCTCTGGCAGCCAACAGACCCCGGAATTCTATATCCTGTTTGCCGACCCCAATGCTGGCGAACCTGTGGTTATGAAGGGGGAATACACGCTGAGAGTCAACGCGACACTGTTTGAGGAAGATTCCACTATAGATGGGCAACTGGTTATCTTTGGCCTGGTTGAGGGTTGGGCTGGAACAGATTATTTGCGCCGCGACCTGCGCATTCCGCTTTTGTGGGGGCTTCCCTTTGCTCTATTCGTAGGGGTGTTGGGTTCTTTCACCACCAGCCTGATCGCCCTCATTCTGGCTGCTGCCAGCGCCTGGATGGGTGGATGGGTGGATTATCTGCTTCAACGCGCAACGGAGATCAACCTCATCTTGCCCGTTTTGGTGGTCAGTGTGCTCCTATATTCTTTTTACCAGCTTAGCTTTTGGGTGATCGTTGGCATTATCATCCTTTCAACGGTGCTCGGCAGCTCAGTTAAAAGTTTCCGCGCTGCTTTCATTCAAGAGAAAACAGCCGGGTATATTGAAGCGGCGGTTGCATATGGCGCAAGCGACTGGAGGATCATTCTGCATTACCTCGTGCGGCGGATCGTGCCGATCATGATTCCTCAGATGATCCTGTTAATTCCAAACTTTATTTTTCTGGAAGCGACATTGGCCATATTCAATATCAGTGATGTCCGTTATCCTACCTGGGGGCGGATGCTGTATTCTGCGCTGCGTTATGGCGACTTGTATGGGTCAAAGTTTTGGGTTCTTGGGCCGATCGCACTGATGCTGATAACGGGCCTGACATTTGTTTTGATCGGTACAGCCCTCAACCGAATTCTTACTCCGCACCTTGAGCGGTGATCCACCGTTGTTGGGCAGAGTTAGTTAATGAAGGTGTCTCGCGTTATCAGGCGATTTCCATTCATTGGGGTGAAGATGGCTCGCATTTATAATGACCGCGCTTACCTTTTCATTTTTAACCTTTGGTGTTATTCTTAACGCGTTTCCAAATCCATCAGGGTTGAGTAAAAGAGCTTCTGCTCCTGGATCGTATGAAAGACATCTCGAAAGTGTTCCCCGTCTTATTTCTATTAACTGAATTCCTGATCACTCATCGCTGGTTTTTTTGATTTTGAGTGAGGTTTTTGTGCATCATCCAGTGGCGATGTGTTTAGCCAGTGGTGAAAGTGTTGTATTAAGAGCGCGTGGTAAAGGAGAACGCTGTGGAACTTAAAAGCCGGTCTTACGATAAGGTGGTTGCGCTGGTCAACAAAGGCGTCGACATTCCCAATCCCTTGACGCTGGATATTGGCGACGAGGTTGATCCGGAGCATATTTCCAGCAGTGGGGTCACCATTTACCCCGGCTGCCGGATTTACGGCAAGAACACGGTGATTTCAGCCGGGGCGAAGATTGGGTATGAAGGCCCGGTGACCATCGATGACTGCCAGGTTGGCCCAAAGGTCGAGTTGAAGGGTGGCTATTTTAACAAAGCCGTTTTTCTCGAAAAAGCGAATATGGGGCTGGGCGCGCATGTGCGCGAGGGCTGCATCCTCGAGGAAGAAGCAGGCGGCGCTCACTGCGTGGGGTTGAAGCAGACCATCCTTTTCCCCTTTGTCACCCTGGGGAGCCTGATTAATTTCTGCGACTGCCTCATGGCAGGCGGAACCAGCCGCGAGGATCACAGCGAAGTTGGCAGCTCTTATATCCATTTCAACTTCACGCCGGATGGAGATAAGACAACCGCATCACTGATCGGTGATGTTCCTCGCGGGGTTATGTTGAACCAGCCGGCCATTTTCCTGGGCGGGCAGGGCGGCATTGTGGGGCCGGTGCGCATTGGTTTTGGCGATGTAATCGCCGCGGGAACCATCCTGCGCAAAGATATCGAAGAAGAAAATAAGCTAGTGTTTGGTAAGAGCATGACGGGCGAAATGAAGGACAGGAAACCTAACAGCTATCCTTCTATCTCTCGCGTGGTGAGCAACAATATCGTCTACCTTGCCAGCCTGGTGGCGCTAGAGCAGTGGTACACGCATGTTCGCCATCTCTTTTTCAGCCGCCAGGAATTTGGCAATCTAATTTATGCTGGCGCAATGGACCGGCTGTCATCAGCGAAAAAAGAGCGCTTGAAGCGTCTCCAGGCCCTGGCGGAAAAAGCTAATGCCGCGATCGATAAGTATCCCGATCGCAAAGAATCGGAAGCCGGGAAAAAGGAATTATTTGCCGCGGTCGAATCCATCCGTGAGTGGTTCTCAAAACCGGTGATGGACAGCCACAGTGATGAACTACGCGATCGCTTTCTCACAGAGATTACTTCCCGCCTGCAAGGCGGGGAGGCAAAATACATTGAATTTATCAAAGGCCTGCCCGCTGGCACATCCGCGGCAGGCGTTCAATGGCTTGAGGCAATTATCGACCGTTACTGCCGTGAAGCGCAGGGTCTGATGCCATCGTTGGAATTGTCTAAAAAATAACCATAACAATCTTTTCAGCAAGGAGGCAGCAAATGGGTCAGCTATTTGGTACCGATGGAATCAGGGGTGAAGCAAACCGCTATCCAATGAATTCAGGCATTGCCTTTGCAGTAGGGCAGGCCATTACATACCTGTTGAAGAAACCCAATCACCAGCCCAGGATCATGATCGGGAAAGATACGCGCATTTCCGGTTATATGCTGGAAAGCTCGCTTGAGGCGGGCATCACTTCGATGGGGGGGCACCCCTACCTGGTCGGCGTGCTGACGACCCCAGGCGTGGCCTTTATTACCCAGAGTATGCGGGCTGACGCGGGCATCGTTGTCTCTGCCTCCCACAACCCCTACCAGGATAATGGGATTAAGGTCTTCTCGGGTGATGGCTATAAATTATCGGATGAGCAAGAAGAACAGATGGAAAAGCTGATCCTGGAAGGCAAACTTCCTGATATGGTGCCTCCCGCGGCAGAATTGGGGCGCGCTTACCGCCTGGAAGATGTACGCGGCAGGTATATTGTTTTCCTTAAGAATACCTTCCCGCGGAACCTGTCCATGGAAGGGATGAAGATTGTCCTGGATACGGCCAATGGAGCCTCTTACCGGGTGGCTCCGGCAACGTTCTTTGAGCTCGGCGCTGAGGTGGAAGTCATCCATGACGAACCCAACGGATTTAACATCAACGACAACTGCGGGTCGCAGCATACCGCCGATTTGAAGAAACGAGTTGTCGAAACAGGCGCGTCCATTGGCCTGGCCTTCGACGGTGACGCGGATCGCCTGATCGCGGTGGATGAAAAGGGGAATGAGATCACCGGGGATCAGATCCTGATCATCTGCGCCAAGGCTTTGAAAGAAAGCGGCATGTTGAAAAACGACCTGGTTGTCAGCACGGTGATGAGCAACCTGGGTTTGACCATTGCCTGCAAGAAATATGGCTTTAAACATCATGCTTCCAAAGTTGGCGACCGGAACGTTCTGGAGGATATGCGGCGCATGGGGAGCATCATCGGCGGCGAGGAGTCTGGGCACATGATCTTCCTCGATCATCATACCACCGGGGACGGTATTCTCACTGCCATCCAGCTCATTTCGGTTATGTTGAAAACCGGAAAGCCGCTCTCGGAACTGGCGAAATTAATGGATGTGTTCCCGCAGAAACTGCTCAACGTTCCGGTGAAGAGCAAACCTGATCTCGCAACGGTGCCTGAGGTGGTGGAAATCATCAAACAGGTAGAGAGCGAGCTTGGTGAAAGCGGTCGCGTGCTGGTGCGTTATTCTGGGACACAGAATTTGTGCCGTGTAATGGTCGAGGGCCCCAGTGTGGAATTGACCGAGAAATACTGCAACCAGATTGCCGAGGTCTTAAAAAGCGCAATTAAGTAAAGGAAATAAGATAAATGTCCATTAAGGTGTACGTTACCGACAATTTTAAGCAGATGAGTATAACAGCGGGGAAAATTGCCACCGAGTTGATTGTCCAAACGCTCGCGGCTAAAAAAGAAGCTGTCCTGGGGCTCGCGACGGGTAATTCACCTACCGGGTTGTATAAGCAGCTTGCCGCGGCTGCCAATGCCGGCGCGTTTGACTGTGGGAAAATACGCACCTTCAACCTGGATGAATACGTGGGTTTGCCTGGCGAAAATGCGCAGCAGAGGTGCCTGCACCCCGAAAGCTACAGCCGCTTTATGATTAAGGAATTTTTCAGCCTGCTCAACTGCAACTTCATCGAGTCGAGCGTGCCATACGGCTGCCTGGTTGACCAGAAAATGATGGTGTCGGAGCTTGATGCCCACCCGGAGGACTGGCAGTCTTTCGGGGCGGATGCAGGGAGATCGATTGTCATTAAGCCGAATGCCGCTTCGAAATACCTGGCCTGGATTCGCAACGAAGTACTGGACCTATATGACCGCAAGATTTCCGCTGCGGGCGGCATTGACCTGCAGGTTATCGGCGTTGGCGGAAGGGGGCATGTGGCTTTCCACGAATCAGGAATTCCTTTTGAGGGCAGCCGGGTGATGCTGGTAAAATTGGATGACAACACCGTGGAAAACGCGGTTGTGGATGGCCATTTCGAGACAAAAAGCGACAGCCCGCTCTATGCAACCAGCATGGGCGCTGAACTGGTCTACGAAGCAAAAAATGTCCTGCTCCTGGCCAATGGCGAGCGCAAGTCGAAGCCGGTTGCTGAATCCCTGCTCTGCGACCCCACACCCGATGTGCCGATCTCTTATGGCCAGATCTATTCCAAGAAGGGCGGCAACCTCATCTACGTGCTGGACAAGGTTGCCGCGAAAGGCTTGCTCGAACAACCCGGTGCATTGAAAAGCAAAGGGATCGCAATCGAAGTTCTTTAAAATTGAGGCTGGCGATGGCCGATGATCTAGAAAACAGGATCATAGAATTTATTCAACAAAAGGGACCTCTTACTGGATTAGAACTCAAAGAAGCCTTCACTGAGGACAATCTGATCCTGTGGCAGACCTGCATGCGTTCCAAAAGCCTTGCTATTGAAAGGATTGGAACGCAGTACATGCGCCTGGACCGGCGTATTGATGGGTATGCGTGTCTCTCCCCGTCGATACTCAGGGAGTTCCTGTCTTATTCTGTCATCGGCCTGGCGGGCCATTCCGCTGCGATTGCTCAAAAAGCTCAAGATATCGCCGCGCACATTGAACTGATTAGCAAACATAAACTAGAACTGGCCCACCGCATTGTTTCCAATGTCCGGAAACAATGCGGTGGTGTCTGGAGGGAAGACCTCGACATCTGCTTTATTATTGCTGGGGATATTGTTTACAACATGGCGCATGATGTTCCGCGTCCGGAACGCAGCACCGGCAAGCTGGTCCGGGGGTCGGATATTGATCTCATTGTTATATTGGAGGATAATGCGCCGGATGAATTGATAAAATGCCTGGACGATGCTATATACAGTGAGAAGTACCGGCTGCTTACCTCGCCAGCGTTTCGAGAAGAAATTGATTACGTTATTAAAAAACTGTGCCTGGTCAAAGAACAGATACAATTCGATACGTTCAAGCGGATGATCGCCTGTAAGATATTGGGAGAAGGTCATTTGTTGTATGGAAGCGAAACCTTTTTCGCTGAACTTAAGGATTTGCTAAAAACGAATGGGGTAAGCGACAAATTGGTCAGCCTGGAAAATCAGGCTCGGGTATTTCGCGAAAACGCGGAAGCGTATTTGCTTCATGCAGACCCGGGGGAGGCTCAAAAAGAGAGCCTGTACCTGTTTTACCCGCATGAGGAGTCGGAAGAATTCGAGTAGCCCCGTACATATTCAGGGAGGAGCAAGATTCAATGAACCCTAGCCTTTTGCTCAAACGCCTGAATGAAATTGGCCGCTCACTCGAGCAGAGCGGCCATGCGCTGGCTTTAATTGGCTTGGGCTCCGTGGGCCTGGAACTGGATCGCCTGGACGAATTTTCGGACCTGGATTTCTTTGTCATTGTCGAGGAGGGCCATAAGCATGCTTACCTGGCTGACCTGCACTGGTTGAGTGATGTATGCCCCATTGCATATCGTTTTCTCAACACGAAAGATGGTTATAAGGTTTTATTCGAGGATGGCATTTTCTGCGAGTGTGCCGTATTCGAGCCGGAGGAATTATCATCTATTCCGTTTGCCCCAGGCCGGGTTGTTTGGAAGCAGCCCCACGTCTCCGAGGCCATTGCCCGGCCTATTTACACGGCGCAAGCCAAAGACAAGCACACGCAGGAGTGGCTGCTGGGCGAAGCGCTGACCAACCTGCTGATTGGGTTGTCTCGCGATAGACGGGGGGAGAAGCTGTCTGCGATGCGGTTTATTCAGGGCTATGCGGTTGATCGCATCCTGGAACTGGCGGATGAGATGGAAATCTCACAGGGAACGCGGAAAGACGACTTTGGGAATGAACGGCGGTTTGAACAGCGTTACCCGACCATTACCCGCCAACTGGCCGCGTGCCTGCAGGGTTACGAGCGCAATCGCGAGTCGGCCCTGGCGATTTTGGCTCTTCTGGAACAGCATTTTGCGATCAATGAAGCAATGGCAGCCGCCATCCGCGCATTGTGCCAGGAATAACATGCCAAAAATACTGTGCTTTGTTTCAGATGAGATGGCCGATTTTGAGGTCACCCTTGCCCTTCAAATCTTAATATCCGCGGGTAATCGGGAAATCATCACGGTGGGTAGTGAAGCATCGCCGGTCGTCAGCCAGACGGGGTTCACTCACCTTCCACAACAGACCATCTGGCAGGCAATGCAAATCGCGGGTGTTGAGGCGCTGATAATTCCCGGCGGCCCGATCCGGCCCCAGCCAGATGGATTGAGTGAATTAATCCAGAAACTGGACAGCGAGCAGAAGCTGCTGGCGGCCATTTGTTTTGGCCCGCAGTATTTGGGCCGGGCTGGAGTTTTAGATTGCCATCGTTTTACAACCTCTTGCTCTACCGAAACGATCCGGTCGCTGCAGGTTCCTGACCCATATCCGCGCGGAAACTATGTCGAGGAGCGCGTAGTTCGTGATGGCAATGTGATCACAGCCAAGGGACGGGCGTTCGTCGATTTCGCTTTTGCTATTTTTGATTATCTGGGCATTTATTCCGGCAGAAGCGCCGAGGCTGATCGCCTGTATAGGGATATTACGAACCGGTAATTCCTGGTTTACGCTTCCTCGCCCGCATTGATTTCCTGGGTGCGTTTTGGCCGTTTTCTTCCAGACTGCGCGGAGGAAGGTTTCGGCTTTTTCGGTTTGTTAGAGGAGGGTTTGGGCTTTTGCCCCGAGGCAGGTTTGGTGGAAGATGAGGGCTTGGGTTTATGGGGGCGGGTAGACGGCTTCGGCTTTGGTTTTGGCTTTGTGCTGGACTCTTCTTTCTTCTTCTTGCGGCGTGGTTTGGGCTTGGTAGCCGTTTCCGTTCCGGTGATCTGTTTAATCGCCGGGAAAAGCTGCACTACCAGCGGCGCGATGATTTTCGCCAACGTTGCAGAAAGATGAAGCTTCTCTTCCAGGAAATCGGCTACAACGCTTGCGGCGCTTTTTCCGCCGCGCGCCACGGCTGCGCGCGTTGTTTCCAGGAGCTCCCCGCGCCCGTTGAGGAAATCGTTGACTTCATTTTCCGCACCGCTGCCAGCCTGCCCGGCGACCAGTTTGAGCAGCCCGGCGATGCGGGTGTTCTGTTCGCCTGATCCTTCCTTGCCTGCCTCCAGGCTATTTTCGTTTTCATCGGGGATTAGCTGTGAAAGCAGCCCGCTCAATCTCTGATCGTCCATGATGCCCTTCCCAAAAGACCCCACAAAATGGTTTATATCCATAAGTTTACACTTGCTTTTTTAATTTGGGGATGGGTTGGGCATGCGCAATAAAGACTTTTAGCGCAGAAGGATACGGGGAACCCATGGCGATCGCATCTAACCTCCTGTAGCAATTTTCGTCAAACATACGGTGTTCTACTCGCTTTTGAGGGCGCAAACTGAGCAACGCGGATCAAGTGACAGGCTGGGCTTTTTGCTATGCTTGTTCAGCCAGTTCTCAATCTGGCGAGCTGGCAAATCTAAATGGAGGCATTCCACATGGTTGACACATCTCAAAACCGAACAACATATTCCGTTCACCCAATCGGCTATGTTCACGCCGATGACCAGGAGCAGCGATATGAAATCGAAATTCTCCCGGCGTATCGAGCTGCCCTGCAGCAGCTAGACGCATTTAGCCACGTGATCGTGATCTGGTGGGCAGATAAACAAGACCAGCCCGCGAACCGCAGCATTTTGACCACGGATCTGCCATACGCCCCTGGCGTGCATGCGGGGGTATTTGCCTGCCGCAGCGAATATCGCCCCAACCCCATTGCCATAACCACAATGCCGATATTGGGGCTGGACCTGGAGAAAGGGATTGTTTCACTGCCCTGGATCGATGCTTATGATGGAACACCTGTTTTGGACCTAAAACCGTACATATCAGTCACCGACCGGATCCGCGATTTCCATCTTGCCAGTTGGTTGGAAGGCTGGCCTGAATGGATGGAAGACGCGGGCGAATTTTTCGCAGAAAACGAAACCAATTTCGGCGCGGAATAATTTGTGTAATCTGGCCCCCACTCGATCGGTGGCGGTTTAGTGGGGGCCGGTTATATAATTACCCAAATACGATTTGTGAGCCAGCGTATGCAGCCAAAAATTATCGACAGCGAAAAAATCATCTTAGCGGGCATGTCCTTTTATGGCGACCCGTTTGATACCCACAGCGGTTGGGACGAGGAAAACCATATTGGTCAATTATGGAAGCGTTTCTTCCGGTTTTTAGCCAAGAAAGGCGAAGCCATCCAACCAAGTGGGCTTTATGAGGTGCATATCTATTCGGATGAAACCAGGGAAAAGGGACTGTTTGAAGTCTTTGTAGGTTTCCAGGTAACCGAGATCTCAGATATCCACCTTGAATTGTTGATTAAGGTATTACCCACCACCCAGTATGCGATCTTCACCTTCCAGGGTGAACAAATCACCGCGGATTGGGAGAAGATTATGGAACAGTGGCTGGCGGATTCGGGGTATCAAAGCCCCAATACGTACAATTTTCAATATTACGACGAGCGTTTCAAAGGCATGGATCAGCTCGCGGAGTCGACGTTAGACGTTTATATTCCCATTCAAAAGATACCAGGCCCATGAACCGCCCGGTTGAAAGTATGTTCCGGGCAGTCCAATACATCGAAGCGCATCTCCAGAGTGAAACGGATATTGCCCAGATTGCCGAGGCGGTTGGGTATTCCCTCTTTTACTTCATCCGCACATTTGACCAGGTGGTGCAACATACTCCCTATGACTACTTGATGCGCCGGCGCCTTACGGAAGCGGCGCTTACCCTGGCGGATACAGACCGGCGCATCATTGATGTGGCGCAGGATTTTTGTTTTAACAACCATGAAACGTTTTCGCGCGCTTTTAAGCGGTTATTTGGCGTTCAGCCAAGCGAGTGGCGGCAGAAGAATCTGGCAAAAACGACCCTGCTTATGCCGGCCAAAACGCTCGAGGATTTGCACTTTACTGCCCAGGAACATTTTCAATATCCAACAATCGTCACATTTACAGAAAGTACCTTGTGCGGGTTTATGATCCCTCTGGATGAAGACCCGCGGATTCAGCAGGAACAACGCAGCCGCCTTCTGGCAGATTTACGCGAACTGCTGATTGAAAAAAGCACAGGTCAATGGGTGGGTGTAACAGCCTGTACGAATCGAACCCGGAACAGAATTTATTATTTTGCCGGAGTTGAGAAAAAATATGCCCTACCTGGGCTGGCGGAATACACGCTGCCCGCCAAGCGTTATGCGCGCATCATGCTGCATGAGGGGAATATCCGCCCGGCGTTGAATTACATATACTTCACCTGGTGCCCGAAAGTCCGGCTTCGACCGGTGTGTGATATGGTAATCGAATGTTTCCCCGCCAGCGGGCAGGAAGCCGAAGCCGTCTTTATCCCGGTTCAATAATCTGGACTTGACCCACGTTGGGGATGTCAGCGCTGACCGGCGCAAATACCTGCCGTTTAACCCTTGATTAATTAGAGTATTTGCTCTATAATTAGAGCAAATACTCTAATCGAGAGAGGGCTATGAGTGCCAAAGAGAAAATCCTTCAAACGGCTGTTACTCTGTTCAACTTGTATGGAACGGCCAGGATCACTACAAACCATATCGCCAAAGAAGCTGCCATCAGCCCGGGCAATCTTTATTACCACTATCAGGATAAGGCTCACATTATTCGCGAAGTATATGAGCAAATGCTGACAGAATGGGATCCGGTATACATTCACGTAGAACAAGATGCCCTTTCCCTGGCTGCAATGCGAACATTCATTGAGGAAAACTTTCAACTGCTCTGGCAGTACCGCTTTTTCAGCCGCGAGATGGTTGCCCTTTTGCAGGCGGACCCTGTTCTGGCGCAGTGCCACTTTGCCGCTACAAAACAACGTTATCAGCGCCAGGCTCTTCTCTTGCAGAAGGCCATCTCAGATGGACTGCTGCACTTTGCGGACTCTCATGTCTCGCCGGATAACGTGCTGGCGGCTGCCTGGATTATTGCCAACCATTTTCTAAATCATTTAGAGTCGATGGGCCAGCAGGTGGAGCAGCGGGATTTTGTGACAGGCGCGGAACTGGTTATGAGCGTTTTCTCTCCCTATCTGTCGGGCAGCCGATAATTCGATCCGTTTTCACCGAGGTGTGCAATGGGTAAAACAAAGTCTCAATTGCCTCTATCTCGTCGGGGGTTTTTGCGCCTCCTGACCGGCGCCGGAATCACAGCCATCGGCTGGCACCTGTTCGATACCTACGCTCCCTGGCTGAATTATCAGCAACAGTTGGATGGGTATTATATGATTGAAGAGAAACAAGATTCGAAGCTGGCACAATTCCACGCGCTTTTACGGTATGCCACGCTTGCAGCCAGCGGGCATAATACCCAACCGTGGAAGTTCGCTGTCCTGGAAAACACTATCCACATTTACCCGGACAGAACCCGGCGCCTGCCGGTAGTCGATCCGCAAGACCGCGAGCTGTGGATGAGCCTGGGCTGCGCCTTAGAGAACCTGCTGGTGGCCGCTCGGGCTGCCGGTTTTACCCCTTCCATCAACGAAGTGGGTGATGAGGATTACATCATTGTACGCCTGGAGCCCGGCTACCCGCAACGGAGCCCGCTGTTTGATGCTGTTCCGAACCGCCAGTGTAATCGAGCCGAATATGATGGCAGGCCGTTAAAGGCGGAAGATATAGACCGGTTGACAGCGCTGCAAGTCGAGCCGGGAATCTGGGTACAGGTTGTCACTGATCCTACGAAGATGGATATGGTTTGCGAATACGTCCGCCGGGGGGCCCTTGACCAGTACGCCAATAAGGCTTATGTGGATGAACTGATCCGCTGGCTGCGATTCAATAAAAAAGAAGCGCTTGCTTCACTGGATGGCCTGTTTACGCGCTGTTCTGGCAACCCCGAGGTACCTCGCTGGATTGGGAAACATTTTGTCTCTGGCACGAAGCCCCAGCAGCAGGCGGACCTCGATGCCGGTCGCATGCGCAGTTCTTCCGGGCTGGTATGGATCAGTTCCGAAAGGGACGACCGGGTGGGCTGGGTTCGCACTGGGCAGGTCTTTGAGCGCTTGGCGTTAACGCTGACCGCGATGGATATCCAGCACGCACTTATGAACCAGCCTATTGAAGTTCCTGAGATCCGCTCCCAGTTTCAGCAGGCCATGGGGCTGGGCGCGCACCATCCGCAGCTGCTGGTCCGTTTTGGCTATGCCCGTAAGCTGCCCCGCTCTGCCCGCCGCCCACTAAACCAGGTTTTAATATAAACGCGTCAGGAAGAAAAAATTATTGCATGCCACAGCAAAAAAGAATATAATGGAAAAACGCTGGGGGACAGTTTTTCCAGTCACTATTTCAATCTGTTCGACATTTGAATAACCATCGGCCAGGGCGGTTTTTCGCTCGTTGATGGAAAATTCCTGGAAACGTCTATCCGCACAGTGGATAAAGGGTCCTGGGAATCATCGCATTTATTAGGGGGATCAGGATGAAAGCTCATTTTAGTTATAAGCTTGTTGGTATTGTTTTTATGGCACTGAGCGGCGTGCTGTCGGGGATGTATTTCCTTTTCAGTCAGCCGTTCATCCGTTTTATTGAAATGAATTTTTCTTCAGATCAGCACTTGACTTCAAATGGGGTGCGCGAACTGGTGTCCACCTTTTTCTTTGGTATGGTGGTTATGTTTGGGATTGGATTCGTCCTTTATAAAGCAAAGGATGCTTCCTGGCGTCAGAAGATGAGAGAAGTTGTTTTAGAGGAACCTCTATCTCGCTCTTCTTCATTTTGGCCTGCGCCTTATGCCACGCTGATAATCTCGACCGTCGTTGGGCTGATATTGATCCTCATGATGAATATCGCTTATCGAGTGCCTTCCCTCTATCCGATTTTATATAAAAAAGATCATGGCATCGTGGATTTGCTGGTCCCTATAACTATGGCTGTTTCTGCCGTACTGTTAGGAAGCGTGGTTTGGCGGCTGAACGGACAGGTTAAAGTAAGGAAGTATCGGGCCATTCTGTTGATAGGATACTTTCTGATGGCTGCACTTTTTATTGTCTATGCTGGAGAGGAGACCAGTTGGGGACAAGATTTCTTTCGCTGGCAGACGCCGGAATTATTCTCAGGGAATCTCGAATCGCAGACCAACCTGCATAATTACTTTAACCCCTATTTTGTCTTCGGCTATATCGCTCTTTCTCTGGTGCTGATCGTAGTGCTCCTCTCGGCTTGGTTAGAATTCAACCAGCGCTGGCTGCTAATCAAACGGTTTTTCCTGCCGCACCCGAGCATGATCGGACTGGGTTTGCTGATTGCTTTTGCGGCAGTAGTATGGTTCCAGGAGCAGGAGCTTTTGGAAGAATTGATGGCGACTTTTGTTTTGTTCTATAGTGTTCGTGTGTTTAGCTGCTCCCGCTGCAAAGAGCTCGTTGTAGAGGCTTAGACCCCATCAGAATCCCGTTTGTGCTTCAAAAGGCAAGCTGCATATTGACAGTTTGCCTTTTTTGTTTCTATTGGAAAGCAGTGTTTTCTGTGAGGTCCAGACAACAACAACATCTTGACAAATGGATGGAGTTGTTATAAAATGAGTGAATAATCAGTCATTTTATAATGGACATGGAGGGATATGGTCCGAAAGCTGGATATGGAAAGAAAAGCCCGTTTTTTGCAGGCGGCTTTGAAGTTATTCGTCGCCAACGGTGTGCAGAATACCTCAACGGCGCAGATTGCCAGCGAAGCGGGTTCGGCGGCGGGAACGCTTTTTTTGTACTTCCCCACAAAACAGGATTTGATCCACGTGCTGATTCTGGATATTGGCCGTGAACAGGCGGAATATATCACATCCTTGCTGGACCCTTCCCTCTCCGCGCGCGACAGTCTTTTTACCATTTGGAACGGCTCGGTACGGTGGTTTATGGATCATTGGGACGCGTATCAATATGTTCAGCAGATTCGAGATTCACGGGTAATCTCAGAGGAAGTTGTAGCAGAGTCGGCCAAATTCTTTGCGTATTACTACACTACCATTCAGAAAGGGCTTGTGGAGGGAAGTATCAAGCCCTATCCTATCGATATGATCGGTGGATTCCTGTACCAGGATATCGTTGCGATGATGAACATCATCCAGGCTCAGCCGGACCCAGGCAAGCAGGAGCAGTTGATCCAGATGGGTTTTGATATCTTTTGGGATGGAATAAAAACTGCAAGTGCAAGGCTGGAAAGGGAACGCGCTCATGGCGAAATATAAGCGTGTTGCCGCGACCCGGTTTGGCGGCCCAGAAGTATTCCAGGTAATCGAGGAAGAACTGCGCCCACCTGCAGCCGAGGAGGCCCGGATTAAGGTTTTGGCTTCGTTTGTGTGCCGACCAGACGTGACCGCTCGCCGCGGGGTTTCTCTCTATCATGGAACGCCGCTGGGGCAGAAGGTGCCCTTTGTGCCGGGATATGCCATCATTGGTATTGTGGACGCCCTGGGCGACCTGGGACGCTCTCAAGGAAAATGCAAGCATCCAGCAGTTGCGGTTGGGGACCGAGTCGGGGCGCTCACCGTCACGGGTGGGTATAGCGAGTATATATACTGGAAAATGGACCGTCTGATCCCGGTTCCTCAGGCGGTCGATCTTTGCGACGCCGTGACGCTCATGCTGAACTACGTAGTGGCGTATCAGGTCATGCACCGATCTGCCAGAGTCAAAGCCGGGGAGAAAGCGCTGTTGATTGGCGCCAGCGGCGGGACAGGTACGGCTCTGCTGCAATTGGGACAGCTCGCTGGCCTGTCCATGTATGGGATTGCTTCCGGCGGTAAGCGATCGATCCTTATTGAAAATGGGGCCGTTCCGATCGATTATCGCTCTGAGGATTTTATGGAGGTGATTCGCCGCGCAGAACCGGGTGGTCTGGATGTGGTGTTTGCCGGAATGGCACGGATGGAGTATATCCGTGGAGGATTGAGCCTGCTGCGTAAGGGTGGCCGCCTGGTAAGTTTTGGTGAACCAGCCGGATTCCCAGAACTGTTTCGTATATTGGGGACGGCGCTTTCGGTCAACCTGCTGCCGAATGGAAGATCGTTCCGGTTATATGGCACGTCTTCCTACTTTTTAGGCGACCAAAGCCCCTATCTCGAAGATTGGGCTGCTCTCTTTAGGCTCCTGGAGGAAGGCAAAATCAAGCCAGTGATTGCGGCTAAATACCCTATTTTAGAAGCGGCCCAGGCAAATGCCCTGCTGGAAAGCGGGCAAGTGATTGGCAACGTTGTATTATTGGCGCCGGAATGCCTGTGAGTTTTCTGGCGTATTGTATAAAACGAGGGAATATGAGCACACTGTTATCTAGAGTTATTGGCGCGGGGGTTTTCTTCCTGTTTCTATTATTTTCCGGTTACTGGCTGACCCGCTCCGGTAAGCCTTATCCGGCTGTTTTGTTCAATGTCCATAAATTCATCGCGCTGGGCATGATCGTTTTCCTGGTTATTTCCGTCAACAAAATGCATCAAGCAGCAGCCTTTCCGCCGCTGGCGGTGGCTGGCATGGTGCTTACCGGCATGTGCCTGGCTGCTCTATTGGTGACAGGCGGCCTGATGAATATTACTCGGCCCATGCCAACAGCGGTATCGATTGCGCACCACCTGCTGCCATACCTGGCTGTCCTCTCTACTGCGGGGTGGATGTACCTGCTGGCGCGGAATTAACCCCATTCAGCCGAGATGGGGTTTGCTTCTCCAGTCACGAGCGTTTCCGGTGCCAAAAGCGCTTCCAGTCACCCGCGTCGTTTTCCTATGCCCTATTCTTTTGATATGCAGGCAAAGCCGATGACGCCGGGCCCAATGTGCGACCCAAGCACGGGGTTGATCTGTTCGAACCAGACATCTTCACTGGGCAGGAGATCTTTCACATCCTGCAGCAGTGCCTGAGCGCGGTCGAGCGCATTGGAATGCAGTAGGGCTACTTTTTCATATGGTACGGACTCTGAAAGCATTTCCACTAAGCGCTGCATGGCGTGTTTCCGCGTGCGCACCCGTTCCGCGCTGGCCACACCATCATACATTTTTAAGAAGGGTTTGATCTGCAGCAGCTCTCCAATGGTGGAGATGACGCCGTTCATCCTTCCGCTGCGGCGCAGGAATTCGAGCGTATCCAGCGCGGCAAATACGCGGGTGCGCCTGATCTGGTCAGCGAGGGCCGGGAGAATCTGCGCCACGGTATGGCCCGCCTGGGCGAGTTTTGCCGCTGTTTCCACCAGGAACCCGGTTCCCAGGCTGAGCTGGCGCGAGTCGAGCACCGTCACCGGTACGGAGGTCGTCTCCTGCGCTGCCACCTGCGCCACATTCACAACGGCGCTCAATGATGTGGAGATATGGATGGACAAAACCTCTGTAGCGCCTTCGTCGGCAAGGGCATCATACATGGCGCGAAATTTCTGCGGTGAAGGGACCGCCGTGGTCGGCTGTTTCGGGAATGTGGGCAGGTTTTGGTAGAACGCATCGCGCGATAGGTCGATGCCGTCCAGGTAATCCTGATTGCCAACATGAATATAGAGCGGAAGAACACAAATACCCAACCGGTCTATCACCCATTTTGGTAAATCACACGTACTGTCGGTGAGGATTCGAACGCTCATAAACCATGCCTATATGACGAGGATTACGCCGAGCACAATTTCAATGACCAGGCTGATCAGGTTCGACTGCGCGGTGGATTTGTCCAGCACGATCGAGATCGCGCGGGCCAGTGCAATTACCAGGTAGCTTATGCCGAGCATTAAGTATGCCGTTTCGCCAAGGAACAGTGGGGCAACGCCCAATGCAATGAATAAACCGCCAAAAATTGAGCGGATCTCCGAAACGCCTCTTGGCCCATCAGCCTTCAGGCCGGTGAAACCATAGACGGCGCCAGGTTTAAAGAATGCCAGCAGGCCAGTTGCAACCGTCGCCAATGCGGCAACAATTTGTAATATCGATAGAAGATTCATCTTATCCCTGTTTATTTACCCGGATACCAGGGGAGCCGTCTGATATTTCGCATTAATTTGGTCCAACAGGGCAAAAAGCTTGGCATTTTCAGGGATATCTGACATCGAGTGCCCGTAATGGACAAACTGCGCTGTGCCTTCCTGGTCAACGATCACCTGGGCGGGCATGCGCCCCAGCTTGAACAGGTTCACCTCCTGCCCGTAAAGCTTCAGCACGCTGGCCTTTGGGTCAGGCAGGCCAATGAAAGGCAGATCATGCTCGCGCCAATAACTCGCAAAAGCGGCGGCATCTTCCGGCCCGACCACAATTACCTGGGTCTGCCGCTTTACAAATTCTGCATGGTCCTGGCGCAACTGCGCCATATGCCGTTGGCAGAATGGTCACATAAAACCGCGGTTGAATACCAGCAAAACGTTGGCTTTACCGCGAAAATCAGACAACTGTACCGTTTCGCCATTGAAGTTTTGCAAGGCGAAGTTGGGTGCGGGGGTATTTAATGCGACTCGAGGCATGGTTAATCCTATATTTGATGATTTATGAAGCCAGTTTGGGTTTCTGGACGTTTTTCCGCAACAAATATACAGCCGCAAGGGCAAGCGCTACCAACCCGAAGGTGATCCAGGTTGGGGTGGCAACCGCAGGAACGCCGGCAAAGCGGATCGAAATACCTGCCAGCGCCCACAGAATAACGAAGGTGTAAGCAATATCACGCCGGGTAAAAATCATTAGCACAGCGATCACCAGCACCGCCGCCAGCATAATGACCATCCAGATTTCGGGAGCAATGCCGAAGCCATTCCAGTTCAAGTAATCGAGCAGGGATGTGATATTCGCCACGGTTGCGACGGTGATCCAACCCAGGTAAATACTGAACGGCACGCGCGCCATCCAGGTTTCCATTTGCGAGACTCTTGTGCGGTCCGTTCCCAACCGCAGGTAGATGACGATCAGGGAAACCAGCAGAACGAGCATCACGACCACAGTCATGGGGAAGTATTCATAGTGCCATAAAAAGATCCAGGCGCTGTTTGCCAGACCGCCGAGCACTACCCACCAGCCAATGGAGCGCATGCGCGGGTTTTCTCGCTGTGCCGGGAGCGCTTGAAAAATGGCAAAAGCGATGAGGCCAATGTAGATCAGTCCCCAAATGGAAAACACGTAGGCCGCTGGGACAAAATATACCTGGAAGCGGTCCGATACATCACCAGTGTTCTGCCCATTAATGGGCAGAGTGTTGGCCAGTGCGTTAACGATGATTGTGCCTGCAATTGAAATTATTACAGCAATTTGACGTAATCGGTCTTTCATTTTGATCCTCGTGGGCTATTATGGAAACCTAATAATGATGAACCCATGGCCGGTCAGCCAGGGTCTGCAATTTCGTTCCTTCGATTGCTCTTCCACATTTTAAAGTGATTCGTGAAATTTTGTACTTACAATTATATTATTCGATATTTCTTGTTCTGACGCAATCGTTGACATAAATTTGTACAATGTTTAGCACATTGGACCATATAATTCGAGTTTAGACAAAATCGAAAAATCCCGTATATATGCCGGTTAATGGGTATGCTGAACTAGTACATATAGCGAAAAATGTCAATTTGTCTAAACTCGAAATATAAATAGATCATTCGTTTTTGTCACGGTAGGACTGCGGAGACATCCCGGTCTGTTTGCTGAAAACACGGGTGAAATAAGCCTGGTCGCTGTAGCCAACCTGATGGGCGATGCTGCCAATGGAATGTGGCGTCGTTTTGAGCAGGTGCTGGGCCTTAAGAACACGGTAGCGGTTGAGGTAGTCCCAGGGGGAAATTTCTAACTCGCGGTTAAAGACACGGGTCAAATAATCTTCGCTGACTCCAACGGCTTCGGCGACTTCCCAACGGGAGAGTGATCGCGCATAGTTTTGCTGCAAATAAACCATGGCGCGTTTGACCAGCGCGCTGGTATGCGCGGGCAGCATCTCCGAACCGAACAACGCACGGTTGAGCATGGCAAGTATTTCTGCTTCCGTCCAGATCCCTTTACTCTGCACGGTTACCCGAGTGTGGTTTTCGATGCGTTTTATATCTTCAAGCGACAGCATTTTGTTGCTCAATATGATCACCGGCACCAGGCGCAGCCGCGGGTCGGCGCGCATCCGGTCGAGGACATCCGCGCCGCTCAAGCCGGGCATCATCAAATCGAGCAGCACAAGCGAAGGCACTTCCTCCGCCATGATTTGCAGGGCCTTTTCGCCATTTTCCGCGCAGTGGATGGCACAGTCGGGCAGGCCCTGCGCGATGATAGCCTGGTGGTTTGCGCAGGCTTTCGGGTCATCATCGACAATGAATATGGAAACCTGCTGCTGCGGCGGGCAAAGGGCGATGATCGTTTCAAGGAGCGTTCCCTGGTTTGGGGTTTTGGTGATAAACCCGGTCAGGCCAGCCGCAAGTTGTGTTTCGCTTTCTGGCAGATGCCCGTACAGGATGAATGGCGCCTGGCTGAGCGCTGGGTGGGGTCGCAAACGGCGCACAATATTCCAGTCGCCGGGGCGGGCATCGGTGATATCCCAGGCAACCGCCAGGGGTCGCGTATGAACCAGCGCCGCTTCCATTTCTTCCTGCGACTGTACCAGACAGATTTGCAGGTTCTGGCGCTGGCAGATAGAAGTGATTTCCGGGGCAGGGGTTCCGGAAGATGAAAGCAGCAGTAAAACCGGCTGGGCGTTCTCGCAGACGGTTTCCTCTTGTTCAAGAGATGGCAGGGGAATATAGACGTGAAACGTGCTGCCTTTACCCGGTTCGCTTTCCAGCGTCATTTTACCGCCGTGCAGCGCTACCAGGTGACGCGTGATCGAAAGGCCCAGCCCTATCCCTCCGCTGATGCGCCGGCCCTGCTCCATGGTGACAAACGGCTCAAAAATGCGTTCCTTTTGTTCGGGAGAGATACCCCACCCGGTATCGCTGATCCAAAAGTGAATATAGGGCGGGGCAACCTCGGCGCCCAGCACAATCTGCCCGGCTTGGGTAAACTTTCGCGCATTGCTGAGCAGGTTGAGTAAAACCTGGCGCAGGCGCACCCGGTCGGCGCGAATAATGGGCAGGCGCTCAGGTAAATCGAGGCGCCAAACAATGGCAGAGTCCGTGTCTTGCCCGGCGATACTTTCGAATGCTTCGACCAGCAGTGGGCGTGGATCGATCAGCGCCAGTGCCAGGTCAAGTTCATCGATCTCTGCTCGCGAAAGGTCGAGTAAATCATTGATCACGCGCAGTTGGTGTTCGGATTGGTTCTGGATGTGCCGGAGCTCCTCCTGCTGGTTAGGATTAAGCTCAGACTGCAGCATGTTTTGGGTGTGCCCCAGGATGATATTGAGCGGAGTGCGCAATTCATGGCTTACATTCGCCAGCAGGCGGGTTTTGATCTGATCGGCCTTTTCGGCGGATAAGCGAGCTTGCTGAATTTCCTGGAACAGCAGCGCACCTTGAAGAGCGCTGCTCAGGTTCTCCCGCATCATTTCGTACACATCCCCATCGCGCGGGCCAACCTCAAATACAGCATAACCGATCGATTTTTCTTGGAAAAAGAGCGGCTCGACCACCAGGCTGTAACGGCGGTCTTGTGGCAAAAACTCCGGCGGAAGCAACTGCCGGGTAGGGAACCGGCTGCCTTCCAGCGGAAGGAGCGCGCGGCCCCGCTCGGTGTAGGCCAGCATCAGGCGTGAAAACAACTGCGGACCCGCGGTACCCTCGTATAAAACCAGGGCCGCGGAGGGTATTCCCAGGCCGGGCAGATGCTCGAACAATACATCACTAAGCTGGTGAACATCGAATGTGGTAAGGAGTGAACGGTTGGTCTCGCGCAAATTCTCTGTCAGGCGCTCGGCCTGCCACTGCCCGTAAGCGTTTGAGCGCTGCACCGCCTCGTGGATGACCATGCGCGCCTGCCCAACCAGCACTTCAACCGCGATGCGCTGCTGAGTGGATAGGCTGGGCAAGACCGCCTTCCGGATGGAGGAGATCACGTTGTGCCAGAGATTGATATCCTGCTTGCCATATATGGCCTGTTCGAGCGCATCCTGCAGCGCGAGCACAAATCTACTGGGTTGAGTCGTTTGCGGCTGGAGATTTGGTAGATCGGCCAGCAGTGCATCGACGACGGACTGTGCGTGATCGCCGGGCACCCCGGCGCCGCGAATTTCCGCAAGACAGCGTTCTTGCATGATGAAACTGTTGAACGGCTCGATGCTGGCCCCGGGTGACTGCTCGGGAGTGTAAGATGCCAGCGCCACGCTGGCTGGCGGGCACCCGCAAGACTGCCTCACGATCAGGGTAGAAGGCAGGGTCAGCAGCGCTGGGACCGCTTTTCCATGGATCTGATCCTGTAACAAATCTACGGATTTCGCCCCCTGTTGGTAAAAGGGTAGGCTGACGGTAGTCAGTGGGGGTGTTGCCAGCCGTTCCTCAATGGAGTTGTTGAACCCTGTAATCGCCACATCGCCGGGCACATCATACCCGCGGGCCTGCAAGGTTTTTAGCGCCCAGACTGCCAGCATATCGCTGACTGTCACAACTGCTTGAAAGTCGATTCCTGGGCGCAGGCCGCGCTCATCCAGCAGCATCTCAATCGCCTCCATGCCCGATTCCCAGGGCAGGGGGCGGGTCACCAGCTCGGGGACCAGCGGGAGATCGAATGCACGCAGGGTATCCAGGTAAGCGCGGTAGCGCTCCTGGGCGTAGTAATGCTCCTCTGGCCCGCGGATAAATGCCAGCCGGTGATAGCCGTGCGTGCTGATCAGGTGCGTCAACAGGTCGCGCATGCCGTGGTAGCTGTCCAATGCCACAGCCGGGAGGCCTTCCATGAACTGTGCCAGGCTGACCATAGGCAAGCCCTGGTAGCGCTGATGGAAGGCATAGGTTTCATTAGGGCTGAGTACGCCACCCAGGCTGGAAGCCCAGGTGATCAGGCCGTTCAGGCATGCGCTGCTGGCTAGGTCAAAAACCGAATTACGCCGGTGCTCGAAGGCATCGGGCGCGCTCAGCCGGCCACCTGGGAAGGTGATCAGATTGATATCGTGGCGCTCGGCAGCATCCAGCAGTCCGGGCCATAGCTCCCGACTGGACCCGGTGTGCAGGCTGGCGAGCAGAAACCCAATCGTAGTGCGGCCATTCGGGGCTCGAAATGCCTGGATTTCCTGTTCTATGGCCATGAAAAGAGTTTACTACACTTTCTGGAACGTTATGAATACAATAGATTATCGGTTTGGAGGTTGTGCGGGCTTTGGCGAAAGGACGGTTTTGTCCATAAGCTGTACTGAAAATTCCAAGGCTGCAACTTTACAATTGAATTGGAGGGATAGCGCTACTTCCCAACTGGTCTGGATGTATCTTATTTTGAAAAAGGCTGCTCAATGGCACAGGTTTCCGCTCGGATGATTTATTCCACCAATGCGTGGGCATCCCGCATGGCCGAATCGGTTTTGCGCAGGTACCCAGCATCGCAGTGGAGATGGCATTATGATCACGGGCTGGTGATCAAATCCATCGCCGAAGTATACGCTTCGAATGGCGACCTACGTTTTCAGGACGTTGACCAGAAATGGGTCGACCATTTCATAAACCCGCAGGGTGCTATTCGCAGTTACCGCGTGGATGAATTCAACCTGGATCAAATTAATCCGGGAAGGCTGCTCTTTTCTATTTACCGCCGCACTAGCGAGGCCCGCTATGCCACTGCCATACAGACTCTGGTGGACCAGCTTCAGCGCCAGATGCGGACGCCCAGCGGTGGGTATTGGCATAAGCAAATTTATCCCAACCAGATGTGGTTGGATGGACTGTATATGGCGGAGCCCTTCCATGCAGAATACGCGGCCAGCTTTGACAAGCCGGCCTTGTTTGATGATATTGTCTACCAGTTTGTGCTCATGGAACAGCATGCTCGCGACCCACGCACCGGCCTTCTTTATCATGGATGGGATGAAAGCAAAGCGCAGAAGTGGGCCAACCCAGAAACCGGCTGCTCCCCGCATTTTTGGGGGCGCGCCATGGGCTGGTATGTGATGGCGCTGGTGGATGTATTGGATTTTCTCCCAGACGGATATGCCGGACGCCAGACCCTGATCGATATTCTCAACCGGCTGGCACATGCGCTGACGCGTTACCAGGACCCTGCCAGCGGTTTGTGGTACCAGATTGTTGACCTGGCTGACCGGGCTGGGAATTACCTCGAATCTTCTGTTTCCGCCATGCTGGCTTATGGGTTTGCCAAAGGCGTTCGCAAAGGCTATCTCGCGCCTGAATACCTGGCTGCTGCCCGGCGTGCCTATTACGGGCTGCTGGAAAACAAAATCCGCGTGGATGCGGATGGCATGCTTTCTCTAGAAGGGATCTGTGTGGTAGGTGGCCTGGGAGGCGATCCGTACCGCGATGGCTCGTTTGAATATTACATGAGCGAACCGGTTGCTCCAAATGATTTTAAAGGCGTTGGTCCGTTTATCCTGGCCGCTCTGGAAATGGAAAAGGCCCGGGCCGAGGAAACCAAAACCACCCTTGAGACGAACACTCCCGCGGTCTGAAGCGATGCGGATGCACACCTTTTCTCCCCTCGACTACGGCGCTGCCGGCGACGGCGTGACGCCCGATACTGCTGCCATGCAGTCCGCAATCAATGCCTGCGCTGAACGCGGTGGCGGCACCGTTACTGTGCCTGCCGGGCGCTACCTGACCGGCGCGCTGGTTTTACACGATGACATCACCCTGCATCTGGAAGCTGGGGCAACCCTGCTGGGCATCCAGGATACCGCCGCTTACCCTGTGATCCAAAGCCGGTGGGAAGGGGTGGAGCAGCTTACCTATATGCCGTTGATTGCCGGGCAGGGACTGAAGAATATCGCCATTACCGGGCGCGGCACAATTGATGGGCAGGGCAATTACTGGTGGGCGGCGCACCGCCAGAAAGCGCTTGCCTACCCGCGCCCGCGCCTGATTGGCTTCACGGACTGCAACAATGTCCTGATCGAAGGCATCACTCTGACCAACTCGCCGGCCTGGACGGTTAACCCGGTGCGCTGTAAAAATGTCAATGTTCGCGGTATTACGATCATTAATCCACCCGATTCACCCAACACGGATGGTATTAACCCGGATTCGTGCCGTTTTGTGCGCATCTCCGACTGCTACGTCAGCGTTGGCGATGACTGTATTACCATTAAATCGGGCACCCAGAAAGTTCCCTCAGAGCAGCGGACTGCCTGCCGGGATATTACCATCACGAACTGTACGCTGGAACGCGGTCACGGCGGGGTGGTGATTGGCAGCGAGATGAGTGGGGATGTGCGTAATGTGGTGATCTCCAACTGCGTTTTCATCGGCACCGACCGCGGCATCCGTATGAAGTCCAGGCGCGGGCGTGGGGGCGTGGTGGAAAATATCCGCGTTTCGAATGTTATTATGGAAGGCGTGCTGTGCCCGTTCACTATGAATCTGTATTATTTCTGCAACGGCGGCCTGGGCGACACCACCGTATCGGATAAGAACCCGCGCCCGGTCGATGCGGGCACGCCCGCGTTCCGCGGAATTCATTTCAGCCACATTTCAGCGGTCGATGTGAAAATTGCTGCCGGGTTTTTGTATGGCTTGGCCGAGATGCCCCTGGAGGATATTTCTCTCAGTGATATTTTTGTTTCGATATCCAGCGGCGCGGCGCCTGCCTACGCGGAGATGGCTGAAGATATCCCGCTCCTGGCGCAGGCCGGGTTTTTTGTCCGCAATGCGCGCAATATCCGCTTTGATCATGTTCAGGTGGCCGGGCAGGTCGGGCCCGCCATTGATATGGATGAATCCGTTGCGGCGGAGATTGGATCATAAACCATGCGATTGATATCGTTTATTTCCGAGGGACAGCAGCGCATTGGCGCTTTGATTGATGATCACGTAATCGATTTTTACAGTTTTTCCCCAGCTTTTCCCATCGACATGACCGCCTTTCTGGCGCTTGGGGAAGATGGGCTGGATCAGGCGCGGGCGGTGCTCTCCGCCGCCCGCGCGAACCAGCGCTTGCCCTTGAGCGCGGTCACGCTGCTGGCCCCAGTGCCGCGCCCCGGCAAGATTCTGTGCGTGGGGCACAATTACGCCGGGCATATCGGCATCGGGCGAACCGAGCTGCCGGAATATCCCAATATGTTCTGCAAAACGGCGAATACTATCATCGGCCACGGCCAGCCGGTAGTGATTCCTCGCGTCACGCAGCAGGTGGATTATGAAGCCGAGCTGGCGGTCATTATTGGCCGGCGCGGGCAGGATATTCCTGAAAGCGAGGCGATGGATTATGTTGCTGGTTACAGTATTTTCAACGATGTCAGCGCTCGCGATTATCAGAAGCGCACCAGCCAGTGGCTGCTGGGAAAGTCCTTCAATACCTTTGGCCCGCTGGGGCCGGCCCTGGTGACAAAGGACGAAATCCCCGACCCGCATGTGCTCGATTTCGAGCTGACGGTCAACGGCATTCCCAAACAGCGTTCCAATACCAGCGATATCATTTTCCGCGTTCCATTTTTGATCTCCTATCTGAGCCAGGTACTGCCTCTGGAACCGGGCGACATCATCGCTACCGGTACGCCGGCCAAGCTCCCGGAAGCGGCAAATCCACAGGTGTTCCTGCAGCCGGGTGATCGGGTTGAAATCACAATGGAGTCGCTGGGCGTGCTTATGAATCCTGTGACCGGATAACGTCCCTGAAAGAAGTCATCATTCGCCGCGGTTCCAGGGAATGGGTAAAATAGATACATGCCCTTTGGGGATTGGGAAATCTCTCGGTGCTGTGCGGCATCGTGTTTTGTGTTCTATACTGCAAATCGTAGAGGAGGTATATGACGTACCAGGAACGGCAGAAGTTTTACCTGGAATCTGAGATTGTACCCGCGAGCGAGGCAAATGAGGGGAACATCCGCAGCAGCATTCCAGGGGTTTTTAACCAGATAGCGCGCCTGGTATTAGGCCGCGGCCCGCTGAATGAAAAGGTGTTTGGCATGGCGTTTGAACTGATCCGCACCCGCCAGGACTGCGCCGATTTTGCCATGGCCGGGCTGCTGCGCATTCTTTACCGCTTTCCGGGCAGTCCGCTGCTCACCCCTGGCCTGCGGTCCGAGATTGAAGCTGCCGCGCTGGGTTTCTGCTACTGGTACGATCAGCCCGGCGTGCGCGGCATGTGCTTCCATACAGAAAATCACCAGATTCTATTCCACGCCGCTGAGCACCTGGCGGGCAGCCTGTTCCCCGACCGGCGCTTCTCGAACGATGGGCGGGATGGCGCCTGGCACATGCAGCACGGTGCGGACCTGGCTGGCCGGTGGATGGAGCAGCGCGCTCGCTTTGGCTTTTCTGAGTGGCTGTCGAACTGTTACTTTGATGAAGACATGCTGGCGCTGCTCAACCTGGTGGACTTTTCCCCTGACCCTGGCATCCGCCAGCAGGCTGCCCAACTGGTTGATATGCTCCTGTTGGAAATTGCCCTGCACCACAACCAGGGCGTGCTGGCAACTACCCACGGGCGTACGTACGCGCCCTGGATCCTGCAGGGTCGGCTGGCGCCTACCAGCACCATCGCCTGGATGGTATTTGGCGCAGGCACCTCGCAGCGGCGCACCAACTATACGCTTGTCTCGCTGTGCACCAGTGATTATCAATGCCCCCCGGTGGTTCAAGCTATTGCCGCTGACCGGAATGCAGCCGAGGTTTTGCTCAAAGAACGCCACGGCCTGAGCGTGGAAGATGCCCCTGCCTATGGCGTAAACCCGGCTGACCTGGAGCAGCACATGTTCTTTTGGGCTTGCCAGACGGCGCGCCACCCGGCGCTTCGCCCCACAGCGCTGCGCGTGGCAGAGATCGCCCAGGATCCCTGGTTGGAGAACTTTATTACAAAAGAAGTGGATTTACCCCTGGCTGCCTCGCGGAAGCTGGTGGAAAGCGCTGGCGCGGTCTTTGATGGCGATGCGGTCAATACCGCGCTCAGCCCGGTGGATATCGTTACCTACCGCACGCCTGATTATCAACTAAGCTGCGCGCAGGATTTTCGCCCTGGCAGGCCTGGCTACCAGCAGCACATCTGGCATGCATCGCTCGACCCGGATGCGGTGGTTTTTACCAACCACCCTGGCACCGATAATGAAGACGGTGCGCATCTTTCGCGCCCCAACTTTTGGGCCGGGAACCGCTGGCTGCCGCGTGCGGCGCAGCACCGCAGTGTGCTGGTTTGCATTCACCACGTGCCGCCGGAAGATCCCCGACCGTACTCGCATGCCTGGTTCCCGCGCCAGCACTTTGATCAGGTGGAACAGCGCGATCACTGGGTATTTGCCCGTAAAGGGAACGGCTACCTGGCACTTTATTCGCAGTACCCGGCTCGCTGGGCCGACCAGGGACCTTATGCGGGGATCGAACTGCGCGCGGACGCGCCTGACAATATCTGGATATGCGAGCTGGGCCGCACCGGTGTGAATGGGTCCTTTGGGGCATTTACCCAGGCCATCCTGGAGGCCTCCGTCACCTGTGAAGGCCTGCGGGTAACCTATGCCTCACCCTCGCAGGGGCAGGTGTGCTTCGGCTGGAATGATCCACTCACCGTGGATGGGAAGGAAATCGCGCTGCATGGCTACCCCCGCTTCGCGAACCCGTACTGCGAGGCCGAAATTGGGCAGGTGCTGTATACCGTTCGCCATGGAGATGAAACGCTTGTATTAGATTTTTCAGAGCTTCGGGCAGGCAATTATAGGATTTGATGATCTATTTTTGTTGCCATAAAAAAAATAATGTCTATAATGGAATGCAGACCTGTTACAGCTACAGAGTAGCTGAAGGGCCTGGCAGGTCTTCCAATAATTATCCCGGAGGCAGAAAATGAGACTAAGCGCACCCAAGGTTGTAACGTTTTGGATTGCTGTTATTTTGGCGATCCTTGGTCTTCTTGGCCAACTCGTGACCATCCCGGTAATTTCCGGTTTGGCATTCTGGCTGGTAATCGTTGGCTTTGTAATTTTGGCCATTGGAAATCTGATCGAAGGTTTCTAGTTTCGTTATTGTAAGATTCAGGCCGGCTGCTGGGTGGCTCCGCCAGCAAGCCGGCCTGTTTTATTTTATCGCGGAGCACGCACTCGCTGGTTGTATCCATCCTTGAAAAACAAAACAGAAATGGTACATGGAAACGATCTGAACTATAATAACGACATTAATAATATAGAATTGTTCATCAAAACGAATGAGGATAGAGATGAGACCCAGGCTTTTTCGAATTTTCCTGTTCGTCCTGATCGTGAATATGGTGACAGCGGCTTGCACGCTGTTTCGGCCAGCGCCTGAGCCAACCGCCACGCCAGCCGCGCGGCAGGTGCAAACGCTCCAGACCACCCGGCAGCCTACCCAGACCCGCCAGCAGCAGACTCCATCGCGGACGCCAACCGCTGCTCCTACGGCTGAGCCTGCCGCACCGACCCGGGCAGCCACGCAGCCTGCTGCGAATGAGCAGCCGCAGGCGCAGGTCGAACAGCCAACCACCATTACCGGAAAGGTTACTTATACGAACGCCTTTTTTACCGCCGGGGTGGCGCAGCCATTAATCATCCTGGAGGATCAGGGCGGGTTTGTTGAACGCAACCGCAAGTTCGTGATCCCTGTCGAATCGCAGGTGATTGGTGAAATCACCTCTGACTTTTTCCAGTCACCGTTTACATACAGCCTCAGCCTGCCCGCTGAGCCGAATGGGACGCTGCATGACGTGGATAATGACGACCAAAAAGAAACGGGCGTGATGGTATTTGCGATTGCCTACTGGACGAACACCTGGGGCGACCCCTACCTGGAGCGCCGCGACCAGGGCGGCGGAGGCTGGTCTTCGGCTTACGCTTCTACCAAAATAACTGATGATCCTGAGTTTTACCTGGAAGTTTACGGCGGCAAGTACCTGGTGTATGCTCCGGATGGCGAGCAGCAGTTCCCCTCTGGATATGGCGACGATAAAAAACTGTTCACCGAAGATGATCCCATCCAGGATCTGCCAGCGGGCTGGTCAGTCATCGACCTGGATAAGAAACCATTCGCCATCGACCGATCCAAAGAACCGGTTATTGATTTGTACGAACCAGAAAGCACCGCACTGGATGACTTTTCTGAACTTTCGTATACCGAGGCCTATGACCAAATGGTAGAAAAGTTCACCAAGGAATACGCCTTCACCGAGCTGAAGAAAATCGATTGGGCAATCAAAGCCAAAGAATCCCGCCCATTGTTTGAGAAAGCGGAAGCCGACCGGGATGCGCACGCGTATGCCCTGGCCCTGCGCGATTTTCTCTGGTCCATTCCCGATACGCACGTTGGGTTCGACCAATCGCTGCTGTCTACAGATTTTCAGCGAGAAACTACAGGCGGGGTTGGCTTTGCCATGCGCGAAACGGATGATGGCAAATTTATTGCCAACTACATCCTCAGCGGCGGGCCAGCGGAGGAAGCCGGGATGGAGTGGGGGGCGGAAATCCTGGCCCTGGATGACAAGCCAACCGGGGAAGCCGTGGAAGCCTCCGTACCGTGGTCTTCGCCCTTCAGCAACCCGGTCATGAAGCGCCTCCAGCAGCTGCGTTATGTGCTGCGCTTTCCGATGGAAAAAAGCCAGCTTGAAGTTCGCTTTAAGAACCCCGGCGGCGACGAACTGACCAAGGAATTGAAGGTGGTGGAAGAACGGGACAGCTTCAACTTCTCTTCCTTCAGAGTGGGCGCATCGCCAACCGCGCTGCCGGTGGAGTATGAGCTGCTTGACAGCGGATTTGGCCTGATCCGCATCAACAGTTTTTTGGACAATGATGTGCTTTCGATCCAGATTTGGGAGCGCGCTATCCGCTTCTTTAATGACAATCGGGTCCCGGGGATTATCCTCGATATGCGTTCCAATTCCGGCGGCAGCGGCTGGCTGGCCAATCAGATGGCGGCTTACTTCTTCGAAAAAGAAACGATCGTGGGCAATACCGCCCGTTACAACAAAGCGACCGACTCCTTCTATATGGACCCAGGCAATGAGTCCATCATGATCCCGCCGCCCGTGGATCTGCAGTACAGCGAGCCGGTCGCCGTGCTGGTTGGGCCGGGCTGCATCAGCGCCTGCGAGTTCTTCTCCTATGCCATGACCATCGATGAGCGCGCTGTGGTGGTGGGGCAGTATCCATCGGAAGGGGCAGGCGGCAGTGTGGAACAGTTCCTTATGCCGGAAAATCTGAGCGTGCAGTTGACCATTGGTCGTGCGGTGGATGCGCAGGGCGACATTCACTTGGAAGGCAAGGGTGTTGTGCCTACGGTAATGGTGCCGGTAACGGCGGAAATCTTAAAGAAACAGGCTGATGGCGAGGATGTGGTGCTGGATGCCGCCATAACGGCACTGCGCACTGGGAATCCGCGCGGGGCGGGGGTCACTCCCTCGGGAAACCCCAAAGTTGCCGCAAAAAACGAAGCTGAACAGGCCTTACGCTCTGGCACAGCCTTCCTGGAAGATAAAGCTCGTGAACGCCCGGCAGCCGAAGTATTTGCGAAGCCGGGCACGGTTTCTTATACTATTCCACTTTCCAGTTCCGAATCCCTGATCTGGGCGTATATCTGGTGCGCGAGCGATGCGGATACTCTCGCGATGAACTTTGAAAGCATATCGCTTAAGTTTATGCTCAATCAAGAAGATATCACCAGCCAGATGAACTCGATTGATTTGCCTGCGAATGCCCAGCAGTGCCGCGTGGTTTTCACCATGCTGCGTGATTGGCCGGGCGGGGAGCACCATCTTACCACCACCGCCACCTTTTCCCAGCAGATCAATGATGGCAGCGCCGATTACCCTGCTGGTGATTACATTCTAGATTACGCCGTTTTCATTAAACCCTGACAAAGCAGGTGGATTCTGCCGCGCAGATCCATGCTAGATTCCAAAAGGAGAACGCGCCTTACGGCATTTTCTGCCATAAGGCGCGTTCTCCATCTCCAATGGAAAAAAAGATTGTTTTACCCGGATCGTTCTAGTAGGTGACCAATTTGGGCAGGGCTTTGGCTTCCGCGATCCACCCTTCTACCTGTTTGGGGGTTGGCAGCCGGCGCACCAGTTTTAACTCATCGTTTTTAGCCTGCATTGCTGCATACAGATTCTCTGGGTTGCGGTGCGCCAGTTCGGCCACCGTATCGACTCCCGCTTCTTCCAGGAGATCGGAATATTCAGAGCCAACTCCCTTAATGCGATACAGGTCCGCGTGGTTGACCCACTCCAGAATCAGTGAATGTTGGATACCGGTTTTCTCTTCCAACTGCTTGCGACCAGCCGGAGACGCGCCCATCTTTAACAGATCTTCTACACTGGATACGCCTGCCGCCTTGAGCTTCGCGCTATATGAAGCGCCGATGCCCTCGATATCCTCAATTTTTGCCATTATATCCTCCGTTGTTTTAAAGACGTAAATTGGTTAGCTTTATTATGGCATAATTTACAAAAAAGCGCTACTGTGTGGGCAGCGGACTTTTCGCCTGCGGGTTATAATACAGGATAGCATTATGTCTCGACTGATCTCATCTTCAGACCGCATCATTCGTGCCCGTGCCTTGGTCCAAAAAGCGCGCGGAGTACCGGTTCCCGCCGATGTAGGGCGATTTGACCTTTCCTATATGGCCGAAGTAAAAGGGCTGCTGCGGCAGGCGCGCGACCTGATTAAGTTTATTCCCTATTCTCCCAGCGCAACGCCGGAGATGAAGAAGGATGTCGCCAGCATTATGCATGAAGCCGACCAGGCCGAACAAGACCTTCTGCGCAAATAGGCTGGTATACGGTATAAATCAATGCTTGTCTGAACAACTTGACGAGAACGGCGCCATTTCGTGCAGGATAGGGTAAAATAGCGGGTGAAGACAAACTGTATTTTCCATAGTCTCCCCCGATTTCAATATCTACGGCAACGTTTGCAAGGGGACAGATGCAGTTTTAAGCCAGGCAAAGGATATCCAATCGTTTATCAGAAGGAGTGTATATGAGTCCGGTAAAGCGTGTCCACAATTTCAACCCTGGTCCTTCCGGTCTGCCACTGCCTGTGCTGGAAAGGGCCCAGGCAGAAATGCTCGATTACAGCGGCAGCGGTATGTCGGTCATGGAGTTGAGCCATCGTTCCAAGGAATTTGAAGCCATCATCCAGACGGCTGAAGCGGATTTGCGCGAGCTGCTGAATATCCCTGCGAATTACAAAGTGCTGTTCTTGCAGGGCGGCGCCAGCCTTCAGTTTGCTATGCTGCCGATGAACTTCCGCCCGGCAGGCGCATCAGCGGATTATATCGTTACCGGTTCGTGGAGTAAAACGGCCTGGAAAGAAGCTTCCAAGCTGGGCACCACCAGCCTGGCCTTCAACGGCGAGGCGGATAAATTCACCCGTTTGCCGGCAGATGGCGAATACACCTTTGACGCTCATGCCGCTTATGTTCACTTCTGCCACAATGAAACCATCCACGGCGTTGAATACCGGAGCGAGCCGGTGCCACCGCAGGGCGTGGAACTGGTCTGCGATATGTCTTCCGACTTCCTCAGCCAGCCGGTAGATGTGTCCAAGTATGCCATGATTTATGCTGGCGCACAGAAGAATGCCGGACCGGCAGGCGTGGTGGTAGCCATCATCCGCGAGGACATGCTGGCGCGGATTCCCGAGAAGCTGCCTGTGATGCTGGATTACAAGCTGCTGGCAGAGAGCGGCTCGCTGCACAATACCCCCCCTTGTTATGCTATTTATATCGTTGGCCTGGTCTTGAAGTGGCTCAAAGACCTGGGCGGACTTTCCGCGATGCGGAAAATAAATGAGCAAAAATCTGGAATGGTGTATAACGTAATTGACCAGAGCGGCGGTTATTACCGCGGCCATGCAAAACCCGAGGCGCGCTCGATCATGAACATTCCCTTCCGCCTGCCCAGCGAGGAGTTGGAAGATCAGTTCGTTAAAGAATCGAAAAAAGCCGATTTGATTGGCCTCAAAGGTCATCGTTCGGTAGGCGGCTTGCGCGCCTCGCTGTACAATGCGGTCACAGTCGAATCGGCGAAGGCTCTGGCAGACTTTATGGTGGAATTCCAGCGCAAGAATGGCTAATTGGGCCTGCCTGGCTGGTGTATTGGTACAAGAAGCAATTCGGCGATAAAAGAGCGCCCGTCCCTCCGCATAGTTTGGACGGGCGCTTTTCATAAAAACCATCGCCACGAGATTTCATAAGGAATAAGGAAAAATGATATGGCGCACCGCATTGCCCTGGTGACCGACAGTACCTGCAATATCCCCGCCGAGTGGGTAAAGCAGTATGAAATTACGGTTGTTCCTTTAACGATCATTTTTGGCGACCAGCAGTACCTGGAAGGCGTGGAGATTACACCGGAAGAATTCTACGCTCGCCTGCCCAACGACCCAAACCACCCGACTACATCGCAGCCTACCCCGGAAGCCTTTCTGGAGGCCTACCGCCAGGCCACCGCAAGGGGAGCGGAAGAAATAATGGTCGTTACCATTAGCAGCGCCATGAGCGGAACGATCGCCTCGGCCAGGCAGGCCGCGGAACACTGCGGTATGCCGGTGCATATTGTTGATGGCAAGAGCAATTCGATGGGCATTGGCTGGCAGGTGATCGCGGCGGCCCGCGCGCGTGAAGCCGGCGGCGGGGTGGACGCGATGCTGGCTGCTGCTGACCACGTCCGCAAGACGATGACGTATTACATTACGCTCGACACCATCGAATATCTAAGCAAGGGTGGCCGGATCAGCGATGCAGCACGCTTTTTAAACTCCGTCCTGCAGATCAAACCACTGATCTACGTGAAGCGCGATACCGGTACGGTGGGTGCATCTATGCCCGCCCGGTCGCGCAAAAGCGCGATCGAAGGCATGCTCAAAGAGTTCTTCCGTAACATTGATACCAGCAAGCCGCTGCATCTCACGGTACTGCACAACGCTGCGCTGCCCGAAGCCCAGGAAATCGCCGACCGCGTCCAGCGCGAATATGCACCCAAAGAGATGTTCATCTCCATCGTTTCGCCGGTGCTGGGCGTGCATACCGGCCCGCGTGCGCTGGCGCTGTGCGGGTATACCGAGCCTTAATCAGTATTCCGCAATTGCTCACTTAGTGGCCCACGCAGTTCGCCAGGAATCGCCAGGAGCAGATCACCATTCACGGTGACTTCTCCCAGCAGCCCGCGTATGCGCAGGCGTCCCATGGTTGTCTCTGGCAGGTGATACTGCCAATAGGGCGATTCGTCCAGATCATTCCCATAGGTATTCGAAAATTCCTGCCACGGCATCACCCCGTTCTGGTCGAGGATTGTTTTTAACGCTTTCCGGTCCCCCTCTTCCATGCGGTTGACCATCCATTTCAGGTTATCAAAGTCCTGCAGCCAGTCTGTCAGGTATTTTGCCAGTTCTGCTTTCTTAAGTGTAGACCATCCCCCGCTTGGAACCATTTCACGTGCCATACCCGTTAATGCTTCCTTAGTATAAAGACCAATTACATCCTTTAGGGAAGGGGCTGTGGTAGAAAGCTGTTTTTGCTGCTTAGCGCGAGCAGCCTGCCTGCGTTTTTCAGTGCGCTCTCGATACTCTTTAAAGCCAGTGGAAAAGTTCGTGATAATTCGTACTCTGGCCAAAAGCTCTTGCACGGGCTGAAAATCTTCGTCAATTTTATTGGCAATTTCTAAGTGATTGAGTGCCTGCTCGTATTCCTCTTTCATCACAGCGATCCGCGCGCGTACGTAGGATAGAAAAACTATCATCTGGGGCGTAAACTGGGGTACATCAACCAATGGCTCAATCCATTTTTCGGCCTGCTCAACGTTCTCGTCGTCTAATGAATAGATTGCAAGGTTGCAGCGGGCCATCACATACAGAGGTGCCGCATTAACCGCTTTTTGGAACATGGCTTTTGCCTGGTCATGTTCTTTGCGGTGTGCGTATATCGTACCCAAATTGTTATATGCCTCAACAGCTTTAGGTTCCAGTTGAACAGCCTGTAAGAAAAGCTGTTCTGCTTTTGCCATATTACGGCTTTGATAAGCTTCCAGGCCCTGGTTGATCAAATTTGCAACTTTTGGCGAATAGGCCGGTTCTTCTCTATCGGCGATCTCGTATTGCTTGAGTTGAATATCCCGCCATTCCCCTTTCACCCAAATGCGCACAGGCTCATTCGGTTGAATTTGCCCGGCTCTCATCAGCGCGAACAAAGCTTTCATTCGATCTTCATCATTCGCGACCTGGCTCAACCCAAATTCGCGTAAAGCCGCGAAGGCTGTGGGTGTACCAATCCTCTCCAGCAAGTTAATGCCCGCTTCAATATGCTGGTTTTCGAAGATGAATTTTTTTGCGACGATAACAATTTGAGGGAACCGGGCTGCAAATTCCCTGATTTCTTTCTGCGGGCGTTTTGATGGCGCTCTATCCTGCTGTTGTAATAGATTGAGCAGCTTATCAATCTCTCTTCGAGGTAAATAATCATTAGCTGTAAAGTAAGGAAATCGGTTCGTCCAGCCCAACCCGGTTTTACCGTCTTTCATCGCATTGAGTATGCCGTTAGCCAATTCGGAAGAGCCTTTCATCTGGCTCATTTTCTTTTTAGCTGTTGGCAAGTGTAAGTTGGCTTCGGCAATGGCCAGACGCAGTTTTGCCGCGTGTCTCAGCCCGGAAGATTGTATTTCCTCAAAATTTACCCCTTTGAGCAGGTTATGAACGGTTTCGTCATCTTCAACCACTGCCGCCGCCTCAGCCATTTTTACCCGCAGGTCATTGTTTAAGGGAAAGATTTGTTTCAGTCTTTCCCAGTAAACGCTGGCTTCTGTCTCCTGCCCGGTCCACGCCAGAAACCGAACGATGTTTGCCAGCGCCTGAATATTTTGCTCATCGAATCCCAACACTTGTTGGGCAGCCTGGATGGCTTCTTTCCATTGTCCGCTGAAGAACAGGGCCAGTGAAAGGTTATTCCGCGGTGGAGGGAATGCCCCCAAGATCTTGGTTGCATTGTGATTCAGGTGAATACACTGGGCATAATCAGCGGTTTGCAACGCGATTTGCCCTTCTTCCATAAATTGAAAGCCTTTTTCCGCGGTTTCTATGGATAAACGCATCGATTTTGCGATCTGGGAGAAGTCCGCCTCGATCCCGGTGATTACCTGCTGGGCTTGAGAAAACATCGGTTCGGGCACTTTTAATTGAATGGCCCGGCGGAAAGCATGCAGGCCCAGCACCTGGAGGTTGAGCTGCAGGTAGATGTAAGCCAGCTGGACGTAAAGTTCTGGATCTTGTTGTAATTTTAAAACTCTACTAAGGTAGATGACCGCCTGCCAAAGATCACCGGTTTGGTGATAGGCGTATCCAAGATGAAAGATAAGATCAGCATTCCAGCGGTGCTTATCAACCAATGGCCTTAGCAATTGGATGGCTTCATCGAACTTACCATTTTCAATTAATTCGTACGCTTCCTCAGCATCCGCTTGAGCGTTCAGGCTGATGGAAGGCTTTTTCGCTTCGCTTCGATCTATTCTTTTTTTGAATTTCGCCATTTTCGCATCTACCCCTTTCAAAAAGTGCTCATGAATCATATACCAAAAGTTCCGATATTTGTAGTTATTTACCAGGATATCGTATAATTTCGTTGTGATCCATCCTCCCCCACAAATCGACATCCGCCAGCTTTACGATCGCTTTCATACCCTGCTGACCACCCTGGACTGCGGGACGAAATGCGCGCCGCATAACCCGACCGGCAAACCGTTCTGCTGTGATATCTGCCAGGCCGTTCCGGCGCTGTATGATCAGGAGTGGGGGTACCTGCGCCAGCAAACCGATCTCTGGCATCCCTGGCGCGGTGATGAATGCGCAGAGGAACCGGTGGACCCAGCCATCCTGAAAGACCAGACTCCCGATCATATGCTGCTGGCTGCCTGCCTGGGTCCGCAGCACTGCCAGCGTGATTTCCGCGCGGTGAGCTGCCGCCAGTTTCCGTTTTTTCCCTACATTACTGAAAACGACCGTTTCATCGGCCTGGCCTATGAGTGGACATTCGAATCCACCTGCTGGGTAATCAGCAACCTTGGGGCAGTGACGCTGGCGTACCGGCAGGAATTTATCCAGATCTATGATGATCTACTGGCGCTGTGGCCGGAGGATTATGACAGCTACGCGAATCTCTCCGAGGAGATGCGCGAGCATTTTGCGGAGCAAAAGCGACGCATCCCCCTGCTGCACCGCAACGGCGGGTATTACCTGATCAGCCCGGTAAGCGAGCGCCTGCGGCGGGTTTCGCCGGACCAGTTCCGGCAGTTTGGCTTTTATCGCAAGGACTGAAATCACAAATAGAAGGCGTCGAAAATGGACGTACGTCACATCCATCTATTCGAGTTCACCGACCTGCCGTGGTACCCGCAGGCCTTTCGGCGCATCCAGACCGACTACCTGCAGTTTGTGGGAACGCGCGGGTCAGCGCATCAATATTTGATCCCCCTGCTGCGCAAAGCCATGCTGCAAGCTGGAACAAACGAGATCATCGATTTGTGCTCGGGCGGGTCCGGACCCTGGGTGCGCCTGCAAACGCAGTTCCAGCAGGCCGGCTTTCCGGTGCGCATTACACTCACCGACCGGTATCCAACCCCAGAAGCTGTACAAAAGTGGTCGGTATTGGCCCAAGATCGTATCACCTATCTTGCGGAGCCAGTTGATGCAACAAAGGCCCCCATTGATTTGAAGGGTATGCGCACGCTGTTTGAGGGATTCCATCATTTTAAGCCAGACCAGGCTTTGTCCATTTTGCAAGATGCTGTTGAACAGCGTTCGGCGATCGGTATATTTGAAATTAGTTTGAAGCCCCCCTTTGGCATTCCTTTGCTGCTCTTATCGCCGTTGATAACCCTGGTAAGCTATCTGCTTTTGACGCCTTTCATTTCCCCGCGCACATGGTCTCGGTTTTTCTGGACATATCTTGTGCCTGTCGTCCCGCTGGCCACATGCTGGGACGGGTTTGTCTCACTGCTGCGTGTGTACCAGCCGCGGGATTTAAAACGACTAACAAGCGCCATTCCATGCAGTGACTATACCTGGGAGATTGGGTTGGCCCCCACCGGGACGCCTATTTTCTCGTACATTTACCTGATCGGGTATCCAGCCTGATACAAAAGCGCGCTGGGGGTATAGATTGCCCTTGCAGCATTTGTTATAATCCACCTATGACTGATTTTTCGCGACGTAATTTTCTGAAATTCGGGGCACTGGTTCCTTTGGGACTGGCGTTTCCGAAGATGCTCAATCCTTATCGTTATCAACAAGAAATCGCCGGTGATGAGATGGTAGGCCGGATCACGATTGCATCCGTCAGCGTGTACAAAGAACCGTGGGATAAAAGCCCCATCCTGTACCAGCGTTACCGAGACGAGCTGGTAAACCTGTATGAGGAAGTGCATTCTCAGAAGGGACCCGTGTATAACCCGAAATGGTACCGGGTGTGGGGCGGTTACATCCATTCCGCGCGGGTGCAGCTGGTGAAAGTGCGTACGAACCCGGTGGTGGAAAAGCTGCCAGAAGATGGGCAGTTGGGGGAGATCACGGTGCCGGTGACATATCCACTTCAATTTGATGTAAAGGGGAACCTGAAGCGGCTGTATCCGATCTATTACCAGTCTGTTTTCTGGATTACCGGGGTAAGTGAGCAGTTGGACAAGATGCCCTTTTATGAGATCACAGAAGCATGGAGCAAGGAGAAGTATTACGTTCCAGGCGAGCATGTCCGATTGATCCCACCCGAGGAACTGACGCCCTTATCACCGGATGTACCGGCGCATAAAAAAAGGATCGAAATTTCCATTTCCCGGCAAATGCTTTTCGCTTTTGAAAACGATAAAGAAGTTTTCAAGGCTCAGGTCTCCACCGGCCTGGATAAAGAGGTGCCCGGGCAGCTGCCCTGGCGCACGCCCACTGGCGAGCATCGCGTAATGTCTAAAATGGCCTCGCAGCGCATGGGCGATGACCCGATCACATCGGATATCAGCGGGTACGTTTTACCCGGGGTGCCCTGGGTGAGCTATTTCTATGAAACCGGTGTAGCCATACACGGCACCTACTGGCATGATAACTTTGGGGTTGCCATGAGCCACGGCTGCGTGAATATGCGATCGGATGAAGCCAAGTGGGTTTACCGCTGGACAACCCCCGCACCGATCCCCAACAAGCGCGAAACACGCGGGATGGGCACCGTGGTGCTCGTTCGTTAGGGCAGTCGTTTTCTGTAAAAACTGCTACTGCGGTGGTATGCTGGCGGGCAGGCGGTTTAACCCGCGCCAGACCTGATCGAGCGCCTGCAGCGCGGTAAGGCTGCGGATAGAGCGGCCCGCCCGCAGGTTTTTCTTCACCGTGTAGTCGTACACGCCAACCGTCAGGTGGAAGTGATCGGTCCACAGCCCGTGTTTTGGCAGCGGCTGCGCGGCGCTCCAGAAGTTCCATAAGGGCACCTGGTACTCGCAGGCCAGCTTTGCTATGGTCTGGTTGATGCCGTGTTTGCCTTCCATGTTGTCGGCTTTGGTGGAAAGGATGGGAACCGCGCCATGTGCGATAATCTCATCCAGTACCTGGCGGAGATAGCCTTCGTACGTTTCCAGCGGACTTTTCGACCACCATTCTTCCAGGCTGACGATTACGATGCTCGGTTTGTACACGCGCAGCTCGCACTGCAGTGGAGTCTCATTCTTCTGGCAAATTTTCGGGTTGGCATGCAGCGGGGAGAGAACGGCAGCCACATTCATCCCGCCTTTGCGGGCCAGCCCATTACGGTTGAACGAGCCGGAAAAATGATCGATCATCGGTTGAAGATAGCTGTACTTTGGCCCCAGGTTGTAACCCTCCGGGTTGTCAAATGCAGCCAGGAACACCTGCGGCACGCTCTGGCAGTCGCCGACCACCGAGAAGACCACCGGATCATTACCTTTTTGAATGCCTTCCAGGTACAGTTGAATAAGTTCTTCCGTAACATATTCAGGCACCACCGGCATCTCCCTCCACTGTTCGGGCGGAAGGCAGGCTCCGCTGGCAGGCACCAATGCGGATAACGGCGCGGCGCTGTTCGCGGTGGGGGAGATGGCTGCGGCAGGCGTTTCAACGATAATGGCAGCGCCTGTCGCTGCGGGTTCGGCTACAGCCGTGGGCGCAGGCGTATCGGATTGTGAGCCAGAGGGGACCTGTTCTGTGCTTTCAACCGGTGAAGCATTCTCCTCGGGCGCTTCTTCTATTTCTTCGATGTCCATTTCTTCCAACGGCGCCAGAGCAAGCTCCGATGCGTCCGGAACGCGGTTGGCGCGGATCACCTCGGGCAGGACGCCAGCCAGAACTTCGACTTCTTGGGCCACGCCGAACGGCGAGGCGTGCACGGCGGTATTGGTGAATTCACTCTCGATGACCACGTCCCATGCGTCGAAATACAGCCATGAACTGCGCTGTGCTGTTTTAGCCAGGATGGCGCGGTAGTCGTCATACGCCCAACGCGGGTAATAGAAGTTATAGCGGATATGGGAATTGGCGCCGCTGCTGATGAGGATGGGCTCGTTGATGAACAATACCGGCGTTTTTCCGGCGGCTTTCACCCCGGCCTTTAAGGTATCGATGGCCAGGTCGGTAGATTTTAGCGGCTGTTTCAGCCCGTGGAACGAATCATCTTCTTCGAAGTCACGCAGGGCCAGCTCGTAGGCCGGTGGGTACGACTGGTCAATGCCAGTCGCCGCCCACAGGAAGCCATACATTTGCAGCCGCACCAGGTCGGCCATGGTTCGGCGGCGTTCAAATATCGTCTTAGCTAGCCATCCGGCCATGGGGTCGTCTTCCGGCGGGTTGAGGCCCAACGCGAATTGGCTGTTCAGCGCGCGCACATGGTCCAGGTTTTGCATCACCAGTGGTGAGTTGAACTGATTGGCCTGCACCAGCGACTCCAGGGTCACCGACCAGACGATCAGGTCGGGCTGGTAGCGTGCGGCTTTTTCCAGAATCAGCAGGTCTTTCAACGTTGACATGGTCGGGTAACCGAGGTTGTACAGGCGCAGGCGCTTTCCCTGCGGCACTTCCAGCCCGGCATCCTGGAGCTGCCCGGCAAGCGTCTCCTCGGGGCGGAGCAGCGTGCCCCACACCGACGAGTCACCGATCAGCAGCACGCGGTATTCATCGGCAGCCTTGGGCTGTCCGTGGATCTCGTGGGAAGCGAACAGCGCATCCAGGTTGTATACACTGACGTTGTAAGCCTGCGCGGCGTTCTCCCCAAATGGAAAGCGCTCGCGGCCCGGAATAACGCGGTTATACAGGGACAGCTTACCAGCCAGCGTCTCAATATTCAAAGAAACAAACAAGATATTCCCCAGCAAAAACAGCACCAGGGCTTTGAGGAGAACGTTGCGAGCAAATTTCCAATCCATTGTGTTTCCCATCTATGCAAAACCCAACAGGCGCAGCAGGGTTTGGATGGCCTGGGTTGGTTCGGGCAGCGCAAACCAAACCCACCCCAACGCTACATAATTGAACGTCAGCAGAATGGAAACCCCCGAAAGCCCGTAGCGAGCGAAGCGGTTCTCACTTATCCGGTCCAGGAAAGGCCGCGAAAAGACGGTCCAGCGATTTTCGAGAAACGACCCCACCCCATGCCACAGGCCCCAGATCATGAAATTGACGGTCACGCCGTGCCATAGGCCGATCAACAGCATGGTGGTTACCTGGCCAATCAGCAGCACCGTAACCGCCGGGAGGCGGTTTTTGGAAGAGCGCATCCAGCGGGTGAGCGGGTTGAAATAATAGGCTCGGATCCATTGGGTGAGGGTCATGTGCCAGTTGTTCCAGAACTGAGCCAGGGATGGTTTGAGATACGGCGCTTGAAAATTTTCTGGAACGCGGATACCGATCACGCGTCCCAGGCCAATAGCAATATCGGAATAGCCGCTGAAGTCGAAGAAGATCTGGAAGGCATAGGCATACAGCAGCAGCCACAGCCAACCGTTATTCACCACCTGGTCGATATTGGTCGCGTTGATTGAAACCAGCGCGAGGGTGTCTGCGATAACGTATTTTTTAAATATTCCAATGAAAACGCGTTTTCCGCCTTCCAGGGCATCCTCCCAGTAGGTTTCTACCGGGCCAGGGCAGCGCAGATCCTTGATGAAACGGTCGAGACGGTCGATAGGACCGGCGGAAATCGTCGGGAAAAATACGACATAAATAAAATACTCCTGCAAATCCACCACCGGCAGTCGGCCCAGCGCGCGGTCGCGCAGGGTGTGGATCAGGCGGAAGGCCAGGTATGAATATCCCAGCCAGCGCAGGTCCAGGGTGGTAGCCAGGTTGGTGGTCTGGCCCATCATGCCGCGCAGCAGGCGGCTGGCTTCCAGAGTCAGTGCCGGCACCTTCAGCACGATGAACAGGCCGAGCAGCAGGATTACCGCCGTGGCGAGCAGAGTTGGGGCGCCGCGTGCAAAACGAACGCACAGAACCAGCAGCAGCGCGGCAGCAGCGATGCCCAGCGCCGCCTGCGCGGTATTGGGCGGGCGGGTGGCAAGCAGCGAAATATCGAGCTCCAGGTAGCGGCTGAGGGTCATCAACAGCGCCGCGGCAGCCAAAAAGAACAGCATGGGCAGGTTTTGCTTCCAGCGGCGCTCGCCGGGCGGAGTGACCAGCACCCAACTGACCACGGTGATATAGATGGTCAAGGTGGGCAGCCAGAAATTCATATAGCGGATGGGAATCTGCGGCTGCAAACTGTAAATGACGGCCACGTTGACCGCGCTGAGCAGCCACATGCGCAGCCGCCCGCCCGGCAGCAGGCGAATCACCAGGGCCGCCAATACAAAGAGAAGAACGATCTGGATCGCCATTAGAACCCCTGATAGATCCAGGTTGGGGAAGTATCAGCGGTCATGATGATGATGGCAAACACGATGAGCACCAGCACCAGCGCCCAGAGCGTCTCGCGGTTAAAAAGAAAACGAATGATCTTTACTGGTAACCGCATACAAACAAGTCCCCGCTTTCCTGCCGGACGAAGTACGTCCGGTGATCGAGTTCAATTCTCCCGTTTTCATTATTATAAGAGGTCACAATGGCTCCGGTGCACCTGACGCGAAAGCCGTCGCTTTCCCGTTCCAGTACGGCGCATTCCACATTGTCCAATGAGGTTTTGACCAGTTGAAACGAGTACACTTCCATGAGCGCGCTCGACTCCCAGGTTTTGCAGGACAGGTTCGATACCAGGTTGACGTTTTGGTCCGCCATACCCTGTAAATACTGCTCAACCGTGCGCGACGCCTGTGCCTCCATACTGGCGCAGCCAGATAGGAACAGCATGCTGGCCAGGAGCAGGATCTGGGTGAGAGAAGTTCGGCTCATAGCATCATCCAGCGCGGAGTCATTCGGCCTGGTTGGGATAAAGCAAGTAAAGACAGGTCTGGCCCGGGTGTTCGGTAATATGGCCGAGGAAAACCTGGTCTACCATCGCATCCGTCACGAGCAGCCTACTCCTGATGATTCCTGCGGGTATTTATTAAAGCAACCAGCTCGCCGATTGTGTCGAACGTTTTACCATTTAATTCCGTGTCAGCAATCTTGACGCCGAAGCTGTCTTCCACAAATAATGCCAGATCCACCAGGCTGAAGGAGTCAACCAGCCCGGAGGAAATGATGCGGGTATCCGGGCCCAGTACCCGGTTCGGTTGTTTGAGAACGTTTTTTACGATGTAATCGGATATGGCTTGCGCTACTTCTATACTCATGCATGCCCTCATGACCGGATTTCAGGAATGAATGATCCAGGCGGATCTGCGTAATTATATTACAAAATACCTCCAATTTCAGCCTCGAAATGTGGTGGGCCGCTCTGAAAAAAAGAAGGGACTGGCGGGCGCACGGGCCCGCCAGTCCCTTCAAACGAGTACATAAACTTATATCGCGGTAGGGTTTTCGTAGTTCTCGGATGTGATATATGGAGTATCCGTGTCAAATGCATGCAGCCAGGAGTTCTGGTCGGGGTCATCGTAGTAAATCTTGATTTCCGCCGTGTCACGCAGGAAGTTGATTTTGCCGATGACACAGCGCTTGATCTTAAGACCGGTTCGCTCCTGAAGGTCTGCCAGTAAGAGCGGGCGGTTTTCCGGCCTGATTAGGTCGATTTTTTCATATGTGATCTGTTTATATGCTTCGTAGTGGAAGCCCCACTCTTTTTCAAGTACGAAGAGGATCGCAATGATAACGAGGTTGGCGAAGATCAGCTCCAGCCAGGCTCCTGCACCGACCCCGGCGGAATTCATTACCGGCAGCGCGGCGATCACAAAAAGGTAAGTCATTTCGCGGATCGGGATCGGGTCGGTGCGATAGCGCAGTATGGTGAAGATGGCAAACAAGCCAAAGCCAACGCCAATGCTCATTTCGATGCTGGTGATGAAACGCAGTACAAAATAGATGATGGTGTTGAAGGCGATAAAGGTGAAGACATACGGTTTGTTATGGGTTACCGGGTAATAGATGAACCGCACAACGAACAGCGCGACGATCAGGTTGAAGACAAAGCCCAAGATGAGCTCAAGCGAAGCAGACATGATTCTGCCCTCCGTGCTGCAGTTTTTCGATCAATAACACCCGCTCTTTCTGCGAGTTGGCCTTGACCGTTGGATACAGTTGTGAAACCCCAAAACAATACTTGCTAAAACCGGTCTGGCGGATGCCCTGCCGGCGCATTTCGGACACAAACGCCGATCTGCTGCACCATTGGTCCTGCTTGACTTCAGCAATAGCAATTCCGTCGATGTCGAGAACCTGGCGCCCATCTGAAAAACGCAGGTCGAGATCGATAGTGAGCCGCTCTGGCATGCTTTTATTCACCAGGGTGATGCGGTGAAAGGTGTTCCAGAGCTTTGGTTCGAACTCCTGACCAGAACAAGAACAACGGAGCGACCCTTGTAAAAAGCGCTGCATCGGGCCATCTAGGCGCGTGCATGGGCGGGCGATAGGCATGCGGCTTTTTTCGGTACGTTTTTTTTGGTCCTTGTGTTTTACTTCGAAATACGACAGCCGGGTGTCTACATATTCGCGGGCGCGCACCTTGTAAACGTTTGACCGCCCGGTGACATGGTCGTGGTACAGCGCAAAGGTTCGGGTATCGAAGTACAGCGTCTGGTAGGCATGGGTGGCCCGGTGGTCGATGGTGAGGATGCGGTAGTGCGGCTGAACGTTTTGCAGCGCATGGATGAGCTGGGAAGTGGAAAGTACATATTTCGTGTCCACCCGGTTGAGCAGCGCGACTGCGTCCATCTCTCGCAGTTGGATTGGATCGAAGGTGCTGATCACGCTGTCCAGGGTATTTTGCGCCAGCATCCCTAACTCATTTGGCCGGTTGGTTCTTTGCGACATTTCGTTTGTGGTTACCTTTATCTGGGCCATGTTGTTGTTCCGTTGTTTATAAGAAGTGAGTGGTCAATCAATCAGTCAATCAGTGGGTAAATGGATCGGTTGATCGGATGAGAAAAGGGGCGCATTAGGGGCGGCGCCCGCCGCGACCACCCGGACCACCCATGCCGTCCGCGCCGAGCATGGTCACTTTGCTGGAAATGGTGAAGCTGCCGTATTCCGTTCCGGGTGTATAAGCGCCGCCCTGGTACAGGCCATCCTGTACTGTGTCTGAAGAACTGCCACCCAGTGTGATTTTATAGGTTTCTCCGCTGGTCAGTTCAGGCGAGGAGAAGGCAAGTGACTGGTACGGCTTGGACGGCGCGAAGGTAAGGATTTCCTCGCCGGTGTTGTTCTCGATATGCACCAGGGTTCCAGCGGGTTGGGTGGCGGTGAGGTTGACCAACAGGCTGTACTGGGTGGAGGATTCATCAGGGGCCTGGGCCATGCCGGAACTCCCCGCCGCAACCAGCAATCCGCCCGTCATATTGAAGCCCGCATCATAGTCCAGAGCGCCGTTCATCTGTTGGGTGGGGCCGTTGACGAGCAGTATCCCGTCCGTCATTGCGATTGCGCCGTTGACATCTATCCCATCCCCATTAGCCTGCACGGCGATATAGCCGCCATTAATATACAGGTAGTTGCTTGTTGAGCCCGTGAAGGCATCCCGCCCGGGCATTCCGCCGCGTCCCATCATCTCTGAGCCGTCATTACCCGAGGCAACGTTGATCCCATCATCGCTGGATGCGATTTGGATATTACCCGCGTTGATGATGATCAGCGCGCTTTCGATGCCTTCGTACGATTCGGTGATGTTCAGTTCACCGGCATTGATTTCCAGGCTGGTGTCGGCGTGCAGGCCGTCATCCCCGGTGGCGATGGTGAAGCTGCCGCCGTTTACAGCAATGCTGCTGTTGGAATGGATGGCATCATCGGCGGAATCGATGGTGAACGTGCCGCCGTCAATGGTGACGCTGGCTGCACCCTTGATGCCTTTGGTGGACGTGCTCTCATCTACCTGGGCGCGGCTGCCGCCACCCGCTGTGATGGTAAGCTCTCCAGCCGTTACAACCACATCACTTTCGGCGGCGATAGCATCGCCAGCGGCGGTAATCCGCAGAACGCCGCCCGCAATGGAGATATAGCCTTTGTCTGCCTCTTCGTCGTTATCCGATTTCAGGCCGTCGCCCTGCGCGGTTACGGTGATGTTCCCATCTTTCACCAGCAGGTAATCTTTCCCGCGGATGCCATCATCCACGGCGGTGACGGTAATGCTCCCGGAGGCCAGGATCAGGCCATCTTTGCTGGCGATACCGTCATTGAAATTTCCGGAAACGGTCAGCGCGCCGCTGCCGGCGATGGTCAGGTCGGACTTGCTGAAGATGGCTGCATTGGGCTCGTCGACCGAGGGGTCCGCGAAGACATATTGGGCGGCATCGGAGAGGATGTTTTGCGTGCCGTCCGCAAGAATGATAATGGTTTTCTCTGCATTGGTAACCGATATCGGCGCGCCAGTTGTACTGTGAATGTCTACCCCATTTAAGACTAAGCGGACGGTGGCCTTATCCTGGGTATCCACAATAATCTGCCCATCCGTCAGGGAACCGGTGATGCTGTAAGTTCCCGCGGAGGTGATGGTAGCCTGGTTGCCATCTGTTTTTACCCCTTCGCCGTCCACTTGGATTAAACTGCCATTTAACGCGATCGTGGTTACTGCGGCGTTGTCCCAGGCATAATCTTCCGCTTCTTCATGATCCTTGCTGTTTGCTTCGAGCACATCCTCGGCAGAACCGGCGGCCTGAGCGGGCGCAGTAGTGTTGCTACCCGCCTGGGGAACGGTCTGGTTTTCACTCTGCTGCGCCCCGGTCGATCCCGTTGCCGGAGCAGGCGTGCTCCTGGCGCAGCCGGTAAGGTTCAATAATAAAATAAAAGCGAGTAATAGAACGATGATCTTTTTCATCGGAAACCTTTCTTTTTGAAGAATTTTTCTGCTATCGGTTCTGATTGTAAAAAAGGAAAATGTGGTTTGCGTTAATTTTTGGTTTAGATGTGATATAGCGACAAAAAAAGCGCGTTTCGCGGCATTTGCGCCGCGAAACGCGCTTCTCCCAGCAGTTTTTGTTAGAGGTCAGGCCTGCTCTTTGTACAGATGGCACTTGACCAGCACGCCATCCACCATGAGATCGGC
>CAYTHO010000031.1:0-56856 GCA_964437595.1 uncultured Anaerolineaceae bacterium
CGCCGCCCATTTGGGCGGCGGCCCCAGGTTTTTTATTTCTCTCCGAATACCTCAAACTCGATGACCGGGCTGGTCAGTCGTTCGCCATGGCTTGTGACGGCTTCCGCCCAGGTCTGGTGCTTACCCGGCGCAAGCTGCCACCAGGCCCGGTAAGGCGGCTCCGAAAGCGCGGCGATTTGTTCGCCGTCCACCCACAGGCTCACTTCGGTAAACGCATCCAGCCCGATGGCTTCCAGCGGTATGCGCTGCCCATCCAGGGGCAGGGCGGTGGAAATCTGGTAGCGCGCCAGCGGCGCCGGGCTGGTGAGCAGCAGCGCCGCCGCGCCGGGGCTGGCGGGGTCGATTTCGAGTCTTTCCACATCCGCCAGGGTCTCCGGCTCGGTTCCGCGGTCGATTTTTTTGTCCGCCAGCGAGCTTCTCTGCAGATCGCTCCATAACAGCATTCCGTTGGCGCGCGCCCAACCCTGGGCGGCGGCTGGCAGGTCGAGGGCCAGGGTGCGTACGCGGCGCTCGGGGGGCGTGGATTCCTCTGCCAGTTGCCCGGTGGCCCGGTCAAGCGTGACGGGGCGGTAATAGGTATCTTTGGCGGATGGCTGTGTACCATCGATAAACCATTCCACGCGCCGGTAGGGGCAGGCTTCGCCTGGCAGCAGGCCGGAGAGCGCGCAGACTTCCACCTGCACCACTCCCGAAGGCCGCCGGAAGTCCTGCTTGGGCGTTCCAGCCAGCATGGCGCGCATGGCCTGGTGCCAGATGGGCGCCGCGCCGGTCAGCCCGTTTACATCGCGCATGGCCTCGTGGCTGGCGTTGCCAGCCCATACCCCCACTACCAGGTCGGGGGTGTAGCCAATGGTCCAGTTATCGTGAAAATTGGTGGTTGTGCCGGTTTTCACCGCCGCCGGGCGGTCGATGTTGAGCATCGAGTTGCGCCCAAAACCTATCTGGCGGGCCGCGTCATCGGCGAGGATATCGGTGATCAGCCAGGCGACGCGCTCATCCAGTACCCGCCGGGGCGCTGCGGATGCGTGCTGGTAGAGCACCTCGCCATTCGCGCTGCGGATTTCCTCGATGGAATACGGCTCCACCCGGTAACCGCCGTTGGCGAAGGCGCCGTAGGCGGCGGTCAGGTGCAGTAGGGGCACTTCGCCGCCGCCCAGCGCCAGCGACAGGTCGTACTGGTTAGGGTCAGTGGAGAGCGGCAGGCCCAGATCGCGCGCCAGCCGGATAAACTCCCCCAGGCCCACTTCGCGCAGGGTCAGCACCGCTGGAATGTTGAGCGAAGAGGCCAGCGCCTGGCGCGACGCTACCGGGCCGTGTTCCAGGCCGTCGTAATTGGCCGGGGTGTAGGGCTGGTTATCATGGGTGATGAAATGGCTCTGCACGTCCAGGATGCTGGTGGCAGCCGTCCAGGGGTTGGAGCGGTTGGGGTCAAACGCGGCGGCATAGATAATCGGTTTCAACGCGGAACCGGGCTGGCGTGGGGCCAGCGCCATGTTGATAGCTCCATGGTGTTCCGCGTCCTGCATATCCGGGCTGCCGATCATCACCAGAATCTGCCCGCTGTGCGGGTCAACCGCCACCAGCGCGGCGTTGTTGAGGTTGTACCCCAGTCCGCGCTGGCCCTGCTGGCGCAGGCGCTCCACCTGGCGCGCCATGGCCTGTTCGGCGGCGCGCTGTGCTTCCAGGTCGAGGGTGGTACGCACGATCAGCCCGCCGCTGGTGGAAATTTCTTCTGGAGAAAGCAGCGCTTCTACTTTCGCGCGTGCCATCAGGGAGAAATGCGGCGCTTCCATCGGGTATGGCGCGGCGGTCAGGTTCAGTGCTTCACGCCCTGCCAGGTCAAATTGTTCGTCCGTCAGGAAACCGGTCTTTTTCATCAGCCCCAGCACCGCCGACCGGCGGGCCAGTGCGGCTTCGGGGTCGGAAAATGGGTCGTACAGCGCGGGCGCCTGCGGCAGGCCGGCCAGCAGTGCGCATTCGGCCAGGCTCAACTCGTTCACCGGTTTGCCGAAGTACGTTTGCGCGGCGGCTTCCACGCCGTAGGCCATGCCGCCGTAATAGGTCTGGTTCAGGTATAAAGCGATGATCTCATCTTTCGAATAGCGTTGGGTAAGCTGCCAGGCCAGCCAGGCCTCGCGCAGCTTGCGGCGCAGGGTGCGCTCGCCGCGCTCGGCTTCATCCATCAGCAGGTTGCGCGCCACCTGCTGGGTGATGGTGCTGCCCCCTGCCAGCGTCTCCCCGCCGCTCAGGTTGATCCAGGCCGAGCGCAGGATGCCGCCCAGGTCGATCCCCGGATTGGTGTAGAAATGGCTGTCTTCCGTGGCGATGGTCGCCTCGATCAGCGTTTTGGGAATCTGTTCAATCGGCAGCGCCTGGTGCCGCCCGCCTTGCTCTGGGAAAGACTCATACAGCAGTCGCCCCGCCTGGTCGGTGATGCGGATCGAGGGCGGCTGCAGCCGGTCTGCGGGCAGATCGGTGCCGGGCATGCCCTGGAACAGCCAGGCATACCCGCTGGCGGCAGCGGCGCACAGCAGCAAGGCGAAGAATATCAGGGCTTTTCCCAACCGGTTTTTACGCATGCTTATCCCTAATCATACTACGATCAAGGCCCCGAAAAGGTTCCCTGAATCGCTCTTACAGCACAGGCCAGGTTTGCGGTATCATTGTCTCATGAGCCAAGACCCATCCAGACCCTTATCAATGACAGCCATCTACCCTGAAACCATCAGCGAAACTCTCGACCGGCTGGAAGTCACCGCTTCCAAGATCGGGATGAACACCGCCGGAGCATCCCTGGCGCTGCTTCGCGAGCTCGATGCGGTTTCCGCGCGCGTGCAGGAGCTTGCGCCTGAAAATGCGTCGCGTAAGACAGCCAGCGCGCAGCTTGAGAGCATCACGGCCCGGCTGCGCAAAGAAGCGCGGCAGTTTCTCCGCGACCTGGGCGGTGCGCAGTCGCTACGCCAGGCGCGGGCGGAGGCCAACCCGCCCGAAGCACACACGTGGTGGTTCCTGGATCAATGGCTTGAGACCCAACGCCGCAATGCGCTCAGGCGCGTGTTCATCGGCGCAGGTATCGCCGTGGTCGTGCTGGTTATTTTGATCGCGCTGTACGACCGGTTTCTTGCGCCTGATCCCCAGGTGGCTGCTCGTTACGGCTACCAGCAGCGTGCTACCAGCCTGCTGCTGGAGGGCGATTATCCGGGCGCGCTGGCGGCCATCGAGCAGGGACTGCAGGTGGCTCCGCAGGACCCCGAACTGCTGGTGATGAAAGGGGTCGTTCAAGATCAGATGGGCGAAACTTCGCAGGCTTTGGAAAATTTCCAGGCTGCGCAGAAAAGTTTTCAGGAACTCGAACATTTATATCTTACGCGCGGCGAAACATACCTGATGGCAAACCTGACGGATAAAGCGCTGGCCGATGCCGAGACCGCCATCCAGATCAATCCACAGTCGGCGCGGGCCTACCTGCTGCGCGCCCAGGTACATGAAGCGCGGCAAACGTATCAGCAGGCCCTGGAAGATTATGAAACCGCATATCGATTGGCCGATGCGAACGATGAGGTCGAGTTGGCAGCCGTGGCCCGCATTCAAAAGGGGATGTTGAGCCAGAAGCTGAGCATGCCGGGTATCACCGATACCGCAACGCCCGAGCAGTAAAGGAATCCGCGTCTATTGATTTTTACGTGGACTTCAGAGGGATTTTATAGAAATCGGAGCCGATTCTTTTTATCCTTAAGAGGAATTTCGTTATTCGATTGGAGCCGTGGAACCGTATTCAATGGACTCATCTTCAACCGATCTTTCCTCTAAAAGTGCAAACCACAAGGTGCGGAAGCTCCTGGGGCGGGCGTATTTGCGCGAGAACCGCATCCGTGAAGCCCTGGAAGTATACGCCGGCATTTTGAAAGATTACCCCAACGATATCGATGTGCTGTATATTGTCGGCAACCTTTACCGTCTTTCCGGCAGCCCGGCTGCGGCGGAGCGCCTGTACCGCCGGGTGCTGCAGTTGAACCCCGGCGACCGGTTAGCCGAGGCCCAGGTGACTGGCGATCAGGCAGAGACCCCCGCTGCCTGGGATGTAGACGATGAACTTTCCGCCGAGTCAATCGACTGCCTGGCAGGGCGGCTGCAGCAAGGCAATACACCGTCCATGGTGGATGAAATCCGCAGCGCCGCCGAGGAACGCTCGGTGGAAAATAATGGGCAGCAGCCAGAAGATGGCCAGCAGCTCATGCCGGCGTTAATCGAGTTGAACATTCGCCAGGCCCGCGCTGCCGGTTTCCCTGACCTGGCAGAAGCACTGCAGAGCCTTCAGATCAACCTGGCCCGCCAGGCAGATGACCACTGGGCCGATGATTTGCTGAGCGAAGATGGTTCGCCAGAGGAGAAAGGGCCAGAAGCGGCCTGATGCCTGCCCGCGCTATTTGGGCCCTGGCAGGCTGACCGTGAACCGCGTCCATTTCCCAATCTGGCTGTCGACCTGAAGATTTCCCCCGTGCAGGCGGATGGCCCGCATGCACACTGACAGCCCCAACCCGGTTCCGCGGCCGGGGTGTTTTGTGGTAAAGAACGGCTCGAAGACGCGCGGCAGGTGATCCGGCGGAATGCCTTTGCCGTTGTCGGTGATGGTAATCTGGAATTCGCTGCCATCGTATGCGGAACTGATGGAAATGTGGCCGCTCTCTTTATCGATCGCGTCGATGGCGTTGAGGATCAGGTTGATCCATACCCCCTGCAGTTGGTCCTGGCTGGCGACTACCCGCGGCATTTTTTCAGCCAGGTGCAGTTCTACCTGAATGGGCCGCCCCACCAGCTCATGCTGGACGAGGGTGATCGCATTATGGAGGGTTTCGTTCAGGTCAATTGGCTCGAACTCGTACTTTTCCTTGCGGGCGATGCCTAACAGGTTGCGAACCACCTGCGATGCCCGCGTTCCGGCCATTTCAATCAGCTTAATCGATTCGACTAAATCGGGATCTTGCCCCCCGACCTCCCGGCGCAGAATCTGGGCATTGGCGATGATCGCGGTGAGGGGATTGTTGATCTCGTGCGCCACCCCGGCGGCTAATTGCCCGACGGCAGCCAGCTTTTCTGACTGGATCAAGTTGGACTCCAGGTTGCGCTTTTCGGTCACGTCCTGCTCGACGATGATCGTTTGGGTGACGATGTTGCGTTCATCGAAAATGGGAAAGGTCGAAATTTCCCACTCGACAAATTTTTCTGTATCGATCCAGCTCCGGCTCATGCGAACGCTGTTTTCGCCCGTGGAAAAGGTTTCACTGGCCCGGCAGCCAGGGCAGGGGCTGGAGCGCAGGTACAGCATTTCGTAGCATTTGCCGCCCACCAGCTGGTTCGGCTTGCCGCCCACCCGTTCCGCCCGGCTGTGGTTAATCGCTGCCAGGGTAAAGTTGTTGTCGATGATATAGATCGAGATTGGCAGGCTGTCGTACATGGCCCGCAGCGTGTTGCGCGACCCCATCAACTCGCGGTAGCTGGGCGTGCCGTTCGGGTTGCCGCTGGCGATGGAATGGAAATTCACCGCGCGCGCAAACGGACGGATGAAGGCCTCCCAGCGCGGGTAATCTTCTGGAGCAATCACCGGCCCGCTGACCAGCATGGCGCCGATCATTTTCAGGTCGGTCCGTATGGGGAAGATGGCCCCCAGGTCAAGCTGTTCAGCGCCGTGCATCACCTGCCCCGAACGCAGCACCTGTTCGACCAGCACATTCAGGCGGGTAAAGTTATCTTCCAGGCGTTTTTCCCAGGCTGCGGGGGGTGTGAGATAGGTCCAGTCGTGGTCAATATGCTCGCAGAAACGTGGAATGTAGAGGGCCGCCCCGCTTCTTCCCAGGGTGGTCAGGAGGATGTCCAAACCTATTTTAAAGGCCCGCTCGAGATCACCGGCATCGGAAAGCACATCGTTCAGCTTTTCGATAGCCCGCCATTCTCCTTCAGCGAGCGATAATAGGTTTTCCGATGCCATACACTCCTTTACTTTTCGCTCCCGTCTTCTTCGGGTTGGATCGTATACCCGTAGCCCGCAATCGTCCGGATGAATTTCGGATTGCGCGGGTCTTCTTCGATCCGTTCCCGCAGGTTCTTGATATGCACGCGAACCAGGTCGGGGCTGCCGGCATCGCTGGGGTAATCCCACACCTCATCCAAGAGCCGGGCAGGAGAAAAGATTTCACCAGGATGGTTCATAAGGTGATAAAGCAAATCATATTGTACAGGAGTTAAGCGAATTTTGCCACTTTTCGGACCGATGAACTCGTAAGTGCGTGTATTCAGGGAGTACTTTCCAATAGTGATAATCCGCTCGCCCTGGCTGCCGCGCTCGCTGCCACGCTGCTCGCCGGCCTCCAGCCCTGGAGCGATCGAGGCCTCTTGCTGCTCCGACCGCCGGGTGCGCCGCAGGATCGCGCGGATGCGCAGGATCAATTCGTCCACGTTAAAGGGCTTGCCAAGGTAATCGTCCGCGCCGGCAGTGAAGCCGGTGATCTTATCCTCATCCTTCGTCTTCGCAGTCAGGAATAAGATGGGTACTTCGACCAGCACCGGGTCGCCGCGCATCTCGCGGCAGACCGCGTATCCATCCATACCCGGCATAATCACATCCAGGATCACCAGGTTCGGCACCTCACGCCGGGCAGCGCGCAGGCCTTCAACGCCGCTGCTGGCCAGCCGCACGCGAAACTCACCGCCGCGCAGGCAGCGTTCGATGGTGCGCGCGACAATTTCATCATCTTCAATGACTAAAATGCTGATCGGGTCCATTCCTTAAATCCCTTCCGCGGTAAACGTGATAAGAAAAGTGGTTTCGCTGCCATCCCCAGAAACGGAAATCTGGCCACGGTTCTGGCGAACGAATTCTCGGCATATGCTCAACTCCATCCCGGTACCCCGGCCTGAGCCGGTGGGGATTAACTGTGGTTCAAATATTGTATCGTATTGTTCCTCCGGGATGGGAATCCCATCATCGGAGACTTTTACCAAAATTGTGTTCGCATTCTGCATTTGCGACGAAATACGGATGTTATGCTCGCTGCCGTCGACAAACGATGTGCGCGCCAGCAGGAGCAGGTTCACCCAAAGATCGCACAACTGGCGGGGGTTGGCGTTGATCGTCGGCAGGTTCTGGGCCAGGTTCACGGTCAGCTTGGCCCCCAGCGCTTCGATGTGGGCGCTGGCCAGCAGCAGCGCGCTATCGATTGTCTCATTGATGTCCACCGGCTCGAGTTTGGCCTGCAGCGGCTGGGAGAATTTCATCAGTTCGTTGATGACTTCCTGCGCGCGCCAGCCAGCCTCGATAATGGCATCGGCTGATTCGCGGGCCGGGTGGTGGCGGCCAATCTGCTGCGCAAGGATCTGCGCTTCGGCGATGATGGTGGTCAGCGGGTTGCTGATCTGGTGGGCCACGCCCGATGCCAGCTCGCCGATGGAAGACAGGCGGGCCGCCTGGGTGAGGTGCGTTTGAGCGGTCTGGAGCTGCTCTTCCATCTTCTTCCGCTCGGTAATATCGCGCCCGACGGCCTGAAATTCCATAAAGTCGTTGTGCTGGTCGAGGATGGCCCGGCAGACCCATTCCTGCCAGCGCTCTTCCCCCGACCCCAACCGCACGGGCATCTCATAGGTGACCACGGCTGCGTTCGCATTTAGACCGGCGAGCTTCTCGAGGATGGCGGGTTTGTCTTCGGCGGGCACGGGGGCCAGGAAGCTGGTTTCGATTAACTGAGCGCGGTCCTGGTCGTAATACCGGCAGTAGGCCTCGTTCACGAACGTCAGCTTTGTGTCGGTTAAGAAGCGGCAGATCATTTCGGTCTGGTGATCATCCACGATGGCCCGGTAGCGCGCTTCGCTCTGGCGCAGGGCTAGGTCGGCTTCTTTACTGGCGGTCACGTCCTGGATCACTCCAATGGTTTCCGCCGGGATGCGCCCTTCACCGCGCGAAAACACCGTTTCCCTAATTTTCAGCCAGCGCCATTCGTTCGACTGGCTCCGAAACCGGTACTCCACCTCGACCACTTCCCCATCCTTCAACGTGACGAGTTTTTGCAAGTGCTGTGATAAAACGGGCAGATCTTCCGGGTGGACCCGGGAGGTGTAAAAGCTGTAGGGAGAATTGATGAAATCCTCTACCTGATAGCCCAGGATAACTTTTACCTCGGGGTTCACGTAAACAACTCTTTGCCCGCGCAGTTCATAGATATAGATAATGTTCGGGCTGGCATCCAGAATTCGTTTGATGAAGTGCTGGCTCTTGACCAGGGCTTCCTGTTCCTGCTTGCGCGGGGTAATATCACGCGCTACGTTCATATAGCCGATGGGATCTTCTTTGTTCCCCTCGCTGTACAGGGCGGTGATATGCGCGCTGATCCAGATTTTTTCGTTGTTCGGGAGCTGGAAGCGGTGCTCTAACTGCAAACCGCGCGCCTGGTTGATCCCCGCAATTGGGTAAGGGGGGTCTACGTACGGGAAATACACATCCTGTACCCGCGTCCCCACGCGGCTGGCGGCAGGCGCGCCGTACAACTGCTCGGCGGCGGCATTCCAGTAGGTGATCACGCCGTCCATTCCCCATACCACCACCGCATCGCGCATGTTATCCAGCAGCATTGCCTGGTAGCGGATCTGCTCCAGGTACTGCTGCATTTCGCGCTGCATGGCTTTGAGGCGAACGGCCTTTTGAATCAGGGGCGGCAGAGCGGTGAAAGAGTATTCGCCCTTCACCAGGTAATCGAGCGCGCCGGATTGTATGGCCCGGGCCGCAATATTTTCATTGCCTTCCCCCGTCATCATCACGGTGGGAATATTGATACCGGCCTGGCCCATTTGCGAGAGGATGTCCAGGCCGGTGGTTTCGGCCAGTTTATAATCGAGAAACAGAATATCGAATGTCTCGCGGTCTACGCATTCCCAGAAATCCGATTCGGCGGTGACATACGTAACAACACACGTCTTGGTATTCTGCAAATACTCCTTCAGCAGAATGCCCAATTCGTAATCGTCGTCCAGGATTAAAACGCGATATTTCTCGTCATTCATTGAAAGGACCGTAATCCTATTATATCCATTATCTTATAAAGGTTTTTCAAGGTAAATACCATAAAAAAACTGTTAAGTGCCCAAACTCACCACAAAGAGGAAGTCCGGCCATGTGATGATTGATCTCCACACCCAATTCCACAGCGGCGTACAGCGACCCGCACTATAATTAAAGAACCTTGTCTGAGATGAAGACGGCCTTCCTTCATTACTCCGCGCCGCCGGTTACCGGCGGGGTGGAGACCGTTCTGGCGGCGCACGCCCAGGCTTTTCTGGAGGCTGGCTACCCGGTGACTGTGATTGCCGGACAGGCCGGCGAGCGTGACCTGCCCGCCGGAGCAGGGGTGGTGGTGATACCGGAGATGGATATCCAGCACCCGGAAATTGTGGAGATTTCCGAAGCTCTTGAACATGGTCAGATGCCGCCAACATTCACCGCGATGCGCGACCACCTGACCGCCGCCCTGCACCCTGTGCTGCAGGGTTTCGACGCCGTCATTATCCATAATGTGCTGACCGCGAGCTTCAATCTACCCCTCACCGCCGCGCTCTTCCAGCTTTTGGATAAGCATGCCGTCCAGCGCTGCGTCGCCTGGTGCCATGATGCGGCCTGGGCCGGTTCCGGTTCCCAGCCGGTGGGGCGCTCCGGTTACCCCTGGGATTTACTACGAACCTACCGGGCCGACGTGCGGTATGTAGCCGTCTCCGAGCGCAGCCAGCAAGCATTGGCGGAACGCTACAACCAGCCACAAGAAAAAATTGAGGTAATCTATAACGGGTTCGACCCGTGCGTCTGGTATGGGTTGACCCCCGAGGGCTGGGATCTGATCCATCGCCTGGACCTGCTTTCCGGCGACCTGATTATGTTGATGCCGGCGCGCGTCATCCAGTCCAGGAACATCGAGTTGGCGGCGCGCGTTCTGGCGGCCCTGAAAGAAAGAGGCTGCTGCCCGCGCCTGGTTATCACCAGCCTTCCCGGTCCGCGCGGTGAAGATAGCATGATGAATGATAAAGACCTGCTTCAGCTGCGTGACGCACTCGACCTGCAGCGAGAGCTTTTCTTTTTCTATGAGCCCGGTGGAGACCCAGACATTCCCTTCGCAATATCGCAGCAGGTAGCTGCCGACCTGCTGCGCATCTGCGACATTCTCTTTATGCCCAGCCACCGGGCCGGGTTGGGCCAACCTGTTTTGGAGGCTGGTCTCTTCGGCACGCCGGTGCTCCTTAGCGACCAGGCGAACGCCGCGAAGGAAGTGGACGGAAGGCGCGTTTACCTGTTTGATGTACTGGCTGCCCCAGAAAAAATCGCCGAACTCCTTCTCGAGCGCGCAACCCGCAGCCAATCATACCGCTTTCGCTGCCAGATCCGCCAGAACCTGACCTGGGAGACGCTCTTCCGGAAGAAGATCGAGCCGCTTTTACGGAACTTGCCCGGATGAGATGAATTTCACCCGGCGCGTAAATCGCGCACGGATTTCCGTTCCACCAGCTTCGAGTGCAGAATCATGCTGATAAACCCCTGATCGGGATTTTCGGCGCGGGTGATTAGTAGTTGCACGGCCAGCCGGCCTATGCTGACTTTATCCACGTTCATGGTTGTCAGCGGCGGAATGCTGTACTCCGCGTTAGCGTTGTTGTCGAAGCCGATGAAGGAAACATCATCCGGCACCCGCTTCCCCATGGCGGCGACGCTGTGCATGCCAATCATCGCCACTTCATCGTTGCAGCCAAAAATCGCTGTAATTTGGGGATTTTCGGTGAGCAGCGTGCGGGTGGCGGCGATGATCGCACCGCGGTTATTATGCGGGCAGTCGCCATAATATGCCTGTTCGATGCCGTGATCTTTCAGCGCCTGGGCGTACGCCTGGCGACGGTAACGGAAGCTGATGCGCGAATCGGGGAAGCTGCCCAGAAATGCGATGTGGCGGTGGCCCAGCCCGATTAGATACTTTACCGCGTTATAGGCCCCTTCGGAGTTGTCGATGCCGATCGTGTCGTATTCGCCAGAGCAGCAGTAGGCTTCGGCCAGCACCACGGGAATGCCGCGCTGCTTGATGGCGGTATTTAGCTTTTCGTCAATGTAATTGCCCACCATCATCAGGCCGTCAATCCGCGGGTCATCGATCAGGAGCGGGATCTCCAACGAGTTATTGTTTTCATCCACGGGCAGCGTGCCGTAAAGCAAGGAGATGTTCTCCTGACGGCATCCGGCCTCGATCCCATGAATCACGTGTGAAAAGAAAACGTTGGCCGACGGGGGCGCCGAATCGCCCTGCGCCCGCTTGACCAGCATTCCAATAGTTTTTAGCACGGTGGGCTTCATCATCATGGGCGGCACGGTGCGGAATTCATATCCCAGTTCGCGTGCAACGGTCAGCACCCGCATGCGCGTTTCTTGCGGCAGGCCCGGCTTGTCGTTCAACACGAGCGAAACAGTCGACAGCGATACGCCGCTTTCCTGGGCAATGTCTTTCATCGTGACTTTGTTGCGTTTTTGCACTGGGGTTTCTCCACAAGCGCCGATTTGAATTGCAGATTGTTTCATTATATGCGACAGTTTCGGATGGTCAAGAGTTTTTAGTAAATTTGGGGAAAATTTATTAAATCGTTCAAATCCACCCAGCTACTGCGCCTGTATAGAGACTCTGGTTCGTTTGGATTGCATCCTGAGGGTTGCACTGTATAATGAATGCATCAATATTTGTTAAATCGTTATGGAATAATTTGTGTCATGCCAGCGCGGATCTGACGCAAATTGAATTTCTGCATCAAAATTTCCAGATACACGGATACCAGGAGGGTTTATGACCGTTGAGAAGAACGTTCCCGCCGTGGAAGAAAAGGCCCAGGAAGTGGACCGCATTCGCGATATCATCTTTGGCTCTCAGATGCGCACGTACGACAGCAACTTCCAGATGATCCAACGCGACCTGGAAAGGCTCCAGCAGGGGATCGATCACCTGAAGGAGGCGCTGGCTGAACAGGAGAAGGCGTACAGCCAAAAGCTCCAACTGCTCGAACGAGAGCTGCGCAAAGCCGACGATGGCTTGCGCGATGAACTGCGCGAGACGACCCGCCGCCTGTCCGATGAAAAAGCCGACCGCCAGATGCTGGGCGACCTTTTCATCGAGCTTGGCAGCCAGTTGAAATCTACCAGGACGCTTTCAGGGGCGATTGAGGATATGCTCAAGCCGAAGAAAGATTGAGTGAAGGAAGACTGACGTTGGCTACCGGAGAGAAACCTGGGATTCCAATTGATCCAGAAGAAGGCGGGCAGGATTCGCATCCTGAGCCGTCTCTGGAGCGCTTGCGCCAGATTTTAATGCACAACCAGATCGAGAAAATTGAGGATCTGGAAGCAGGCCTAGAGCGCCTGGAGCGGCAGATTTCCGACGAAGAAACCCTGGTGAGATTGATTGCCCCCGTTTTGGGCGAAGCCATCCGCCTGAAGATCCGCGAGGCGCGGGATGAAATGATCGAAGCGCTGTACCCGATCATCGGTAAGGTGGTCCAGCGGGCGGTCAGGCAGGCGGTTAGCGAGCTGGCCTATACGCTGGATGCCCAGGTAAAGCGTTCGTTTGATATTCGGCGGGCCTGGTGGCGAACGCGCGCCAGGTTTGGTGGGGCATCTGAAGCGCAGATTCGCCTGCGCGAGCTGCTGCCATTTTCCGTGAACGATATCCTTCTGGTCCACCGCGAGAGCGGGTTGCTTCTACACCACCTTTCCGGCAAACAGAGTTCAGTCTCCGATTCCGATCTGCTCAGCGGTATGCTGACAGCCATCCGGAGTTTCGCCCAGGATACGCTGGGCGGCGGCGAGCACAATGAACTGGGGGAGATTGCCTTTGGCGACCAGCGCATCCTGATTGAGGCCTCGCGCCACATCTACCTGGCAGTGATGATCGACGGCATTACTCCTCCGGACTTTCGCAGCGAGATGCATTCGCGCCTCATCCAGATCGAGCACGCGCACGCGAGCGAGCTGGATGATTATCAAGGCGAGGCGCCCTCTCTGCCCTCGATAGAGGGAGCGCTCAACCCGCTGCTGGACACTTCCGCCCCGAAGAAATTTACCCCTGCCCAAAAGCGTATCATGGCGTTCGGCCTGTCCACGCTTGCCGTGCTCCTGGTAGGATGTGGTTTTCTGGTGAACTGGGGAGTGCAGGTATCCCGCCAGCTCGCGGCTCCACCGGCGGTGGCTGCGCTGCCAGCGGCAACCGCAACGGCTGCCCCGACTGCCGCACCTTCCCCAACATCCACCGCTACCCTGGCGCCAACCAGCACCGCTATGCCTTCCCCGACCTTCACGCCCATCCCAACGCAAACGTTCACAACCGTTCCATCCGCCACGCCCACCGCCTCTCCCGCGCCATTTACCGGCTTGCTGCTCGGGAATGTATGGATGCATACCGCGCCATCTCAGGAGTCTCCGCGGATTGGCGTGGTTCTAATGCTCGGAGAGCATGTTGAAGTGCTGGCATTGAACGGCGAATGGGTCCGCATCAGGCGGTTAGACGTGGGGCAGAACGAGGCAACCGGGTGGATCCCGGTCCGCTGGCTGGGCGTTACGGCGCCGGTCCCCGATCACTTGATTACTCCAACCCAGGCGCCATGAGAAACGCAATATGCCGAACACTGTGATCAACAAAAAAGTTTGCTTGTTAGGCGATTTCGCAGTTGGAAAGACCAGCCTGGTCCGCCGCTTTGTGTATGAACGCTTTGATGATCGATACCTGAGCACCATTGGGGTGAAGGTCAACCGGAAGGTACTGGCGATCCCGCAGCAAGATAGGATCATTGACCTGTCCATTATCCTTTGGGACCTGGCTGGGAGCGAGGAGTTTGATCAGTTCCGCGCCAGTTATTTGCGGGGAGCCTCCGGGGCCGTTCTGGTGTGCGACCTGACTCGCCCGGAAACATTCGAACGGCTGCCGGTCTATCTAGACGATCTGCGCAAAGTCAGCCCCGACGCGCGGGTCATCCTGGCAGCCAATAAGATAGATCTCTCTGACCAACTGCGCCTCTCGCCGGTTGAGATCGAAAATTACGCTGTCTTCCTCAACGTTCCCTATTATCTGACCAGCGCGAAAATTGGCGACCGGGTAGAAACGCTGTTTCGGCACCTGGGCCTTTTGATGATGTCGCGCTCCAACCCGAAGCCGCCATGAACAACCAACTGTATGAACTGATCTGGAAGGCGCGCAAGATCGCTTTCTTCATTACCGACACCCGCCTGATTATCCGGGAACTGCATGGTGCGGCGGAGATGATCGATGCGAATTATCAAAGCTTTCAGGGTCGCTCGTTGATCGAACTGTTCCCCGAACTGGTGGGGGCCGAACAAGATTTGCAGGCTATTCTGGACGGGAAGCTGGAAAGCATCAAGTTCGACTATGTCAACCGCGAACTGCGCGGAGTAACGCATTATCTTTCGATAGAGGATTTTGCTTATCGCGATGATAAGGGAAAGATCACGGGCATCCTGCACATGCTGCAAGATATTTCGACCAAAGGAGAGCTGGAGCAGCAGGTAACCCAAACCCGCAACCAACTGCAGCTGCTGAAACAGAAGATTGAGAATCAGAACCTGGAGCTGTCTGCCGCGAATTCGGAAATGCGCCGGTTGGGTGAATTGAAATCGCAGTTCATCTCGATAGCGGCGCAGGAACTGCGAATGCCTTTAACCACATTAAATGGCGCAATCAACCTGCTGGCCGATCGAGAAACGGGGCCTTTGACCGCTTACCAGCGAACTGTTCTTGAAACCATCCAAAAAAGCGGTCAGCGGTTAACCAACCTGGTCGATGAACTGCTGGATGCGGCTGGTCTGGAGATGGGGCGGATTGACCTTGTGCTCCAGCCAACCGACCTGGCAAACCTGGTACGAGAAGTCAGTTCGGAATTCGCGGGGCAAATCCAGGCAAAATCGCAGCACCTGGAAATTGCGTTTCCCTCCGGGCTGCCGATGGTATTATGCGATCAAAACTGGACGAAGCTGATCGTGAATAACCTTCTGAGCAATGCGGTGAAGTTTACCCCGGATCATGGTCGTATCGAAATCCGCATGGCGCTGGCCGAACAACCCGGCTTCTTGCAGCTCTCGGTATCCGATACAGGGATCAGCATTCCAGAAATGGATCAGGCGAAAATCTTCTCGCGCTGGTTCCGTTCCAGAAATGCGGAGGCCGCGCAGCCGCAGGGACCCGGCCTGGGGTTGTATATCACGCATTCGCTGGTCGAGCTTCACAACGGCTCCATCCGAATCGAAAGCACGCCGGACCACGGCAGCGTGTTCCATATCACCTTTCCGATCGCGGATTGACAAAGGTTATTCTCGCCTGGCGCGTTTTTTCGCTTCGCGCAGGCGGGCAAGCGAGTCGGTTGGCCCGGTTTCCTTCGGCGCCGGTTGGTCTGCCTTTGGTTGGGCTGGTGCTGGCTTTGACGCGGCGGGTTCAACCGGCGGCGGCGCGGATGGCTGGGCCAGTTCTGGACCCTTTTCGCTTCCCTGGGCCGGGGTTGAGCGGGTTCTGGCCCGTTCGCGGGCGCTGAACAGCCTGCCCAGGATGGGTTCTTCGCCCTGCCGCGCGGTCGACCGGCGACCGGGCAGGTGATCGATCACCCAGGCGCGGGCTTGTTCCATCTCCCTGCGGCTGATAATCAGGCGGCGCACGGCCACGTCCAGCGGGAAGAGCAGCGCGGCGATCAGCAGCAGCGGGCGCCACAGTTCACGCGCGCCCCCGGCGGCGGGCAGGTTGTGCAGAAAGGCTTCTACCGGGTTGGTGAGCTGGCTGCCGCCTGTGATGCGCGCCAGTTCATCCAGCAGACCCAGGTTGATGCCGCCCGCCCGGTATTCGGGCGAATAGGGCACCACCAGGCCCAGCGTCATCTGCCCCATGGGCTGGTCATTGTTTTCCGTGTTAGATGCGCCCAACCAGACCAGGTAGGTGCCCGGCTGGTCGGCGCGGGTGACGGCCTGGTATTGGCCCGGCCCCACCTGGCGGAGGGGAATCTCGACGGTTTCCAGATCGGGGTCGATCAGCTTGCCCTGTACGTTCAGGTTGTTCAGCGGGCGGCCTTCTTCATCTTTGGCTTCCAGGTTGATCACGGCCCCTTCGTCCTGCAGGGATACCTGCGCGCTAAGCCCTTCCACCTGCGGGGAAGGCAGCAGCCAGCTTACCAACTGCGAAGAAAAGCGCGCGAATTCATTCCACTGCACCCAATCGATGGCCCAGCGGCCCTTCAGGTCCGAAGTCCACGCGGCGGAGCGGCCCAGGCCGTACTGCCAGGTCGCCAGCAGCGGGTCGCCGCGCGGGGTAAGCAGGTCCAGGCGCGAGGTGCCTTTGGGCGAGGTGCCGTTGTATCCGAGCAGCGCTGGGAGCGTATTCTGGTCGATGCCGCGCAGCACCGGGCTGGGTGAGGCGGGCAGCGGGTAAAACGGTTCTTCGATGATATACTGCCCCACGGACTTGACGGTTTCTTTGAGGAAAATATCCGGGACACTCATCATATCCGTTGCCGGGTAATAGCGCCCGCCGCCGTCTTCGGCCAGGGCCTTCAGATATTCGGCGGAGCCTTCCCCGGCGGCGATGACGCTGAGGGTGATGCCTTTCTCGTTCATTTCCTTGGCCAGGGTGTTCAACTCGCCGGTGCGCACCCATCCATCCGTCATCAGGATAATGTGCTTGCGCTTGGCATTTACCCCTTCCAGCGCCTGGTAGGCGGCGGTGACCCCGCTGTACATGTTGGTCTGCCCGTCCGCCCGAAAAGTGCCGATAGCACTTTCCAGCGCGCCCTGGCCGACCAGCGGCTGCACTTCCAGCGCCCAATGCGCCTGGGTATCAAAGGTGACCACGCCCAGGAAGTCTTCTTCGCCCAGCGCCGCCGCCGAGCGCATGATGGCTTCTTTGGCGATATCCACCTTGGGCTGCCCGGTCAGCGCCGGAGTATAGGTCTGGTTCAGATCGGGGTTGTCGCAGTGGCAGCGGTCCATACTGCCCGATTTATCCACCGCCACGATCAGCGCCAGGTTGGCAGCCAGTTCGCGGCTTTTGACATCCATATACACCGGCATGGCCGTCTCCAGCGGCGTGCGCAGGTACCCGCCCGCGCCGAACGCGTTTTCTCCGCCGGTCATCAGCAGGCCTTTGCCCAGGTCGCGGATGTAGATGGGCAGGGCTTCCATTGCTCCGCTGGGCAGCGCCGCCGCCGGGACGTTGGCCAGTACCACCGCGTCATAGCGGGCCAGTTCGGGCAGCGTGGCGGGGATGTTCTCAGGCGGAATGACGGTGACCGTCATCTTTGCCGCTTCCAGTGCAGAGGTCAGGTTATCGGCCTCGCCCGGGGCGCCTTCCACCATCAGGATGCTGGGCGGCCCGTGAACCACCGAAAAGGCGCTGGCTTCGTTGTTCTGCAGGCGGTTATCGGCGTCCGGCGCAACCTGCGCGCGGAAGCGGTGAAAGCCTGGCTCTAAATCAGTCACCGGCACGGAATAGCGGTTGGCTCCCGCCTGGAGATTCAGTTCCTGGGTGTGGATCAACTCTCCGTCGGCGAACACGCGCAGGGTCGCTCCGACCCGGGCGGTGCTCTGCACGGTAATGCCCAGGTCGATTTGCTGGCCTTCGCGCGCGTCCGCGGGCACCTGGAGCGCGTCGACCAGCACTTCCACCTGGTCCTGCACCTCGCCCAGGGGCACATACTGCAGTTCGATTTCCTGGAAGGCCGCCAGTTCAGCCTGTTTGAGCGCGAAGCTGAGGTTCTCACGCCCATCGGAGAGCAGCACCAGCCGCCGCGCGCCTTCGTCGGGGAACAGCGCCATGGCAAGCTGGAGCGCGCTGGCGATGTCGGTGCGGGTGGTGATGGGCACGGAGGTCAGCCGCGCCAGCGTGCTGTCTTCGCTGGAAAGGCGCTCGACCAGCGCGTCTTCTCCAAACACCACAATCGCTGCTTTATCACCGCGCGGCATGCCCTCGACCGCCTGGCGGATGAATTCTTCGCCGCGCGCCTGGTCCGCCGGGGGGATGCTGTCGGACACGTCCAGCACGAACACGGCGGTCAGCGCGCTGGAGGGCAGCCGGAGCTGGATGCCTGCCAGCGCGAGGATCACCAGCAGCAGGAGGAACACGCGCAGCGCCAGCCCGCCCCACAGGCGCGCGCGGCTTAAGGCTCGCCGCCCGATCAGCGCCAGCCCGGCGGTGATTGGGATCAACAGCAGCAGCCACAGGTACTGCGGATAGATAAACGAAATACCAATCATCTAATTCCTAATCACCCATTCCAACATCATCATCGGCGGAGCCTGGGGCTAGGCTGCAGCGTATGCGGACTCCGTTTGAGCAGCATATCGCGCAGCTTTGCCAGGGCGGCGCGGTGGTAGACCAGCCATTCCCCGGTGAGCAGCCCCAGCGCCAGCAGCGCCAGCGGGCGCCACCATTCACGCATGGCCTGCGCGGTGACCGCGCCGTTCTGCCCCGCCTGGGTTTCCAGCCCGGGCAGGTTCCCGGCAGGCTCCAGGTTCGATTCTTCGGGGGAGAATAAGTTGACCGCAAACGCAGCCGGCTGTAGCTCTGCCGCTCCGGACTGCGCGGGCCGGATGTTCACCTGGTAAATGCCCAACTGGGTGGTTTCGGTGAAAACAAAGCGCCCGTTTTCGGCCTGTAATGGGACTGTGGAACCATCCGGGCGCGTAATATCAGCGGCAGCCGCGCCTTTGGCGGTCTGCGCGCTTTCCGGGGCGTTGAACGCCAGCGCTTCCCCAGGCGACGCCTGGGTGGGGATGGGGCTGCGCGCGCCAGGGGCCAGCCAGTCGACCAGGTTCGACCACAGCAGGGGGAAGGCCACCTGCAGCGGCAGGTCGGAGTGGCGCAGGTCAAAGGCGATCACCGCAATGCGCCGCCCGCCAACCTCCCCGCGGAAAATCAGCGGGATATTTTCGCCAGCGGCGCTGCCCTGCGGCGCTGGCAGGTCGCCCGCCACGACCGGGGTGGCCCAGTCCGGCAGCGGAATACGCACGGCGTCCAGGATGCTGACCTCGCTGATGGCGATATTCTGCATCAGCGGGTCGCCCGGGTCGATGGCCCGCGCGGTCGGGCTTTCAGCAAGGCCAGTGGTGGTGAAGAAATCGGTGCTTTTGGGCGGGGCGATGAACAGCAGGCTGCCGGAGGCCGGGAGCACGTCTGGCACATAGTTATCGTAGATTATCAGCGCGGCCTGGCCTTCCGCCTCAGGCAGGTCTTCCGCCTCAGGCAAGGGTTCGGCGGTGGGGGTAGGCTGGGCAGTAGGGGCACCAGGGGTCGCGGATGCGGCCTCGCCTGCCGAACTGCCCGCCGCGCCGCTGTCCAGTTCGGTCAGCACGATGCCCGGCAGCAGGGAAAGGGCAGTTTTGATGAAGCGGTTCCCCGCGGTAATCAGGGTGACCGGCACCGGCTGCGTATCGGGGCGCACGGCAACGGCGCGGTCATCCAGCGGGAGAGTGTCTTCGCCGGTAAGCTGCGCTTCTACTACTTTCGTTTCGGCTGGCAGCCCTTCGGCGATGATGGTTTTCTGCCCGCCGGGGGGGATATCCGCCAGGTCGAACACGTTGACCAGCAGCCCGTCCGCCAGCAGGTTGACCCGGCGCGACGCGGCATTTTTGCCAAAATTGCCCACCTGGGCGAAGGCGGTCAGGCTGCCGCCGCCCGCGGCGGGTTCCAGGCTCAGCAGGCTGACGGCCTGGTTTTCGCCGTTCAGGCCAAAGGGGATATAACGCAGCGTGCCCTTCAGCGCCAGCCGGTCGGGCAGTTCCACTCTCCCATCCGACAGCACGATGATCTCGGTGCCGGGCTGGCGCGCCGCAATGGCCGAGGCCAGTTCGAGCGCCACGCCCAGGTCGCTGCCGCCGGTGCCGGGCTGCACTCCCTGGATCGCCAGGTGCGCCTGGCGCCGGTCGAGACTGGAGGAGAGCAGCACCCGCGCTTCGCGCCCGGCCTCAATCACCGTCACCCGCGCGGAGTCGGGCAAATCATCTACCAGCTGGACGGCGCGTTGTTTGGCCGACTCGATCCGGCTGGGCGCCACATCGGTCGCTGACATGCTGGCGGAGGTGTCGAGGATAAAGATGGCAGCCTGCCCGCCGGGGCCTTCCGTCCAGGTGAACGGGCGGGTCAGCGCCAGGATCAGCGCCGCCAGGAACAGCAGTTGCAGGATCATCAGCAGGTTGGGGCGCAGGCGCTGCCAGGGCGCGTTGGCTTCTACATCGCGCACCATCTTGCGCCATAAGAACGTGCTGGGCACTTCATGCTCCACGCGCTTGAGCTTGAGCAGGTAGAAAGCCACAATGACCGGCAGCAGCAGGCCCAGGAAAAACGCGCCAGGGGCGAGGAAATTCATCGCAGCACCCCCTGCCGCTCCAGCCAGGCGAAGAGCAATTCTTCTAACGGCATGGCCGTAGTGATTGGAATATACAGGATACCGCGCGCCGAGCAGAAGCGCTGTAGCTCAGCCTGCCAGTCGGCCAGGCCCTGTTTGTAGCGCAACAGCAGGTCATAGTCGGCGGTGATCTCCACCGCCGATGAATCTTCCGAGTCGATCAGCTTCAGGTCGCCATTCAATTGGGGGTCCACTTCTTCCGGCGAGAGGATATGGATCACCGACACCTCAAACCCGCGCGATACCAGTGCGCGCAGCCCTTCCATCCAGTTCTCGTGCAGCAGGTCGGAGAACAGCACCAGCGAGCCCGTCTGGCTTCCGGCAGGCGCACGGGTGTTGGCGTAAGCGCGCAGGCCCAGTTCCGGGTCGAAAGCGGAGCGCCCAATGGCAGCCGCGCCCGCATCTGGCCCCGTCAGGGATTGGAGAAAATTAAACAGGGCCAGCGCCTGACGCTTGCCGCGGTGCGGGGGGAAATACCCATTTCCGCCGTCTTTCCCCAACGCGGTGGCGGTCACCCGATCCAGCCCGGCCAGGGCGATGTAGCCCAGCGCTCCGGCTACGTGCGCGGCATACCCCAGCTTCTGCGGCTCGCCCCAACGCATCGACCGGCTGGCATCCAACAACAGGTGCACGGCCAGGTCTTCTTCCTCGATAAACAATTTGATGAAGAAGCGCTCCAGGCGGGCATAAGCATTCCAGTCAATGCGGCGGAAGTCGTCCCCGGCCACATAGGGGCGGAAATCGGAGAACTCCACCGACTGCCCGCGCTTGGGGCTGCGCCGCTCACCCTGGGTTTGCCCGGCGCTCGCGCGCCGCGCTACCAGCGCCAGCCGCTCCAGCCGCCTGAGGAAGGATTCGTCAAAGAAACGCTCTGCCATTAGTCCGCTTTTATCCTGCGCCGCATCTTATGACGCGACCTTTTCCGGAACGACAACTTTCAGGACTTCGCCGATGACCCGGTCGGAGGTCATGCCTTCAGCCTGGGCCTCGAAGTTGAGGATCAGGCGGTGGCGCAGGGCCGGGATGGCCGCGGCGCGGATATCATCAAAGGCCACGCTGTAGCGCCCATCCAGCAAGGCGATGATTTTGCCCGCCAGGATCATGGCCTGCATGCCGCGCGGGCTGGCCCCGTAGCGCACAAACTGGCGCACGATCTCGGGGGTGGCGGAATCTTCCGGGTGGGTGGCCTTGAGCACCTGGGCCGTGTACGCGGTAACGTGCGGCGCAATGGGCACACCGCGCGCTAACGCCTGCATGGCGCGGATTTTCGCGCCGTCGGCGGCAGGGCTGGCGTTGGGGTTAGCGGTTGCGGTGGTGCGGTTGGCAATCTCCACCAGCTCATCAACGGTTGGGAAGGGCACATCCACTTTGAAGAAAAAGCGGTCGAGCTGCGCTTCCGGCAGGGGGTATGTGCCTTCCATCTCCAGCGGGTTCTGCGTGGCGAGCACGAAGAACGGCTCGGGCAGCTTTCGGGTGGCCTTGGCTACCGTCACCGAGTGTTCCTGCATGGCTTCCAGCATGGCCGACTGCGTTTTGGGCGTGGCGCGGTTGATTTCATCCGCCAGCACCAGGTTGGCAAAAATCGGCCCCGCCTCGAACTGGAACTGCCGGCGGCCCTGCTCATCCTCGACGATCAGATTGGTGCCCACGATATCCGCTGGCATCAGGTCGGGGGTGAACTGGATGCGCGCAAACGAGCAGTCGATGGCCTGCGATAGGGTGCGCACCAGCATGGTTTTGCCCAGCCCGGGCACGCCTTCCAGCAGCGCGTTGCCGCCTGCCAGCAGAGTGATCAGGGTGTTGCGCACCAGCTCGCCCTGCCCAACAATGACTCGCCCAACCTGGGCTTCAATTTCTGCCGCGACATCGCGGAATTCTTCAGCGCTAATCGTTTCTTCGGTCATGTTTTGGGTCATTTGCTTGATAGTTCCTTTGCAAGCTTATCTATCGCGATGTTGTTTTACCATTTACCGGGCGCAGGTGCAGGATCGTTACCGTATACCAGATCGCCGTTGACGTTCAAACCTTCAACTTTCTCGGCATGCACCTCGCCAGCGCGGACGGCCAGGTAACTGCTGTTTACCACGCTGACTTCCTGCTGCTGCCCATCTGCCCAGATTACGCGGACTTTTACTACGCTGTCCTGGTTGACTAATCCGTAAGCATAGCTGAAACCCGGGTCCGCGGGATTACTTCCGCCGTTGGTCCCCGAACCAAATTCGACTGGTTCCGCTGGAGGCGCCTGGTCCCCTTCGGTAAATGTGCATCCCCCACCGCCGCCGATTGGCGCCCATGCGGCCAGCGCTTTTTGCTCGATCCCATACACCATCGTGCAGTCCGATTTCTTGCCGTCATCTGTTTGGCGGTACGACAGGGCTACGAAGGTCACCTTGTCCATCTGAACCGTCTGTCGTATTTGAATAGTGTTTTGATCGACCACGATATTGGGTCCATGCTGGAGCGTCACCGCACGGATGGCGGCCTGCTGAGGCGAAAACGCCATTGCGCTTTGGCCGCAGCCAGCCAAAAGCAGGGCCCCAATCGCGAATAATATAACGATAGTTGCGCGTGCTCTCAAATTCATTTTCCTCGATCCTTACGGTTCCAACTGCGAGAAATAATCGCGGATATAGTCTTTTAACCCAGGCGGGATGTAGCTCTGCTCCATCGCCTGGTTGGCAGCGTCCAGGTAGGTCTGGTACACGGTATCGTACGGCACCAGGACCGGGCTGTTGACGCCGCCCAGCGGGTCGCGCTGTTCTTTGGAGGTAGTTTCGCCCTGCTCAGTATCCTGCCCGGCGATATCCAGGGGATTGTAGCTGCTGGCGCTCATCTTATCACGCGGCACATACAACTGGCTGTCGGTGTTGGCGCCGGTGCCGGTGTCGCGGCCAGGGCCCTGCGGATTGCCAGCCTGTCCGGGGCGCGTGCCTGGCGGAAGGTTGTTCGCGGTTGTCCCGCCACCGCTTCCCGGCGACTGTCCCTGTCCCTGTCCTTGCCCCTGTCCTTGTCCTTGACCTTGACCCTGGCCCTGACCCTGGCCCTGCTGGGCGCGCTGCCCGGACTGCCCGGCCCCAGACATGGAGCGGCGGCTGTTCTGCAGCTGCGATAGGGACTGGTTGAGCGCGCGCTGTTTGGCCAGGTCAGAGCGGGCCTGGTCGAGCGCATCGGCGGCGCGCTGGGCGGCCTCCTGCGCCGACTGCATGTCTCCCGACTGGGCGGCTTGCGCCATCGCTGACAGCGCCTGGGCCAGGCTGCCATCCCCGGCCTGCGCAGCGCGGGAAGCCATCTGCGATAACTGTTGAGCGAGCGCCGCGCGTTCTTCTTCGCTCATGGCTTCCATCTGCTCGGCAAGTTGTTCTAACGCCTCCGCGGCGGCTTCCAGGTCGCCGATCTGCGGGTTCTCAGCCTTCGCCATGGCCTGTAACTGGGCCGCCATAGCCTCCAGCGCGGCCTGGCGCTGCCCGCCTTTCGGATCAAGCTGCTGGCGCAGTTCCTGCTCCAGGCGCGAGAGATTTGCCAGCGCTTCTTCGCGGTCTCCGTTGCTGTCGCGAAGCTGCTGGGCCAGCTCGGCCAGCTTGCGCATCAGCTCGTCGCGTTCTTCAGGGCTCATCTCCTCAGCATTCTGGATCTGCTCGCGGAGCTGTTCGATCTGCTGCGCCTGCCGCGCGGCCTCGCGGGCGACTTCCTTGCGCTCGGCGATGACCGCATCCATCGGGTTGGGCAGCCACACCAGCAGCATGGAGACCAGCAGCAGCCCCCCGGCAGTCAGCAGCGCCCGGCGCTGTGCCCGCAGAGGAAAATCGTGGGTGGGGTCGATGGCGCGCGCGGCGTGCAGGGCATCCGCGTGGGCTTTATCGACCAGTTCGGTATCAAAGGATGCAAACACCGCGCTCCGGCTTTGCCGGGCGTCATGCATGGCGTCCAGCGCCAGGCTGGTGGACAGGCGCTCTTTCAGGTGCAGTTCGGCATCCGCCTGGCGGGCAACGCGCATGGGCGGCATGGGCCGGGATAGCGCATAGCCAAGCACGCCAAGCAACCAGCCCGCCAGCGGAACCAGCGCTCCCTTCCAGGGCTGCTCGATCGGCCAGATGCGCCCTGCCAGCAGCACCAGCACGGAGAGGATGCCCGCCTGCCACAGCGTTTGCTGGGCTAACAGCAGGCCATCCCGCAGGCGCAGGCGCCAGCGCACCCGCTCCAGGTAAGGTAGTAACTGCCGCGAAGGCGCGTCTACGAGGTCCATTCCTCTCCTACCGTTCCGGTAATCGTCCAGGCGCCGTCCACTTTCGTTAAGATATAGGTTCTGCCAATTGCGCTCATCGACGCAAAGTACAGGCTGGCCGAAATGCGCACCGTCCCGTCATTCTGCGGCTGAATACTGCCAAAGGTAAATACGACCCCTTTGCCGCCTTCTACCATGCCGTTTTCCTTGCTCAACGGCGCTTCCTCGCGCGAATCGATCCACAGAATGGTAGCGGGAAGATCCACCAGGCGCCGGGCAATGCCTTCGCGCGCGCCAGCGGAGAGCGTCGCTGGTTCGCTTTTCGGGCTGTTTGGGTCACCAGCGATATCGCCTGTAGCCGTCACGATGTACAGGGACGCCCAGCCGGGATCTTTGTCGCCAAAGGTATGGTCCACCGTAAACATCTGCCGGGCGACAGCCGCATAGATTTCCGCCTGCACGTCCTCATCCGCCACTTCCGCGATCAATGGATTGTCTGCCCACAGGGTAGGCGTGGGCACGCCCATATCCGGGCCGACTTGGACGGCCTGGACGCGCGCATCCTGGACGGCAACGCCGCTCACAATCGGGCCAACGGCCACCGCGGGTTCCGCCATTCCCATGCCCTGGTTGGAGGCCTGCGGGTTCACGGCCCATTCGTAGCGCGGCGCCGAGGCGAAGAAAGCGCCCACCACCAGGGCGATGAACAGCACCAGCGTCCCAATGCCGATGAGCAGTTCTTTTCGCCGGATGTGCCAGCGCCGGGTGGGCTGCACCAGCCGCGTTGACAGCATGTAAAGGATCAGCGACAGCAGCGCGTAAAAAGGAATCGAGTAGTGGTACAGCGGCCTGGGGATGCTGGTCTGGCTGACGGGCGAAATACCCATGTTGAAGATCCCACCTAAGACGTAGAACAACCCGCCAAAGTCGTTGGTCCCCATTGAGGAGGCCAGCGCGGCGGACAGCGTGGAAATGGGGCTGGGGGCCAGAATCCAGCGCGGCGGCTCGCCCTGCCGGATGATGCCGACCAGCGCGGCCAGGAACAGCGGCGCCACCATCAGGATAATGACGATGATGAAGCTGGCGACCGTCGCTCGCCCGGTGCGTCCGAGCAGGGCAGACATGAACAGGCCCAAAATGCCAAACGCCACCGCGAACATCAGCAGCACCAGCAGTGCTTTCAGCATATCTCCTACGGCAACGCCGCCGAAGATGAACACAATGCTGGCCAGGGGAATCCCGGCAAATAACAAGATGAAGATGTAACTGAGCGCGGAGATCAGCTTGCCCCACAGGATGCTGGTGGGCGAGAGCGGTGTTGCCATCAGCATCTCGTAGGTTTGCTTTTCTTTTTCACTGCTGATGGCTCCCGAAGTTACCGCTGGGGTGATTGCGCTGATCATGAACAATTCCATGAAGGCCAGCGTGGCAAATAAAGCCTGCCCGATCTGCGGGCTGAGCAGGTTGGTGTAGCGCGAGCTGGCAATGATGATCTGCAGCATGGCGTACATCAGGCCGCCCATCGCCAGCAGGATGGCCGTGAGGGTGATAAACGCCCGCGGCCCGCGCATTCTCGAGCGCACTTCCTTCACAATAATTGGGTTGATCTGGAACAGGCCCTTGACCCAATTCCGCAGTGGATGGGTCGAGCGCGCGTCGGGGGCCTTTTCCAGGGTAGGTTGCGTGTCCGTCATGCCACTTCTCCTTTGGTCAGGCGCAGGAAAACTTCTTCCAGGCCGGTATGTGTCTCGCTGAAGGACGCGATACGGACTTTCTCGGCGATCAGTGTTTCCAGCAGGTCGGCCACGGCGTTTTCATCGCCGGTAAACTCGACTTCTAGTTCGTTGGAAGCGGCTTCGCTGTCTCCGTTGCCATTTCCATTTCCGTTCCCATTGCCGTTGCCGCCGTTGGTATGCAGAATTTTCCCAACGCACCGCTGGCCGCTCAACAGCGTTTCCAGCGCGGAAACATCGGAAAGGGTGCGAATGCGCAGGATGCGCCCGGCCTGCACCCGGGCGCGCACATCTTCCAGCCGCCCGGAAACGACCAACTGCCCCCGCTCGATGATGCCGATCGAGTCGCACAGCTCGGCCAGTTCGGCCAGGATATGCGAGGAGAGCACCACGGTTTTCCCCATCGCGCCCAGCTCGCGCAGCAGCTCGCGCATTTCAACCCGGGCGCGCGGGTCCAGCCCGGAGGCCGGTTCGTCTAACAGCAGCACCTGCGGGTCGTGTACCATGGCGTGTGCCAGGCACAGCCGCTGCCGCATGCCTCGGGAGAGGGTGTGCACGTAAGCCTCGCGCTTCTCACCCAGGTCCACCAGTTCGAGCAGTTCGTCGATCACCTGCTTGCGCCGCTGGCTGGGGATGTTGTAGCAGCGGGCGAAGAAATCCAGGTACTCCCATACCACCAGGTCTTCATACACGCCGAAGAAATCGGGCATGTAGCCGATCTGGCGGCGCAGATCGTTACCTTTCTGGTTCACCGGCTGGCCGTTAACCAGGATCTCCCCGGAGGAGGGGTCGAGCAGTCCGGCCAGCATGCGCAGCGTGGTAGTTTTGCCCGCGCCGTTGGGGCCGATCAATCCAAACAGCGATCCCTGCGGAATCGCCAGGTTCAGGTTGCGCACAGCTGTCAGCTTGCCATAGTGGCGGGTCAGGCCGCGCGTCTCAATCGCGAGTGCATCCGATAGGTTTGTCATTGCTGGCCTCCTTGCCCTGAAACGCGCTGTGCATCCAGGCCAAGATCCAGATAAACACACCCGAAGGTGTCATTCTCTGTGGTCATTTTGATCCGCACGAGCCCGGTATCGCTGACGTACGGGGACGCGTTCTGCACTACATTGGTGCCCTGGATGGGGTCCTGAATGTTGGTCCAGATTTTATCCTGCCAGTTGTAGAGCGAAAGACCGGGCGAAGGGGCGGTGCTGCCGCTGTCGCGCCACAGGCTGAGTTTGAGGGAATCTACCTCAAAGTTGGTGAGGTTGCCCGGCACCTGATATTCGAACTCGGCTTCGCCCCTAGTCATTTGAATCGAGGTGCTGGTGCCGCAGGTGCCCGAGTTGGGCGGCATCTGGGTGATAACGCCAGAGATCATACCGGGCGGCAGGGTGATGAACCCGCTTTCCGGCAGGTTGTACTGCATGGTGGTGTAAACCAGCGCAGTCGTTTTCTGCGACAGGCGGTTGTTGGCGATCTGCACCTCGGGGGGCGCCTGGTCCATCCAGCCAAATACCATCACGGCGTTAAACTCCCCCACCGATCCATCAGCGGAGGGCGGGCGGATGCTGGACATCACCTTCGTCCACGGCGTATTTTCCAGGACGCTGCTCAGAATGTTCGTTTTTTGCTCCACATCGCGCGGCATGGCCTGGTCGGCATACTGTTCCTGGAAGATGCGGTAGCTGAGCGGCGGCCCGAAACGGTCGCTTTGCTGGCTGGCAAGCCCCATATCAACCGTTTTTTCCTCGCCCGGGGCCATATCGCCCAGGCGAACATAGCGGCTCTGCATGGTAACGACAACATCAGTGATGGGATAGCGGCTGTCGTTGCGAACGGTGCCTTTCAGTACATCGCCTTCCAGCGTCAGGCTGCCGGTGATCTTGCCGAAATCCGTCCAGGTGCCTTCTGCCACAAAGCTCTGCATGGCCCACTGGTTCACCGATAACCCTCTGACGCGCGATGGACGGTCTTGAACGAATACCATCTGCCCGCCGGTGCTGTTCACCGGCCCGCTGCCCCACATGCCCTGGTCATACCCGCCCATCGGGCTGATCAGGCTTTCGCCTTCAATCGTGACTTCATAGGACTGCATGCGCGGGGAGAACAGACCCATATAACTGGTTACCCCGGCGTTCCCGTCTGGGTAAATTTCCACCAGCGCGATGCGGTTCAGGATCAGGTCATTGCCGCGCATGGCATAGCCAATGCCAAACGCGCCGCCCGCAAAGGCCAGCGTCAAAACCGGGATGGTCACCCAGGCCAGGTGCAGGCGCCCCATGCGGCGCAGCACCAGGTAATTCACCGGGCCGATCATCAATATGTAGATTATCAGCAGGATGGTCAGCCCCTGGATAGACGGCAGGTCCAGGGAGGGGATATTCGATAGCGGATAGGTGAGAGATTGGTCGCGGTACTGCCGCGCGGACATATCGAACGGCATATTATCGGGGTACGATCCGGTTGTGCCAATCAAAGCCTCCCAGAACGCCTGCGTCCCAGGCCAACCATTGAAGGGGATGCCGGCCAGGTCAACCGCGATGAAATTGAGAAATCCCTGGCCCCAGTTCCATTCCAGCACCAGGGGTACGCCATCCGCGGAAACCAGCGTGCGTAATTCGCCGCCTGAGAGGGTGCCGGAGCCTTGGCGCGGAGTGCTGCGCGCCACAACGATTGTATTGTTTGAGGCGCTCAGTTCTTCGCCGGCAAAATCGGCCAGCTCGCCCAGGCTGCCTGCGGTGATCTCCCCGGAGCCCTGAAGCTCGAAGGCCAGCATTTCCGCGGGAAGCCCGGCCAGCGTTTGCGGCGCGCCCGCGCCGCCACCAATCACCAGGCGGCCACCCTGCTGCACCCACCCGGCCAGCGCCGAGGCCTGTTCGGGCGTCAGCTTTGAAGTGTCCGTATCGTTGAGCACCAGCAGGTCGAATGAGCGCAGTGCTTCGCTGCGTTCGGGGATATCGCTCACGGTGAGATCCACCAGCACCATCGGGCGTGTCTGGCCCGGGAAGCGCACGCCGTTCAGCAGCGCCAATGCCCCGCGTTCTGGGGCAAGCAGCCCGACAAAGTAGCTGATGTTGGCCTGCGGGCGCACGGTGATCTTTTGCGATGCGACCACCTTGTTTTTTTCAACCAGGTTCACCGTCAGCTCGCGGGAGAAGTTGTTGGGCAGCACGTATAAGGGCACCAGCTTGCGCGCGCCGGTGGGCAGGGAAACGGGCGCGTCGAACACCAGCGTGCCCTGTGAAGTCGCTATGTCGATGCGTACATCGCCTTCCAGGTCGTTTCCCTGGTTATCCAATTCGACCCACACGGGCAGCCATTCGCCGTATTTGAAATTCCCGCCGTATGCGGGCGCCGCCGTCATCGTGACGCCGTTGGCCTGCGCGGAAACCGCGCCTGGATGGGTAAAGGGAAGCAGGCCGGCTGCAGTGAGCAATACTGTGAACAGAAGAGCAGAAACAGCAGCACGAAGCGTGCAGAATGGTTTTTTGATGATCAAGTTGCCTCCACTCGATGTAGGAATGAGCCGCAGCGGCGCGGAACAGCATAAAGCGCCGGCTCAATCCGGTCGTCTTTTCTATAACGACCAGTTACGAAGAAAAGTTCCCAATTCTTGAGAAGGATAATGCATTATTCGCAATTGGTCAAACAGGCAAAAGAAACGAAAACCGTCCAGGCCTGAGGGACTTCCGCGGGCGTGGACGGTTTGACTGGCGACAGATCGTTAAGCCTGTAAGATGCGCAGTGCTTCTTGCAGCACCCTGACCGCCGCCAGGTATTCGGAAATCGATATGTTCTCGTCCGGCGTGTGATCCAGGTTCGAGTCGCCTGGTCCGAAGGCCAGGATGGGGCAATTCCAGGTCGGGCCAACCGTATTCATGTCGGCGGTGCCGGTTTTCACCAGGAAGCCCGGCTGCCCGCCTTCTTTGCGGATGGCGGACAGAAAGGCCCGCACCAGGGGATTGTTTTTGTCCGCCCGGTAGCATTCCACGCTGTCCAGCAGGCGCAGCTTGCCTTCACCCGCGCACTGTTCGAGCAGCGCAACTACCTGGGCAACACTCATATCGGGGGGCAGGCGCAGGTTGATCTTCATCTGGGCGTTATCGGTAAAGCCATCCCTGCACGAGCTCATCTCGAGCAGCGAGCCGGTGAGCTGGTCGAACGCGCGGGTGCGGCCTGTGTTGAAGATGGCTTTCTTTTCCTGTACCAGGTTCCAGAACGCGATCGCGGCCTCACAGGCGCTCGCGGTCTGCGAAGCGGTGTGCGTCAGCGCGCAGCGCACGTTATACTCGATCCACGCGCTGCCTTTATAGCCCAGGGTGATGTGATCCCAGCGGCTTGGCTCGCCGATGACGCAGTAGTCTGGAATGCGGCTTGCGGCGTACTGGTCGCGAATGTACTGCGCGCCGCGCGAGTCGCCTTCTTCGCCTACAGCCCCGATCACCGTCACCCGCCAGCCGGGCTGCGCGCCAGCCAGCGCCGCCGCGGCAGTAAAACAGGCCAGCGGGCCTTTGGCATCCACCGCGCCGCGCCCGTACAGCAGGTCACCTTCCCTGCGCACCGGCACCTCGCCGGGCACGGTGTCGATATGCCCAAGCAGGACGATTTCGCGCAGCCCATCGCCCAGCGTGCCTTTCACGCTGCCTGCCCCGTCTATTTCTACCGAATAGCCCAACCCGCGCATCTGCCCGGCTAGGTATTCCACCGCCGGAGCTTCCTGCCAGGTTGGGCTGAACTGTCGTAGTAATCCTTCAAGAAGATCGATTTGTCTGGATGTATCCATTTCACCATTTAAACACGAAAGCGCGAAAGGTACGAAGGAAGAAATGGATTATCCTTCTTCCTTCGTGCCTTCGCTGCTTCGTAGTTGTCTCTAATCTTTTGCCTCGTTCAACACTTCCCGAACGGCCTGGACCACTTTCGCCAGGTCAGCCTGCTCGATGACCAGCGGCGGCAAAAAGCGCATAACCGTCAGCCCGGCGGGCAGTGCCAGCACGCCTTTTGCCATTAAAGCCTGCAAATAGGGGGTGACTTTTTGCTTCAGCTCGATGCCGCACATCAGCCCCAGCCCGCGCACTTCGCGGATCAGCGGCGACTGGATGGACTTTAGCGCTTCGAGGAACCAGGTGCCCATCTCCGCGGCGCGGTCGGGCAGGTTGTTGCTTTCGATGTAGTCCAGCGCAGCCAGAGATGCCGCGCAGGCCAGCGGGTTGCCGCCAAAGGTCGATCCGTGTACCTGCGGTGGTAGTCTGCCTACCTTCTCGCTGATCAGCACCGCGCCCATCGGCAGCCCGCCGCCAATGGACTTGGCCACGCACAGCAGGTCGGGGTGCAGATCGTAATGCTGGAAGGCAAACATGCTGCCGGTGCGTCCAAACCCGGTCTGCACTTCATCCAAAATCAACAGCGCCCCTTTTTCGTGGCACAGCGCTTCCGCTCCACGCAGGTATTCTGCCTGCCCGGGGGTTACCCCGCCTTCGCCCTGCACCACTTCCAGGATCACTGCGGCGGTGGTTTCGCTGACGGCGCCGGCAAGCGCCTCAAGGTTATTATAGGGCACGTGGCTGAAGCCTGGAACCAGCGGCTCAAACGGCTCGCGGTATTTCTTTTCCCAGGTGGCCGAAAGCGCGCCCATGGTGCGTCCGTGGAAGCCGCGCATAGTGGCAATAACGCCGGTACGCCCGGTCGTCAGGCGGGCGAATTTCAACGCCGCTTCGATCGACTCGGTTCCGGAACTGCACAGGTACACGCGCGGGAATCCGCTCAGGTCGCACAGTTTCTTTTCTAGCTCGGCGCGGCGGTCGTTGTAGAACATCTCCGGGCAGGAAATCAGCGTGGCGGCCTGGCTGGCAATAGCCTGGGCTATCTGCGCGTTGCCGTGCCCGATGTTCGCCGCGCCCTGCCCGCCCACGCAGTCGATGTATTCATTGCCTTCAGCGTCCCACAGGTGCGCGCCCTGCCCGCGCACCACCACCAGCGGGCGTTTTGAATATAGACCAGAAGTGTGTTGGTCTTCCATTTCCTGAATTTGCGTAGAAGTAAGGTTCATAAGGATATTCCTTGGATCAACTGATCACAGTCCCTTTTCCCGCCAGCGCCCCCAGCAGCGGGTGTTCCACGCGCCCGTCGGCGAAGATAACCTTCTGAACGCCCAGCTCGAGTGCTTCAATGGCCCCGAGCACTTTTTTCTTCATCCGCCCGCCCGCCACGTCCAGCGCGGTATTGACCGATGCCCGGTCAATGTGCGGTATCAGCGAGCTTTCATCCGGGAAGTTGCGCAGCAGGCCCGGAACGTTGGTCAGCAGGATCAACTGTTGAGCCTGCATTGCCCCGGCAATCATCGCCGCGGCCCGGTCGGCGTCCACGTTCAGCGCGTCGCCGGCCTCGGAGATCGCCAGCGGCTGGATCACCGGGGTCATCCCGGCAGCCAGCAGCGACTGCAACAGCCCGGCGTTGACCTGGTCAATCTTGCCGGTAAAGTCATCGCGGATCACCAGGCGCTTGCCGTTCTCGACGATCTTGATCGCCTCATTGCGCTTGGCGCACAGCAAACGCCCATCCACGCCCGAAATACCCACCGCGTTCACCCCGGCCTTTTGCAACTGCTCGACCAGGGTCATGTTGATTTTAGCGGTCGCCATGCAGAAAATTTCCAACGTCTTGCGGTCAGTATAGCGGCTGGTAAAGCCAGTGACGGTGGTGATAAAGCGCGGGGTCAATCCCAATTTTTCCGAAAGCTCGTTGGTTTCATTTGACCCGCCGTGCACGAAGACAACCGACTCGCCCTTGCTGATCAACTCCGCCACATCCTGGCATACCGCGCCCAGGTTCACCCCCTGCGCTCCTCCCATCTTAACGATAATCATGTTCATGCTCCTGTAAAAAAGTCAATCAGTCGATCGGTCAATCAGTCAATCAGAATTTTTGTGAATCAACAGCCTTATCACTGATTGACTGCTCACTGATTGACTGGTTGACATATCACTAAATCGGATGCAAACCACTAAAGCCCAGCCCGGCGGCCTCTTCAAATCCGCAGATCAGGTTCATGGCCTGGACGGCGGTGCCAGCGGCGCCTTTCATCAGGTTGTCGATGGCAGCCATGCACACCAGCCGCCCGCTCTCGGGGTCAAGCTCAAAGCCGACATCGACATAGTTCGTGCCAGCCAGTATCTTTGGCTCTGGCACGCGGTAGATGCCGCGCTTATCTTTGACCACGCGCACGAAAGGTTCGCCTTCCGCCCAGCTGCGGTAGGCCTTCCACAGGTCTTTCTCAGCCACGCCTGGCTTGACGAAAACATGCGCGGCAGCCAGCGCGCCGCGGACCAGGTCGACGGACGTCATCGTCAGGTGCACGTTGTGCAGGTTGAGCTCCTGCATTACTTCGGCGGTGTGGCGGTGCCCGTAGGCCGAAAAGGTGCGGATCACGGAGGAACGCTCGGGGTGGTGCGAGCCGGGGTTCGGCGACTGCCCGGCTTCCGATGAGCCAACCTTGATATCAACAATAACCGGCTTCTCGAGATCGAGTAAGCCGGCTTTTAATACAGGGAGCAGGGCCAGGTTGGCGGCAGTTGCATTGCAGCCAACGCCGCTGATATAACTGGCAGTAAGCATTTCCTGGCGGTGCAGCTCGGGCAGGCCGTAGACGAACTTTGACAGCCAGGCCGGGGCGTGGTGGTCTTCGCCGTAGTACTTTTTGTACAGCGCGGCATCGCGGATGCGGAAATCACCGGCCAGGTCGACGATTTTGGGAGCAATCGCAGCGTATTGGTCGATATGTTTCTGCGACTCGCCGTGGGGTAGGGCCAGGAACAGCACGTCGCACGGCTCAAGCACCTCGCGCGAGGTGAATTTCATGGTGGTACGCTTGCGCAGGTTGGGGTGCTGCTGGTAGACGAACTCGCCCAGGTGGCTTTCCGAAGTGGCCTGGTTGACTTCAATATCAGGATGGTCGAGGAGCAGGCGCAAAAGCTCGCCCCCGGCATAGCCCGAGGCGCCGATAATGGAAGCTTTTAAGGCAGGCATCAGGCGGCCTCCGGGAAGGTCATGCCCTGTTTGGCGGTATGGTAGGCTGGCGCCTGCTCAAAGACGGGCAGGCTGTAGCCCAGGAAACCGTTCGGCAGGCCAGGGGTAACGATAATGGGCAGCTGCGGAACGATCTTACCGCTGGCGACCGCGATGGTGTAATCCACGATAATGCCAGGTACGTCCACGCCGGTCATGGGGGCTAGGGTATGGAACTCCATGGTGTGGTTCACTTCGTTTACCAGGTAGCCCTGGTGCGGATCTTCCAGCACGTCGATCGCCAGCACGCCGCCGCCTACCGCGCGCGCCGCCGCGACGCACAAGTCGTTCAACTCGGGCGTCACCGGGCAGGCTTCACCCTGGCCGCCGCGGGCTGTGTTAGTGATCCAGTGGGACGATTCGCGGTAAATGGCGCAAACCACCTGGTCGCCAACCACCATGGCGCGGATATCGCGGCCCGGTTTCTGGATATATTCTTGAATGTAGTAAATGGAGTGCTGGTAGGAACCGAGTGTTTCTTTATGCTCCAAGACGGCTTCGGCGGCGTCCCGGTCGTTGATTTTCGCCAGCAGCCGGCCCCACGACCCGACGGTGGGTTTGAGCACCACCGGGTAACCAAGCTCTTCGATGGCATCCAGGGCCGCCTCGGGGGTAAAGGCGATCTTCACCCTCGGCTGGGGGATTCCCGCCCGGGCCAGCGCGGCGGATGTCGCCAGTTTATCGCCACAGGTCTGCGCCACGTGCGACATATTGACCGTTGGGACGCCCCAGGCGTTGAGGATCTGGGTGGAGCACAGTCCACGCATGAACGAAAGGCTGCGTTCCAGCACGGCATCGTACTGCGTCCAATCGCCAGGATGGTTGATGTCGAAATTCGTTTCGCGGTCGTCGATGCGGTCAAAAGCCAACCCGCGCTTCTCCATGGCCTCTAACAGCCACTTTTCTTCTACTCTAACCCGAGACAGCAAGATGCCGATTTTCATGTTATTCCCCCCAGTCTTCTTCTTCCATGGGTGCAAGCGCCAGGGTGGGTGGGTCCAGGCTGATCACTTCCAGGTCGACGCCGCAGTCGGAGCAAACGATAATCTCACCTTCAACAACATTTTCCAGAGTGATCTCTGCATCACATTCGGAACAGTGGGCAATCATGGTAGCAGTCATTTTTCCTCCAAACATTTGAAATAACGGATAAGATAAAGAAAAAGCCCTCCGGGAGGAGGGCCTGGTTACACCTGGTAGGATCTTACGGAATTCTTCCTTCGACCTAAGCGCAATTAACCTCTTCCCGGTAGGGAGTGGCTGCTCGGTCGTCGCTTAGGGAGAAAATACGATGGAATGCACATAACTTTGAATATTATAGTGAATTTGATGGGGATGTCAATAGGGAATTTTTCGGATTTTAGAAAGAAATGTTCCGGAACGGAAGAAAACGCCTTTTTTCTTTTCCGAAAGTCCGCAACTGCTGCGGTGCGGCGGTTATATAATATTGCCAGGAAATCACAACGCTCCGGTTGGCAGCCAACCGGCAGGAAGAGGCGGCAGTGGCAGGCGAGATGCAGTGGTTCAAGGATACGCTCATGGTTCAGACGCGGGGAAAAGGCCTGTATCCGTTTACCGATCAGATCACCCAACGGATACACCAGTGGCAGGTGCGGGAAGGCATGTGCTACCTGTTCTGCCAGCATACCAGCGCATCCCTTTTGATCAGCGAAAATTACGACCCCACCGCGAAGGTGGATTTAGAAACTTTCATGGAAAAACTGGCCCCAGAGAACCAGCCCTGGTACCGCCACACCCTGGAAGGCCCCGATGATTCCTCTTCGCACCTGCGCGCCATGCTCACCCCCGTCTCGCTCACTATCCCGATCGAGTCTGGCGAGTTGAGCCTGGGCACCTGGCAGGGCGTTTACCTGTTCGAGCACCGCGTTCATACCCAGCGGCGGATCGTCCTCCTGCGCTGCCTGAAGGTTTGCGATTAGGTTTATTCCTGCGCCAGGCGCAGATCCGCCAGGCCCTGCTCGTGGCAGATTTCCGGCCATTTCTCGGCGGATATGCTGCCGTTCGCTAAGCTGCGAACCATCTCAAAGGACCGGGCTTCCTTTCCACTGTGGACCAGGCTGAAGTCACAGCCGGGTTGGGTGGTAACGTTCCAGCCCGCGTTCGCCATCATAACGGACAGCGCCATGCCCAAAACATAATCCACCGCGCCCTGGATGTTTTCGATGGACCGCGGCTGGGGAGCATCATGTCCAACGTGTTTGAACAATATCCCGTCCGTCGACCGGTATTCTGGCAGGTTCAGCGCAGTCAGCCCCGCCAGCGCATCCGCATATTTCGCGATCGTTCTTTTCCATGCTTCCAGGTACACCGTCTGCCCGACCTCTTCCCACTGGATGGACTTTAATGACCGGACTTTTTCCCCGCCGTACAGGGTAGCCAGCATCTCTTGTTCTAGTTGGAAGCAGTCATCGATGAGCGAGATGGCAGGCGTGTGGGTGTCCATCATATTCTTTGCAGGCAGCGATTGAATCGCGCGAATGCGCTCCGCAAGCGCCGGATGGCTGTCGAATGGGTCGCTCTTCGATTCTTTCAACTGCGCATCGACCAGGTTGGCCATGGCTTCGGTAATCGGTTTGGTCTGGGCATACTGCATAAACCCGCTCGATAACGGCGGGCGGTAACCTCCGTTCAGCAATGGCATAACCTCATTTTTCATATAAGTCGCATAGGCGGGCGCCAGTCCATGCACCGCCTTGAGACTCTCGATCATCGCACCCGCCCCAGCAACTGCCGCCGCCAGAGCATCCGCCACCAGTTCCTGCCGCCGCGAAATCGCCTGGGTGATGCGCAGGAACATTTCACCATACCAGCGGAACGGGACCTGCAGGATCGACTTATTTCCCAGGCTGCCAACCGTGCGGATGATGGCCATGCGCGTATTGTAGATCCAGGGTCCCAGGGAGGTATCTCCGCCGTAAAAATGGCCGAATTCGTGAGCCAGTATCGCTTCTAACTGCTTGACCGTCAGCATTTGCAGCAGCGGCAGGCCAATGCCCATGACTCGCTTTTTTCCAAGGCCCATGAACCCGCCGCGTTCGGTAACAAAGGCGTTTACATCTTCAACCAGGTACACTTCCGCGGGCATTTTTTGCCCTACCTGGTCGGCAATGGATTGAATGGACTGGAACAGGCGAGGGTGTTTGGCCGGCGTCAGGAGCGCGCCGGGTGGGGTGAACCTGTCAATGCGAGGAGCGATTGCCCATAAGATCGTAATGGCGCCAACAAGGGCAAAAAACGTAAATCGGAGGTTAATCCGGTTGGCGTACGCAAATTCCGCGTAGATAAAGAATAACAGCGCGCCGGCGATGACCAGAGCCAGGCCGTAGAAGCCAATCGTCAGCAGAATTGCCAGGAATGCGCGCACGGCCAGTGAAGAAGGCTGCGACTCGGCAGGCAGGTCGATCTTTATGGGGGATTTGTTCATCTATGTTCTCGCCACGTCAGGATATTGCATCTTTTATAGCACGCTGGTAAATAGGACGCAAGCACCAATATTCGCGACATGCAATTGGATAGTACAATAAGATTGAGGTCGTTCGAGATTTCTACAAACAAGGCGGCCCCAACCACGCTGAACCCCTCAGACTTTTGTTTGCGTGTGGTGAAAAAATGGAAATCGAAATGCAATCTCCCCCATCACGCCCACTGGTTGCCATCACCATGGGCGATCCTTCTGGAGTCGGGCCGGAAATCATCCTCAAGGCCCTGTCCGTTGAGGAATTATGGGCCACCTGCCGCCCTCTGGTGATCGGCGACTGGCGCATCCTCGAGCGGGCTGCCGGTTGGCTGGGAAGCGCAGTTGATCTCCAGCCGCAGCACTTCGAGCGGGTCGACGCGCCCCAAGACGGACATTATCTGCCCGGCATGCTAACGCTGCTGGACCTGAAAAATGCTGATTCAGATGCCTGTCCGGTCGGTCAGGTCAGCCCGCAGAGCGGGAAGGCTGCTGTTGAGTACGTCTTCCGGGCCTGTGACCTGGCGATGGCCGGGCAGGTGGATGCCGTGGTGACCGCCCCGTTGAACAAGGCGGCCATCAACCTGGCCGGGTTTCATTACAGCGGCCATACCGAACTGCTCGCCGAGCGCACCGGCGCCGATAAAGTCAGCATGCTGCTGGTGGGGCCAAAACTGCGCGTGGTGCACGTCAGCACGCATGTCGCTCTTCAAGAGGCGATGCAGCGGGTAACGCGCCAGCGGGTCGAGCAGGTAATCAACATCGCCGATCAGTCGGCCCGCGCGCTGGGGATTGCCCATCCCCGTATCGCCGTGGCGGGCCTGAATCCGCACGCCGGAGAGGGCGGCCTGTTTGGCGACCAGGAAGCTCGCGAAATCCTCCCGGCTGTCCAGGCCGCCCGGGCGCGCGGCATGGACGTATCCGACCCGCAGCCGCCGGACACGGTGTTCCTGCGTGCCGTGCAGGGCGAATACGATATCGTTGTGGCTATGTACCACGACCAGGGGCACATTCCGATGAAGCTGCTGGCGTTCGACGAGGGCGTAAACGTCAGCATGGGCCTGCCTATCATCCGCACCTCGGTGGATCACGGCACGGCTTTTGATATCGCCGGGACCGGCAAAGCGCGCGAGACCAGCCTGCTCGCGGCAATCGATGTGGCGGTGAAAATGGTCAGGGCAAAAGAAGGTGAAAGGTAGGCCGTTCATGAATATCACAATCCCCTATGGCTCCGGCAAGCTTTGCTTCCAGGTTCCAGAGCAGAATCTTCTTACCGTGGCATCGCCAAACCCGGCGCCCGCCAGCACGAACCCGCTCATAGAGATCCGCCGCGCGCTGCAGTCGCCCATCGGCGCGCCCCTGCTGCGGGAGGCGGCACGGGGTGCGGCGTGCGTGGTCATCGCCGCGGATGATCTGACGCGGCCTACGCCGGTGGAAATATTGATCCCAGCCCTTTTGGATGAATTCAACGCCGCCGGGGTGCGCGACGACCAGGTGACCGTGCTGATTGCGCTGGGCACGCACCGCCCCATGACGCCGGAGGAAATCCGCGCGCATTTTGGTGATGCAGTGGTCGGGCGCGTGCGGATTGTCAACAACCCCTGGCAGAACCCTGCCGAAATGGTTAACCTGGGCGTCACTCCCAACGGCACGCCCGTATCCGTCAGCCGCATCGCGCTGGAGGCCGATTTTCTGATCGGCGTGGGCAGCATTGTGCCCCACCATATCCCTGGCTTTTCCGGCGGCGCGAAGATCGTCCAGCCCGGGCTGACCGGGCCCGCGGCGACCGGCGCGACCCATTTTCTCAGCACCCGTGCGGCGCAGTCTTACCTGGGGCAGGTGGAAAACCCGGTGCGGGCTGAAATCGAGCACATCGCCGGGCAGATTGGGCTAAAAGCGATTCTGAATGTGGTGCTCGACCCTGCTGGCCAGATTGTGCGGGCTTTTTACGGTGATATGGTTCAGGCGCACCGCGCCGGGGCTGCCGTCTCCCGCCAGGTGTGCGGCGTAACGCTGCCCGCGCTGGCCGATATCGTCATCGCTGGGTCGCATCCCTGCGACCTCGAATTCTGGCAGGCGCACAAGTCGCTGTATTCGGCGGCGGCGGCGGTCAGGCCGGGCGGCACGATCATCGTTGTCAGTCCCTGCCCGGAAGGCGTCTCAAAGATGCACCAGGATATGCTACGTTTTACCGCGCTGGATGCGGAACAGATCGAGGCCGGCATTCTCGATGGTACGATCCAGGATGTTGCCTCCGGAGCGCTGGCGCTGGCCTGGGCCAAGGTCCGCCAGCACGCTGCGGTCAGACTGGTCAGCGGCGGGATCAACCCCACAGAGGCTCGCGCGCTTGGGTTTACCCCATTCGCATCTGTTGAGGCCGCCCTGGAAGGCGCCTTCCTCCGCCACGGTTCAGGCGCATCGGTGACTGTTCTCACCCACGCGCCCGAAACCCTACCTCTATTTTCCCAATAACCCGTACCTGCGTTGCCCGCTCCTCGCTCCCCAATCCCTGATTCCCAAGCGCCGCTCCCCGGTCCCTTCCTCACCATCCTGGCCGATGATCTCACCGGTGCGTGTGATACTGGGGCCTCTTTTGCGCGGCGCGGCTGGCCGGTGCGGGTGGCTTTTTCGCCCCGGGCCGATTTCAGCGGCGCCGCTGTACGCGTGCTGAGCACCGAAACCCGCTCGCTCTCCACCGAACAGGCGGCGCGAGTGGTTGAAGAATCCGCTCACGCTCTGGGCCTGGGTGCGGGCAGTCTGGTGTATAAAAAGATCGATTCCACCCTGCGCGGGCACCCGTGGGTGGAACTGGCTGCTGTGATGCGTATGGTATCAGCGGACCGCGCCCTGGTTTGCCCGGCTTTCCCGAGCCAGGGCCGGGTCGTTCGCGCGGGAAGAGTGTGGGTGCGCGGCGTCCCCCTGGAGGAGACGGAATTTGCCCAAGACGTCTCCCAGCCGGATATGCGCGCTTTGTTTGCCGCCACGGGCAAGCCCCGGGCGGTCGAGACGAAGGAGATTCGCCAGGGAGCAGACCACCTCGTGGAGATTTTCAAGCGGCCCGGGGTGATTATCGCCGATGCCGGGGACGACGCGGATTTATCTACACTGGCGCTTGCCGCGCGCCGGGCAGGGCTCCATGTTCTGTGTGGGTCGGCTGGGCTGGCGCGCGCGTATGCCGGGGCCTTGCCCGATGGGGGCAGGTCGCTTGCGCGGGTGAGCGCCGATCTGCCGGTCATCACCGTTGTGGGGTCTCGCAGCCTGGTGGCGCTTGCGCAAGTCGAAAGTTGCCGCCAGCACGGAATAATCGTCATCCCCATTGATCCCGGGCGATTTCGTATAGTCGGTAATAGTGGCTCCCTGGTCGAGGCGGGATTTCTGGTTGGGTCGGGCATTTTGATGGAGCCGGTGCAGGCACCCCCTGCTGCCGCGCGATCCCTGGCGATGGGCCAGTCCATCCTCATCTGCCCGGACGATGCCCCGCTGCTGACCGGTATGGAAAAGCCAATCGCGGCTGGCCTTGCCGGGGTCGCCGCCTCCTTAATGGCGTCTGTTCCAGTAGGGGGATTAGTGGTGTCCGGTGGGGATACCGCCGCCGCGCTGCTGCATGCGCTCCACTGCAGCGCGTTCGACCTGGGCGGCGAAGTTACGCCCGGCATAGTTTGGGGGCGCCTTGCGGATGGGCCGCACGCCGGCCTTCCGGTGATCACCAAAGCCGGCGGGTTTGGCGATCCATCTACCCTGCTTCAAGCCGTAGATTTCCTTCGCACCCTATAATGCCCCGCCTTGTCTTTCCGAAAGAAACAAACCTGGGGGAGTTTATGCGCACTCCCCCAGGTTTCTTGAGACTGCGATTTTGGTTTTTTACTTTACTTCGAAATCCAGCGTGCGGTCGAGCTTATCATTCAAATATAAATCGACCTTATACGCTCCCACCGGCCACGCGCCGTTATTTGCCAAGTCGAAGGTCAGCGTGCCATCGCCAAATTCCAACTCGGCTTCATCGATCAGCGTGTTGGGGTCCTCGCCTTCCACCGCAACGGCTGTCCATACGGCTTTGACTTTCGTGTCATCCGGGGCATTGGCCAGCTCAACGATGCAGTAGAAGGTATCGTCTTGCGCGAAGGTGGTGGTGGCATCTGTTCCTTCGCTGTCGCGGTACATTTTTGCATCTTTGATGTTGGCGGTGCTGGCGCTGAAGTTACACGCCATGCTGACCAGTACCAGCACGCTGAATATCAGAAGGTAAGCCCATTTCTTATTTTTCATCGTAATCCCCTTTATAAGAAAATAAGTGATTTTTTGTTACTGTGATTCTAGATCGGCCTTCTGGAAAATACTACCCGCTGCGCAAGGTTTCGTATTTTGGGATTTAAATGGATCGGAGGCCGAGCTGTCCCTCTCGGCCTCCTCAATACCCGTACCCCTTTGGCAAGGAATAACTTCAGGAGGAAGTTCTACCAGTAATTACCATTAAGTAAAGAACCTTTGGCAAGGAGTGAACCCAAATCAGGCGTCGAAGTACATGGTGAATTCGTGCGGGTGCGGGCGCATGCGAATGGGGTCTACCTCGAACTCGCGTTTGTAATCGATGTAGGCTTCGAGCATATCGGTGGTGAACACATCGCCCTTGAGCAGGAATTCGTAATCTTTTTCGAGCGCTTCGAGCACATCGGAGAGCGAACCGGGCACCTGTTTGATCAGCTTGGCTTCTTCATAAGGCAGTTCGTACAGGTCCTTATCCGATGGGTCGCCGGGATCGATGCGGTTCTGCACGCCGTCCAGGCCCGCCATCAGCAGCGCGGCGAAGCACAGGTAGGGGTTGCAGGAAGGGTCTGGCGCGCGGAACTCGATGCGTTTGGCCTTGGGGCTCTTCGAATACACCGGGATGCGGCAGATAGCCGAGCGGTTGCGCTGTGAGTAGGCCAGGTTGACCGGCGCCTCAAAGCCCGGCACTAACCGGCGGTATGAGTTGGTGGTCGGTGCGGCTAAGGCCAGCAGGGCCGGGGCGTGCTTCAGCAGGCCACCGATGTAGTACTTGGCCGTTTCCGAAAGGCCGCCGTAGCCCGATTCATCATAGAAGCAGTTGGCCGCGCCCTTCCAAATGGAGCTGTGCACGTGCATGCCCGAGCCGTTATCGCCGAAGAGCGGTTTGGGCATGAAGGTGGCGGTGAGCCCGTTAGCGCGTGCCACGTTTTTCACAATGTACTTGTAGGTCATCACCTTGTCAGCCATGCGCAGCAGGGTGTCGTATTTCATACCGATTTCTGACTGCCCCGCGGTAGCCACCTCGTGATGGTGAAGTTCAATTTCTACTCCAGCATCTTCCAGGGCCATCACCATCTTACTGCGGATGTCCTGCATATGGTCTGCGGGCGGTACAGGGAAGTAACCGCGTTTGGGGGAAATCTGCGCGCCCAGGTTGGGCTTCAGGTCTTCGCCGCTCTTCCACCAGCCTTCCTGGCTGTCGATGTAATAGAAGGATGAATTGACTCCACCCCCGTAGCGAACATCGTCGAAGATGAAGAACTCGGCCTCCGGGCCCCAGTAGCTGACGTCGCCAATGCCGGTCTGCTTCAAATAAGTCTCCGCCTTGCGTGCCACGTAGCGCGGGTCGCGGGAGTAGGGCTGGCGGGTGATGGGATCGTATACGTCGCAGAGGATCACCAGCGTGGGGATTTCCAATATTTTATCGAGAAACGCGGTGGTTGGGTCCAGTATCAGCAGCATGTCGGATTCGTGAATTTCTTTGAACCCGCGGATCGACGATCCGTCAAACCCAATGCCATCCTCAAACAGATCTTCCGATAACCGGTGCGCCGGAATGCTAAAGTGCTGCCATGTACCGGGTAAATCGGTAAAGCGGAAATCCACCATCTTTACATTTTCCGCCATCTTGACGACATCTTTCGGAGTTAGAGCCATTTTTTCCTTCCCTTTGGCCGTACCAGGCCGTTGAATTTCAAAAAACCGATAACATCACAATAACTTGACCCTATTCTATGAGAATCCCTCGGGTACGGGTATTACCCAAATGGGTCATTTCCCACAACTTTTAATGCTGCTGCGCGTTGTTTGCTCTGCCTGTATTTTTTGCTGCCCCTGGCGGAGCTGGTCACATTCGAGTTGTTCCTCTAATTATCATCCGTTGACAACCCATCCCATCCTTTCTATAATCAGCCTAACCGATATTGGGCAGGGGCAGGGATGGTTCATGAACAGCTCGTCAACTTAATCCTGGCAGAGAGTCAGCCGGCAGCCGCCAGTGAGGCCCTCTGCCAGGCGTTGTGCGCGCATGGGTTCGCGGATGGGCGCGCGGCAGCCCGCAGCCTGCGCCGCCTGACGGCCAGCCCCGAACACCGCGCGGCATTTGTCGCATTTGCCCCGCACCTGTTTTCAGCCTTATCCACGGCGGGCGACCCGGACCGGGTGCTGGCAACCTTCGAGCGCTTTGTCCAAGGCGCGGGAGAGCGCATGGGCGCCGCGGACGGCGCGCAGCTCGATCTCAATATGCTGCGCTTTCTGGCGGTCCAGCCCCGCGCGGTGGAGATGCTGGTGCGCCTGTTCTCGGGCAGCCAGTTCCTGGCCGAAATTCTCCTGCGCAACCCGGAGTATATTGAAAGGCTCATCGATCACCGCCGCCTGTCGAAGGCCAAAAACCGGCGCGAATTCGCCGCTGAGGCGCGGGCGGTGATTGCGAATTACACGCTCCCGAACGATCAGTTCGATGCACTGAGGCGCTTTCAGCGTTGGGAACTGCTGCGTATTGGAGCCTGCGATTTGCTCTATTTGTTTGACTTGCCCGCGGTGACGCTTCAGCTATCCAACCTGGCGGATTGCCTGGTGCGCGTGTGCCTGGAGATTGCCGCCGCGCAGGTGGGCATTCCTTCCAATGGTTTCGCCGTGATCGGTATGGGCAAGCTGGGCGGGCGCGAGTTAAACTACAGCTCCGACATTGACTTCCTCTTCCTCGCCAGTGAAATCTCCCCGGCGATTATCCGCCTGGGCGAGCGGCTGATCGATGGCCTGGCGCGGGTGACGACCGAAGGATTCCTTTACCGGGTCGATATGCGCCTGCGCCCGTGGGGCAAGGTCGGCCCGCTGGTATCTTCGGTGGATGGCTACCTGGGGTATTTGAAGAAGAACGCGCTGCTGTGGGAAAAGCAGGCCCTGCTGAAAGCCCGCATCGTAGCCGGAGATTCGTCCGTTGGAGAGGCTTTCCTCAACGGCGTACGCGCGCCATCTGGCGTGATGTTTGAACAGCCGCTCGAGTCGATTCGCGCGGATGTGTTCGCGATGAAACAGCGTACGGAGGCCTTTGCGCAGCAAAAAGGGCGCGGCGGAAGCGATGTCAAGCTGGGCGAAGGATCGATCCGCGATGTGGAATTTGTTGTGCAGTTCTTGCAGCTTACCTACGGTGCGAACAACCCGGGCCAGGCGGGTGATGTGCTTAGCCCCAACACGTTGAAGGCCCTGTCGCGCTGTACGAAGGCTGGCCTGCTCTCGATGAGCGAATATCGCGTGCTCTCGGAAGGCTACATATTTTTACGTACGATCGAGCATCATTTGCAGATGATGGATTACCGCCAGACGCACACCCTGCCGGATGATCCTGTGGCGATCGCAAACCTGGCGCGCCGTTTAGGGTTCGAGGGCGCTTTGGCGGGGGAGAATTTCGTGCGGCAGTACCAGCAGCACGCACACGCTATCCGCAAAGTGTATTTGCGTTACGTAGGGAGAATCGAGATGAGAAAAACGGGCCGTTTGCATTTGCCTTCTGGTGATCCAGATCATTCGATGCCAGCAGGTGGTTCGCAGTTCGTCGATACCCACCTGGCGCGAATGAACCCTACCTATGCGGAGCAGTTCAGCGACGATGAGGTGGCGCGCCATGCGGCCCTGGCGGGGCAGTTGGATCAGAAGCGCCTGTCGGTGGTAGAAGGCAAACTGCTCCCGGCGGTAGAGGGGCAGGAGGCGCAAGATTGGCAGGTGACTGTGGTGGCATACGACTTCCCCGGCGAGCTGTCGTTGATCTGCGGCCTGATGTACGTGTATGGGCAGGATATTCTCACCGGTTCTGCCTTCACCTATGAACCGCTCTCCACGGCTGCCCGCCGCTCGACCGAGTCTGCCGCCGGCCTGAAAACCCGGAACGGCGAGCGCAAGATTGTGGATGTATTCACCGTTCGCGCGGTTCGCGATGGAAAACCCTGGCCTGAAATTAGCGCGCAGTATGCCAGGGACCTCGAGGACTTGCTGCAGATGATGCGCGTTGGACAGCGCAGCGAGGCGCGCGGGCTGCTGGCAAAACGAGTTGGGGCGATGCTGTTCAAGGCCCAGGAAGCCCGGGCCGCCGCGAAAGGCTCCACGACCGGCGCGCAGCCCGATGCCGCCAATACGCTGTTCCCGATTGAAATTGAAATCGATAACGAAAGCTCTGACCGCTATACCGTTCTGCATATCGATACCCCGGATACGGTTGGTTTCCTGTACGAGTTCACCAACGCGCTGGCGATTAATCGCATCTACATTGCCCAGGTGCTGGTCAGTTCCTCCGGGAACCGGGTGCGCGATACGTTGTTCGTCACCGATGACAACGGGCAGAAGATCACCGATCCCAACCGCCAGCGCGAGCTACGCGCCGCCACCGTGTTGATCAAGCATTTCACCCACCTGCTGCCGAATTCACCGAACCCCGAATCGGCCCTGCTGCACTTCCCGGAGTTTATCAGCCAGTTGTTTAAGCGCCCGAATTGGCCGGATGAACTAGGCTCGCTGGAACGCCCTGAGGTACTGCAGGCCATGGCGCGCCTGCTGGGGGTCAGTGATTTCTTGTGGGATGATTTCCTGCGCATGCAGTACGTCAACCTGTACCCGGTGGTCACCGACATGGACGCGCTGGAAACGGCGAAGAGCCGCGACCAGCTTCAGGCCGAACTGGAGGCTATCCTGGCTGCCGTGCATGCTGGCCCGCAGCCGCCGTCCGACGACGCTCCCTGGCAGGAGGCATTGAATTCCTTCAAAGACCGCGAGATGTTCCGCATCGATATGCGTCACATCCTCGGGCATACTCGCGAATTTTGGGATTTTGCGGCTGAGTTGAGCGACCTTGCGGAAGTAGTCATTAATGCCGCATATCACCTGTGCCATGAAGATCTGCGCGTGGTATACGGCACACCGTGCCTGGAAACAGCTGATTGCGCAGCCGGGCCGCGCGGTGTGGTCAGTGAAATGAGCATCTGCGCGCTGGGTAAGTTCGGCGGGCGCGAGTTGGGCTTCGCCTCCGATATCGAGCTGATGTTTATTTACTCGGGCAACGGCCAGACCTCCGGGCCGCAGGTCATCTCCAGCACGGAATTCTACGAAAAACTGGTCCAAAATTTTGTTCGCGCCATCCGCGCCCGGCGCGAAGGGATCTTTGAGATCGATCTGCAGCTGCGTCCGTACGGCAAGGCGGGCAGCCTTTCCGTTTCGCTGGATGCCTTCCGGCGCTACTTTGCCTCGGATGGGCCGGCGTGGGCGTATGAACGCCAGGCGCTGGTCCGGCTGCGCCCCGTGGCCGGGAACCCCGGGCTGGGCAAAAAGATCACCGAGCTGCGCGATGCATTTGTGTACACCGGCGAGCCCTTCGATGTGACTTCTATGCGCGCCATGCGCGAGCGCCAGGTGCGTCACCTGGTGACGGGCGGTACGTACAACCTGAAGTACAGCCCGGGCGGGCTGGTCGATATCGAGTACCTGGTGCAGGGACTGCAAATCACCCACGGTGGCGCGATTGAAGCGCTGCGAAAGACCAACACCCGCGAAGCCCTGGCGGCCCTGGCTGCGGCAAAAATCATCTCGCAAGATGATTACACCCGCCTGCGCAAAGCCAACACCTTCCTGCGCTGGTTCATCGACTCGCTGCGGGTGGTGCGCGGCAATGCGCGCGATATTACCGCGCCGCCGGAGGGCAGCGAGGAGTTTGCTTTTTTGGCGCGCCGCATGCAGTACGGCAGCGATACCAACCGCCTGCAGGATGAATTGATCCGTTATACAACGGATGTTCAGGAAATTAACCGTCGCCTGCTGGGCGAATGAAGAAGCGAAATATGCCCCATTTGGGTACTGAACGGCGTATGGCGAACCGATTATGATAACAACAGGAAACGACATTTATGACGGCCCCACCACGCCTGCTTGAAGCCTTTGCGCACCTGAACAAGATCGGATCAGCTATTAACCAGCTTGATCCGGATGACCTTGCCAGCATCCAGACGGTGCTGCGCATGATCGTCAACAGCGCGACGGAAGTGGTGCCGGGATCTTCCGCTGTTCTGTATCCTTACGACGAATCGAAAACGGTCTTTGATCATGCTTCGCGCGTGTCGGCGGGGGAAGAGCCGATCCCCGGCCTGGATGACTCGCCTCGCCTGGACGGGCTGGGGGCGCGGGCTGTGGCGCGCAAGCAGCGCGTGCTGTCTTATGAGGAGCCTGGCCTGGAAATCAACGCCGCCAAGGTGAGCATGGGCGCGCGGGTGATGGTGTGCTTCCCGTTGATGGTGGGCGGCGAGGTGCTCGGCGCGCTGTACGTTTACCTTCACGAGCAGCGCCCCTTCAACGAGCTGGAACTGCTCATGCTCGAAAATTTCGTCAACCTCACCGCGATCACGCTTTCTTTGGCGCGCCAGTACTACCTGGCGCAGCAGGAGCAAGTTCGCAAGGAGCGCGAACTGCGCCGCCTGCGCCGGGCGAGCTGGCTGATTTCCTCGCGCTCAAATCTGAAGGGCACGTTAGACGCCATCTTGCAGGTGGCCCTGGAAGTGACCGACGCGCACTACGGCATTTTTCGCCTGGTTGACCGCAGCGGAAAGAACCTGATCTACCAGGTCATCTCAGGCGTGGACCTGGAGCAGCCGGCGGTGGAAACACTGCCCATCGATGAACACTCAGTGATGGGCACGGTTGCGCTGCACCGCGAACCGGTGATGATCTCTGATTTGCAGCAAGAACCCTGGCGGCAGATTTATTACCCGCTCGATCACGAGCTTGCCATGCGTTCCGAGGTTGCTGTTCCGCTGATTGGCGCCAGCGGCCGCTTAGAGGGCGTGTTGAACCTGGAAAGCCCGCTGGTAAACGCATTTGATAAGCAGGATCGCTATATTTTACAGATTCTGGCGTCTCAGGCGGTGGTCGCCATTCAGGAAGCGCGCCTGCTGGATACGCTCCTGGATGTGTCATCACTGCTGCCCAGGCTGTCGACCCAGGAGATTTACCGGGCGCTGGTTGAGCGCGCCTGCGACCTGCTCAATGTCCCTTCAGGTATGATCTGGCTGCTGGAAAAAGACCAGCTTGTTCTCCAGGCTTCTACCCATGCTGGCGTGCAGAATCTGCGCCTGCCCACCGGGCTGGCCCTGGCGGGGCGGGCTGTTCTTACCGGGCAACCCGTGGCGGTAAAGGCGCCCTGGGACGAGTCCACTGCGGGGGAACTGGCCCAGCACTACCCTGATTTACCCGACTTCTCCGGTAGAGGCGCGGCGCTGATCGTCCCGCTGCTTCCCAACCCGGAGGGCAGCCCCATCGGCGCGTTCAGCGTGCACACTGCCCCTGGCGATACGCGCGACTTCAACCAATCCGACTGGGACAAAAAAGTACTGGATATTCTGGGGCATTATGCCGCGCTGGCCGTCCAGCTTTCGCAGCAAAAAGAAGCCCTGCGCATTGCCCAGGATCAGCGCGCGGTGACGGAAACCTTCGCGGCCATCGGCGATGTCGCCGCGAACCTGCTGCACCGCCTGAATAACAAGATCGGAACCATCCCCGTTCGCGTGGAGGGGATTCAGGACAAATCGCATGCCGCGCTGGCGGCTGACCCATACCTGGAAAAGAACCTGTCCGAGATCCAGCGCAGCGCTGCGGAGGCGATGGAGGTGGTCCGTGAGAGTTTGTTCCACCTGAACCCCATCCAGCTCGCGCCCGTGTCGATTGTTGGGAGCGTGCGCGATGCGATTGCTTCCACCCACCTGCCAGAAAGCGTCGAAGTGCTGGTGGAAGGGCTGGAAAGCCTGCCGCCGGTCCAGGCGGGGCCGCAGCGGCTGGGCCTGGTGTTTGCCAACCTGCTGGAGAACGCCTCGGACGCGATGGGCGGAAAGGGGCGGGTGGTGATCCGCGGGTGGGTGCAGGGCAGCCAGGTGCAGGTGATGGTCAGCGACAACGGCCCGGGAATTACCCCCGAGTTCCATGATCGCATTTTCGAATTCAACTATTCGGCGCGGCCTGGCGGGCGCTCGACCGCGCACCCCGGCAAGCTGGGATTTGGGTTATGGTGGGTCAAATCCTTGATGGCTCGTTTTGGCGGCAGCGTGACGGTCGAGAGCGACGGTAAAACAGGGACCACCTTCCTGCTCACCCTGCCGCTGGCATCCCCATTGACAGGGAAAGAAGAAGAATGGCGAACAACGTAACCCACCGGGTTAAATCAGGCCGCGTACCGAAAAATCAGGCCGCAGGCTTAAACCCTGCCCCCGAGGTGCGCCCGCGCGCCCTGGTGGTAGAGGATGATCCCTCCTGGCAGCAGATTCTGGGCGAGATCCTGGCCGATATGGGGCTGGAAGTCGATCTGGCGGATAACTATGAAGCAGCCGTCGACCTGCTGCATAAAAACCCGCACAGGGTCGCCATCCTCGACCTGTCGCTGGGCGGCACGGACCACCGCAATCAGGATGGATTGAGCGTAGCCGAATCAGTCCGGCGGCTTGACCCTGGCTGCGTGATCCTGTTCCTGTCTGGCTTTGCCACGGTGGAACTGGCTGTGCAGGTGATGCGCGAACTGGGCGCCTTTACCTGCCTGCGCAAAGAGGTGTTCCGGCGCTCCGATTTCCGCGAAGCGATTACGGATGCCATGACCCAGGCCCCGGCGGTGGAATCCTCTTTAGACGCTCCCTCCAGAATCAGTTCCGCCGCGCTGCATCCCAGGATCGAAAGGGAAAAGGAAGAAGAGAAATACACAGCGCTGGTGGTGGAGGATGATGCAGGTTGGCGAAGCCTGTTAACCGAGCTTTTGGAAGACGCCGGTTACCAGGTGCGCGCCAGCGGAAGCTATGTGGAGGCCCTGGGTCTGTTGATGCGCGAGCGCTGCCAGGTGGCGGTGGTTGACCTTTCTCTGGCAAGCTCGATTTCCGACGAAAACCGCGACGGCTTTCGCCTGCTGGCGAATATGCAAAAGGCCCGCGTCCCAGTGGTGGTGGTCAGCGGCTATGCGGAACCCACCCGCATCGAGCAGGCCTACCAGGAACGCCTGATCTTCGCCTGCCTGGAAAAACAATCCTTCGACCGCAAGGCCTTCAAGCAAACGATCTCGGAGGCCCGCAATAGTAAGGTGCTCGATCCCATTACCGAGAGCCTGACCTACCGCGAGCGCGAGGTTCTGACATTGCTGTCTCAGGGCATGACCAACAAAGAGATTGCCCGCAGCCTGACCATCACGCAGAATACAGTCAAGCGGCACCTTAAATCGCTCTTCGCCAAACTGGAGGTAAACACCCGCTCCGCGGCTTCAGCCAAGGCGATCAGCCTGCGGTTGGAAAAAAAAATAAACGGTTGATGAACATGGCTATCCATGTCCATCAACCGTTTACACTATGCCGCTTGTAACTGCCCCTTGAACTGGCTCACGTACAGGTTGTGATAAAAGCCCTTTTGGGCCAGCAGGCTCTCGTGCGTGCCGCGCTCGATGATCTCGCCGTTATTGATCACCAGCACCTGGTCGGCGTCGCGGATGGTGCTAAGGCGGTGCGCGATCACGAAGCTGGTGCGGCCTTTCATCAGGCGCAGCAGGGCTTCCTGGAGGTGCTTTTCGGTGCGGGTGTCTACGTTGCTGGTGGCCTCGTCCAGGATGAGGATATCGGGGTCGGCCAGCACGGCGCGCGCGATAGCCAGAAGCTGGCGCTGCCCCTGGCTCAGGTTGCTGCCTCGCTCAGACAGTACGGTATCGTAGCCGTGCGGCAGGCGGTGAATGAACAGGTCGGCGTTGGCTAACCGCGCAGCGGCCTTTACTTCTTCGTCAGTCGCTTCTAACCGCCCGTAGCGAATGTTGGCCATCACCGTATCGGCAAATAGGAAATTATCCTGCAGCACCAGGCCCAGCTTGCGGCGCAGGTCGTCTTTCTTCCAGATGCTCACGTTCTGCCCGTCGATTTCAATTGAGCCGCTGTCTACATCATAGAATCGGGTGAGCAGGTTGGCAATAGTGGTTTTGCCCGCGCCGGTTGGCCCCACCAAGGCGATCATCTGGCCCGGCTCGGCGTGCAGGCTGACGTTTTTCAACACCGGCACGCCCGCCTGGTAGCTGAAATCAACCTGGTTTAAGGTCACTTCGCCTTTTACGCGCTCCAGCGGCTGCGCCTCAGGCGCGTCGGTTTCCGGAAGCTCGTCCATCAATTCGAAGACGCGCTCCGCTCCTGCCAGGGCCGACTGGATGCTGTTGAATAACTGCGCGATCTGGTTGAGCGGCCAGCTCAACTGGCGGGCGTAGTTGATGAATGCCGCCACCTCGCCCACGGTTGCCACGGCCTGCACCGCCAGCCAGCCGCCGGACGCTGCCACAATCGCCAGCCCCAGGTTGTTGACCATGTTCATCACCGGGCCCATCGACCCGGCAAATACACGCGCGCGCAGGGCGACTTTTTGTAGGTGGCGGTTGACTTTGGAGAAATCCTCCACCACGGTTTGCTCGCGCACAAAGGCCTTTACCGTGCGCTCGCCGGTGATCGTCTCTTCGATAATCCCGTTCAGCTCGCCCAGGGTTTTCTGCGTCTCGCGGAAGCCCTGTCGGGTCCGTTTGGCGATGGCGCGCGAGAGGAAGTAGGTCAGCGGCATCACGATCAGGCTGATGACTGCCAGCGGCACATTCAGCACGAACATGAAGATAATTACGCCCACCAGGCTCAGCACACTGGAGATCAACTGGCTGAAGCTGGAGGCCAGGATGTTGGAGATGCTTTCCATATCGTTGGTCAGGCGGCTCATCAGATCGCCGTGCGCGCTCTGGTCGAAGAATCGCACGGGCAGCATTTGCAGGCGGGTGAACAGGTCCTCGCGCATATCACGTACGGCGCGCTGCGAGACCCCGGCCATCAGGTACGTTTGCAGCCAGGTGCCAGCCGACGCAAGGATGTACATGCCCCCCATCAGCCCCAGCAGGCGAGCCAGCCCGGCCAGGTCGCCTTTCTCGATATAGGTATCGATTGCCATGCTCATAAAATACGGGCCGAGCAGGCCGGCAAACGAGGTCAAGATCACCAGGAAGGTGGTGCCGATCAGCACCCAGCGCTGGCGATCGATGTATTTCCACAGGCGCAGCAGGGTAGCCTTGGTGTTTTTCGATTTCTCTGGTTCCATAAACATGCCCCGCATACCGCCGCGCGGAGGGCCCATAAAGGGCGCGGGGCGGTTATCGGCTCGGGACCCGCCGGGTCGATTCTGGCGCTGCTCGCTCATTGTACCGTTACTCCGTTGCCAAGCTGTGATTCATAAATGTCACGATAAATTGGGCTGTTCTCCATTAATTCGCGGTGCGTGCCCTGCGCCGCGATCTGCCCGTCTTCCAGCACCAGGATTTTGTCGGCGTTCAGCACGGTGCTGATGCGCTGAGCGATCACAAAACTGGTCCGCTGGCGCATGATCTCCTCCAACGCTTCTTGAATGCGCACTTCCGTTTCTACATCCACCGCGCTGGTGCTGTCATCCAGAATGAGAATATCCGGTTTGACCAGCAGCGCCCTGGCGATGGCGATGCGCTGTTTCTGCCCGCCGGAAAGGTTCACCCCGCGCTGCCCAAGCTGGGTATCATACCCCTCGGGGAAGGAGAGAATAAAATCGTGGGCCTGGGCTGCCTTGGCCGCCGCGATCACTTCTTCTTCGGCTGCATCGGGCCGCCCATAGCGGATGTTATCGCGGATGGTGCCGCTGAACAGCACCACTTCTTGCAGGGCCACGCCAATCTTTCGCCGAAGCGTCTCCTGCTCGATCTCACGTACGTCAACTCCGTCAATGGCGACCCGCCCGGAGCGCACATCGTAAAAGCGCGGGATCAGATTCACCAGGCTGGATTTCCCCGCCCCGGTGGTGCCCAGCAGCGCCACGGTCTGCCCCGGCTCGGCAGTGAAGCTGACGCCCTTGAGCACCGGGTCGCCGCCGTTGCCGTTGTAGCTGAAGGTGACGTTTTCGAATGTGACCTGGCCTTTGCCTTCCATGACCTTTCGGGCATTGGGCTGGTCCTGAACATCTGGGACGGTTTCGAGCACGGTCTGGATGCGTTTGGCGGAAGCTTCGGCCCGCGCCATCTGGATAATCAATTGGCTGACCATCACCAGAGAGAACAGGGTGGTGGTGAGGTAATTGACAAACGCGATGATCTGCCCGACCTGCATGTTGCCCTGGATGACCTGCCCGCCGCCGAACCATAACACGGCGACCGTGGCGAAATTCATAATCAGCATCATAAAGGCGGGGATCACGGCAACCGTGCGCCCTGCCTCGATGGCCTGGTTGGCCAGGTTGTTGTTGGCCGCGCCAAAGCGCTGGATTTCGTGCAGCCCGCGCACGAAGGCTTTCACCACCCGCACGCCGGCCAGGTTCTCCTGCATCACCTCGTTGAGCGCATCCAGCCGTTCCTGCACTTTGGTGAACATGGGCGTCACTTTGCCAATGATCCAGACCACCAGTATCAGCACAATGGGGATCAGGACGAGCGGGAGAAAGGTGAGCTGCGGGCTGGTGACCACAGCCATAATCAGGCTGCCGACCAGCAGCAGCGGCGCGCGTACCAACATGCGCAGCAGCATAACGATGGCCTCCTGCATCTGGGTGACATCGTTGGTCAGCCGGGTGATCAACTGCCCGGTGTCCAGCTCGTCCAGGTTGCGGAACGTAAACGTCTGCACCTTGCGGAAGAGCGCTTCACGCAGATCGGCGGCAAAACCCTGCGCGGCTTTCTCGGCGAAGAAACCATTAAGAATGCCGCCCGGCGCGCCGATCACCGCCAGCAGGATCATCAATGCCCCGGTTTGGATGACGAGGTTGAGATCCAGGCGGGCAATGCCCTCATCGACGATGCGCTGGACCATGCGCGGCTGGAGCAGATCCATCGCCACTTCCAGCATCATCAGCAGCGGCGCGAGCGCTGCCCAGCGCCAGTATGGTTTGAGAAACCTGGCTAACTTCAATCCTGACTTCATTGTTTTCACCTATATTGATGTAAAAATTTCTACAATCTGAATGACGAAATCCCCGTCAGTCACACGGTTTTTCCCCCATCGCCTGCGCCAGGTTCTCGCGGATTTTCAGCAAACAGCGGCGCAGCAGAACGGTATCCTCTTCGGCGAAATCCGCGAAGGTCTCCTCGGCAATTTTTTGAAACACCGCCTCGACCTGGTTTTGGACGGCCCGCCCGCTGTCGGAAAGGTAAACGCGCGAGACGCGCTGGTCTTGCGCGTCGGGCCGGCGGGTGATGAACCCGGCCTTCTCCATGCGCTGCAGCATCTTGGTCACCGTGGCGGGCTTTACCTTCATGCGCTCGGCCAGCTCGGTTTGGGTGATACCTTCCTTCTCCCACAAAATACGCAACACGGGCGGCTGCCCGCGGTACAGGCCAAGCCCATCCAGGAGCTGGTGGGCCCGGGAATAGTGCAGGTGGCTGACTTGCGCCACCAGAAAATCTAGCTCTCGCAGTCCGGTCAACTTCTCTTCAAACATCAATCATCCCTATCAACCATTTAGCCGGCTAATCATTAGCCGGCTAAATTATAACACGATGATCCAAATGCAGCGCACGCCTTGAAATTACAAAAACATTACAACGAACGAGGGGTTATACCCGGCTTTCCAGCATCAGGTCCAGCAGCGCCCGGTCCACTTTGTAACCGTGGTGGTCCTCATACTTCACCCCCGGCCTGCCGTGCTCGATGATGCCAAACGCGCCCTCGAAGCCCCACAGCGCGTAGCCCCAACCGAACTCCTTGTACAGGGCGAACAAATCGCTGAACCAGCGCAGGGCCACATCGTTGGGGGTCTGGTTGAAACAGCCAAACTCGCCGATGTGCACCGGCGTTCCTTTAGCCTGCACCTCGCGCCAGGGCAGGTAGAAATCGCGCAGGGCGTCTTTGTTCCAGACCGTCCAGTTCCAGTTGAGACCGGGATAATCCGGCTCGCTGAGGCCCTTGTGCCCGTCCCACCATGTGGCTTTGTAATGGCTGATCGCCATGGGCTGGTAGCCGCGCCCGCTGTGAGTGGCGCCTAAATCGGCCAGCTCGGGCATGGCGATGTGCCCGCCGCCCAGCCCGTCGATGGTGACCGGGCGGGTGGGGGCCACTTCGCGGATGGCGGCGAACGCGCGCCGCATGATCGCAGCGTGGTTTTCACGGGTCATGCCATATTCGCCAGGGTTGGGCGGCTCGTTGAGCAGGTCGAAGCTCAGTTCGTCGGCGGAGACGCCCTGGTAGCGGCGGGCAAAGTTCTGCCAGAGGAAAACGAAGGCATTTTGCGCCACCTCGTCGAGCCACAGGTTGTGCTTCTCGAGGTGGTTTCCGTTGATGCAGTAGCCCGGCGCGCGGTGCTGGTTCAGGCTGAGGTGGATGCCGCGCTCGCGGCAGGCCTGCAGGTAGCGGTCGATGTAGAGAAATACATCTTCGTTGGGGTGGAAATAATCGGGGCCGTCCGGGTCGCTGAGGTTGGTCCAGAAGCGGTAATCGGTGGTGACGCGCACGAAGTTGAAGCCTTGCTCGGCCATAAAGTCGAGGGCTTTCAGGTCGGGCTCCTGGGGGAGCATTCCCGGGCGCCAGACAAACATCCACTGGAAGTTAAAACCGTAATGGGGCATGCATTACTCTCTTTTGAATGGGTTGGAACCGTTGGTTTCACCGGAAAGCGGGCGAAGCAAACGTGCGGGGCCG
>CAYTHO010000032.1:0-55751 GCA_964437595.1 uncultured Anaerolineaceae bacterium
TTCAAATCATCTCCCCTTCCAGCGAAGCGAGGAAGGGCAGGGAAATGGCTTTTTAAACAGGGGTGCCGGAACGTTGAAGGGTTGCCTCTTTACGCCAGGACGTGGGAGGCAGGCAGCGCTAGCGGTTCTCCTCGCGAACAGGCGCCGCTTTTTGGGCTCTGGCTACCCCGTAGGCCGCGCCAAATACGATCAGCGCGCCCACAATGCCCGCGATGATGGTTGCCAGGGCCGGGTCCGGTATCCCTGGAAAGACGTAATCCGGGAAAATATTGTAGAGCGAGTCCCTGGCGGCATTGATAAAGCCGTGCTCTTCTGCTACCCATTCGAGCCCATCCGGATGGCTGGACGCCAGCGGGGAGAGGACAGCCAGGGCCAGAGCAATCAGCCCGCCGCCAATCAAAAGGCCTTTGCTGTTCCGCGCTTTTGCGTCACTGGCCTGCAGCAAGTCTTTCCGCGCAGCAAAGATGACCGCCAGCGCGCCTACCGTGATCAGGCCTTCGCCAATACCAATCAACGCATGAATCAATCCCATGGCCGGAACGGCAATATTCGCCGGAGATGTGCCTGATAGGGCGAGCTGCAGCGCGCAGGATAACGACGCAAGCAAAATGGAAGCCCACGCAGCGAGAAAGCCAGAAACAAAAAGCCCCCAGGATTGATTTTTAAACAGCCGTCGCAGCAGGGTGTAAACCGCGTAAGACACGAAGACGCCGACAATCGCCATGTTGAAAATATTAGCGCCCAGTGCTAGAATTCCACCATCCTGGAACAGCAGGGCCTGGACGGCAACGACGCATGTCATCACCAGTACGGCGGGCCAGGGGCCCAGCAAGATGACAGCAATCGCCGCACCCAACAGGTGGCCGGATGTGCCGCCGGTGACGCTGAAGTTCAGCATCTGACCGGCAAAGATGGCAGCAGCCAGGACGCCCATCAAGGGCACCTGCCGCTCGCCTAATTCAAGATTGGTTTTCCGCAGCGCCACCCCGATGAAGATAGCGGAGATGATCCAAAATACAATCGAAACGACAACGGAAAGGAACCCATCGGGAATGTGCATGGGCTGTGGAGCAGGTAAGGGTGAAAATAACATTACTGGCCTCCAGAAGGAATTATTGTGTTAGTATGACACCAGCGACAGAGAGGACGCTCCGCGTTGCTGCCGGGTGCGTTTTGGAGTACGCTGTTCTTGTTGAGTATGAACGGGAACGCGGACTCCGGGTACGTAGCGTTAGGGTCCGTCGACGCCCGATTGAGAAACCGGTTTTGGTCAGCTCGTAATTGTGTTTGACGACCCGTTCGGATCACTCAACTGGGAGTGGGCGCTGGCTCACAGCCCGAATATGTGTGTGAAGCTATGACCCTTAAAAGAAACGCGCCCGGCCTTTTCTGATCAGGTCGATCAGAAGCCTGCTTTTCGGAGGTGTCATATGTCCCTGGACAAACCCAAGCCCACTCGCTTCATCGGACTGGATCTGCACAAGTATTACCTGGTCGCTACCGGCGTAGACGCGGAACTCAACAAGGTGTATGGGCCGCGCCGGGTAGATCTCATTGACCTGGAAGACTGGATCCAGAAGGTCATCAACAAGCAAGATGCGCTGGTGGTGGAAGCGACCGCCAACGCCTTCATGGTTTATGACGCACTGATTCCCCACGCCCATTCGGTGACCATCGTTCACCCGCCCCATCTTGCGCTCATCGTCCATTCCCAGGTGAAGACGGACAAGATCGCCGCCTATCATCTGGCCCGCCTGCTGGCCAAGGATCTGCTGGAAAGCATCTGGGTGCCACCTCAAGACGTGCGCGATCTGCGCACCCTGGTTGGGCAGCGCAACAAGATGATCCGGCTCAAGACCCAGGTGAAGAACCGCTTGCAAGGCGTATTGCATCGCTGTTCGATCCGGAGCAGCGCGTTTGGTGGAAAGCGCTGCCCGTCAGCAAGTTGGAGAAGGTCCGTATCCTTTCGGACCTGGCTGCGCTGGACTTTGCCCTGGAGCAGATCCAGCAGCTCGAAACGCATTTTGCCGAATGGGCCGCCCAGGAGGCACGCATCCCGCGTCTGTTCGAGATCAGCGGCCTGGGTTTCATTTCTGCTGTGACTCTGTTGTCTGCCATTGGCGACATTTCCCGCTTCCCCACCCCGGACCATCTGGTTGGCTACGCCGGGTTGGGCGCTCGGGTACACGTCTCAGGGATGACCAACCACACCGGCGGTATCACCAAAACCGGCCGTCGCGAAATGCGTGCGGTCCTGGTGGAAGCGGCACAGGTGGCCGTGCTGCACGATCCCCGTTGGAAAGCCGAGTTAGAGCGCCTGGAACCACATACAGGGCGCAACAAAGCCATTGTCGCCATCGCCCGCAAGATGCTTGTCGCGGTGTGGTTCCTGCTGCATGAAGAGGTGGCCGAAAAGCAACTCAACCTGGAGCGGGTAGCCCGCAAGTATTACGAGTTCGCCTACACAGTGGGCAAAGACAACTGGGGCGAGTGCAAAACGGCGGTGGAGTTCATCCGCCAGAAGCTTGACCAGGCCGGGATCGGTCAGGAGATGAAATCGTTTATCTACTCACGGAAGACGGTAGTTCTCCCGCCTTCGAAGCTGCCGACTGCGGCAAACAAATGAGCGGCTTCCCAAAGATCGCTAGATCTTTCTCAGGCTCGAAATGACCTCAAGGGCCAACGAGCTTACCTGACTTTCCTGGCGTTACCAGATGTCAGGAACCGGGCTTGCCGCTCGCTTTCATCATAGCACGCATGGAGCGGCGGTTCAAGACGTGACGTAGAAAAACTGAACAGAAACAAAACGCCTGAAAACGTTTGGTTTCAGGTGGTGAATATTCTTTTGTTAAAGAACGGATGGCACAGCCTCTTGAAAGTAGACCAAACTAGTGTACAATAAAGGTTGCACCGAGAGAAGACGGGATGTGCCAGGTGGTTTCTACTGGCTTTTCTCGTCTTTTTTCTTTTTCTCATTATCTCTTTTCTCCGGGGAAAAAATGCTCCTGACTGTTTCGTTTTTTCCGATGTAGGTGATTTGTAAATAAGAGATCCCATAACCTACGGAAAAAATCAAAAAACCACCAACAAAGCAAAAAGCGAATGTCCAATAATTCGAGGGTTGGAGAAATACCGCCATGATCGACGCTAGTCCAAAGGAAAAAATTAAGTATAAATATCCTTTCCCTAGACTTTTTTTCCGTGCTTCAATATATGGCAAACGTCGGTCTGTCCTAACAGCAAAATATATGCTTAGAATTCCACATATTGCTGATGCCAATCCAAACATTATGATTGCCAATTCTCTCAAGATCGAAATTCGGTTCACGGATCACCACCAATCGAAAAAGTAGAAATGCAGACCAGCTCCAAGAAAACCTGAACCATTTGGCTTCCATCCTTCTACTAAATTATACGATCCACCCGGTTTTATACCTTGCAAGCGATCTGTATCATATTTCACTTGCGAAGTACTAATCCATGCGTCCAGGTTCGATTCGGGAACCAATCCAAAAAAGAAGTTGCGCCCTGAAACTATAGTATCTTTACCGATACGTAAATCTCCTTTGATTGGGTCAAATTGTGTATTCCCAACAAGTGCATCGGAAATTAATGTTGCCCCTAGCGCTCCAGCTCCTAATAAATTTTCTGCTGTACCTAAAGGCGAGCCAGAAGAGATCCACATATCTACACTAAGTCCTGCTAATGCCCCTACACCACATCCTGCTGGAATAGTAACCGGACCAAAGGCACCTCCACCACCGCAGCCAACGGCCGTAAATCCTATTACGAACATATCACTGACTGCCGCTTCAACATCTGATAAAACAAGGGCAGAATAATCGGCGCTAACAGAGGCCCAAGACAAGCCACTTACAACAATATCTATTAGATCGCTACTTGGATTATTTCCTTGGGTGGATTGAACACCGGCTCCTCTCTGCTCATATTGCTCACATCTAGGATCATCGATTCCATCCCCACAGGCAAAATGTCCTGACGGATCCGAGTAGCGAATAGGATTATTATTCGAGTAAGCATACCGGTCCCAGGCCTGTACCCCTTGACTTTCTGGTACATATGTATCGAGCGGAAGGAAATCCATGTCGATTATAAATCAAATTTTTGCATATGCAAGTAATTGCATTATAATATTTCCAACAATGGAGATAACATGCGGGCCTCTTCCGTAGAACAATTCATCATTGAGGTTTTATCCAAAGAACACGCCCACCTGACCTCGAACCAGGTGTACGAGGCTATCCGGCCTCGTTTACCCGCCGTCAATCCATCAACGGTTTACCGCGCGCTGGAGCGGCTGGCAGGCGCCGGAAAGGTATCTATTTCCGACATGGGTACCGGCTCGGTGGTGTATGAGCTGTTAGCGGATGGGCTGCATCATCACCTGGTGTGTCAAAATTGCGGTCAGGTGACCACTATTGGAGATGAAGAAGTAAGAGGCTTCTTCACAGCCGTGCAGGAAAAGAACCGCTTTTCGATCGTGACCAACCATCTGGTGCTGTTCGGGATTTGCGAGCGCTGCCAGGAGGTAGAAAACTAAACAAATCGCAAGGTGAAATCTGCATCATTGCCGCCTGGTAGGCATGTGGGTCCCATCATGCGATTAGTTTAGGAATAGGCGCAGTCCCAACTGGCGCTGTGTACACAGGTCCCCCACGCTGACCGCGGCGCTGGTCGGGAGGTGAATCTGGTTCCGGCGCTCCGCGTATGCTCCGGGGGTATCCATGCCCCAGCAGGCGCGGAGCGCAGGGAAAGGCGTTCATACCGCTGGAGCGGTGGAACGAGGGCATCTTCTCTTATCTGTGTTTATCAGCGTTCATCTGTGGTTTTAATTTCTTATTCCGCCCAGACCTCCAGCTTGCCTGGCCCCTGCACCTGAATCTCCAGCACGCCGGGGAAGCGCTCCATGTGAAAGGCGGGCTGGCCGTTCCAGGTAACGTGGTAGCCTGCCCCCGGCGCCATGGCAGCGATGACGGTGGAGGCGCGCTCGGAAAACACCTCCACCTGCGCGTCCAGGCGGCGGCAGTCCGCGCTGAAGCGCTGGCTGCTCACCCAGGCGTCGAAACCGGTGGTGAGGCGCCCGGGGCGGAAGTACGCGCCGTACCACAGCAGCATGGGCGTGCACAGCCCGCCGAACTGGTGCCACCCGGCCCCCCTCCCCGACTGGACGATGAAGTGTTCGAAGCAGTGATAGGAGGTATCTACTTCATTCTTCCACAGGTCCAGCGCGGTAGTGGCAATCCGCGCGGCGAAACTGGACCTGCCCATATCCAGCAGCGCCTTCCAGAAGAACCACTGCTGCGGGAACCACACCGCGCCGTTCCAGTAGCCGTCCACGCGGTAGTAGTCGGCGGTTTTGTCCACCGTGCACAGGCCGATGGGCGTCCACAGGCGGCTGGTAGAAATCATGCGTTCCAGGATGATGCGCTCCTGCTCGGGGCTGCACACCCCGGCGAAGAAGGGACTGGCCCCGTCCAGGCCGAGGTTGTAGTTCTGCCCGCCGGGGTGGCGCAGGAATTCCAGCGGCTCGCCTTCCGCGCTGTGGCGCACGTAGCTGAAATACCCGGCCTCCGCGTCCCACGACCAGCGGTTGAGGGCCTCCGTCCAGGCGTCGATATCCTGCTGGTAAGCCGCCAGATCGTCCATTTCGCCCAGGGCGCGGGCGGCGTGCTGTAGGATCTTGGCGATGCGGATGCCGTGCGATGTGCTGATCACCGGGGTGACGATCGGCTCCAGGCCATTGTCGCGGACGTAGACCTGTGGCGGGTAATCGTCCCAGCCGCCGGAGTTGTAGAAGTAGTCCCAGGTTTTGAGCAGCCCCGAGCGCATGCGGCGGGTGGTGCTGGAACCCAGATGACCGGCGAAGAACTGGTAATACTGGCGCAGGCGGGGGTAGAAGTATTCCAGCAGGGCGCGGTCCTGGGTGCGGTTCCACAGCTCGTGGAACAGGTAGTGCTGCACGGGGACCATGCTGCCGTGGTGGAGGAAGGCCGCCTGGGGGTCGCCGGGCGGGGTGGTGTAGGCGTTCAGGCACTCCACGGCGCGCTCCAGGTCCAGTTCCAGCAGGCCCAGGCCGATAAAGCCCGAATCCCAGGTATACAGGCAGTCCCACCATTTGCCGGGGGTGAAGTGGCGGATATAGCGGCGGCGGGTGTAGACCGGGTAGACCACGTTGGTCAGCAGGGTGGCAGCCATGCGCTCCTGGCTGAAGCGGTACGGCGCGCCCTCAGGCGCGCCTGAGGGTACTCCCGCGTGCGCTCCCGCAGGCGCGGAGTCAAGCCGCACGACCTTCTGGCGCGCTTCCTGGTAAATGTCTTCCAGGCTGCCCGGTTGGGCCACATAGGTTTGATAGAAACTGTACTGCGAGACTTCCACTTCAACCGGGCTGCCCGAACAAACCATGCCGTACAGCACGCGGCGCTCGCCGGGCGGAACCTCGATGGGGCGCAGGAAGACGTTGGTGAAATGCCCCTGCCCGTTACCGGCAAGCGTCTTGCGCACGTGCTCCTGCACGTAGTAGCGCAGGAAGCGGTCCAGTTCATCGTGGTACAGCTCGCGGATTTCCCAGGGCTCGCCCAACCAGGTCAGCCCGTAGGTTTCGGAGCAGTCCGGATATTTAAGCAGCAGGCTGTTCTTCTCGGGCCGGCGGGTGATTTCGGGTACAGGCTGCCATGCCACGGGGTCAAAGGCCACCGCGGCAGCCTGATCGCGAGAGACCAGCACCCAGCCGTCCAGCTCGACGGCGGCGCCTTTTTCGGCGGTCAGGGTCAGCGCGTGCGCGCCAGCCGGTATGCGGCCCAGCTCGATTTCGGCCAGGGCGAAGTTTTCGGTTTGCGGCAGGCCCAGGTGGGCGTCGACAAGCCCCTCCAGTTCCAGGCGGAAGACGGCGGCGGCGGATGGCGCGCCATCCGGCATACGGTAGCGCAGCAGCAGGAGGGCATCATCCAGCGGCGCATCCACGCGCAGGGTGTACCGCACCCAATCACCGGGGTCGCGGCCAAAACCGTCGCCCACCCCGGAGCCGTTGACAAAGCCGTGCCCGCGCACTTCAGCGCGCCACAGGCCGTCATACACCAGATTGTCTTGCGGGCGGGGAACGGCAAAGCCCAGGTCGTCGTAATCCAGCGCGTCCAGCCACAGCGCGCCCTCGGGCAGGCGCGCGCGGCAGGGCAGCACGGCCTCGTCGGAGTACGTGCGCACCGGCGGGAAGTTGAGGTAGGCCATGTAATGCAGGACGAGGTTCTGCGGCTGGGCGGTGTTGTTGACGAACTCGCAGCGCACCAGGCGCGCATTTTCCCCCAGATCGGAGAAAGAGACATCGCAGTAAACCTGGTCCTTCCACTCGATCTCGTAGCGATAGGCATAATAGCTGAGGTCGGGGGCCGCCTCCCACGGGTGAAAGCCCGATTCCCACTTGGCGTTGGGCACCAGCACCTGCCGCCGGTAGTAGCCGGGGAACACGCTCAGGTCAAAGCGCAGCCCGGCGCGCAGGTCGGGGATGTGCGAGATGCCGATGTATTTCTTGGTGTACGGTCCCCAGGCGGGCAGGTTCAGGTCGTGCGAGTGAGCGAGGGTGGAAGAGTCGGGCATGGGGAGGCTCCATAAAATGCTGGATAATTTTTATTCAAGCGGGAACGGCGGAATCGCTGTTGGAATTCCATCAGGGAAATATTCTTCAAGCGAACGATAGCCTATCCAGGGTTGGAAAGATTGGCTGTCTAGATCAGGATTCAGTTCTAATATATCGACAAAATCGTCTGGTTTAGGCTCATGCACCTCAGGGAATTTAACTGTAAGGACCGCATTGAACGATGAATAATAAAGGCTATAAAGAGTATATTCCCCACCTTCGTACGGATACTTTCCGAACCGGAAAAGGACACCCGTGGGAGTTCCCAGTAAACGAACGAAATCATCGACGGTAAAAGGTTCTATATGGCTAATGGTGATGGATTTCACTGTATCGTTCGATAATGCAATATAAATAGTAGCCTTGTAATCCTTTGTTGTTTCCGTATACCAACGTGCTTCTATCGCATCGTCCGATTGCCGGGTGAATTGCTGGACAAACTGATCAGAACTTCTAATCAGATGTAGCGCTTCTTCTCTTGATGTAATACCAGGATTGATACCGAGCCAACAGATATGAGGGCATGTGTCATTTATCTGAAAAGTATCCAATGAAGGTGTCAACGTTTTCCGAATGTTCAATGCAGGCGTGGACGAAGGGTCCTCAACTGCAGCACAGCCGGAAGCATAAATTACAAGCATAAGGGAAATTATCAAAAAGTTTTTCGTTGTGGACCTTAAATTATTCCGTAGCATTTCCTAATTTTAACCTGGTTAATTATGTCACTTTGCATTAAGAACCTATCCGAAAATTAGATTGAGCAGGAGGTCTGCACAAGCAAGTTTTAAAAAAACCATCCAATTCTCTGGTTTCTTACACCAACGGATCTTGATGCTGCGCCTTTAGGTTCTTAGTGATAATAAGGCAAATCCGGGTTGCAAAGACCTCAAAGGTTTTGCAAACCTTTGAGGTCTTTACTTTCTACCCACCCCCCAGCAGATCCACCAGCCCGGCCAGGCGCGCGCCGGTGAGGAACAGACGCAGGAGGATGAAGCCCTGCTGGACGAGCACGGCCAGCAGCAGCAGTTCCAGCGGGACGTTCGGGTTGATGAACAGGCGGAACACGATTTGCACCACCAGCAGGACCAGCAGCGCGGCGGTGTAGAAGGCCAGCAGGGCCAGGAGGTGGCGAAACAGGTCGCCAAAGGCCAGCCCGATGCCGCGGAAGGGGTTGCGCGTGCCGTTCAGCACCATGCGGACGCGGGCTAGCTCGAACAGCATCAGCCACAGCACCAGCACCACCACCAGCAGGGCGATCCCCCCGGCAGTCCCCGCCGGACCCAGCCTGAACAAGAACACCGCCAGGGTGACGGTGAGAAATGCCACGCCAAAGAACAGCAGCGCCTGGATCAGCGCCAGGGCCAGGTAACCGCCGAACCAATGCCAGCAGCCCCACAAAAAGCGGCGCGGCGATAAGCGCTCGGCCTGAGGCTCCGCCGCAAGGTTGGTTTCATCCGCCACACCGGCTGTCGCGCGCCATGCCACTGAGCGCCACGCCGCTAAGCGATCTTTCGCCGCCGACTCGCTGTACGCCAGCAACATGCCGCCGTACAGAAAAGCGCTCACCACCCCACCCACCAGCGGCATAACGGCAAACCCCAGCAGGAGGAGGAAGAACTGCGTAGACGCCGGGCTGCTCGTGGAGCCCACCTGCATACCCCCGATCTGCCCGAACAGGTCAACGATCTTCCAGGCGCGGATACCGGCGGCCATATCGGCGATCACCGGGCGGCGGGAAAGGTCGAGCAGTGCCTGGGCCGGGATCAGCGCCAGCAGCCCGGCGGAAAGCAGGGTGCCGAGCAGCATGATGAGCAGCACCGGCCAAAGCCGCGCGGCGCGGCGCGCGCCCTGGATCAGCGCGCCCAGCACGCCCAGGCGCCGCGGCTCGGATCCGGGCGAGGTGGTGTCAATGGAATACACTTCGGCTGTCATGTTAGATCCCTCCCAGGATGATGAGCCAGTTTTGCAGGTGATAGACCAGCCGGGTCACGACCGACAGCCAGGCGGGCAGGTCGGCGCGGCGCGACAGACCGTTGTCCGACCATATCAGGTCGACCAACAGCTTGCGCTGCGGATCGATGGTGAAGGCGCGCACTTCCTTCTCGAAGGTGAAGGTTTTCCGCGCTTCCTTGCCATCCCAGGCGATTAAGTCACGCGACCCATCCGCGAAGGTCACCTCGATCTCGGTCGGGATGGCCAGCTTGCCTTCGCGGGCGGCGGTAATGGAGCGCGCGTCGATCTCGCTGGCGGTGTAATTGAGCGTACCCGCCCCGTACACCAGCCCAGTTTTCGCGTCCGGGTCGCCAAAGAACCAGTCCAGCGGCTGCCCGCTGACCTCAACCGCCACGGCGCGGAAATCTTCGGTGGTGGGGTGGCCGAAGCGGTAGCGCTGGAAGTAGGTGGACATGATCTTCAGCATGGTCTCCTCGCCCAACACCTTCTCGAGGGTGAGCAGCGAGAGGGCCGGCTTGGAATAGGTGCCGACGCTGTAGTCCGAGCCGGTGAAATCCCAGGCTTTGCCAAACATGGGCACGCCGGGCCGCAGCACGTACTCGAAGCGGCGCAGGTCCAGGTAGCCGAACTCGAAATCGCCCAGGTCGAAGCCCGACTCATACAACCCGTACGCTTCCGTCATCAGACGCACCGACGCATAATCCGTCATGCCCTCGTCCAGCCAGGGCTCCTCGGCCTCGTTGGTCGCCACCATCGACTGGAACCACTGGTGACCGATCTCGTGAACGGTGACCAACTCCAGGCCACGGTCCGCGCTGGAGAGGACCGGCCCGCTGGGCAGGCCCAGGAGGTTGGTGGTGCCCGCCGCCACCAGGGTCGGGTATTCCATTCCGCCCGCGCCATCGCCCTCATCGGGCACGTCTAAAACCGTCAGGCGCGGATAGGGGTAGGGGCCAAACCATTTGCCATAATAGACCACCGATTTCTCCGCCGCATCCAGCACGCGCGCCGCCGACCATTCATGCTCGGGCAGGTACACGTAGCGGACTTCCACATCGCCCACCTGCGCGGAGGCTTCTTTCAGGTTGGGCGAGGCCGCCCAGGCAAAGTCGATCACGTTCCGCGCGGTGTAGGTGACGGTCTGCGTGCCGTCGCCGCCGCGCACCGGCTCGCCGGGCAGGCCCGTGCCCGCCGTGACGTAATCCTTGGGCAGGCGGATCTGCACCTCATAGGAGCCAAAGTCGGCGAAGAATTCGGAATTGGCGTGGAAGGGGTAGGCGTTCCAGCCCTCATCGGTCCACACACCCAGCTTGGGGAACCACTGCCCGACCATGAAGAAGGGGTCGTCCTGGGCATCGGGGGCCCAGCCGGTGCGGGCGACCACGCGCGGCAGTTGGGCGATGAAGGTGGCCTCGAATTTCACCGCCTCGCCGGGGGCCACCGGCTGCGGCAGCACCGCGCGCGCCAGCGTGCCGTCTTCCAGCAGCTCAAGCTGAAGCTCGGTGCCATCGGATAGGCGCAGGCCGGTCACATCGATCCAGCCGTTCTCCTGCGGATCAAACGCGTTTCCGCGGTGCATCGACCCGGACTCTTTCATAAAGATCGTATCGGCGCTCTTGAAAGCGTTCAGATACAGGTGAAAGACCAGGTCCGGCATGGGCTGGGCGGTAGTATTGCGGTAGGTGACCGTCTCCAGCCCCTCGATGGTGTGCTTGCCGGGGTTGAGGCTCACTTCGATGGTGTAGGCGGCGATCTGCGGGGCAGGCGCGTCCGCGCGGGCGGAGGAGATGGGGAGGAAGAAGAAGAGGAGGAAGATAAGGAAGAGTTTTCGCATGGGTGGGGACCTAACCCCCGGCCCCTTCCCGAGGCGGGAAGGGGTGCCTTTCGGTAATATGGGTTGGTGTTCGATATTCACAAACTTTAGGGTTTGTGCGTTTTTAGGAATATGATAATTTTCTTTAGAGCCTCATTAATGTTTAAAATCACTTCATCTTCGGTAATTCGCAGCACGCGAAGGCCACGGTTGAGGAAAACCTGATCACGTTCTGAATCATATTCTTTTTGGGAAGCGTGAATGGGGCCATCAATTTCAATTACAAGACCGGCGGAGTGACAATAAAAGTCAGCGATAAAGCCATCGATGATTTGCTGGCGGCGAAAATGGAAGCCGTGAAATTGATTGGTTCGAAGACGCTCCCACAAAATCTTTTCGCCTGGGGTCATATTTCTACGAAGTTCCCTGGCTCGGATTATTTTTTCAGGCTGCGTTCTTGATCCGATCACGATATTCCGCGCCATATTCCCTCTTATAATACGTAAAAATATATGGAATATTCTCAACCATCAGGCACCCCTCCCTGTCAGGGGGGGGCCGGGGGAGAGGTCCTAATAATGTACCATCACAAATACCTGCTGTTCTCTAGATTCTCTTCGGTCTCCGGCACCTCGACCGGCTGGATCTCCGCAAGCGGGGGCGCTGGTTCGGTCGCGGGCGGCGCTTCCTCTGCCTGATCTTTCCCGCGCAGGGCGAAAATGATGCCCAGGCTGATCAATGCAAAGAGGGCGATGATGCCTTCGACGGCGTACGTGCCCCAGGTGGTGGCGCGCCACAGCCCGGCGAGGTACACCACCACGCCATCCACGGCGGCGTGATACAGCACCGCCAGCGCTACCCATCCCCATTGGCGGCGGATGAAGGCCTGCAGGACGATCACGGAGAAGGAAATCTGCACAATCAGGGTAAACAGCCGCTCCACCGCTCCCAGCAGGGTGGCAGGCCAGTAGGCGGACCAGTACGCGGCAACCTGCTGCTGGACGAGCGCCATCTGCTCGGGCGGCACCAGGCGGGCGGCATCCGGGCCGCGCAGGATGAGCATGTTGGCATAGGAGATCAGCACCAGCACGCCGAGGATGATGGCTTCGATGCCGCCGTGCCCGGCGCCAAGCTGCACGCCTTTGCGCCAGGTGCGGGCATCATCGGCCCACCAGCGGTACACCCCGGCGCGGGTCAGCTCCTCGAACAGCCCGGCGCTCAGGCCGAGGAAGGTGGCATTGAAGATGGCGCGCCATTCAGGCGGTGGGGCGGGCAGCGTACCCAGGTCGAACAGGCGGTCGATGATCCAGTTGAAGGGGATGTGGCCCACCTGCGAAATGACGAAGGTCGCCGCGCCGATCCACCACAGCCGCCAGCCCAGGCGGAATCGGCGGCTCAGCCAGATGCCCAGGGCAAGCGGCATGACGATCATCAGCAGGCCGTTGAGCAGGTAGGTAATGACGAGAATATCCATGTTGAAGCTCCTCTCTACGGGCTGACCATGTTGTTATCTGCCCAATTGACTTCGATCAACAGTTTGTGCTGCGGGTCGATCTGGTACGATTCAACCGCCCGGTCAAAGGTGAAGGTCTGCTCGCGGCTTTCGCCGTCCCAGGCGACGGTTTTCTCGGTGCCGTCGGCAAACAGCACCAGGATTTCGGTAGGCACCGCCAGGTCGCCCACCCGGCTGACGGTGATGACCTTGCCGCTGAGCGATTTGGCGATGTAGTTGAGCGTGTCATCGTTGTACACCAGCCCGTCGAAAAACCAGCCCAGGTTCTCGCCGCTGACCTGTTCGGCCAATTTCTGGAAGTCGGCAGTGGTGGGCTGCTTGAAGCGGTAGGCCTCGAAGTAGGCGCGCAGGATTTTCATCAACGTTTCGTCGCCGTACACACCGCCCAGGGTGAGCAGGGCCATATCGGGTTTGGCGTAGGAGAGGATAACGTAATCGCTAAACCCATACTGCCAGGAGGTGGCATCCATGGGCACATCCGGGTTCTGTAGGAAGCGCGCCCGCCGCCGCAGCAGGTAGCCGTACATGCTGTCGGACTGGCCCAGCTTTTCCGAATCCAGGCCGTATTCGTCGATCAGCAGCAGCATGGTGGATGCATCCGCGAAGCCCTCGTCCAGCCAGGGCTCCTCGGCCTCGTTGGTCGCCACCATCGACTGCCACCACTGGTGAGCCACCTCGTGGGCGGTGGTGATGAACAGGCTGTCCATCCAGCCGGAGGGGGGCGCAGTTTCACTGCCCGGCCCGCCCGCCCCGATGGTGATGAAGGTGGGGTACTCCATGCCGCCCGCGCCGGAGCCTTCATCCGGCACGTCTACCACCGTCAGGCGTGTGTAGGGGTACGCCCCAAACCACTCGCTGTCGCGGGCAAGCGAGAGGGCCGCGCCGTCTAACTGGCGCTGGCGGCTCCATTCATGTTCGGGCAGGTACAGGTAGACGATCTCCACGTCCTGCCCGGCAATGGCGATTTCCTTTGTGGCTACGCGCAGGTTAGGCGAGGCCGTCCAGGCAAAGTCGATGACCCCGGCGGCGTGGTACGTTATCGTCTGCGTGCCGTCGCCGTTCTTCACCGTCTCCTGCGGCAGGCCGGTCGCCCCGCTGGTGTAGCCTTCCGGCAGGGTGATCGCCACGTTATAGCTGCCAAAATCGGCGAAGAATTCGGCGTTGCCGTGGAAGACATGCGCGTTCCAACCGTCATCGGTCCACACCCCCAGCTTGGGGAACCACTGCCCGACCAGGAAAAACGGGTCGCCGCTGGCATCCGGCGCCCAGCCGGTGCGGGCGAACACGCGCGGAAGCTGGGCACGGAAGGAAAGCTCCAATTCCACCTGCCCGCCGGGGGGGATATCGCTGGGCAGCAGGGCGCGCGCCAGCGTGCCATCCTCCACCGGCAGCAGGGCAAGCTCCGCGCCGTCCTTCAGGCGCAGCGCGTCCACCTCGATCCAGCCGCTGTCGCCCTCCACAAAGCGGTCGCCGCGCAGTTGGCCGCCCGACTCCTTCATAAACACGGTATCCATGCTCTTGAAGGCGTTCAGATACAGGTGAAAGACCAGGTCGGGGATGGCGTGCTGGGTGGTGTTGCGGTAGGTGATGGCCGCCTGCCCGGAAAGCTGGTGCGCCGCGGGGTCCAGGCGCACGGCCATGGTGTAGCTGGCAACCTCGGGCGCGCCGGGGTTGGGCACATTCAGCGGGCCGGCGGGCAGGTCGAGGGTGGGGATGGTCGTGGGCGAGGCTGGGGAAGGCGGCGCGGCGGTGGAGGAAGCGGGGGCGGGTGTAGGCGTGACGGCGGGCGGAGTTGGCTCCGCGCGGCGGGGGAAGAGGAACTGGCAGGCGGTGAGGGTGAAGAGCAGGAGGATAATGAAAAAGGCGCGAGATCGAGTCATAATAGAAAATATAACATGAGAACCGGATAACGGCATCCGCCGAAGGTACGATATTTCGGCGATTGTTATGGTTTCAGGCTATTCCCTGGCACGGTAAATCGTGTATAAATATAAGTGACGTCTGAAATCTTTAATTCATCATTAAGGAGAGACCATGTCCCGCTGTTTCCTTTCTTTCCTGATGATTGCCAGCTTGCTGCTCTCTTCAAGCGCTGGCGCGCAGGCGCCCGCACCGGAGGAAAACCCCAAGCCGTACCTGGTCCGCGATATCAATCCGCATACCTCCACCTACAATAAACCGCTCGAGCTAATGGAAGCGGGGCCGGTTTCCTATTTCTTTGGCTCCGGCGGGCAGGGTGTTTTTGGCCTGTGGAAAACAGACGGCACCGAAGCCGGGACAAGTTTTGTGAAAGCCATCGATTTTGGCAGATATTATTCCACCGCATACGGTACGCGTTCTGGCATGCTGGGTGATTATCTCTTTTTTGGCGCATCGGAACTGGGCGATGCGGCTAAAGAGCATGGCACGGAGCTTTGGCGAACCGATGGAACCGCGCAGGGCACCAACCTCGTCGCCGACCTGGTACCCGGTGAGAGATCGTCCATGCCAAACAGCTTTGCGCTGATGGGAGGAAAGCTGTATTTTATTGGCGGGTGGGCGCTGTGGCGGCTGGACGGACCTGATGCACTCCCGGTGCACATCTGGGGTGAAATAGCCGATGGGGAAGAAGTCCACATATTAGGCCGCTCTCCGCTTTTTGTGCTGGGTGACCACCTTTATTTTTCGACATACCAGCAAGATTTGGGCGTGGAAATGTGGGTTTCAGACGGCACTTCAGAAGGAACGCGCCCGCTGGTTGACCTGAACCCAGGTCCGACCTCCTCGTATGCTTACCCCGAGCTTGTTCTCAATGGGCGGCTGTATTTTACGGCAGATGCTGGCGGCGCGGGAAACGAATTATGGAGTTATGCACCAGCCAGCGGCGAGACAAAAATCGTGGCGGATATTCACCCATCGGGCGGAAGTTATCCCGAAACGCTGCAAGCAGTGAACGATACGATCATTTTTTCCGCCTATGAACCCGAAACCGGAAGGGAGCTGTATTCCCTGAAAGACGGTGTGGTTCAGCAGGTGATCGACCTCACTCCGGGCTATGCCTCATCAGCTCTTTTTGTTTTCGGATCGATGGATACCGCTGCGGGCGAGCGCCTGCTGTTTCAAGAGGATAACAGAGGCGATGTAGCAGGTCTCTACCTCACGGATGGCACCGCGGGCGGGACTGTCCGCATTTTGGAACTCGAATATCCGTACAGCCCGCCCATGGGGGAGATCAAAACTACCAGCGGGATGTTCACACCTCAACCTTTCCAGATGAAGGGTTTTTACAAAAACGGGCTCTTTGTTTACTACACCAACGAATACGGCCTTGAGCTCTGGCAAACAGATGGTTCAGCGCAAGGCACCACGCTCTTCAAGGATATCTGGCCGGGTCCGAACCACAGCAATCCACACAATTTCGGCATGTGCGGAACTCGGTGGTGTTTTTCGGCGAACGACGGCGACCACGGCGACGAATTATGGGCCACGGATGGCACCCCGGCAGGCACAGCGCTGGTCGCTGATCTCAACGACGACGTGCCCGGATCCAATCCCACGGCGTTATCCGCGGCGAAAGGGTTGGTATATTTCCTGGCGCAAGACGGTTCGAACGGCATCGATGGAAATAGCCTCTGGCGCACGGACGGCACCGAGGCGGGAACCATGCGTCTCATTTCCGGCTCGCCTGATGAAGGCATTTGGATAGGCTCTTTGATCACCGCCGGAAACCGGGCCTACTTCACCATGGCAGACCGCGCGCATGGGACGGAGTTATGGTATTCGGATGGAACGCCGGATACTACGCATATGCTCGAGGATATTTACCCAGGCCAGACCGGATCCAACCCTGATTCACTCACCGTGTTGGGGAACGCGCTATTTTTCACCGCGGAACACCCGAAACTTGGCCGCGAGTTGTGGATCACCGGTGGAACCCCCACCGGAACGCGAATGGTCGCCGATATTACCAGTGGCGCCGCGAGCACGAACGTATTGGGCATTTACCCGTATAAAAAGCAGATCATCCTGGTAAATTACAGCGATGACAAATCATCCTATGAACTTTGGTCAACGGACGGGACTACAGAGGGAACCAATTACATTGCTGTTATTCCATGGCCGACTAATAACTTTCCTTTTATAGAAGCCAATGGCCTTTTATACTTCCAAACGGGCGTAACAGAGCAGGTTCTTTGGCAAACGGACGGAACCGCGCAAGGTACGAAACCCGTTCCGGCGCATGCCTGCCTGAACGAAGGTGGAGATATCCGCTCACTGACCGAAATGAATGGGGCGCTTTATTATATTTACAGCGCTAGGAGTGGGCCCTCCGATCCGATTCTCCCCATGGCCCTGGTTCGCATTCAGGGGGCGCAGACCCCTCCGGGGTGTATCTGGGAAACCACCTTCCATTATAGTAAAGTGGGTGTCGGTTACGAAGCCGGTCCAATGGTGGTGCACGGTGGTCATTTGATTTTCAATGTGCCAGATCCAGACTTACAGCAGCACCTGATGATCAGCGATGGCACATCTGCCGTCCCCTACGCATTTCCAGGCCCGGTAGATCAATTAGCCAACCTCTTTCCGGCTGGACCCTATTTATACTTCCGCGGCAGTTCACCGACCGAGGGAGAAGAGCTTTGGGTCCTGTCGGATGATATGCAGAGTTCTTCAATGGTCATGGACATCAACCCTGGCGCGGATTCGTCCTCGCCGGGGAAATTTGCGTACAGCGGCGACCTGCTGTTCTTCAGCGCGGATGATGGGAAGCATGGCGAAGAACTGTGGGCGTATTCTGTCCCCGCAAAACGGCTGATCCTGCCGTTGATCGGGCGCTGACCCTTGCCGGGTTCAGTTCTCCGCCTCGATGGAGAAATGCAGTGGGTATCCCTCGATGCCCGCCGCGAAATGGGCCCGGTTGACCCGGTTCTGCGCTTCCGCCTTTGGGAGGAGCTGGACGCGCGCCTCGCCGTTGTAATGCGCTGTGTACATGACCTGTACCGCCGCGATTCCATCGAGCTGGAAAATGCTGCGTAAAATGTGGATGACAAAATCCATCGGCGTCACATCATCGTTGTGGATGATGACCCAAACCATCGGTTCCAGTTCCGTCTCCTGGACGGGGACCGGCTTGATCTGCGGGACGGTGCGGGCGGTGGGGAAGCTGCTCATAGGGTAAATTATATCAATACATGCCGCGCGCGGGCCCGCAAACCCAAATCCGCCCGCCCATGTTACAATACCCCTGCCCCAATCACCGATCCCTGATCCCCAATCCCGATTCCCTCTATCTATCCCATGCACAAACTCCTCCTCGACCTCCCCACCTCAATCGAAACCGAACGGCTGATCGTACGCTGCTACCAGCCCGGCGACGGCGAACAGGTTTACCAGGCCGGGCTGCGCAACCGCGAGCACTTTACGCGCTTCGAGACCGGCAACCCGATCAACTACCTCAACTCGGTGGAGGAGGCTGAGATTTTGGTGCGCGAGTTTGCCGCCGGGTGGGTGGCGCGAAGCTGCTTTTTCTGGGGCATCTTCGAAAAATCGACCGGCGCGTTCGCGGGGCAGGTGTATGTGGGCGTGGTGAACTGGGACACGCCTGAGTTCGAGGTGGGCTACATCGCCGATATCGACCATACCGGGAGGGGCTACATCACCGAGGCGGTGAAGGCGGTGTTGGGCTGGATTTTCGATCACCTGGGCGCGCACCGGGTGAGCCTGCACTGCAGCGAGGAAAACGCGCGCAGCCAGCGCGTGGCTGAACGCTGCGGCTTTGTGCTGGAAGGCCGCACCCGCGAAGATCACCGCGCGCCGGATGGTCACCTGGACAACTCGCTGCACTACGGGCTGCTCCGTACAGAAATGCCAGCCTGATAAAAACGTACTGCTGCGGTAATGGTTGACCGTCGGATGATTGAGCGGGGCGAAAATGACATTTAGGATGGCCTATGATGAGAACGATTCGGATCGTTATAGCAGATGATCATGAAGTTACCCGAATGGGAATACGATCTCTGCTCGAAAAATTCTCAGAGATTCATATCCTGGCAGAAGCGAAAAACGGCGAAGAAGCCTTACAGCTTGTCGATCAGCTCAAACCTGACGTACTGATTTTAGATTTAATCATGCCGGGGCTCAAACCTTACCAGATTTTTCAGGAAGTAAGAAAGAATCACCCCGAAACAGAAATCCTGATCCTAACCGCGCATGACAGAGCCCGCTATTTATCCGAAGCGATCGACGCCGGCGTATCGGGCTGGATTCGAAAAGAGGAAGCCGCCAAGCAACTGGTACAGGCGATTTACAATGCGGTGCAGGGAAAAACAACGTTCGATGTTGAGGACTTTAAAAGGGCGAACAAGTGGCGCACCGAGGTCGGCGCAAAGGTCGATCAATTGACCAGGCAGCAGCGCCGGGTAATTGAACTCATCCTGCAGGGGCTGGATAATAAGGCCATTGCGCAAAAATTGAGCGTCAGCCCGAAGACCGTCGAAACGCACATCACCACCATTCTCCACACCCTTGGCCTGGCATCCCGCAGCGAAATTATTGTATGGATCAATAAGAACCTATCAGACGTAGATTTTGAATAATAAATGTCCAATTAAGGGAAAACCCTGAGAAATAAATCCATAATTTTCTGTATAGAATAACCAATACAATTTGTTATGATGATAATAAATACGTCTGGTTGGTGGTGCGAATGATCCCTTTGTCCCTCGGTGATTGGCTGGCGAACCCTGCGTCTATTCTTCTGGTCGTCTTGATCTGGATAACGCCGGTGCTCATCGCGCTTTCGGAATTAAACAAACAGCCCACCGCAGGCGCGGCAAAAGCGGTTTGGACATTCGTTATTCTCATTATGCCAGTCATTGGGGCGATGATCTACCTGGTCTTCAACTGGTCATCCCCGGGCCACAGGTAAGGCATCGCTGAAAAAAACCCGCCCCTGTCGTATGCAGACAGGGGCGGGTTTGCTATTTAAATTTCAGGATAACCCGCCGGACTTAACCGGCATCGCCGCTGGAGGCATCCGCCGGCTGGCTTTCCGCTGGCTGCGGGTCTGGTTCTGGCGCGGACTGGCGCGGCTTGCGCGCGCGGGCGGGTTTGGCCCCGTTTCCACCGACGGCTGCGCTGCCTGTGGGTTCTGGCGCGGGGGTTTCAGCGGCATCTGGGGTAGAGGCTGGTTCTTCCGGCGGGCGAACGGCGGCTTCAACGGTCTCGGCCTCAGCCTCGGCCACTGCCTGGGTTTCCGGGAGCGCGGGGTCAACGAGTTTTTTGCGGCGCGGGCGCTTTGGCGCGGGCTGTTCTAGCGCTTGCGGCAGTTCTACTGCCGAAGGCAGATCCGACGCCGCATCCACCGCCGCCGGTTCGATAGGCTGCGCTTCCGGCGCAAGCGCTGGCGGTTCAACCACCACGCTTACACCATCTTCTTTCTTTTTGCGCGGCTTGCGGACCTTCTCCGGCGCGGGCGGCTCCGCGGGTTCCGCGGCTGCGGAAACAGGGGCCTCCAGCTCCAGCGCGGGCGGCTCAACGATCACGCTTACTTCGTCAGCTTTCTTTTTGCGCGGCTTGCGGACCTTTACGGGCGGTTCCGCCTCTGGCAAAGGCGCCGTTTCTGAGTCCGCAGCATCTGCGGCATTTTCTGCCTCGGCAGTACTTCCCGCCACGGCAGTGTTTTCCGCCACGGCGGTCTCTGCTCCAGAGGCGATCTCCGCAGCCTCGGCAACCTCCGCCGCTGCTTCAGCAACCTCAGTTTCCGCAGATTCCACGATCTCGGGCTGCGCAGTCTCGGTCTTCTTGCCTACCGCCAGCACGCCAGGCAAATCCGGCAGGGCAGCGGGGACGGCGTGCGCGGGCGGCGGGAGCGGCTTCTCGGGATCAATGGTAAGATGCTCAAGCTCGGTGACGGTGGCAGCTTCCTTCGCCTCTTTGATCTGCGCGTTTAATTCATCGGTCACTTCCCGGGTGGTCTTCTGCACCTCGGCCATCGCCTCTTCCAGGCCCGTTTCATCCATCATCTTTTTAGGAAGCTCGCGGATCTCCTGGGAGATGCCCCATACCTCGCGCCACATCTGCGAATGGGTCATGCTGCGCACCCACCGCCCGATGCTCTGCATGGTCTTGATCATATCCTTGGGGCCCAGGATGATGAACATGAGCACCACAATGATGATGAATTCGAGGGGACCGATGTTGAAGATTTCCATAGCCAGAAGCTACGATTGTTTTTCTTCGGAGGACGTTTCTTCTTCGGTTTCTTTCTTATCGGCATCCGGGCCCTTCAGGCCGTCGCGGAAAGCGCGCACGCCCGAGCCCATTTCGCCGGCAATCTTGCCAATGCGGCCCACGCCGAACAGCAAGATGATGATTACCAGGATGATCCCCAGTTCCAAAGGTCCTAAATGCATTTTGGTTACTCCTTTTGAGCGATGCACAATACAGGTGGGCCATATTATAACCGATAAATTCGAGGGATTGGCTTCGCTGATTCTTATAAATCTTCAATATTCCGTGGATATTTTTCTAATACGGCAAAACTATACTACCACATAGAAAGACAATTGAGCCACAAAAACACTGGCTCCCATACAAAACAAATTTAACCAGTTTTATCAGGAGGAATGTACGATGTTAACCAGATGGGATCCTTTCCGCGAAATGGTTTCGATGCGCCGAGCAATGGACCGCTTGATGGAAAATTCGCTGGCCGATGAGCGTGAAATGACCAGCGAGTGGGGCCTGGCGCTGGACGTCCTCGAGGACGAGAACGAATTCGTCGTCAAGGCTTCGCTGCCCGGGATCAAACCTGATGACCTGGATATAACCTACAATAAGGGTACCCTGACCATCCGAGGCGAGATCAAGGACGAGAGCGAGACCACCAAGGGCCAGTATCACCTGCGCGAGCGCCGCTACGGCACCTTTACCCGCAGCATTACCCTGCCCGCGTCGGTCAAGTCCGATGATATCCAGGCTGATTACCACGACGGCGTACTGGAACTGAAGATGCCCAAGTCGGAAGAAGTGAAACCGAAGCGCATCCCCATTCAGGCCAACAGCGCCAGCCGCGTGATCGAATCGAACAACAAGAAATAAAGGTGAAATCCATCAAAAAACCCGGCGTCCGCCGGGTTTTTTGATTATTTGAGAGACTTATCGGTTAGCAGAGCGCAGCGCGCGGTAGATAAACGTGCCGCCGACCACGATCAGCAGGGCGGGCCAGACGAACTTCGCGGCCCCCTCGGCGCCGGTCATAACCAGCGCGCCCAGCACGCCCAGCACGCCCGCCGGCCAGATGGCCCACAGCATGCGCCCCTCGGGGGTGGGCAGCAGGTAGACGATGAGGAAGGTGATCGCCAGCCCCAGGAAGAGGAACCCGCCTGAGGCGAAGCCGTCGTAGCTCGAGAGCAGGATCACCCCCACCAATGAGAACAGCGCGCCGCCGGGGATGACCGCCCACCAGTAGTCGCGCCGCACCAGGTAGATGACCCAGAAGCTCAGCCCGATCATGCCGAGGAACACCGCCCCACCGGCATCGCCCGACCACAACTGCGGCAGGCCGACCAGCATTCCCAGGCCCAGCAGGGTAAAGCCGGGAATGGCCGCCCACCAGTTCTCGCGGAGATCGCTGGCAAATACTGCCAGGAAGGCCACGCCGCCCACCGCGAACGCAGCGAACCAGAATATCTGGTTGTTGTTGATTTCAAACGGCAGCAGGTTCAGATTGCTGAGCAGGAACACCAGGCCCATGGCAATCAGAAACAACGCAAAAATGATCCGTCCGGTTTGTTTCATCGTCCTACTCCAAAAGAAAGATCCTTCAGGTGACGGGCGGGGCCAGCCGCGGGCCGCCCCCTGAAGCGTTATACTACCTTAAAAGCCCCCACGCCGGTCTCGACGTCCAGGTCCACCTTGTTGGCGGCCATTTCGTAATCGGGCGAGCGGAATTCGCCGCTACCGATCTGCGGGAAGCGGGTGGTGTTGACATCGGTGGAAGACAGCCCACCGCGCGTGCGGATGTAGGCGGAGACGTTTTCCGGGATGCGCACCACCACCGAAGCGGCCCCGGAGCGCAGCGTGGCGCGGGTTTCACCGGCCCGGGCTGGCATATCGATCTCGGTGGAGCTGGCGCCGGTTTGCAGGTGCAGCTCTTTCACCTGCAGGTCGCGCAGGTTAAGCAGCGTGCGGTTGGCGCCAACCTCAAAGTCGAGCGACAGGGAGACGTTGGGGTTGAGGCCCACGGTCCAGTCAAGCCGGTCGGTTGGGCCAAAAGGCACTACCACCGGCATATTGTCGGGCGGCACCTTCAGGTCCACCTCCAGCGCATCGTCGTTCTGGCGCTCCGCGTGATCCAGCCCGCCCACGAACGACCCGCTGAGCAGCTCATCCGGCGCGGCGTTGGCATCCACGCGCAGCTCGCCCGCCCCGTGGTGGAAGTTGATCCTGGCGCGGCGGGCCGTACCCAGGGGCAGGCGCACAGCCTCGCCAGGGCGGGCGGAGGTCATGCCGCCAGCAGCAGCACCGCGCTCGCGCGCCGGGGCGTTACTGCGCATCAGCATCCACACCCCCACGCCCACCAGCAGCAGCGCCCAGAAGATCGACCATACATTGATATTCGATGGGATCAGTCCCAAATTTTGCGCCAGCAGCAGGGCGCCTAACAGAACCAGCACGATCCCCCAAAAATAGTTTCCTCTACGCATAGCACACCCTCGCGAAAATCCAGACTTAACTTCATTATAGGATGAAACCCCGGCAGCGGTGAAGCGATTCGCGGCAGAGGCGTCATCTATAATCCATATACGTGTATTTTCACTGTAAGTTGCGGAGCCAGCCAGAGTGGCTGTTGTGTAACGGAAAAGCGAATTTGCGATCAGTCGCGCGGGCTTAAAGGCCGAGGTTGGCGAAGCCAACCACCGCTACGCTGTTGCGGTTCGCTGTGGCGAACCGTGCCTGCCAGGGCAGGCTATCTGGAAGCTTTAACAAATAAGTCGCTGCCAGGAATTATCTTTTGAGCCCGCTTTCAGCGGGCTTGGTCCTCGTAGCGCGGTCAGGGGAAACGCATCAAAACAGGTGTTCGAAGCAAACGCCTCTTCCCTATCGGGCTAAAACAATCGAAACCATCCACGCGGGGTTCAAACCCCGCGCTACGAGGTCTAAGCCTGCTGAAGCAGGCTAAGAAGAATTCTTAAATCCGTCAGATCCTGAAAGATCTTCTGTTTTAGCCCACTTCAGTGGGCTTGAACCTCGTAGCGCGGTGGCTTTAGCCCCGCTCGGGCTAGAAAAAAGGAATGCTTATGAAAGACTTTTCATATTTGATATGGGTTTCGCGCGCGCGGCAGTGAGCTTCCGAGCGGGGTTGTGGTTATAATCATCTATACAGCATTACCATAAATGGAGGCGCCGGTGGAAAATCCCCAGCAGACCGCGGCCCGCGTTGAATGGGCCAACTATGCCCAGCTTGCCTTTTATGCGCGGGCCATTCCTGGCGTGGAGGTGCGCGTGACCAGCGAGGTGGTGCAGGTGACCAGCCCGCAGATCCCCATGACGGAGGTCAACCACGCCGCTATGCTGCGCGTGCCGCCCGAGCGCGCCGATGACCTGATCCGCGAGATCACCAGCCGCTATCGCGACCTGGGCGTCCAGCCGTGCGTGGCGCTCTCCCCGGCCTGCGCGCCCGCCGACCTGGAGCAGCGCCTGAAAGACCAGGGCTACGAGCAGCAGGGCGGGACGGAATACTGGGTCAAGCTGGTGGACACCAGCGTGGTCGAATCCCTGCCCTACCCGCCGGGGGTCAGCGTGCGCCAGATTGGGCGGGAAGAGCTGGGCGTGTTCTGTGACGTGATGACCCGCTCGTTCGAGATGCCCCCCGAGGCGGCGCCCCTGCTGGAGCAAAACTTCTCCTATACCATCGACCTGCCGGGGGTCTATTTCTACATCGCCTACGCCGGTGAGAAAGCGGTGGGCTGCGTCAGCATGAACACCTACCAGGACTATACCGCGGTCGGGTCGGGGGGCGTGCTGGCAGAGCACCGCCGCACGGGGGCCAGCTACGCGCTGTGGAAGCGCACGTACGAAGACTGGCGCAAACAGGGCGGCAGCGAGTATATTGGGCAGACCATGCTGCCCATGCTGGAGCGGGTGATGCGCATGGGCGGCTGCAAGCGCCTGTTTACCCGCGCGTACTATGTCAGTCCCTGACACGTCATTCCCTGACACGTCAACCCCTGACGCGGCAGGACCCGAAGCGCCTGCGCCTGATTCAACCGAACCCGGCGCGCCTTCCGCCGCCGTACCCGCCCCGCTGATCCGGGTGACGGATGCCTGCAAGACGTACACGTCCGGCGCGCTGGAATTCCCCGCCCTGCGCGGGGTCAGCCTGGAGGTGCAGACGGGCGAGTTTATCGTCATCATGGGGCCATCCGGCAGCGGCAAGTCGACTCTGCTGCACCTGCTGGGCGGCCTGGACGGGCCGACGCGGGGCGAGGTGATGGTGGCGGGGCAGCGACTACATACCCTCAACGAGACGCAGTTGGCAGTGTTCCGCCGCAAGCACGTGGGGTTCGTCTTCCAGTCCTTCAACCTGATCGCCAACATGAGCGTGCGCGACAACATCGAGCTGCCCGCGCTGCTGTACGGGCGCGAACGGCCCGCCGCCATCGCGCGCCGGGCCGGGGAGCTGATGGAAACGCTGGGCATCGACACCCAGGCCGGCAAGCTGCCCGCCCAGCTATCCGGCGGACAGCGCCAGCGGGTGGCGATTGCCCGCGCGCTGATCAACACACCCGATATCCTGCTGGCTGACGAGCCCACCGGCAACCTCGACACACCCGCCGCCGCCGAGGTGATGCGCCTGTTCTGCGAGCTGAACCAGCGCGGGCAGACCATCCTGATGGTCTCGCACGACTCGAACATCGCCTCCCACGCGGGCAGGATCATCTACGTGCGCGACGGCCTGGTGGCGGCGGAGAGCGGCAGGCGCAGCGCGGCGGAGATCGCGAATGAGATGTTGAAGATTGCGTCGTTTCATTGAGAATGATGCAAACAGTTGCTACCATAATGGCAAAAACCACCTCTCTCCCCGGCCCTCTCTCCATTGTCACAAAAAACGTGACAATGGAGAGAGGGGGTCATCGTTCATTGTGGTATTTTATAGACCACACTCTCCTGGAAGGCACCCCTCTCCATAATCGAACGATTTTTTCGATTATGGAGAGGGGGCGGTTCGCCGCAAACTGCTGTATCTGAATGGAATGGATGGACTGCGGCGAACCGGGGGGAGAGGTTTGTGGTGGCATCTTGGGTTGAAATTAAGGAACTTCGCCTGGTTATGCGCGCGATTTTATTAAAAATCAAGGTTGACCTGCTCAACAACCGGGCGAACACGCTGCTGGTGATGCTCACCATCACGGCGTCGGCGGCGCTGCTGGCGCTGACGGTAATCGCCCTCTCCAGCATGTCCGACCCGTACGACCGGGTGTTCAACCAGCTCAACGGGGCGCACCTGTGGCTGTATTTCGACCGGGAGCGGGTGAGCAAGGCCAACATCGGGCGGGTGGAGCGCATGGGCGGCGTGCGCGCCAGCAGCGGGCTGGTGACCAGCCAGGCGGCGCGGGTGGAATTCCGCGCGGACGAGAAAACCATGGTGAGCGCGCGCAGTATCCCGCCGGACGCGGCGCCGGGGAAGGCGGCAGTCAACGCGCTGATGATCACCAGCGGGCGCGCCCTGACCGCCGAAGATACCCGCGCCGATGCGCGCGGCGCGCTGCTGGACAAAAACCTGGCCGAGCAGTTCCATGTGAACGTGGGCGACAGCATCCTGCTGCGCACCGACAGCGGCGACCGGGAACTGGTGGTGGTGGGCATCGCTTTCAACCCCACCTGGGATATCTACCGCACCACCCAGCTTCCCTACCTCTACCTGCCGGAGAAGACCTTCGAGACCTTCTTCTCCGACCCGCAGGCCTGGGACTGGTCGCTGGGGCTGCGCCTGGAAGATCCGCAGGCGGTGGACGCGGCGCTGGCCTCCGCCGAGGGGCTGCTGCACAAGAAAGCCATCCGCGCCCACACCGACTGGCGCGAGGTGCGCGATGCCTACATCTTCGGCGTGCAGCTCAACGCCCTGCTGCTGACCGCCTTCGGCATCTTCGCGCTGTGGGCTTCGGCGCTGATCATCACCAACAGCATCAGCGGGGTGGTGCTGGCGCAGTTCCGCGATATCGGCCTGCTCAAGGCGCTGGGTTTCAGCGCGGGCAACATCGCCGGGGTGTACCTGGGGCAGAACCTGCTGGTGGGCGCGCTGGGGGGCGCGCTGGGCATCGGCGCGGCGGTGCTGCTGGCGCCCCTGCCGCTGGCGAACATGGCCCGCTCGCTCAACACCACCCCGCGTGCGGCCTTCGACCCGGTTTTGCTGCCGCTGGTATGGCTGGCGGTACAGGCGGTGGTGCTGTTCGCCACGGCCTGGCCCGCCGGGCAGGGCATGCGTGTGAACATCATCCGCGCCATCTCCACCGGCTACGAGATGGCCAATCCCAAACCGTCGCTGCTGGCGCGCCTGGCGAAAGCGCTGCGCCTGCCAGCGCCGGTGGTGCTGGGCGTCAAGGACGCCTTCGCCCAGCGCGGGCGGGCCCTGCTCACCCTAGCCAGCCTGATGGTAGGGGTGATGTCGCTGGTCTTCAGCCTGGTGCTCAACAACGTGATCGACGACTACCTGCGCGACCCCTCCCAGTTGGGCGTGGTCTACGACGCCTGGGTCGACCGGGAGAACGTCAGCGATAAGACCGCCCGCGCCATCCTGCAAACCACGCCCGGCGTGACGGCTTTCTTCGCCCACGCCGCGGCCCCAGTCAAGACCCTGGACGGGCGGGAGTTCAACCTGCGCGGGGAAGAGGGCGACCTGGCGGGCTTCCCCTACCTGCTGGAAGAAGGCCGCGTGATCGACCCCAACGCGGCGGGCGAGGCGATGATCGGGCTGGGGCTGAAGAACTGGCTGGGCCTGGAACTGGGCGACACCTTCACCGTGCTGGTGGGCGAGAAGGACCGCGTGCTGTCCCTGCACGTGGTGGGCGTGTACCGCGAGCCCGCCGACCAGGGTCAGATGGCAATCACCGGGCTGCGCTCGCTGAAGCAAATCGGCGCGGCGCTGGACCCCACCACCTACTACCTGCGCCTGGCCCCGGGCGCGGACGTGTCCGCGATGCGCGACCGCCTGAAAAGCCGCTCCAAAGACAACCTGACCCTTTCCATCCTCAACACCACCCCCGAAAGCCTGGTGCACTTCCGCGTGGCCATGCTGGCGCTCTCGGCGGTGCTGGTGTTCCTGGCCGTTTCCAGCGTGTTCAATTCGGCGGTGCTGGACGTGCGCGAGCGGCTGAACGAGGTGGGCGTGTTCAAGGCGCTGGGGATGACGCCCGCGCAGGTGCTGGTGATGGTGGTCTCCTCGGGGGCCACGCTGGGGATGCTGGCGGGCATCCTGGGCGCGCCGCTGGGCGTGGCGCTGGTGCGTGTCACGCTGACCGCGCTGGGCCAGTACACCGGCTACGGTTCCTTCGACCTCGAACCGCGCTGGCTGACGCTGTTCGTCCCCGCGCTGCTGGCGGTGCTGGCCAGCTTATTGGGCAGCGCCCTCCCGGCCTGGTGGGCGGCCCGCATGCGGGTGGTGGAGGTGTTCCGGTATGAGTAGGGGGACCCTCATCCATCCCATAATTGCCCAGGGCATCATGGCAAAGAAGCCGATCAGGGCCAGGTCGCCCGCGCCGTTGAACAGCGCGGAAGAGATGGTTCCCAGGGCGGTGACCAGGTAGCCCGCTACCGCCAGCCGGTCGAAGGCGGCATCGGGCGCGGCGGGGGCGGCGGCCCCTCTGCGCTGGATCAGCAGGTACAGGGCGTAGGTGGTAAAGACCGTCAGCCACCAGCCCCAGAAATTTTGCAGGGGAATGCCAAAGTACGCGCCGTCGACATCCCACACCCAATGCCCGCCCGCCACCATGATGGGGTCCATGATCACGTCCCAGGCGGTCATCACCAGCCCGCCGACGGCGGACACTGCCAGAAGCCTCTGCCAGGGCAAAGTATGGGTGGAACTGCCGCCGGTTCCCACCAGCCGCTCCGCGATCACAAACGAGGGATAGCTCATCATAAACCAGGCGACCGGGATCATGTACGGCACCAATCCCAGGAACTTGGTTGTACCGAGCTTATCGGTGTAGTGATAGGGACCGTACACCCAGCCGGTCGCCACGCCAACGCTCTCGAACAGCAGGCTGACGCCGAAGACCAGCACCAGCAGGCGCACCGCGCCTTTCCAGCCCTCGCGCTGCCCGGCGTGCAGCAGCGCAAAGGCATAGCCCACCAGCGGGGTTACGTTGAAGGGGATGGCACCCAAAGGATAGCCGAGGACGGCATATATGGTCAACAGGGCGTACAGGACCAGTAAGATCAGGGTGAAACGGCGTAATGTCATATTACCTCCTCTAACTGATTATCCTCGGCGAGCGTGCGCCCGGTGAGGGACACGAATACATCTTCCAGGGTGGGCCGCACGGTGGCTACATCCGCGATCAACGCGCCATTCTCGACCAGCACCTGCATGAGCACCGGCAGCAGGCGCTGCGGGTCGGGGGTGGTCAGGCGCAGGATCTGCCGCCCGCCGGGTTCGGCGCTCAAGGCGGCGTCGCCGACGAGTTCCAGGCAGGCGGCCTGTTGGAAGGCCGGGTCGGGGATCACGCCGCTCACCTGCACCACCGTCTCGGTGCGCAGGGAGGCTTGCAGTTCCTCCAGCGTGCCCAGGGCGATGATGCGGCCCTGATCGAGGATGGCGATGCGCTGGCAGAGCGTTTCGGCTTCGGCCATCTGGTGGGTCGAGTAGACCACCGTGCGGCCCTGCTGGTTCAGCTCCTGGACGATGGCGCGCAGCTCGCGGGCCGAGGGTACGTCCAGGCCGTTGGTGGGCTCGTCCAGCACCAGCACGGGCGGCTGGTTGACCAGGGCGCGGGCAAAGGCCAGTTTCATCTTCTGCCCCAGCGAGTAGGTCGCCACCGGGCGATCGACGAAGTCGGGCAGGCGCAGCAGGTCGCACAGTTCGGCCACGCGCTGGTCGCGTTCGGCCCCGACGATGTGGTACATGGCGGCGAAGAAGGCCAGGTTCTCGCGCCCGGTCAGGCGGGTGTACAGGCCGCGGTCGCCGCTCAACATGCAGCCCAGCGCCGCGCGGACGCCGTCCGGGTCGCGGGCGCTGTCGCAGCCGTCGACGGTGATCGTACCGGAGGTGGGCAGCAGCAGGGTGGCGATGCACTTGAGCAGGGTGGTCTTGCCCGCCCCATTCGGCCCCAGCAGGCCGAAGAATTCACCGGGGGCCACCTCCAGGTCGATGCCTTTCAGCGCTTCCTTTTCGCGCCGCTCCGAGTGGAAAAATCCGCCGCGCGCGCGGTAGGTGTAGGTTTTGCGGAGGTCGTGGATCTGGAGGATGGGAGGCATGGGAACTATGGGATAACAGGGACGATATTATTATCGCTGATTTTGCGAAAAGGGGAAATGGATGATAAATGAACAGGGGGCTGGTAGGGATAATTATTTATCGCTGATTTCGCTGATGCGCGCTACGCGCTTGACAGATTACGCTGATGAAAATCTTTTTTACATCATGCTCTTATCAGCGTGATCAGTAAAATCAGCGAAATCAGCGATTAAAAACCTTTCCCATCAAGTTCCGTTTCGATAAACGCTTGTCATCCGTCCTCCTGATACCACCGTCCCAGAAACAGCCCGTACAGCCCCGCCGCCGCCAACAGGATGACCGGAAAATACGTGGCCGGGTCGGTGGAGACATACGCGCCGGGCAGGATCACGTCAAAGCCAAAAATCGCCACGCTGAGGGTGCGCCACAGGTCGAGCAGGGCGTAGGGCAGGAAGAAAACCCAGGCCAGCGCCCGCGCGGGGCGCGAGCGGGTGACGCCCAGCCAATAGACGAAGATGACGATGCCGAAGGACAGCTCCCACAGCTCGTCCAGCCAGATAAACGCGCCCAGGTAGAACAGGAAGGCCAGCTCCAGGGCGTGCTGGGGCGCGGAAGATGCGGGGATTCCGGCGGGCGGCGCGGCGTGGGATGGGGCATTGGGCGACGGTCCGCCGGGCGGCGGCTCACGGCGCGCGAAACGCCAGAACCGGGTCGCGATCAGGCGGCGCACGGCGATGATCCCCAGCGGGGCCAGCAGCACCAGCTTGACCGTGCTGACCAGCGCATCCACAGACGGCGAACGGCCCAGCACGAAGTAGGCGATGGCTTTCAGCGAGTGGTTGTAGCCCAGGAAGCCGTCCCGCGCGGCGCGCCAGGGCAGGTAGTCGGGCATATTGAGCAGAAGGTAGACGTAATCGCGGTATTGGGTGAGAGTGTACTGCGGCCCGCCTACCAGGATCACCACGCCAACAGCAGCCAGGTAAACGCCCGCCGCCGCCAGCGCCAGCCGGAAGAAGAACTTCCAGCGCCCAAAGAGGAAGGGGATCGCCAATGGGAAGGCCCACTGCGGCTTGACCTGGAGCAAAATTGACAGCCACAGCAGGGACATACCCATGCGCTCGAACAGCACCGCTTCCAGCAGCAGGGTGGCGATCAGCGCGGTGAGGATGTAGATATTGAGCAGGGCCAGGTTGCTCCAGAAGCCGTCGAAGACCAGCCACAGCGGCAGGCTCCAGGCCAGCGCCCGAGACGGACCCTCCAGGCCCAGGCGGGCGAACAGGCGCGCCCAGGCCAGGTACAGCCCGGCATAGACCGGCAGGTGCAGCACGCTGTGAATGACCATCGCCGCCAGCGGCGAAATCCACAGGAAGGGCGCAAAGGCCAGGGCGAAGAAGGGCGAATAGCGGTAGAACTCCCAGACTTTGACCGGGCCGGGATCGTACAGCGGCAGGCGGTTCTGGAAGTTGAGCGCCCCGGCCAGGTAATCGGTCAGGTCGGTGCGCCCGCCGTACTCTTGAATGTTGATCACCAGGTAGCCCACGTCCACCGCCAGGCGCAGGAGGAAGTAGATCGCGGCGAGGATGAGGAGGATGCGGTAAGGGCGGGAGGCGCGGTAGAGGGATTGGATCGCGGGAAGAACCTCTCCCCCTCGGTCCCCCTCCCCATTATCCGCAAGATCGGCGGATAATGGGGAGGGGGAGGCTGGGGCCTTGCTGGATGAGGCGATTCCGTGTGAATCCGTCCCTGCGCCCGGAGTCGTTCCTAACAGTGCATCTGCTGTTCCAGCGGATGCTGGCGGAGCATCGCCTTGATGGATGATTGAAGGTTGTTGGCGATTCTGGAGTGACAGGGAGGGCGCGGAGACCTCTCCCCCTGCCCCCTCCCCATTATCGAGAAGTGCGTTCGATAATGGGGAGGGGAGACAACCCGTCAGACTCCCCTCTCTATTTTCCGCCGCTTTTGCGGAAAATGGAGAGGGGCCGGGGGAGAGGTTCCCTGGCGCCTGGGGCAGGGGGAGAGGTTTCTTCATCTTTCTCACCCTCCTTGCCCCAGGCGGCCCGTTTCGCGCATGTAGCGGATGGTGCGGCGGAAGGCGATCAGGCTCAACAGCGGCGAAAGCACGGCAAAGGCCAGCGCGACCGCCAGCTCCACCTCAAACGGGGCCAGCTCGGGAAAGCCGGGCGGGAAGCCCAGCAGGGCCGAGCGGAAAGCGTCCACGCAGTAGCTGAGGGGGATGAGGCGCGAGAGCCACAGCACCGGGGCGGGCAGCACGCCGAAGGGGAAGAACATGGCGCAGGCGAACAGCAGCGCAAACTCGATGAAGTTGCCGGTGGAGCCGGAGGACTCGCCCGCCAGCAGGACGTAACAGGCGAAGAGCAGGCCCATGCCCACCGTCCCGGACACCGAGCAGAGGAAAATCAAGGCGGCCAGGGGCAGGTTTTCGGCGGGCAGGCGGCCAAAGAGCAGGTTCGCCGCCAGCAGGGCCAGCGCCCCGCCCAGCGCGGTGATCGCCAGCAGGGGCAGCCCGCGCGCGGCCAGGATGGCAAAGCGCGGCGCGGGGGTCAGGTAGATGCTTTCGAACGTCCCCTGGAGCTGCTCTTCGCGCAGGCTGTGACCCACGCGCCACAGGCTGTCCGAGAGGAAGATGAACAGCAGGTAGCCGTAGAACAGGATGGCCGCCGAGCGCAGCGCGGCCCCCGGCGGGGCGAACAGCTTCAGCGCCCAGGCCAGGGCCAGCACCCCGCCGAAGCTGCCCAGCAGGCTGGCGGCGAAGTTGACCGGGTAGCGCGCGGCGAGCAGGGCCTGCACCCGCGCCAGGGCCAGGCTGGCGGACAGCTTGCGCCGGAGGAGCAGCGGGTCAGCTTTCACGCAGGCCTCCGTTGCGGCGCAGGGCGGTTTCGGTGCGGCGCAGCAAGGCATTGGCCAGCGGCGGGAGCAGCAGGCACATCCCCGCCAGCACCGCCAGGTCGCGCGGCCAGGCTTGCAGGATGTAGCCGGTATCCAGCAGGGCGGCGCGCATATCGTGGGTGATCCAGGCGGGGGGCAGCAGCAGGGCGGCGCCGCGCAGCAGGGGCGGCAGGATGCTGATGGGGTAGTAAACGCCCACCAGCAGCGCCAGCACGGATTGGGCGATCTGCACCAGCGCATCGCTCTCCTTGAAGCGCAGCACCAGCGCGCCGAACAGCAGGGCAAGCGCGTAGAGCGGAACCGTCCCGGCAGCCATGAACAGCAGGGCCAGCGGCAAACTGCCCTGGAAGGGGTCGATGCCGAACAGGATGCAGCCCAGCGCGAAGGACAGGCAGAAGTTCAGCAGGCCCCGCGCCAGATTGAACAGCGCGATCCCGGCGATGATCCAGCGCCGGTCGCAGGGGGCCATAAAGAGCATTTCCAGCGTGCCGGAGCGCTGCTCGTTCTCCAACCACAGACCGATATCCCAGAAGGCGCGCAGGGTCAGCAGGAAGACGTTGGCGCCGATCAGCAGGAAGGCGGCGCTGTTGGAGGCAGGCCCCAAACCCGCGATCACCCCCCCGCCCGCCGCGCGGCTGAGCAGCATGGGCACCAGGGTGATCAGGATGGGGATGAACACATCCAGCAGGAACCAGCCGGGGTAGCCCGCCAGCTCGCGGTAGCGCGCGTAAAACGCCCAGAGGGCCAGGTCCAGCCCGGCGCGGACGCCCGCGGGGCGAGATGGGTTGGACCGGGTTCCACTGTTGGTATCCATGATCTATTCGGACAAATGACAGCCAAGCTCCTGCTGAACGGTGCGGATCGTTTCGGCTTTGTCGGGGGAGGCGGGCAGGTCCTTGAGGATGCGCTCCCAGTTATAGCACAGCAGCATTTCCATCTCGTCGGTCTGGTTGGCAGCCTGGGTCATCTGGGCGGCCTGCTCCCAGCGACCGGAGCGCAGATTGGCCTCGATAAAGGGCACGTATTCGGCGGCGAAGGAGGGGGTAAAGCCCTGCGCGGATGCCTCATCCCACAGCGCGTTGACCCTGTCCCACTGCCCCAGCTCGCGGTACAGGTCGGCTTTCTGGAAGTAGTAGCACCATTCATGCTTTGGCTCGCGCCCAAACACGTCCTGGGGTACGTCCAGCCCGCCGGTGTCGCTGATCAGGCCAGGGGCGGCGTAGTCGAACAGTTGAATCTCGTCGAAGTTCATCTTGGGCTGGTAGCGGTACGGCTCGGAGGCCACCAGCAGGCAGGCCCGCGAGGGACGGTAGATGACCGGCACGGCGTTGGAGGCGTTGGCCTTGAAGTGCAGCGTGCGCATCTTCATCTCCACTTCCATATTGGACGGGTATTTCAGCGTATCCAGGTCGCGGATTTCGCCGGGGCCGTAGATCCACCAGTAGCGGGTATTGGCCTGGGCGTTGCCGGGGGCGTACAGCACGTTGATGGCGTAGGCGATCTGGTACTTGGCGTTGTAGGAGAAGGGCGTTTCGGGGGCCAGGATGAAGGAATTGTCTTTCAGGGCCGGGGCGCGCCACTTGAGCTGCCAGTAGTAATCGCGCGAATAATCCCAGGTGAGGGCGTATTTGTTGGCCGTCTGGAACTGCGAAGCAACCGCGCCCGCCAGCAGCACCGCCAGGATCACGTTCATCGCGCCGCGGCGGCCCGCGCCGGCGAGCCAGGAGAAGAACAGCACCACCAGCGGGACGGCGCCCATCACCGGGCCGAACAGGTAGCGGCTGGACCACATGCCCACCGTGGCCTGGCGTCCCGCCGCCCACACCGGCAGCCCGCCGAACAGCAGCGCCGCCAGGCAGATCAGCAGGATCAACAGCGGCCTGGGCTCGCGTTCTTCTTCGGGGACGGCTTTGCGGCGCCACAGCTCCACGCCCACCGCGCACAGCACGGCAATCACCGCCCCTAACAGCCAGGAGAACAGCGCGGCGCGCACGCGAAAATCGAACTCCGGCGGCGCGATCACGTTGGTCCAGACGTAAATCACGGCATACACCACGTCCTGGTAGATAACGTTGACATAATTCATCGCCCCGCCGATCAGGTCCCGCGAGAGCTGCTGGAGCACGCTGGTGTTGTTTTTGACCGTGGTCCCGGCCATCTGGATGGAAGGCAGCACGGCAAAGTAAAAGACCAGGAACAGCACAAACACCCCGGCATACGGCAGCCAGGCGCGCAGAGCCTTGCCCGCCGCCGCCTTGAACGACGGGTTGTTCCGGCGGTAGATGTAGTACAGCAGCGGCAGGCGAACCAGCTCCAGCCCGGCGAAGTACTCGATAATCAGCATTTGCAGGATGCTCAACAGCACCGACAGCACCCCGTACAACACCCGGCGGCGCGTACCCAGCGCAGCCTTGACCATCAGCCACATGGATAGGCTGAACAGCAGCAGGCTGGTGTAGTGCGGAATACTGGTGCGGATGACGAACTGGCGGGTGATGCCGGGGTAAATCGCCAGCAGCAGCCCGATCCAGGCAATCTCCATCACCCGTTTGGGCCAGATCGAAAGCAAGGTTTTGACCAGCACCAGCACCGCCGCGAAGTTGAGCGACTGCCCCAATATGCGCCAGGCCACCGGCGACCCGCCGATGATGGGGTTGTACACCCAGTGCACCAGCGCGGAAAAGGGCCGGTCGCGCAGGAAGTATTCCCAGATTTGCTGGAAGGAGAACGCCTCTTTTTGCAGGAAGACGCCCTCCCAATCATCGTAGTAAAAGCCCATGCGCCCGATCTGCGCGTTGTAAGCGGCGGTCATGGCGATAAACAGCAGCACGGCGTAAAACGGAAAGCCGCTGACGCTGTTCAGTTTTGCCCAGGTCCAGCGGGCAGATGCAGTAATGTTGGCTCGAAGGGAAGTCATCTTATAATTTTACCTGATGTCTGGGGTGAAATACGACTGAGAAACGGAAGCGCCTTTAAAGCGATGAACATTATCACTGAAATTTATCCAGCGATACAGAAAGTCTATTTGTACGAAAAAACCTGTCTGTTCTATAATACCTACAATTTCCTGTTTACGGATTGTGAGGAGTGTTTATGTTTCGACCGGTCATTAAAGTTATCACCGCGATTCTTTTCGGAGGCATGCTGGCTGCCTGTAACCTCAACGGCCAGGAGGCTGCGCGGGTGAAGGATACAGTAACACCCACCGTAGTGGCGCCATCCCATACCCCTACAGATCTTCCCACCGAGGCCCCCTCACCTTTGCCTTCAATAACCCCATCCCCAACACCTGTTCCCCCTCAGGTGTGTCAAGGAGAAAATGGGAAACCATTTTATATGGAGTTTCCACCCATTGACGGTACTGGAAAAATCGCCTACTCCGGAGATGGATTAACGTTGCTTGACCCACCATCGTCACAAATAGCTCGTATTCATTCCCTTTCTTCTGAAGGTCTGAAAGGATGGGATACAGGAATTCGTTGGTCTCCTGACGGCAGCAGGATTGTGTTCTTGTACTCAGAAAAGGGGCGACAACCGAACCCAGAAGTTATCGTTTTAATTGCTGATTTAACCGTGGGGAGAATCTGCACACTCATTTCCGAACCCGGTAGATACAGCACTCCAGCATGGTCACCAGACGGAAATCAAATTGTTTTAACCGACCCATCGACCGGGGGCTTGATTATCGTTAATATTTACAACAGAACAACAACCGTTTTGGAAAATGATGTCCAGGAAGGTACTTCGGCACAATGGATCAGCGACCAGGCCATCCTGTATGTTCGTAAGAACCAGGAAGGAAAAAATGATCTGGTGCTGCGCTCTATGGATGGCTCTCCTTCGTCTGCCATTGTGCAGAATGTTAATGGCTTACGAGATTTCCTCATGTCTCCTGATCGACAGTATTTGACCTATTATGCTTCCGGGTTAACACTTAACAATACGATTCGTAAGGAAGAAGTGAAAATTGGCGATATGCTGCCCGTAGCATGGTCAAATGATGGGCAAATGCTCTTTGCGAAGGCGGGGTTGAGTGGCATCTACCTTCTAAAGAGTCAGGACAATTTTACAGAACTGCCAATCCCTGTTTGGGGATTCATTGGACGCCAAAGTCTATCTCAGGACAATCGGTTCTTAGCCTTAGAGATCGCGGGGGACGGGACAAAACTAAGTCAATTGGGTATTCTGGAACTTGCAACGAATGAATTACGAATCATCGATCTCCCAGATTTATATCCCTCTGACCCCGCGTGGAATCCCAAAATGGAATAAGCGAACAATCGCGGCGGACTCAACTGCTCGCGCTGGAATAACTGCCCATGCCCTTCTTCCAGGCCATGCGCACCACCATCAGCAGGAGGATGGGCAGCGCCAATGCCCAGCCGAAATACACCGGCGGCATTTTGTTGAGCAGGAAGAGGGGTGGAAAGTTGGTAATCACAAAAATGGGCAGCACGAACACGCCGATCTGCTTGATCCAGCGGTTGTAGATCTCCATCGGCATGCTGTTGAAATCCCAAAATGAGTCGGTGATCTCGGCGATGGCGCTGGTGTTGGTCATCCAGAAGGAGAGGATCTGGGGCAGGAAGAACAGGCTGTAAGCCACCATGGAGCTGATCGCCAGGAAGCCCAGGTAGCCGCCCAGCGTGTACAGCGTGACCGGGATGCCCAGCCGCGCCCAGGCCACCGCCACGGCGATGCTCCCGGCGATCACGTCCACGCTGAAGATGGTCACGTCGGCCTGGCGCAGGGTCGCCATAAACATCAGCGAGACCGGCTTGGTGATGTACAGGTCCAGGTCGCCGTCGCGGATCTTGTTGCGCAGGCCAAACAGGTTAATCATGAATACGCCCGCGTACACCCCGGTAAGGGTGATGAAGGTGCCCACGAACAGCAGGATATGATCCGGCGAGAGGCCGTTGATGCTCACCCCGCTGTTGTACACCACCACCACGTACGACAGCTTGACGCACAGGTAGCCCGACTCCATAAACAGGTTGCCGATGAAGTTGAAACGGTACTCCATCTGCGCCATCACGCTGTTTTTGACGAATAACACGTAAATCAGCAGGTGCTTTTTGATCTCGCGCAGCAGGTTCGCCATATCAGCCTCCCACCGCCACGTAGCGCCTGCCGCCGATCCGCCACAGGTACTGCGAGAGCATCAGGCACAGCCCGATCCACACGCACTGCACCACCAGCCCCACCCAAATCTCGGCAAAGGGCGCGCGCCCGTTGAGGATATTGATGGGGAAGCTGACCGTGTACTTGAAGGGCAGGAAGTTCATGATCTGCACAAAGCGCTCGCCGAACACCTCCAGCGGAAATATGCCGCCGCTGAGCAGGATGAACACGATGCGGATGCCCTCAAACAGGAAGCCGACCTCCACGATCCAGAAGGACGTGGCGCTGACGCAGTAGAAGATTAGGAAGTTGAGCGTAATCGCCAGGACCAGGGCCAGCGCGAACAGCAGCACGCGCTGGAGGGTGAGCGCAATCACGCCAAAAGCGGTCAGCCCCGCCAGCACCGCCACCAACACCACGCCGATAATCGCCAGGTTGGGCACTTTTTGCCCGTAGTAACTGCACAAGCGGTAGGGGAAGTAGCCCAGCGGCTGGACCAGGAAGCGGCTGAACTTGCCGTTCTTCACATCGTCCATAATATCGTATTCAAACCCGGTGCGTACGATGCGCGACATCAGCCCGGCCAGGAAGGTGTAGGCGATCATCTGGGCGTAGGTGTAGCCGTACAGCGCATCTCCGGGCGTGCCGCGGTAGATCGCCGTCCATAAAAAGGTCTGGATAATGATGGGGTAGGCCGCGCTGATCAGCGAGATCATAAAGTTGGCCCGGTATTCCAGGGCGGTCTCGAAGCCCATCTCGAAGGCTTTAATATATTTGTAGCGCCAGGAGGGGTTAATTACCTGCATGGAAGCCTCCCAGGTTTTGTAGGGCGCGGATCCTTCCCCGCCGGTCTTTGTTCTCGCTGGCGCGAGCGGCGGCCAGGGATGGCCACCCTACGCGGGCGCGCAAACGCCCTTGAGCGGAGGACCGCCCCATCACGGCGTGTAGGGCGGGGATCCCTCCCCGCCGCTCTTTGTTCTCGCTGGCGCGAGCGGCGGCCAGGGAGGACCGCCATACAGGGGCGCGTAAACGCCCTTGAGCGGAGGACCGCCCCATCACGGCGTGTAGGGCGGGGATCCTTCCCCGCCGCTCTTTGCTCTCGCTGGCGCGAGCGGCACGTAGGGATGCGTGCCCTACCGGAGCGGCGGCCAGGGATGGCCGCCCTACGCGGGCGCGCAAACGCCGTCGAGGGTCATTGGTGGGAACATTAATTTGCATTTCCCGCCTCCTGCTTCTGGTACAGCAGAGCGATGCCCTCTTCCACGGGGATATCCTCGATGTTGAAATCCACCACGGGCAGCCGGTCGAGGATGGCCTTGGAGCATTCCTTTAACTGCAGGCGCGGTACCTCCAGGGTGGCGGCCAGCTCGGTGTGCTCCTTCACCTTGCCAAACCCGGCCAGCGTGCCCTCCTCCACCGGCGCGGATAACTGCAGGCGGATGATCTTGGACTGGGCGAACACCTCGTTGACCTTGAGCAGGTCGCCATCGTACACGATGCGGCCATGGTTGATGATGATCGAGCGCTTGCACAGGTTTTCCACATCGCCCATGTAGTGGCTGGTGAGGATGACGGTGGCCTTCTTCTCCTGGTTGTAGTACTTGAAGAACTCGCGGATCTTCTTCTGCGAGATCAGGTCCAGGCCGATGGTCGGCTCGTCGAGGAAGATCAGGCGCGGCTTGTGGATCAGCGCGGCGATCAACTCCATCTTCATGCGCTCGCCCAGCGAGAGGCGGCGCACCTGCACGTTGAGCAGGTCGCGCACGTCCAGCAGATCGGTCAGCTCGCCGAGGGTGGCTTTGTACGCGGCGTCGTCGATTTCGTAGATGCACTTGTTCAGGTAGAGGCTCTCGTTGGCGGGCAGGTCCCACCAGAGCTGGTTCTTCTGCCCCATCACGATGGCGAACTTCATCTTGAAGGCCTTCTTGCGCTCCCAGGGGGTAAAGCCCAGCACGTCCGCTTTGCCGCCGGTGGGGTGCAGGATGCCGGAGAGCATCTTGAGCGTGGTGGTCTTGCCTGCCCCATTAGGGCCGAGGAAGCCCACCATCTCGCCTTCTTCGATCTGAAAGGATATGCCGCACACGGCGTCTTTCTTTAGTTTTTCGCGGAAGAAGAGATTTTTTAACGAGTTCTTCAGCCCCAGCTCTTTTTTGTAATAGTCGAACGACTTGGTAAGGCCCTCTACCGTGATAACCATGCAACAGCTCCGCCAGCCCCGATAATATGACGCGCGATTTTTGTTTTGTTGGATTTCAGGAAGCAATTATACTTTAGATAGGTGGAATATCTCGCTTACAGGGAAATGGGGAAAAGGAGAACCGATGGGAACGTGGGGATTTAAGATCGACCAGGATGATTTTGTTTGTGACGTTATGGTTGATTTTGAAAATCGTTTAAAATCCTTGCCAAACCTGGAAGCCGTCAGCCAGGCAATCTTGGAAGAATATGCTGCTTTTCAGGATGACCCTGATGAGGGCCCGCTTTTCTGGATTGCCCTGGCACATATACAGTGGAAGTATGGCTGGTTACAGCCACCGGTACTGGATCGAGTGCGCGGTGACATCCTGTCTGGAGCTGGACTGGATCAATGGGCAGAAGCTGGCGAAAATGACCTGGCATCACGGAAAAAGGAACTGGATGCTTTTCTACAAAAGATCAGCCAGCCGAACCCGAAGCCTGCTCGATTACCGAAAATCGTGATACGCAAACCAATCTACCAGGCAGGCGACTGCCTGGCAATCAAGCTAATCAACGGACAGTATGGAGCGGCAATCGTGACAGTAAGCGACCATACAAATCCGGAACATGGCCAGAATCTGATCGCTGTCCTGGACTATCTCTCGGATATCAAGCCAACCCGGAAAGATTTTGAGAAACGGAACTGGTTGATATTAAGCCATCATTCATGGAACAACAAGATGGATGCTGCCTGGTACACATCATTCCAATATCGAAAATATAAGGACAGGTTTGAAGTCATTTGCCAGATTCCCATCCTGGAAGCTGATCCGCAAGAGAGTAGAGAATGGGCCGGGTGGGGGTATCTTGGCAATACAGTCATTGATCAGCATCAATGGGATGCTGGTATCCGCGATTAGGGGCAGCCGGAAGCCGCGACGCCGGAGCGGTGCAGCCAGAAAAAAGTCTCAGATTTTAAACCACAGATGAACGCGGATGAACACAGATAAGAAGGACAGCCTCACTTCGGGATAGGCAGCACGCCATCTTCCGGGCCGCAGGTGGGGGTGGTGCCGGCGGGGACGACTTCACCCAACGATTTTATCTATACATCGTAAGAGTTTTTTAACAAAATAGAGAAAACGAAATAATTCAAACAGAAAATCAAACCGGCGTCAGAGTCGTTCTCCACGCCGGTTTTGTGTATCTATTTTCATAACTGCAAAGATTGTGACCACCAGCGGCTACAAGTGACCGCCCGTGGTGACTAGAATAAAATTGTTCCAATAACCGATTGAAAAGGCCGGGCATGGACGAACTGTCATCGAAGCGAAATATTGTCGGCCCGAATGTGCAGCGCATTCGGGAAAATAAAGGTTTTACTCAGGAAAGACTCGCTGCTGAACTGCAAATGCTCGGTTGGGATATTTCTCGATTCGGGATTTCAAAAATTGAACGGGGAGAAAGACAAGTTACTGACAAAGAACTTGTTCTACTTGCAAAAGCCCTTTTCGTGACTGTTGATTATCTAGTAACAAATTTAAGGTAACTGTTGATATTGAATTTTTCCTATCATCATCACAAGTCGTTTCACCCAATGATTTTGTTTTACTTCATGCTCCCAAATCCGCATAACGTGAAATCCCTCTTTCCGCAACTTTCGGCGTTGTCTATTATCTCGCTTACGATTTTCCTCAATTTTTTTGTTCCAGAATTCCCCATGCTGAACCGGTTTCCGTCGATTGCAGATCGGACAAGCGTGCCAAAAACAGCCATCAACAAAAATCACAAGCCGGTATTCGGGAAAAAAGAAATCGGGTTTTCCAAGAATGCCTTTGGGGTGTTTTTCCCATCCATTGAATCCTTCTTCCGCCAATCTTGTTTCAACTGCGAATTCAGTGGATTTATTACCCGCAGAACGAACCCTTGACATTCTTTCTGAACGTTGACTTGGACTAAGGGAATCTGTCATATCAACCACGCACTTTTTTAGAAAACTCGATCATTAGTGAAATATATACCACGAATCTTCTAAGTGGGTACATTGGAGAAGATAAGATGACTGAATTGCTAACATACGATCCACTTGATTATGAAAATCTTGGAAAAAGCGTAGTAACCGCATTACTTTCTCGGCCTGCCAAACCATTACGGGAATTAAGACCCTTTAACGGCGCGGGGGTTTACGCGATATATTATTCGGGCGATTATCCCGAATATCGACCTCTAGCAGCCGTGAACCAGAATGGAGTTTGCAATGTTCCGATATATGTGGGTAAAGCAATTCCAAAAGGGGCTAGACAAGGTGGGCGTGGTGAAGATGTAGGCTCGCCTTTATTTGCACGATTAAACCAACACGCGGAATCCATCCATCAAGCAAGTAGCACTTTGAACATAGACGACTTTAATTGTAGGTTCCTCGTTGTTAAAGATGTTTGGATTCCTTTAACTGAATCCATGCTCATTGAGCGTTATCGCCCTCTATGGAACGTTGTTGTAACAGGCTTCGGAAATCACCATCCTGGAGGAAAACGCCTAACGGGTGAACGCCCAATATGGGACACAATCCATCCAGGCCGCCTCTGGGCGTACAACATGGATCCGAATCGCTACACAACGGATGAAATTCTGACGCAGGTTCGTCAAGCCGTTTCCCTTTATATACAGAATATGTAGAAACCTATCTTGGCCAAAGTTCGCCTTGTTGGGCCTGTTGAACGAATAAAGAATCCTTGCCTTTAGGTTTTTCATCATCTATTTGTTCTAACGAAATGTAAATTTCCTTCGCTAATTTCTCGGCCATTAATACGGGAACGGCATTTCCTAACTGCCTTCGGTTTTCAGTCCATGAATTTTCAAATTCCCAAACATCGGGGAATGTTTGCAATCGCGCTAGTTCGCGGGTTGTAAAATAGCGAACCGTCCCATCTTCGCGACGGAGCATGTTTTCACCACCTGGATTTCCATGATCGCCCGCCTTAATCGTTTTCGCGGGCCAATCCCAGTCACTTCCTGTATGCCCCGGATAACTTCGTGCATCTGGAATTCCAACATGGTTATCTATTGATGGTTTTGGATCAAAATCAATGGGTTCAGGTAAATCACTTATCGCGTCCCTGACTGTACGCCACCGTAATTCATTCGGTTTTGGATATTTGGCAAGGAAAGCAACGCGTTTAGCCCATCGCTCGGGTACGGGACGGGGTTCTATATTATGGTCTTTCCAATACGAACGATCCACGTATTGAGCATATAATAGCGCGTCCATCGAATGAGTAGGCTTTGGGAAAATCCAGTGAACGTATAAATCGTGACGAAAGCCAACTATGAAAACACGGTGTCTATCTTGAGGAACCCCAAAATCCGCGACAGAATAAATCTTGTATTGAACATCGTAACGAGAATAAGGGGTAACCAATAAAGGCAGTTCGCCACCGGACTTTATTTTCTGTAATTGAGAATCTAAACGTCCTTTATGGCTTTCCCATTCTTCTTCGGGTTCACGTATTAAATAAGGTAAAGTCAATTGAGCAATGATATATTCAAAATAGGGTTTAAAACTTTCACGGGTTAGCCCTTTTACGTTTTCCAGCAAGAACGCGCGAGGATGTAATTCCCTAACCGCCCGGAACACTTCGGGGAACATGTTACGTTCGTCCCTATGACCTCTATGTTTTCCACCTAGACTAAAGGGTTGACAGGGCGCACCCCCTGCCAAAAGATCGATTCCATCCGGGTATGGTTCGTAATCAAAATTTGTAACGTCACATTCATGAATCGGCCAATCTACACCCGTTTCTCCTTCACGTTTTCGATTATGTCGTAATGTATTGCAAGAATCTTTGTCCCATTCTATAACCGCAAGATGATGAAATCCCGCGCGATGGGTTCCCAACGCAAGTCCGCCTGCTCCGGTAAATAATTCAATTGATCGCATAGTTCCTTCACTTAATAATGGTTGCCATCATTATATTTCAAAGGTAGTGAAATTATAACCGCTTATTATTTTGTAACTTTCACCCATCATTTTTTAGGTGTCATATAGTTGACCTTTTCTCGGGGTCTTTTTCGGTGAAGATGGTGAGGAATTTCATGCTGTAACCGGTGATCTCCTTGCGGCGTGCGCGGGTTACTTCCCGTGGTGATTTTCCAGCAGATACTCGTGCGCCAGCACCAGGAAGATGCTGGCGGTGGAGGAGCAGGCGCGGTCGCGCAGGGGCTGGCCGGAGAGGGCGTTGAAGCACTCGGCCATGCCGTGTTTGGCGACGGCGCCGCAGAAGCGGCGGGCGATTTCGCGGGCCAGATGGATCTCGCCGCAGTCGGCCAGGCCCTCCACCAGCAGCAGCACCGCCGGGGGCCAGATGGGGCCGCGCCAGGGAGCCTCGGCCTGGTAGGCGAGGCTGCCGGGGCTTTCGGTGGCCAGCCCGTAGGGGGTCAGGAAGCGGCCCGGGCGGGTGAGGCCGGCCATCAGCTCCTCGCGCACGGCCTGGGGCAGGCGCTTGCCCAGGATCAATGGGATGAAAAACAGCAGGCTTTCGGTGTCGGCCACCAGGTGATCGCCCGAGCGCATGGCGACGAAGTGGTCGCCCTGCCAGAAGTGGGCTAACATGCGCTCCATCAGCTCTTCCGAGCGGCGCTGCCAGCTTTCAGCCTCTTCGCCGCTGCCAAGCTGCAGGGCCATCATCGCCAGCGTTTCCATTTGCAGGATGAGGAAGGCGCACAGATCGGGCGACTCGAGCGGCGCGCCGGTCTGGAAGGGCGTGGCGTTCTCCCAGCCCGAGTCGCTGCCGTGGTGATACTGGGGCAGGCCGTCGCGGTCATCGTCGCGGAAGCTGAACCACCACTCCGTCCAGCGGCAGAGCTGGCCGTAAATCTGGCGGATCTGGTCCAGGCGGATGAAGCTGGAGTGGCGCATCATCCAGCCCAGCGCCCAGCCGTGGATGGGCGGCTTGCAGAAGTTCCACGACATGCCGCGGTCGTTGACGGTTTCGGGCAGGCCGCCGTGCTCCTCCTGCTGGTCGAAAAGGATCATGATCTGGTCCCAGGCCATGACCGGCCTGTGGTAGGTGAGGGCCATGGCATTGAAGCAGTGCTCCCACGATCCGGCGCCGTTCATCTCGTTTTTGGATACCACCATCGCCGGGCGCAGGTAGTGGCCGTACGGCTCCACCATGCTCGACCAGGTGATGTAAGCCGCCAGCCGGCGGGCGTTGTTGTAGCCAGCGGGCAGGCGGGGAGCCTGGCCCCACCAATCTTTGAAGCTGGTTTCCAGGGCCGCCACGCAGTCCTCAAACATATCCTCATAGCCGCGCGGGCGCCAGACGCTCTCAAACTCCTCGATGGACGCCTCGCTGAGCGCCTGACCCGGCTCCGGCAGCAGCTCGATCACCAAATCCGCCGCGCCGGAGGCATCCGCGGGCGCCCCCGGCGACCAATAGCCGGAAAGCGGGGTGAGCATGAACTGCATCTGAAAGCCGGGATGGTTCAGCAGGCAGCGCCCCTCGCCTCCCGCCACCACGAAAGCGCCCTGGCGCGCATCGAGGGTAAAGCGCACGCCCAGGCCCTCAGCCCGCACGCGGATCACCCACGGCTCGGGCATGCAGATCGATATGGTGCCTTTGACGGTGAGCAGTTCCATGTGGGAGGGGGTGACCATGGGCTGGTAGGGCACGGGCTGGCCCTCCAGCACCGGCTCGATCCGCGCCACGCGCCCGCCGGGGGCCGCGGCCTGCGCGCCGCCGTGCACGCTGCGCAGGTACAGCCCGGCAGGGGAGTCGCCGGCCTGGGGCAGGATGGAAAAGGCCAGGTATGCGCCGTTGCGGCTGAAGGGCACGCGCTGAAGATCGATATCCATTAACCACAATTATATTAAAAATCCTGGATTCCACTAAACGGAACAATCGAAAGATATGGCTTTCCGAAGTTGGGTGGAGCTTTGCACAAATCTTCTCTGAACCAGCCCAGCGCCGATGCCGGGAAAGATTTTTGGATGATCAGCGCCAAATGTAAGATGATTGAAAGCTTTACAGTTTGCGAAGAACGGGCACAACGGGTATCATTATTCATACCCGCATCGCAAGGTTTTCTATCCAATTCCGGGCGGTCTGGCGCCTTATGAGGTTTCCCGCATGATCGGTATTCAAATCCGGCCCACCCTGCTTTTCCGCGACAATAAGCTGTTCCTGCAGCTGACTTCGGAGGAAGCCGAGGTGTGGATCACGCGCGTATTCGAGCGCATCCGCCCGCAGATGCCGATGATCAGCGGTATCCTGCTTCAGGAGCAGTTCAACATTCCGCTGAACCTGGAGGTGGTGCTGATGGTGGCTTCGCACAGCGTGCGCGAGGTGGCGGTGGAAATGGCCGGAACGCTGCTCACCCGCGAGCGGCAGCAGCGCCTGGCGCCCGCGCTTAACGCGTACTGCGACGAGCTGCTGGCGCAGGATCGCACGCTGGACGCGGCCTACATCCAGCAGGGCCTGATCGGCATCGAGGCGGGACAGGAAGCAGGGAAGAATCCGCTGCTGGTAGAGATCTGCCTGCGGAGCATCTACCACCAGGTGGCCTTGATCAACGGCAGCACCGGGCAGGAGCAGCGGTCGCAGTAAGATCCACCCTACTCTACATCTACACGAATAGCCCCGCCCAGGCGAGAGTAGAAGTAGACCGCCTGCCCGGAAGGGTCGGGCTGGATGCCCTGGATGCCGATATTGTTGAATGGATCGCCCAGCGCAAGCCATGCGGCGTGGAAGGTATCGCATCCATAGGCGGCGGAATCGGTTCCGGCGAAGTACACGCCGCCCGCGTACGGCAGGGCGGCCACCGCCCGCACCGCCTGCCCGGGCAGCCCGAAAGCGGCCCAGGTATTGCCGCCATCCGTGGAGCGGTACACGCCGGAGTCGGTGCCGGCCAGGAACACGGCAGGGTCGAGGGCGTCCTGCACCAGGCTGTACACCATTCGCCCAGGCAAGCCGGGCTGGGTGGACTGCCAGGATTGGCCGCTGTCGTAGCTCACCAGCACCCCCTCCGAACCCGCCGCGGCCAGCACGTGCCCGGGGTCGGCCTGGTCGAAGAGGATGGCGGAGACCGAGCCGCTGGTGAGGCTGGTGGACAGCCAGGAACTACCGTTCAGGCGGTAAATGCCGCGCCCGGTTGGGGCCGCCAGCACCACGCCAGAATCCCAGGGCGAGACGGCCACGGCTGCCGCCGGGGCGGAAGCAGACGCAGCGGCAGTGGAGCCAGCCAGCTCAGCTTCGCGGATTTCTTCGCTCTCCAGCAGATCATCGCGCTGGGGGAGCGGGCGGTTGCCCAGGGGAGCAAAGGCCGGTTGCGACCCACCGGGGGCCGCGGCGGGAGAATCCAGCGCGGGCGAGGGGAAACCGCTGCTCAGCGCGCCCCAGTGCTGCCCGCCGTCGGTGGAGCGGTAGATACCCGTGTCGCCGGTGGCGGCATACAGGGTGGACGGGCTGGCGGGGTCGGCGGCCAGGGCCAGGATGTTGATTGAACCCAAACCGTTGGAGGCGCTGGCCCAGCTCTGCCCGCCGTTGTTCGAGGCATACACGCCGCTGCCGTACAGCGCGGCATACAGCCCGTTGGGGTCCAGCGGAGAAAGCGCCAGCCCGGACACCGAATAGCCGCTCAGGCCCTGGGCCGAGCGGTTCCAGCTCAGGCCGCCGTCGGTGCTGCGGTATGGGCCGTCAAAGTCGACCGCCACGTAGCGGTTGATGCCGTCCCGAGCGAAGGCCACCGGCCCAGACGCGTCGATGCGCGCGGCGGTACGCCAGCCATTGGCGCGGTCGCCGGAGCGCATCAGGTAGCCAGTTACATTATCCACCAGGATGCCCGCAAAGAGCGCGCCCGGGCGGTAAGGGTCGGGCGACAGCGAGCCATACAGCACATCCCAGCCGCCGCCGCCCACCGGCTCCCAGTTTTCCCCGCCGTCATTCGAGCGGTGCATGCCCAGCTTTTTCATCGCGCCAAAGTAGAGGATATTGTGGTCAAACGGGTCGATAGCGATGGCGCGCCCGGCATAGGGTGGCCCCGCCACCGGGCGCCAGTTATTGCCGTACTCGGTGGTGCGGTACAGGCCGTGTTCGTGCAGGGCGGCATACACCAGTCCGGGCCGGGTGGGGTCGACCGCCAGGTCGTAGACGTACAGGTCCTCGTAAGGCAGGCCGGCGTTGACCGGGTTCCAGCTCGCCCCGCCGTTATCGGAGCGGAAGACGCCCCCGCCGCCCAGCGAGCCGTCAGGCAGGAACTTCATGCGCGTACCGGCGTAGACGCGGTTGGAGTTGGTCGGGTCGATTGCCAGGGCGTAGACCACCGGGCGGTTGTAGCGCGCGCCGTGCCAGACGGTGGCCATCTCGCCGGTCGGGTGCCAGGTCGCGCCGCCGTCGGTGCTCTTGAACACCCCGCTGTAAGGCACGTCGCTGGAGCCGTAGGTGCCCACGTAGATGATGTTGGGGTTGGTCGGGTCCACGGCGATGGACTGAAGGGTGAGATAGCTGATGCCCAGGCTGGTGGGGAACCAACTCGCGCCCAGGTCGGTGCTCTTATAGACCCCGGAGCCATAGGTAATGGCGTACAGGCTGGAGGGGTTGTTTCCATCCGCCGCCACGCCCAGCACGCGGCTGAGATCCGGGCCGATGCGCCTGGCGGAAAAAGCAACGCCGCGGGCGATAATCGGGAAATAGGCGATATACGGCGGGGTCCCCTGGGCGCGGGCCGGGAGGAAGAGGAGAAGCAGGAGGAACAGGAGCGGGATGCGTTTCATTAGTGAAGGAGACTTGCAAGATTGCTGCCAGGCAGCATTATATAGGAAAACGAGCGTTGGGGCACAACTGTTTCAATACTGCCTATTGACTCCGCCTACAAAAGGTTGTAAAATATCTTCAACCATTCAAATAAATTTGAATGATTGAAGGGAAATGAAAGGCAGTGACCCATTCACCCACCGAACCCGCGCCAGGGGCCGGATACGAGCCCGCCGCGCAGATTACCATTACCACCGCCGAGCAGCTTAAGGCCATCAGCGACCCGCTGCGCATCAGCATTCTCGAGTCGATCTCGCGCGAGGCGCTGACGGTGAAGCAGATCGCGAAGCGCCTGGGCCAGCCCACCACCAAGCTGTACTACCACATGGCCGAGCTGGAGAAAGCCGGGTTTGTCACCCAGGTCGACACGCGCGTGAAGTCGGGCATTATTGAAAAATATTACCGCATCACCGCCGAGAATATCACCATCGACAAAAACCTGCTGAAAACCAGCGGCGGCGCGGGCGATGTGATGCCCGACCTGATGGCGGTGGTTTTCGACAGCACGATCAAAGAGATCAGCCGCAGCATCGCTTCCGGGCTGGTGAACCTGGAAGACATCGAAGAAGGCGCCTCGCGCGGCCTGATCTTGATGCACAGCATGTTCCACCTGCCCAGCGAGAAGCTGGCGATTTTTACGGAGAAGTTCAAGACCCTGCTGGAAGAATTGGAAGCCGAAGGCGGCGCACCCGGGGCGGATACGGTCAGCTACGGCCTGACCATCGCGTTTTACCCCAGGGTTTCGGTCGAGCAGGAAGCGGAAGAATAGCGTCAGCGGGCCAGGCGTAGCAGACTGACCGCGCATCAGCGCTGATTAACCTTGCCAGGCGGGTGTTCCCCGGGCTGGTTCATTCAACGCGCCCTTTACCGGGGAGCGCCGTATCGAGAAGAAAATACAGGGAATTAAAATGACAGACGAAAGCTCAAGCAACAAAAGCATGAAGGCCGTGCTGGCCAATACCAATTTCCGCCAGTTATGGATCGGCCAGACCATTTCGCAGGTCGGGGACGGCATCACCAACCTGGCGCTGCTCATCACGATCAACAATCTTACCGGGTCCACCACCGCCCTGGCGGTGATGATGATCGTTATCGCGGTGCCGCAACTGATCTTCGGCCTGATCTCCGGCGTGTTCGTCGACCGCTGGGACCGCAAGCGCATTATGATCGTCTCGGACATCCTGCGCGGGGCGCTGGTGCTGGGCTTCCTGCTGGTGCGGCGGCCCGAAGATGTGTGGATCTTCTACGTGCTGGGCTTTTTACAGGCCGTGGTGGGCACGTTCTTCGGCCCGGCCAAGACCGCCATGATCCCCACTATCGTCGAGCGGGACACGCTGCTGGCGGCCAACGCCCTCTCGCAGACCACCCAGGTAATCACCGGCGTGATCGGTTCCGGGCTGGCGGGGGTGCTGGTGGGGCTTACCGGCAGCGCTTGGCCGGCCTTCACCCTGGACGCGCTGACCTTCTTCTTTTCGGCCTTTTTCATCGCGCGTATCGCCGCGCCAAAAGCGGCGGCGGAACAAACGGCGGGCGGGGTGCGCGACACCTTCTCCCAACTGGCGGAGGGGTTGAAATTCTTGTTTGGGCGGCGGGTGCTGGCGGGGGTGCTGACCACCTTCGGCGTGTCGATGCTGGGGCTGGGCGCGGTGAACGTGCTGATCGTGCCCTTCCTGACCAACGACCTGCGGGTGCCGACCGAGGCGATGGGCTTCATCGAGGCGGCGCAGGTGATCGGCATGGTGCTGGGCAGCGCGCTGGTGGCGGCCCTGGCATCCCGGTTGAAAGCCAACCAGATCATCGCGGGCGGGATCATGCTGGTGGGGCTGTTTGTGGGATTGTTCGGCGCGTCGCCCGCCGTGTGGGCCTGCCTGCTGGCGCTGTTCTTCGTGGGGCTTTCGCTCACCCCGGTGCAGGCCGCCGCGGCTACCCTGCTCCAGGAGCACGTGCCCAATGAAATCCGCGGGCGGGCCAGCGCGGCGATGAACACGATGATCACCCTGGCTTCGTTAATATCGATGGGCAGCGCCGGCCTGCTGGGTGACGCATTGGGCGTGCGGCAGGTCTTTTACCTGGCAGGGGCGATCACGGTCCTCGCCGGCGTGCTGGCGGCGCTGCTGATCGGCAATCCGAAAGCGAGCGTGGAGGTGGCAGCGGCCCAGCCAGCGGATTGACGCAGCCGGTAATCTGCCGTGGAGATTTTAACGCGAGAGCAGCGGCAGAAAAATTTCGTGAACCGTAGATTCCAGTACGGCATAAATTCCGGGCTGGTCGAGGTTGGCAACGAGCCGGTGATTGACTGTATCCAGATAGCAGCCGGTGCAGGGTAAGACCGGCTGCCAGTTTCCATCCTGGTAGAAGTACAGGTTCCTCTCTGCTTCACTGCCTGCCGCAGAAAACTGCCAGGCAGGAGCCGGGTTCATCGGTGGAAGATCAAAATAAATCCAGGCGTGTACCTCGCCTTTCTCATCCAGATCGAAGGCGGTGCCCGGCACAACCCTGTGCGAATCATCCGCTAACGGAGGGTCCTCCAACTGCGTAACCGTCACCACCTGCGGCTCGCTGACCGCCTGCGCCGGGATGACCACCACGGCGTTCGCTTCTGGCAGCCGAATGATCGCTGGCTTTTGATCTTCGACCAGCCCATCCACCGTAAGCCATTTCGAGCTGACTGGTACAAAGCTGCTGGTCTGCGTGCCGTCGCCAAACTGGCCGTAGCTGTTATCGCCCCAGCAGCGCAGCGGGGCCAGGGAAGTCAAAATCGCGCAAACGTGGCCGGCCCCGGCGACGATGGAAGTCACGCCGCCGTTGATGCCGCCGCTGAGCGCGGGCACGCTCACCGGTGTAGTGCGGTTTATTTTGCTTCCGTCTCCAAGCTGCCCAAAAACATTGTAGCCCCAACACTGCACGCCCGAGACGGTGATCGCGCAGGTGGAAAGGTGCCCGGCTGAAATGCTGCTCACGCCGCTGGTCAATCCAACCACGTCTACCGGGGTGGGGCGGGGGGTGGTCGTGCCATCGCCCACCTCGCCAGCTATGTTTTGTCCCAAGCACTTTACGCCCCCCTGCGCCGATAAGGCGCAGGCATGGCTGCTGCCCACGGCAAGCCCGGTAATGCCGCTTGCTAATCCGGCGATATCTTCGGGAACTGTACTGGAATGGGTAAATATAGCGCCCCAGCATTTCACCCCGCCTGCTGAAGTCAAAGCGCAACTGATCGCATTGCCCGTCTCTATATCGATCACCTCGTCGAGATTGCTTACATCGACCGGGATGTTACTATCCTGGACGTCGCCGTTGCCCAGCTCACCCTCCAAACCCTTTCCCCAACATTTGACTGTACCGCCAGTCATCAGCGCGCAGGTGTGCACATACCCAGCGGATATCTCTGCGACGCCGCTCGAAAGGCCAACCACGTCCACCGGGGTATTCTGGTCGGCATTACTGCCGTTGCCAAGCTGTCCAAATTGATTCTTCCCCCAGCATTTCACCCCACCCTCTGCTGTGATCGCGCATACATGCGATTCTCCCGCCGCAAGGGATATGACCCCACTTTCCAAACCGGTCACCTGGACGGGCTGGCTGGTATCGGTGTTGGAGCCATTGCCAAGCTGCCCTTCTAAATTGATCCCCCAGCATTTTACGGCGCCAGCAGGGGTAAGCCCGCACGAATAAAATTCCCCACTGACGATTTTCTTAACCGGCGGAGGGCTAAAGGCCAGCATGTCCTTGATCATGTTCGGGTACACGCTCTTCACTATGCTGCCGTCGCCCAGCTGCCCGTCTATATTGCTGCCCCAGCAGCGATACGGGTTGACCGAACCGCGGCCAAAGTACGCGCAGGTGTGGTTCCCGCCCGCGCTGACCTGCAAGGCGCCTTCCAGGTACGGGGGCGTCGTAGCGTGCGCTTCGTAATGATCGAGCACCGCCTGGGGAAGGGAACTGATCACGCCGCTCCCGCTGCCGCCATCTCCCAACTGCCCATCATAATCTTTTCCCCAGCATTTCAACCGGTTGGTGTATTGGTGCGCGCAGGCATGCGCCCCACCGGCGCTGATCTGGTTGACCCCGCCGAGCGCCATTCCACCGGCCTCCACCAGCACCGGCGCGGCATAGGCCTGGAAAGGCGAAACCTGACCCCGCCCCAACTGCCCGGCCTGGTTCTGTCCCCAGCATTCCACGCCGCGGCCCACCAGCGCGCAGGCAAAATCGGTTCCCAGGGCAATCTGGATTGCTCCCGCCAGCGGGTGGCCCGCCGAAAGCAGCACATCGACCGGCGCTTTTTGATAATAGCCCGCCCCGGAACCACCATCGCCCAACTGGCCAACACTGCCCAACCCCCAGCACTTCACCCCACCATCGGTCATCAACGCGCAGCTGGTCTTGGCTCCCAATGCAATCCGGCTGGCGCCAGAGTCAATCACCTGAACCGGGGTGAGCTGTTCGGTGGTGCCGCCGTTCCCGAGCTGTCCCTGATCGTTAGCGCCCCAGCAGTACACGCTCCCGGAAAGCGTCAGCGCGCAGGTGTGATCGCTGCCCGCCGCCACATCTACCACCGTGACATCCCCCATCGCCACGGGGGCCGGGATCAGGCCGTTATGCTTGCCGCCGCTGCCGAGCTGCCCGGCCTGGTTCCTGCCCCAACATACCAACCGTCCCCAGGGCAGGATGGCGCAGGAATGCTCCAGGCCCAGGGCGATGCCCTTCACGCCGCTGATCTTGCCTGCCACCGGGGTAGGCTCAAGGCTGTCGACGGTCGAGCCAATGCCAAGCTGGCCGTACGTGTTATCTCCCCAGCACTTCACCCCTTCGCCGCCCGTCAGCGTACAGGTGTGCGCTCCGCCGGTGACCACCTGCCCAAACGCTGGCCCCTGCCCGAATGAGCTGATATCCGACACCGCCAGCGGCAGAGAGCTGCCGTCGCTGGTCGTACCGGCGCCGAGCTGACCATAGCTGTTAATCCCCCAGCAGGCAAACGGCGAGGAGTTTTCCCAGGAGGTGAAGACGCAGGAATGATTTCCACCCGCGGTCAGGTAAGCCACTCCAGACAGCGGCGCGGCGCCAGTAGAATCCAGCACGGTGACCGGGAGGGTTACCTTAGTCACCGGGTCATCGTCCGGCGCCAGCGCAGCCCCATTGCCAAGCTGCCCAAAGTGATTATGCCCCCAGCACTGCATGTTGCCGCTGGTCAGGTGGGCGCAGGCATGCTCATCGCCTACCGCAAGCTGGTCTACCCCGCTCAGAGCGGCCCCGCCCGCTTGATTTAACACCGCTCCGGCATAAGCATGGGTCGATAAATCAAAGCTGCCGATTCCCAACTGCCCAAAGCGGTTCTTCCCCCAGCACTGCACCTGGTCACCCGCCAACGCGCAGGCAAAAGTGATGCCCATGCCCACCTGCGTCGCCCCAGACAGCGGGCTGCCACCAGTCCGCAGCACGCTGACCGGCACGGTGGAATAATACTCGCTATTCGTGACGCCATTGCCTAATTGGCCAAAGCCGCCAAATCCCCAACACTTTACGCCCCCATCCGCCATAACAGCGCAACTTGAATACTCGTTGACGGCGATATGCGCCGCGCCCGATGCAACGGCGACCACCGGCACAGCGCTGTCCGCGGTGGTGCCATTGCCTAACTCGCCATATAGGTTAAAACCCCAACACAGCACGCGCCCGCTCAAGGTCAGCGCGCAGGTGTGGTTTTCACCTACCGCCACCTGGATCACCTCATCGCCCAGGCCTTCGATCTTCACCGGGGTCAGCGCTGAACCGCTCAAGCCCGCGGCGTAATTTCCCCAACAGTAGACCGTTCCATGGCCCGTCAACGCGCACGTGCGGAACCCGCCCAATGAGATCCCCATCACCCCACTGCGCAGCCCGCTCACCGGCACAGGCGCGGCGCTGTCTGTATTTGTGCCATTGCCCAACTGTCCGGTCCAATTGGCTCCCCAACAAACCACCCCGCCTTCCGGGGTCAGCGCGCAACTGTGGCTGCCGCCCAGCGCGATTTGAACCATTTTCGGGGCAGCCGATGCGCCCGCAAGGGACTCCGCATTGAGGGGGCGTGAAACCGCGCTGGTAGGCTGGCTGGGCTGCATGGATAAAGCGCTGATTACCAGCACCAACGAGATAAGAATGCGAACGCAAACATCAGAGAAACGCAGGCAAAAGTTTAGAGAACTCGCCGCTATGCTCATACTGGCCCCCTGGGACGATGGTAGAATTGTTTACTTGAATATCTATAACAATATCACCATAACCACGAAATGGAAATGAAATAATACTAAATATCATGTGCCTAACTGACATTTTACTCGACTTTTGCAGCTCATTAACATTTGGATAATCAAGTGGTGAATGCGGTC
>CAYTHO010000033.1:0-54431 GCA_964437595.1 uncultured Anaerolineaceae bacterium
TAACACGGGCCGCATCACCCCGGTCATAATAATTACCTCTTCACCTGCGTGATATATAACCGCTCATTCGTCGGTACGTTCAGCGGAATCACGAACAGCGTGATCGAATTGGCCGGGTACGTGGCGCTGAACCCGGTACTGCTGACCGCCTGCCCCGGCGCGCGCACGATCGCGCCCAGGTTGTCGCCGCTGTAGCGGTACACCTGCGCTGATTTGAGCGGGGTAAAACCGCTTAAGTTCAGCGTGCTGGTCAGCCCACCGCCAGTCTTGTTAATCACCAGAATCGTCACCGCCTGGTCGCTGCGCTGGGCGGCATACACCGCCAGCTTGCCCTGGTCCGCGCTGGCGGCCTGCACGCTGATCTCGCCGAACTTGCCGCCCTGCCCGTCGTAGTTGCGGAACATGCGGAAGGCGTACGCGCCCGGTTGGTTTGGCTTGGGCGGGCCCCAGATGGTCGCCAGGTCCAGGCCCTCGCGCCCAAAGATGCCCAGCACATCGGCCTGGGCCAGCGTGCCGTTCAGGTAGCCCAGCGCGCCCCAGTTGTACTCGGTGATCGCCAGCCTGGTGCCCGGGTAGTTGGCGCTGACCCAGCCCTTCATCCGCCCGATCAGGTTGACCGCCACACCGCCGCCGTCCGAAATCCAGCTTTCGTCGATGTAGGTTGGGTCCCACAGCGCGCGGGTAGAGCGCAGGCGCAGCGCCTGGGTAGCAGCATCGCCCGGCGAATCGGCCAGTGACACGCCTTCCGCCTGGGGATAGTAGTGCAGATCGAGGTAATCGAGGATGCGCACGCCGTGGTCGGTCTGGTAGGCCTGCATCTGCTGCAGATACCAGGGCACGAAGAAGGCGTCATAGGTGTCATAATCGCTGCCTGGACCGGTGTTTTCTCCGCAGTCGTCCTTTGCCGAGTAGAAATACGCGCACCAGCCCCACAGCACCGGGCCCAGCGTCTGCGCGCTCGGGTCGGCCTGTTTGATCACCGCCGCGTAATCGATGGTGAGCTTGCGCATCTCGTCGTAGGTGGTAGGGTTAGGATGCACGTCGCGGTGAGTCGAGTTCCACAGCATGGGCTCGTTATCCAGGTTGTAGAACTGCACCCCGCTGGCGGATGCCGCGCCGTAGCGGTCCTTCAGGTGGTTCACCCAATTTCGCACAAACTGCGGATCGACCGCGATGCTGGTGTCGGTCGGATTGTTGCCGGTGATGTTGGCGCCCGATGTGTTTATGCCATTTCCACAGGCTGTATCCCATGGATCAACCTTTTGCTGAGCGCCGTATTTGTTTACATTGAAGCCGCAGTCGTAGGGATGCTGTTCCTTGCGGCTTTTCGCCACCCAGCCGATTAGCGGCACGGTGATGATCGAGTCTGTCCCGTTGGCGCGGTTCTGCTCCACAAAGCGGTCGGCGGCGGAGCCATCGGGCAGGGCGGCGGGGTTGTCGTTATCCTCAGCGATGTTCTCAAAATACCAGTCGCTGCCGGTGTTGTAGGCGTCGATCATCCAGTTATAGCGTGTAGTCGAGTTGCCCCCGCGCCGGTTGACCGGCAGGTCCAGCTCGTTCGCCAGGGCGGGGTCGGCAAAGTTCATGCCGTAAATGTACGGGCTGATCGCCCTGCGCCCTGCCGCCACGTTGACCGTCAGGGCAGGCCCGGTTCCAGGCGGAGGCTCGGGGGTCGTCCCGCCGCTGCGCGCCAGCAGCTCAATCTGGTCGATGTAAAAGACCGGCTGCGCCCCTCCAGTGGTATCGTGCCACCACAGGTCGGTCAGCGTAGCCGGGCTGCCCAGGTCGCTCAGCGGGATGACCACTTCTTTCCACTGCCCGGCCTGGGCGGTGATATTTGCCCCGCTCGCGGATTGGTTGGCGGCGACGATCATCCGCTGCCCGCCCGCGCTGCCGCCGTGGATCCAGAAGCGCAGGCGGTCGTAGTCGGCCAGGTTGATCTCCGCGGAGGGGTGGAAATACAGCCCCGCCCACGCCGCGCTGAACTGTGCGGAAATGGATCGCGCCCCGGCCTGCACCGGCGACGTATTGTTAAAGTTGATCGTTGTATCCCACGACCAGTTTTCCCACCCGGAGGCCAGCGCATCGGTGTAAATGGGCAGGTTGGTGGCGGCCCGCGCGGCGGGCATCCCCACCGCCTGGACGATTAGTCCAAGGAAAACGAGAATGCCAGTGATCACTTTCTTTTTCATGCGCTGCTCCTGGAGAGATGGGATAGGGTTCTATGGTTCAAGGCACAACGCGATCAGTTCGTTCACGTCCGCCGTCGCCAGGCAGGTGACCGTGTCGGCGGCGCCGTAGTAAATCTTCACCTCGCCGCTGTCTTCCAATATCATCCCGCCCGGGAAGATCACATCGTTGCGGAAGCCGCCGCTCGTTTCGTAGGGCGCTTCGGGGGCCAGCAGCGGGCGCGGCGACATGCCGATCATCTTGCGCGGGTCGTCCAGGTCCAACAGCATGATCCCGGCGGTGTAGCGCTTCTGCCAGCGCTCCTCCCAGCCGTTCTTGCCCCGCTGCGGGTCAAAGTCGACGGCGTGGAAGAGGGTCAGCCAGCCCTTGGGCGTCCGCACGGGCGGCGCGCCGGGGCCGATCTTGCGGTTGGCGAAGGGCACGTCTTCCACCCCCAGCAGCAGGGCGCTGTCGCCCCAGTAGCGCAGGTCCGGCGAGGCCGAGATCCAGATGTCGAAGCGCTCCGGGAAGCCGCGCGAGTAGATGGGGAAGGGCCGGTCCAGGCGTATATAGCGCCCGCCGATTTTTTCGGGGAACAGCACCACGTTGCGGTTTTCGGGCAGCGAGAGGGTCAGGATTTCGAAGATTTCGAAGTCATCCGTCACGGCAATCCCCGCCCGCACGCCGTGCACGGTATCCACGGCAAAGCACATATACACCCGCCCATCGATCACCGTCAGGCGCGGGTCGTAGGCGCGCAGGTTTTCCTCGTCGCGCATGCGGAAGATAGGCGCGGGGCGGGGAGTCCAGTGGATGCCGTCGCTGCTGGTCGCCAGGCCGATATCGGTCAGGGTGGTATCGATCTCCGTGGGCGTGCCGTAATCGTTGCGGAAGGCCATCACATACTGGCCCTGGAATTTGGTTACCCCCACGTTGAACACCAGCAGCGGCCCATAGGGTACGTCTTTGGCGGAAAGGATCGGGTTATCGGGGTGGCGGTGGATCAATTTAGATGCCTGCCATGTTCAAAGTGTCCAGCGCCTTGCGGATCATGGACGAAAGGGTTGGGTGTGAGACCTCCAGCGACTCCACCGATCCTTCCAGCCGATCGAGGAAGGAGCTGGAGTGCTGGTGGCCCGCCTGCGCCAGCGAGGCCTGGATGTCGCTCATCAACTGGCGCATCATGGCCTGTTCGTTTTCATCGATGGACGGCGCGCTTTCCAGCGCCTCGTGGAGCTGGGCTAACATACGGCGGATTTCCGGATCGCTCGGCTTCTGCTCGCTCATAAGGTGCCTCCTTAAACATATTCATATCTATTGTAGCGCGGTTTTGGAATTGGGGCATTTCGGCGTCATTTTATTCATCGCTGATTACACTGATTAGCTGATTACGCCGATAAGAAATTTCTACGATATCAAATCAGCGGAAACCGGAAAAACTGCGTAATCAGCGATGAAAAGTATTGGATTTCCATATGGACCTTTTGGGTGACATGTGCAATGAATGTTACGGGGTTTACTATTTCACGTTTCCGTTACGATTACCGTAATGATAAAGGAACAGGCAGTAAGTATGATGGTGTATGTAAAACACAAACACACTTCGCCGCGCAGTACGCGGTGATAAAGCAAGCAAGTCTTCTGGAGGTTACCATGTCTGTCTATCGCGTTATCGTTCTTCTGCATATTCTTTCCGCCCTCGGTTTCATCATGGCCCACGGCGTTTCGGCTATGATGATCTTCAAAGTCAGCCGCGAGCGCAAGTACGAAAACCTGTGCAATTACCTGGAGATCTCCGGCATGTCGATGCGCCCGGCGATGCTCGCCCTGCACGGCGTTGAAATTACCGGTATCGTGCTCACCATCATGGGCAAGTGGTGGATGATGGGCTGGATCTGGGCATCCCTGGCGCTGTTTGCCCTGGTCGGTTTTGTGATGGGCAAGTACGCCGCCGCCTATATGGGCCGCGTGCGCAAGGCCATGGGCATGCTCAGCCAAAAAGAACTGCGGAAAGGCGTCCGCCCCAACCCCGCGCCGTACGAGAAACTGCTGGAAATCGTCGAATCGGGCCGCCCGCGCCTGGTCGCCAGCGCTGGACTGGGCGGGCTGGCAATGATCGTCGCGCTGATGACGTTGAAGCCGTTCTAAAAAACGCGCAACCCGGCTTAAATAAGGGCTGGCTCGGATGAGCTGGCCCTTTTCGCTATATAATACATATATCCATCTGGTTAAATAAATGGATGCGCGAGTCTTGCGGCCATCTCGCGGTAGGAGGGGCGTATGGGCGAGTCACCACAGCGGAGCAGGGGATCGGACAGTGCAAAAGGGCCTGGGCGAAAAAAAGAGGTCGATCCCGGCAAGAGCCCTGTTCGCGCGCCTGATGATGGAGAGTCGATCGAGAAAGTGGGCAAGGTGGTTGGCGGGCTCCTCGGCGACGTCCCCGGCGGATTAGGCGGCATTCTCAAAACCATTTCCTCGTTTACCCGCCGCGAATGGGCGCTGGCGGTGATCCTGGCGCTGGTGATCGCGGTGGTGTACCTGCTGGCAGCTTATTTCAACAGCCCCTACATGGCCAAACAGGCGGAAATCAGCGCCACCGGCACGCAGATGGCCCTGTTGATGACCCACACAGCCCAGGCTTCCGTAGCCGCGGCGACGCAGTCCGCGGCGAAGGCATTGCTGGCGCCGCCCACCCTGGCGCCGACCAGCGCTCCGCTCCTTCCCTCGGGCAGTCCGGCTCCCAACCGGACCCCTACCGCCACGCCCGTAGACACGGCCAAAGAACCCTTTTTCGATATCAGCATCCCCTGGGATACGGACCAGACTAGCGTGATTGAGGTAACCAACAACCTGATCGGCGCGGCGGCTTCCCTCTCGCAGCCGGGAAACAGGTATCAGGTGGCGAGCGCGGGCCTGGAGCTGACCATCGACCCGACCTACACCGGTGAGGTATCCTACGGCGAAGTGCAGCTTCTCGTTAGTGGGGCAGGCGGCACGATAACCAAAACGCTGTGGTCGGACTTTTCAAACGCCTCGAAGCCCAAGGTGATCCAGATCACCCTGGCGGAAATCATCGATCTGAGCGGAGTAAAGCGCCTGGAAGCCGCGCCGGATACCAACCTGCACATCGCTTTCCCGCGCTACCCGCTGAAATTGGAAGTAATCCGCACGGGTGACCCCAAGCATCCGCTGGCGGGGGGCAAGGAAATCGCGGTGGTCAACACCCCCTGGGTTCAGCAGACCGAGCTGGCCTGGCGGGACGATGGCTGGGTGTTGGATTACACCATCCAAAACCTGGGCGTGGATGGCGAGTTTGGTTATTTGATCAACCTGGTCAAAACCTACGGGCCGGTGACGGTAACCGGGCACCCCATTTACAGCGGGACGGTTGGTGTGGAGGGCGGCGGTGGCGCGGATGGCATCTTCTTAAAGCACGGCGAAACCTATACCGCTTCTGTGCCGTTGGGCAAAGGGCTGGCGCACGGGCGCTATATCGCCGAGGCGTTTACATATAAGAAACCGCCTTTCCTGGAATTCGAGCCGGCGGTGACGTATGAAGATTACGCTTTCCATTATCTCTTCGCCACGCCCGATGATGATACAGTGTTTGTGCTGTGCAACGACCCCGGCTTAACGTGCGAGCAGACCGTGGCAGAACCCATCGAGCGGCGGGGGATCAGCGTCTTTCCCTACCACATCACCGAGCAGCCCGAGTCAGGGTACATTTATTACAGCACGGGCGCCTGGGCCGCGCAGGATACCGTGCAGACTGAGCACACCGTAAAGTACCAGCTTGATCCGCAGGTGCGCGGGTACGCCGGGATTGCCATTCAATTCGACTCGGCCAACGATTTCACCGCCTATAACTTCCTGCGTTTCGACCTCCAGTTCTACGATGATGACGGCGACGGCAAAGAACCCCGGTTGTATATGGATTTCTTCAGCACCGACCCGGTCACGAAAGAAGATCGAATGAAGCGGGTGGTCATTGGGGATGGGTTGTACGCCAGGGACCACGGCGATCCGCAGACCGTCCTCATCCCATTCAAAGACCTCGCCGATTTCGACCTGGCGCACATCACCAAAATCAATATTCTCGGCGATGAAACGACGGTGAAGGATGCCCGGGAGCACGAGTTTACCATCAGCAAAATCGAGCTTTTTGACACGACGGGAAAATAATCCACATGGAAATCTACTTTGTCCGCCACGGCGATGCCGAACGCAACAGCCCGAAGAACTTCAATCATGCGCTCAACTGCCCCGACCCTGAGCTGAACGAAGCCGGCGAAGACCAGGCCCACCGCCTGGGCCGCCGCCTGCGCAAGGTGCCGGTCCAGCGCATTTACACCAGCGACCTGCGCCGCGCCGCGCGTACCGCCGAAATCCTGACGGATTACATCGACGCGCCGGTGGAGGTGCGCGGCGTGCTGCGCGAGATCAACATGGGCCGCCTGTTCCTCTCCACCTGGGAGGAAATCGAGCGCGATATGCCCGGCTATGCCGCCCGCTGGCGCCGCCACGACACGGATCTGCCCTATCCCGGCGGCGAGAGCGGCGCGGACGCCATCCGGCGCTGCATGCCGCTCATCACCGAGATCGTGCAGAACAACCTGGAGCGCACAACCGAGCCGGAACTGGATCACGACATCGAGGTCAACCGCGGGCAGCCGGTGGAGCGCGTGGTGATCGTCACCCACGGCGGCATCATCCGCTGCCTGCTGTGCGCCTTTCTTGGCATTGGCCCGGAGAAGCGCTTCCTCTTCGGCGCGCCCCTCGAAAACTGCGGGATCAGCGTGGTGCGGTTCGACGAAAGGCGGCGCGCCTTCCTGGTCCATTCGTTCAACGACAGCGCGCACCTGGCGTAAAATGGGGGCGGGACAATAAAAAAGCTTTCTATCAAAGGATTCTATGAGCGAAACCATCGATTTCACCGTTGATTTTTCTGACCCCGATGTAGTGTCCAGCTACGATGAGCTGTCTTTGTGGTCGGCCATGTTCGGGCAAATGCTGCTCGACCGCATCCCCATGCGGCGCGGCATGACTGTACTGGATGTGGGCTACGGCACGGGCTTCCCGGCCCTGGAGCTGGCCCAGCGCCTGGGGAAAACCTGCCGGGTCTACGGCATCGATCCGTGGGATGCCGCCCGCCAGCGCGCGGAGTTCAAAGCCCGCGTGTGCCAGGTGACCAACGTGGAACTGCTCGCCGGTGACGCGGCAGCCATGCCTTTCCCGGATGCTTTCTTTGATCTGGTCGTCTCGAACCTGGGCGTAAACAATTTTTCCGACCCGCTGGCGGCGCTCGGTGCGTGCGCGCGGGTGATGAAAACCGGCGCCCGCCTGGCGCTGACCAGCAACCTTCAAGGACATATGCGCGAATTCTACACGGTGTACGAAGACACGCTCCGCCAAATGGGCAAGCAAGACCGCCTGGGACGGCTGAACGACCATATCGCCCACCGCGGTACGTTGTTGAGCCTGGAAAACCTGCTGAAACACGCGGGACTGCGCGTGGTGGACATTTATCAAGAGACTGCCGTGATGCGCTTTTTGGACGGCAGCGCGCTGCTGGGCCATTCGTTTATCAAGCGCGGTTTTTTGGACGCCTGGATCGCGGTCCTCGGCGATGCTCCGCGCGAGGAAAAAGAGGCGTTTTTTATGCTTTTGTTGGAAAACCTGGACCACTATGCCGAGAAAAAGGGAGGTTTATCCTTGACCATCCCCATGGTGTACATGGAAGCGGAGAAAGAAAAGCTATGAACCGCGCGCGCATTCGTGACCTGGGCGTGCAAATCGGCGCCTTCCCCACCGGGCCGTACAACGCCATCACCGATGTGCCGGGGGTGCTGGTAGGGCACACCACGCTGATCCTCGACCAGCCCGCCGTGGTGCGGACGGGCGTCACGGTCATTCTGCCGCGCCAGGAGATTGGCAATGATTATGCCTTTGCCGGGTTCCACCGCTTCAACGGCTGCGGCGAGATGACCGGCGTGCAGTGGCTGGAAGAGACCGGGATGATCACCTCAGCCATTGGCCTGACCAACACCCGCGATGTGGGCCTGCTGCGCGATGCCCTGTCGGAGTTTTCTTTCACCCATCATCATCACGGCCCGTTCTTCCTGCCGGTGGCCGCCGAAACCTACGACGGCTGGCTGAACGATATGAGCGCCCCTTTGCTAACCAAAGAGCACGTCTTCCAGGCCATGCTGAACGCGCGCGGCGGCCCGGTGGACGAAGGTAACGTGGGCGGCGGCACCGGCATGATCTGCTATGAGTTCAAAGGCGGCATCGGCACCTCCTCTCGGGTGGTGGAAACGCCCAGCGGTACCTTCACCGTTGGGGCGCTGGTGCAGGCCAACCACGGCGACCGCGCGCAGCTGCGCGTGGACGGCGCGCTGGTGGGGCGCATGCTGGATTACGAGCGCGTACCCGGCCCATTCCATGCCCCGCCCCCGGCCAGCTCGATTATCATCGTGCTGGGGACGGACGCGCCCATGCTCCCCGACCAATGCCGCCGGTTAGCCCAGCGCGCCACGGTTGGGCTGGCCCGCACGGGTGGTTTGGGCCACAACAGCAGCGGCGACCTGTTCCTGGCCTTCTCCACTGCCTACCATATCTCCGCCCAGGCCAACGAACCCATCCCGTTAGCGCCAATGCTCCCCAACCGCCACATCGACCCGTTCTTCGCCGCCGCCGCCGACGCGGTGGAAGAGGCCATTCTCAACACCCTGGCTGCCGCCGAAACCATGACCGGCGCGCAGGGCCGCACCGTCCATGCGCTGCCGCTGGATGCAGTGGCGAATATTTTGGAAAAATAAGGATATACTTGTAGGCATACATTTTGGGGTCGAAGGGATCGTTATGGGTCAAATCCAGTTTGGGAAAGCGCGATGGGCGTCAGCGAACGCGACCGCCTGTTAGACTGGCTGCTGGTAAACGGCGGGCCGGTGGTGCGCTACCGTACCGCCCATGAGTTGTGCGCGGATCTCCCCGCGCTGGAATTAAAACGCTTCGAGCGCGAATTGTTGGCTCTGCCGCTGGTACAGCAGGGATTGGCCCGCCTGGACCTGGGTGATTTCCACGGCAGGTTGGGCCAGATGAATGATGCCCGCTCCGCGCGCCTGGGGGCCATGGTTCACGGCAGTAAGCCCACTTCGCTGGAGAACGTGCTGGGCCGCTTGAACGAATTAGGCCTGCGCTCCGGCATCCCCGGGCTCGACCAGCGCATGCTGCCCTTGATGCAGATTTTCGGGTGGCAAGACAACCGCCCTGCGATGCTGCGGGGACAGACCAGTTGGGCGACCCTGCTGAAAAGCATCTTTGCCTGGGGTCTGCTGCGCGCGGACTACCCTCCCGATTCGGCGATGCAGAATGATCTGGTGGAGATGGTAGAGCGGGTTTACCCGGCTGCCCGCGATCAGTTTTTCGAAATCTATGCTCCTCCGGAGGAATTGAAAGGCCTGCCGCGTCACCCGGAAGGAAAGGCGGTGCTCAGCCAGGCGGCCATCTTCGATTATCACCTGCCCACGACTCACGATATTTATGTACTGGCGAACCTGCCGAAGTGGATGATGGACGAAGTCATGGCCCAAAAGGTGGATGCGGTCATCCGCTATATCCTCGACCCGCGCTTTCAATCGCTGCACCCCAGCTATGGCTATGCCTGGATTAAAGAGCGCAGGTCCTATTACAATTGGTCGCACAGCCCGCACCTGGCTGGTTTCGAATCCCTCGACTGGCAGCTCGAAGCGGATGCCGGGCGGCTGGTGCAGCAGATGGAATGGATGGCTCACTTCCCGGCGGCGCGCGAGAGCCGCTGGTTCCAGGCCGGCCTGCGCCACCTGGAATGGCACCGCACCGAGTCCGGCACCTATCTCTTCCCCGCCCATTACCTGCGTGAGATGCCATCGGGCTACTACGTTGACGGCTGCTATATGAGCCTGGGCGAAAACCGCCGCCTGCGCCGCGGCTTGGAAATCGAATCGACCTTCCGCATGGCGAAAATCCGCGCCGTGGCGGGGGGATGTGACGAACGGATATTGTTATAGCTCTATGACAGATTTTTCGCTCACCCCCGCGCCCCTGGAGCTTAAACCGGTGCTTGAAAACCTGATGCACCTGTACCTGTACGAATTCACCGAATACGATCATGCCGACGCTGACGACCAGGGCCGCTTCACCGATGAGCACCTGCCGAAATACTGGGTGGAGCCGGGGCGCTAGCCGTTTGTGGTGCAGGTGGATGGCAAGTATGCCGGGTTCGTGCTGGTACGCCGCATCTCACCGCCCGAGGAAACCCCGCCCACCCACTCCATCGCCGAATTTTTCATCATGCGCAAGTACCGCCGCCAGGGCATCGGCAGGCAAGTCGCCTGGCAGGTTTTCGACCTGTTTCCCGGTCATTGGGTGGTGGAAGTGATGCGCGAGAACCTTATCGCGCAGCGTTTCTGGCGGAAATCCATTGCGGAATATACCCACGGGAACTACCGCGATGTCGTGCGCCCGGGTTGGGACGGCCCGATACTGGTATTTTATAAAGAGAAGACGTTTTATAGAGGCAGCTAAATAATCCTACATCAGCCCCAGCAGCATCCGCGGAGCGGATTCTATAAAAATTTTCGCAAACGTTCCGCTGGGATGGATTTCCCGTGCGCGGGGTAAATCATCCGGGGATTCAGCGCCAGCACGCACCTCCAGCTTTCGCGCAGAACGGCTTCATTCTCCTCCACAGCCATAAAAGGCAGGGTCAGGTCGCCGGTGAAGGCCATGCCGCCGTCCAGTACCAGCGAGATCGAGTCTTCGCTGTGCCCTGGCGTTTCCAGCGCTTCGCCCGGGATGCCCAGGTTTTTCAACACAGCCCGGTTCGAACGGGGTAAAATGATATCGCCTTTCTCCACGCGGATCGGAACGTAAACGCCTTTGCCTGGATCCTGGTAGAACGCCTGCAGGTCTTGAAGATAAGGGATTTGCCTTTCGTGGATCACCAGTTTTGCCCCGCACGCATTTTTGATCTCCTGGGTCAGCCCGGCATGGTCGGGGTGGTGGTGGGTGATCATCACGTAGCGGATCTCGGAAAGCGTCACCTTGCAGCGCTTCAGCTCCCCGGCCAGCCTTGCCAGGCTGCCCGCCCAACCGGTATCCACCATCAGCTTACCGCCGGGGCAGTCCAGCAGATAATGGTGCGTGGAAGAAAGCGTAATCGTCAGCAGGTTTGTCATAGTTGAATCTTACCATGGGATAAAAAACATAATGTCCAACCCTTCCTGGTTCACAACGCACGAAATCATGCCCAATACCTGGGCCATCGACGACAACGGCATGGATGTGATTTACCTGGTGGCTGGCAGCCAGCGCGCCATGCTGATCGATACCGGCTTTGGCATTGGCGACCTGGCCGCTGAGGCACGCGCGCTGACCGCCTTGCCGCTGATCGTCGCCAACACCCACGGGCACCCCGATCACATTACCGGCAACGGCCAGTTCGAGCAGGTCTACATCGCCGATGGCGACCGCCATGAGGCGCAGACCCCGTGGGATGACGAAGGCCGCACATTTTGCATGGGACAGTTCTTCGGCGGCGAAAACCCGCGCACCCCGCCGCCCGGGTTTGATCAGGATAAGTGGGGGGCAAAGGTGGCCGGTGAGCTGCTTTCCGTGCGGCCCGGGCAGGTATTCGACCTGGGCGGGCGCGTGCTGGAGGCCTTCCCCATCCCCGGGCACACCCCCGGCTGCATGGCCTTCCTCGACCGTCCGAACCGCAGCATGTTCGTGGGTGATGCCATCCTGGGCCAGGTATGGCTGCATTTAGGCGAAAGCCTGCCCCTGCACGAATTTAAGAACAGCCTGGAGCGGGTGTGGGCCATGCGCGCCGACTTCGACTGGATGTACAGCGGCCACAATGTTCAGCCTTACCCGGTCGCCGAACTGGAGGGATATATGGCCGGGATCGAGAAGATCCTGGCGGGCGAGACCGCCGGCGAGTTGAAACACACCTTCGCTGGCGACGGCTTGTTCTGGACTTACCAATCGCTTGGGCTGGTTTATCGCGCCGATAGGCTGTGAAAAGTGCCCGATTTTTCATAAGGATGGTTATTCATCCAGGGGGCCGAGATCGGTATAATTAAGGTCGATCATCATTACGATGCAGTGACGAGGAGCCGATGATGAAAGTATTGGTTACGGGCAGCACGGGTGGCATTGGCGCATGGGTGGTGAAGCGCCTGCTGGAAGCGGGCCACACCCTGCGCGCCATGGATATCACCGCCCAACCGCCCAACGGAGACTACGAGTACATTCCCGGCGACGTGCGCGACATTGCCACCGTGCGGCGCGCCGCGCAGGGCATGGAAGCGGTCGTTCATCTGGCCGCCATCGCCTATGATATGGAACGCCAGGACGCATTGATCCTGGAGACCAATATCCTAGGCACGGCCAACGTGCTGCTGGCGGCCCAGGAGGCCGGGATGCAGCGGGTGGTGAACTTCTCCAGCATCAACGCCATCGGGCAGGCCGAGCCGGCCCACCCCGCGCTGTACCTGCCGCTGGACGATGAAACGCCGCACTATAATGTGCGCAACTACTCGCTCAGCAAGCACATCGGCGAGGCCATGTGCGCGGCCTTTGCCGCGCGGGGTACCTTCAGCGCCGTCAGCCTGCGCCCCACCCAGGTCACCTACCCCGGCCCGTCTCGCTTCCCCTGGTGGGACAACATTCCCGAAGAATTTTTGATGGAAAGCCACATCGGCGATTTCTTCTCCTACATCGATGTGCGCGATGTGGCCGAGGCTGCCGCACTGTCACTGACCGCCGAGATCAGCGGGCACCAGGCTTTCCTGCTGGCGATGGACGAGGTGCGCACCCGCACGCCCACCGCCGAGATCGTGGAAAAGCATTATGCGCACCTGCCCTGGCCTAAAATCGCCAAAGAAGAATACCTGCGCAAGGGTGAGTTCATCGGCCTGCTGGACTGCTCGGCGGCGAAGCGGGTGCTGGGCTGGCAGCCAAAGTTCAGCCAGTTCGATCCCCAGTCGGGGTATGCGCGCGGTAAGAAGTAATTCCGTTTGACAAGATTCGGGAGGGTTTTAATGGAACAACAAGCACAGATCAGTCCAAATGAGGTGCGCTTCTTTAGTGGTAGCTCGCACCCGCTGCTGGCCAAAGGCATCGCCGATCACCTGGGTGTGCCGCTGGAAGAGACGAAAATCAAGCGCTTCAGCAACGATAACCTGTACATCCAGTTGGGCGCCAGCGTGCGCTCGCGCAAGGTGTTCATCGTCCAATCCCTGTTCTCGCCGGTCAACGATCACCTGGTGGAACTGCTCATCATGCTCAATATTGCCCGCAGCGCGGCGGCCACCGAGGTGCACGCGATCATCCCTTATTTCTCCTTCGCCCGCTCCGACAAGAAAGACGCCCCGCGCATTTCCATCACCGCGCGCCTGATCGCCGACCTGCTGCAAACCGCGGGCGCCACGCATGTAATGACCATGATGCTGCACTCGCCCCAGGTGCACGGCTTCTTCTCGGTTCCCACCGACCCGTTGAGCAGCGGTATCGTCTTCCAGGATTATTTCGCCAAACGCGATCTGTCCGATACCATCGTGGTGGCGCCCGACCTTGGCCAGGCCAAACACACCACCCGCTTCGCCAACTATCTCAAGCTGCCCGTAGCCGCCGGGATCAAGGAGCGCATCTCCGACACCCAGGTGCACCTGACTGGCTTTGTCGGCAACCTGGAGGGCAAGAAACGCGCCCTGGTGTATGACGATGAGATCGCCACCGGCGGCTCGGTAGTCGAGATCAGCAAGCTGCTGGTGGCGCGCGGCATCCAGGAAATCTGGGTGGCATGCACGCACGGCGTCTTTGTGCGCGGCGGCCTGGAACGCCTGACCGCCATCCCGGAGATCACCGAAATCGTCACCACCGATACCGTGCACATCCCCGAAGAGAAGCGCGGGCCCAAGCTGCGCGTGCTTTCCGTGGCGCACGTGTTTGGCGAGGCCATCCGGCGCAACTCGCTGCACCTCTCCCTGGGCGACCTGTTTGTATTTGGGGATAACAGTTGAGGTTCGCGCGCGGCGCGCTGTGCGCGGTTCTTGCACTTCTTCTCCTGGTTGGCTGCGGCGCGGGGGCGCAGTCCCCCAACTCCGCGGTTATTCCGACGGAACCCGCGCCTATCAGCGCGCGCACCGCTGCGCCCTTACCCGACTCAACCAGCACGCCGGCGGGCGAAATTCCACCCACCTCCACTCCGCTAGAGGAGCCCAAGACTCCAACCTCCACCGCCGCCGCGCCCGCCACCGCCCCGAGCGCCACGCCCTCTCCGGCGCGGCAGTTCACTTCCACTGCCCGGCCTACCAGCACCCCGGTAGGCACGCCTACCACGGTTCCGCCGCGGGCATTGGAGAATACCCCCGTGGCGGTGGCTGCCGAACCGCTTTCTCCGGATTCCGCGCCGCGCGCGGCGGCTCTCGCCCAATTTGGCAAAGGCGCGCTGATGGAAGCCGCCATCTCTCCAGATGGCCTGCGCCTGGCAGTGGCCTCCTCGCTGGGCGTTTATGTTTACAGCACGCCATTGTTAGACCTGGCGGCATATTACCCCACCGATGCTCCAGTTAGCGCGATCCGCTACGCCCCGGATGGGCAGACCTTCGCCTGGGGACTGGCGGATGGGCGGGTCGAGATCCGTGTGGCGGACAGCGGGGATCTGGTTCGGGCCTTGCACAGCGATTCTATCCCCGTCCATGCCCTGGCCTATTCCGAAGACGGCGCCCGCCTGACCGTGATGCAGGATGATCAGGCCGATTATCAGGATGGCGGAACCGTCAGCGCCTGGGACCTGGATACGGGGGAGATTATCGCCTCTCAGGCAGTGGCTTACCAGGAGCCTTTCAGCCTGATCCAGGGCGGACAGACGCTCGCCCTGCCCGATATTTACACCGCAACCATCTCTTTCATGAATGTGCTCACCGGACAGCAGGCCGGATTCATGTACGCCGAGAACAGCAATTATCTATACTTTATGGCGGTTTCGCCGGATGGCAAAGCCCTGCTGGTGGAAGATGGCGATACGGTATCTTTGTGGCACACGCAGGAACCCGCCGCTGGTTTTGTGCTGGAAGATGTCCCCCAATACACAGATCGGTATTTATTCTTTGCGAAAACTTGCTTGTATGAAGCGGATGGCCCCGGCGCGAGCAATATTGCCAGCGCGGCCTTCTCCCCGGATGGCAAGCTGTTTGTGCTGGGGGCGCGCGCTGGAACGATCCAAATCCGGCGGGTGAGTGACGGCGCGCTGCTGGCTTCATTCAGCGGGCGGGCCGCCGCCATTACCTTCGCCCCGGACGGGCAAACGTTTACGGTGCTTTCTGGGGATGGTTCCATTGAGATGCGCCAGACCCGGGACGGGGCTTTACTGAGACGCCTGACCGGGCACACAAACGGTTTCACTTCCGTCGATTTTTCTCCCGATGGGCACTTGCTTGCCGCGGGCGCCAGCGATGACCGCGTGCGCCTGTGGGATCTCAATACCGGCAGGCGCGTGTTAGACTTGCAGTCCCAGGCCAACCAGGTGATTTTCTCGCCGGATGGCAGCACGCTGGCAGCCGGGTCTCTATACGGCGGTGTGGAGCTGTGGAACCTGGCCAGCGGCCAAAAACGCACGCTGTATCAGGATCGCTCGGGGGGCAGTCATTTGTACCGGGTGAACACGCTGAACTTCACTGCGGATGGCGGCAGGCTGATCGTTGGTTCTCAGGCCTGTTTCCTCCAGGTCTGGGATACGCAGTCCGGGCAGCTCGAGCGGGTCATCAATAACGGCGGTGTTGACGAATATTATGGAAGCCTAGGGGCCGTGGTCGGCAGCGTGGCGCTCTATTCGGGCGACCAGAAAATCGCCACCAATTATATAGACAGGGTCATATTCCTCGACCTGGCGGGCGAAGACCCGGTCGAGTCCCTGCCTGTCACAGGTATGAGCACCATCGATCGGCTGGCCTTTTTAGCGGGCGAAACCCGCCTGGTTGTCGGCGATAATTGGGCCTTCCAGGTGTGGAACGTGAACCCGCCGGAAATGCTGTATTCGATTAAGGGGCAATCGCAAAATCTGGTGGCATCCCCGGACGGGCAGCTTCTGGCAGGCACGAACCAGCGTGGAAATATCGTCCTCTGGCGCGCGGAAAACGGTGAAAAATTGGCTGTTCTGCGCGGTCACCGGGACGGAATCAACCAATTGGCCTTCTCCCGCGATGGAAAATTCCTGGCCTCCGCTTCCCGCGATGGGACCGTGATCATTTGGGGCGTAAGGCCATCGCAGTGATGGAACTTATCTACCTGCTGTGCGTCTAAAGGATATGAAAGGAACGCAGCAGTCCCAAGCAGGTAGTACCATGAGCACGAAAAACCTTTTCGACCTGATTTTCGCCTTCGTCATCCTCGCGCTTGCGCTGAGCGGATGCTTTACCCGTGAAATCATCCCCGACCCAACCCTGGAGACGCCGGTCTTCGATACCGAACAGCCCGCGGATATTCGCGGGCCGCGCCTGCGGGTGGAAAACAAGGGCCTGCACGACATCCACAACCTGACCGTGATCTTCCCCGACAGCCGCATCGTTTTTGGCGATGTGCCCGCCGGGACCACCACCAGCTATCTTTCCGCTCCCAACGGCGTGTACAACTACGCCGCCTATTCGTTCGAGCTGAACGGCGAGCAGATCACCCAACCGGTGATCGACTGGGTGGGTGAATCGCCCCGCCCTGGCGGCTCCTTCACCTACGTGATCGATTTCGACCCTGCCCGTCCGCAGATGCAGTGGGTCCGCCTGATTACCGTCCACGATCCATAGACCTGTCACATTGCGCGCGGTTAGGGCATATATATTTATCCTGGTTGCCTTCAGGCACCTCACCCCCGGACAGGCCTCGTTTCATTAGCAATAAGGCATCATGAACGGATGACTCCCCCTCTCCATTGTCACGCGCTCTTGTGACAATGGAGAGGGGGCCGGGGGGTGAGTGGTTTAGCCGTCATGGTAGCAGCCAGGTGATATGCGGTGTCTCCCGGATCTATACGGTTGATCATCCCGCGCACAAATAAATCAGGAGCTTTTCAATGACCATCCCCGTTCGCATCATCGACCGCCCCGCCTTCACCATCGCGGGCCAACAGACGTACATCTCCGGGCCGGACAACGAGCAGTTTGGCCGCTTCTGGGAGCAGTCCCGCGCCGACGGGCTGCTGGATACATTGCGCCAGCTCCAGCAGGAAACCGGCATGTTCCCCGGCCCGCAGACCAACTCGGCTGTGCTGGGTGTCTCGCGGGTAGAGAAAGACCCCAATAAGCGTGATTTTTACTACATGATCGCCGTTGAAGCGGCGGCGCCGGTAGATCAGGCGGCGCCGCAGGGCCTGGTATATTACGAGGTGCCTGCCGCGCGCTGGGCCGTGTTCGAATGCCGCGGCAAAGTCCCCGAGGCGCTGGTCGCCGCGGAGATGTACGCCTTCATGGAATGGCTGCCAAATTCCGGTTACCGCCACGCCCCGGCCCCCGAGATGGAAGTCTACCCACCCAGGGACGACCCCGAGTATATGGAGTTCTGGCTGCCGGTGGAAACCGCGTAAATTTACGCGCCCGCGCTGATATTCTTCTCCTCCCTGAATGGATCGTCATGCCGTTTTCTGGTATGATAATGAAACCATCCGTTCAGGAGTTCTTTCCATGCCCCAATATAAAGATGGCCCGGTTTCTCCATACTTTTTCCCGGTCCCGCTCCCCGGCGAGCTGCATTTTTCCGATCTGACCACGGCGCTGGGCATCAGCGAGCGCATGTCGAGGGCGGCAGGTCAGGCCCCGCGCGGCGAAGTAGTGGCCTGGGGCATCCCCTTCCAGGTCAACCACCCCATCCTGGTCAACGAAGATGCCGTATCGGTGCTGGTAGACCCGCCGATCAGCGCTGGCTGGCTGGTGTTTATGCACACTTCCGACGGCGTGCAGGCGAATGACCTGAACATGACCGTTGAAGATGCCGGGCGCGGTGGATTTCGCGGCGAGGGACGGCTGAACGAGCATGCCGCTGACTATGTGGTGATATATGAGGACGGCAGCGAAGCGTGCATCCCCATCCGCCGCCGCTACCAGATCGGCATGTACCAGCGCCACTGGGGGGAGAACTGCTTTGAGTCGGTTGCCGCGCACAAGCCGAAGCCCATGCGCGCCGCCCACGAGCAGCTCCACGATGGTTGGGGGTACACCCAGACTCGCGCCGATGCCGCCGATTGGGAGGAATGGACCAACTGGCTGTACGCATGGCAGAATCCGCACCCCGAGAAAGTGATCATCGGCCTCCGCTTTGAGCCGGTGATGGGCGCGCTGGTTGTTTCGGCGGTCAGCGCGGGCAGCGCTGTAGACAGCCAGGAGCGCCGCCTGGACGAAACGCCCCTGCGCTGGCAGCCCCGCCGTAAGGCGCTGCTGCGCCTGCCGGACGATGTGCAGTTCATCGCGGATCTCAATGAGCACGGCGCCCTGGCGCAGGTCAGGCTCGACCTGGGCCAGGTGATCTCGGCCCTGCCGCGCGCGGTGTACCCGCTGGAAGGCTGGGCTGGAAGCTACAACAACCAGCTCCCCAGGGTCTCGAAAAATGAAATCTTGGTCGAGTACACCGCCCACCCGGCGGCCTGCTTCCACTTGTGGGATGGGCAGGTTGTCCCGGTTTCCACGGTAGAGGAAGGCGGCGATGCCGCCGGGCAGATTGCGCCGGTGGCCCCGGCGGCGCGCCGGGTGAACCTGCGTGTGGTGGAAAAAGGCAGCCGCCGACCTGTGGCGGTCAAGCTGCACGTGCACGGCGAGGCAGGCGAGTACCTGGCCCCGGTCGACCGTCACCGCATCATCAACCCGGCCTGGTTCGAAGATTATTCGGTCGATTTTGCCCACCGCTGGACGCACCAATGCACTTACATCAACGGCGAAACGCGCATCGACCTGCCGCTGGGCAAGGTGTACGTCGAGGTTGCCAAAGGCTACGAGATCCGCCCGCTGCGCACCATGGTTGAGGTGGGCGCCGATACTGAGGAAATGGTTATCGAGTTGGAAAAGGTGCTGCCCTGGCGCGAGCGCGGCTGGGTGACCGCCGATACGCACGTGCACTTCCTCTCGCCCGGCTCCGCCATGCTGGAGGGCGCCGCGGAAGGCGTCAACGTGGTCAATCTGCTGGCCTCGCAGTGGGGCGAGCTGATGACTAACGTGGGCGATTTTGACGGCAAGACCACCTGGGGCGTCAAGGAAGCGGGCGGCGGGCCGCAGGGCGATGGCGAATACCTGGTGCGGGTGGGCACCGAAAACCGCCAGCACGTGCTGGGGCACATCTCCCTGCTGGGCTACGGCGGGCGCATCATCGCCCCCATGACTACCGGCGGCCCGGATGAGTCCGCGCTGGGCGACCCGATTGAAATTCTGCTGACCGAGTGGGCGCGCCAGTGCCGCCAGCAGGGCGGGCTGGTGGTGCTGCCGCACTTCCCCAACCCGCGCGCCGAGCACGCCGCCACCATCGTCTCCGGCAACGTGGACGCGCTGGAAATGACCTCGTGGGAGAACCTGTACGGCGGCATCGACCCCTACTCCCTGGCGGACTGGTACCGCTACCTGAACTGCGGCTATAAGGTGCCTGCCGTGGGCGGCACGGATAAGATGAATGCCAGCACCGCCGTTGGCACGGTGCGCACCTATGCCCGTCTCCCGCAGGACCAGCCGCTTACCTATGATGCCTGGATGGATGCCGTGCGCCGCGGTGAGACCTTTGTCACCTACGGCCCGCTGATCGAGTTCAGCGTGGAGGGTAAGCCAATGGGCTCGCGCATCGCGCTCAACCCCACCGGCGGCACGCTGGATATTGCCTGGCAGGTCGCCAGCGTCACCGTACCCGTCACACAGGTCGACCTGGTGATTAACGGCGTGGTGCGCCAGAGCCAGACGGTCGGCGCGCAGGGCGGCAGCGGCGCCTGGTCAGTGAAGGTGGAGAAGAGCGCCTGGCTGGCGCTGCTGGTGCGCGGTCACTACCTGGACCAGCCCGAAATCGTCGCCGCGCACGGCTCTCCGGTGATGGTGGACGTGGAAGGCTCCCAACTGCTGGCTGCCGCCGATGCCGCGGTGATCCTCGACCAGATCGAAGGCGCGCTGGCGTATCTGGATACCACCGGCACGCGCGCTGGGGATGCGGTGTACAAGCGCATGCGCCTGGTTCTGGAAGGCGCCTACCGCGCGGTACACAACCGCATGCACGAAAAAGGCTACTTCCACGGGCACAACCCGCTGACGGAACATTCATAAGTCCGCTAAAAAGGCAGCCGTCAACGAATAGGGAACGAAAGTTGGCTCCTTCATAAACCCAGAAAAAGGTAAATGAAAAGCCTCTGCGCCAGGATCGGGCGCAGAGGCTTCCCTGTATTTAAGTCTGATAGGCTCGAACGAGCGGTCCGCCCTAGCGGACCGACTCGACCATCTGGTCTACGGCTGCCTGGTCCCAAGCGCTGGCATCGGAGGCATACATCAGCATGGCGATCCCACCTTTGCCCTGGAAGGCGAGCATCATCTGGCGCACGGTTTTGCCGTTTTCGTTTTCGCCTTCCTGGATGATCATGCGGGCCGGTTTTTCGCGGATGGTCAGGTCGCGCGATTCAATCGTCTTGATGTTGTTCATCTGCCGCCCGCTCTGCTGCTCCATGGATTTCTGCATCTGCTGGATGGTCGAATCATTGATCTCCATATTGCCCGGCATCTGCATCAAAATCATAACATCCGGGGATTGGTCCCCACCGCTGTAAATAACCATGTTGTACCCCAGGATGCTCAAGCTGCTCACTGGCTGGAATCCATTCATGGGGGTAAAATCGGCAATCTCGCTGGCGCTCTGCGCGGCTTTCTCTGGGTTGGGGGCAGCCTGCCCGGTGATGTTTTTCCCCAGAGTGTTCACCCACAGCCCGCTGATAAGGCAGACGGCTATGCACAGAACGAGGATACCCGCAACGACGCCGATGATGATTTTGGTTTGTTTGCTCATTTGTCATTCTCCGTTATAAAATTTAATGAATCGATCCTGAACTGTTATTTTACTCCACAATTTTTACTTGCCCCTATTATGAAGCTGTGCTACAGTATTTGTGTTGAATTTCAGGATATTTGTTCAATAAATCGAAACAACAAGGAAGGAGAGAACGTCTATGTGGAAAGAGTTTAAGGAATTCTTGAGCAAGGGGAGTGTCGTTGACCTGGCTGTCGCGGTCATTCTGGGCGGCGCGTTCGGGGCGATCGTCACCTCGCTGGTCAATGACCTGATTATGCCGTTGATCGGCATCATTATTGGGGGGATCGACTTGACCTCACTGGCGCTGACGGTTGGCGAGGCGCAGTTCAAATACGGGAATTTCCTGCAGGCTGTGGTGAATTTCCTGATCATCGGCTTTGTGCTGTTCCTGGTGGTGCGCGCTTACAACAAGATGCGCGCTCCCAAGAAAGAAGCCCCGCCTCCGCCCACCCCGGCGGATGTTGTGCTTCTTACCGAGATCCGCGATCTGCTGAAGCAGCGCTAATTCAACCAGACATCTGTCTGCTGCCGTTTAGCATCCGTGAATCATCCCGGCGGTCACCTGTAATTGGGACCGCCGGGGTTGCTATCCGTTTAGGACGGCTCAAAAATTCATGAAATATTTTGTTGATCGATATATATTTTCCGATTACAATTAATTGGGACTTGCCCCCTGACCAACAAAAGACCGTTTTGTGAAGCGACACCATGGAAACTGGTGTTGCGTTGAATGATGCCATGCTAAATACTGTTAAACCTAAGCACAAAAAGAAACAAAAGCTCGATGGCGCGCTTCATACCATACTCGATCTTCTTACCATTTCAGCCTGGATCGAGGATTTTTCGCAAGCAAAGCTCTACTTCGACCAATTAAAAGCCGCGGGTGTAGCGGATTTCCGGGCGTATTTTTATGCCCACCCGGAAGAGGTCATGGCCTGCGCAGGGATGGTGAAGGTTCTGGCAATCAATAAGGCTGGCCTGGATACGCAGGGCATCACGAACATATCGGAAATGCCCCTGCATTTGCCGCTGCATTTCAAGGAGGAGTCCTGGCCAGCGTTTTGTGAAGAGATGATTGCCCTGGCAGAGGGCAGGCTCACCTTTAAGCAGGAAATTACTCTGCGCACGCTCTCGGGTGAGGACAACGTGGTTGAGATGAACCTGTCCGTACCGCCGATCTACGCGGATACGCTCGAGCGCGTGCTGATCTTATTCAACAACCTCACCGAGCGCAAACTGGCCGAAAGCGCGCTGCGCAAGAGCGAGGAGCGCTACCGGGCGCTGTTTGACAGCTCGCCCATTGGGATTGCCCTGACCCGCGAATGCCGCATTTTGTACGCCAACCTGGTCTGCGCTTATATGTTTGGCTATTCCCAGCCCGACGAACAGGCTGGAATGTGCATGAGTGATGTTGTTGCGCCAGAATCACGCGAGAAATTCGAGCAGCGCAGCCAAAACAGCCTGCAGGGCCCTCCGCAAGATGAAGACACCCGTTTTGAAATTACCGGCCTGCGCCGTGATGGGAGCACCTTCCCGGCTGCGCTGGAGATTACCCCGCTGGTGCTGGACGACGGCCCGGCCTTGATGTTCTTCATCCAGGATATTACCGCCCGCAAGCAGGCTGAACAGGCCGAGCACGAGCACCGCCAGCTTGCGGATGCGATGATTGATATCGCCGCCGCGCTGAACCGCAGCCTGGATTATGACCAGATCCTCGATACCATCCTCGCCAACGTGGGCCGCATTCTGCCAAACGATACGGTGGATATTTCCCTCATCAATGACAAGAACGGCATCGATATCGTGCGCGAGAAGGGGTACGCGGACCGGGGCAGCAAAACCGTCCAGCTTACCCCGTTCTGCGTGGCCGATATTCCGAACCTGGACAAGATGGTAAAAACCGGCCAGCCGGTCATCGTCCCGGATGTGTGGTTAGACCCCCATTGGCTGCAGTTTGAAACGCTGGACTGGGCGCGTTCGTACGCGGGCATCCCTATCCGCGCCAGCGGCAAGGTCATCGGGTTTATCAACCTAAACAGCACCATCCCCAATTTTTACCATGCCGGTTATGCCGAGCGGCTGGCCGCCATGGCCGAACAGGTCTCCATTGCCTTCTCTAACGCCAGCCTGGTCAGAGAACTGCGCCAGGCCAACGAGCAGCTTCAGGCGCAGCTAACGGAAATTCAGCTTCTGCAGGCCGAACTGCGCGAGCAGGCCATCCGCGACCCCCTCACCGGGCTGTTCAACCGCCGACACCTGATGGATATGCTGCATCGCGAAATCGAGCGCGCCAAGCGGGAGAACTGGCCGGTCAGCGTGATTGTGATCGATATCGATCATTTCAAAACCCTCAACGATGCCCACGGGCACAATGCCGGCGACCTGGTGCTGAAAGAGCTGGGCGCGCTGCTCATGAACAACACCCGCGCCAGCGATATCGCCTGCCGCTATGGCGGGGAAGAGTTTGTCCTGGTGCTGCCCAACGTCCACCCGCTGGTGGCATTCGAGCGCGCCGAGCAGATCCGCTTAAAATTTGAGTGGCTGCGCATCCCCTATGAAGGCCACGAGCTGTCTTCCTCGATCTCTTTGGGGATTGCGGTGTACCCGCTGAATGCCGCCACCGATGATGAGGTGCTGATCCGCGCCGACCGGGCTTTGTATCAGGCCAAGCAAACCGGGCGCAACCGCACGGTGCTATATGAAAACAACCCGCGCACAGGGCCGCTAAAGCCGTAGGCCGCCGGTTTTATGATGAGCCTTTCTCCCCGTAAGATGCGTCTGAAGAAGCCTGGGCCGTCTCTTCTTGCGCGGCAGACCCTGCGCTGCCAATCTTTTCGCGCGCCGCATCCAGCCGGGCATGGACGGTGCCTTCACTGATATTCAGCAGGTGGGCAATCTCGGCCACCGGATAATCGTGATAGTAGCGCAGCACGATCGGCACGCGCAGGGTTTCATTCAGCCGCCGTATGGAAGCCCACATCTCCACGTCGCCCGGGTGCAGGCGGGGGTCCTGCGCTGCCGTTGCGGAGAGGTCCGCGGCTGGCTCCTGGGCGGGTGGGGCCGGTTTATCGTAAAAAGAAGGCTCGTTCGACCGGCGGCTGAGGCCATTCCAGATGCGCCGTGCCAGGCCCGTTACCCACCGCCGGCGCTTCCAGCTCCGCGCGCGCTTGCGGCTGACCTGGATGGCGACGCTGTACAGCCAGGTTTCGAAGTTTGTGCCCTCGCGGTAGCGCCCCATGCGGTCGATGGCTGTGATAAATGTCTGGCGGGTGGCGGCGTCCGCCTCGGCTGAGGCGCTGCCAGGGGCTGCGCTGCCGGGGCGCATCTCCCGCCCATCGTCGATGATCGACAGCGCCAGTTGAAAGACGTCGCGCTGGTACGTGCGCACCAGGGTCTGGATGGCGTTCTCATCGCCCGATTGGCAGGATTGGATAAACTGGGAAGAGATCATCGGCTGTTCTTATTCGTCCTTTTCCTGCCACCAGTCGAGGGCTTTCTTTTCGTGCTCGTGGACGAAGGCGTTTTTCCCGGCGATGTAGCCTTCCATATCTTCGGGGAACTCACGGGCCAGGTCTTCTTTCAAGCGCGCATAGTCGCGGGCGGAGATGGGGTGGCTGCGCATGTAATCGCGGAATACCAGGTGGCGCAGAATGTGCGGATTGCCGTTTTCATAAACGTGCAGGTGGTGCGAGCGGATCTCGTCAGTGCCTTTATAGAAGAACCGCCGCCCCGGAATGCCGTACTCGCCGACCGCGTGGTAGCCTAAGGCCTCCAGGCGCGGGGCAAGCGAGTCGACCGTCTCGATATCGCGCACGATGAGGAGGATATCGATGATTGGTTTGGCGCTGATGCCGGGGATGGAGGTGCTGCCAAAATGGTGGATCGAGAGCAGCTTGCTGCCGAATACCGCCTTCAACTTCCCGGCTTCAGCGGAAAACTTCTCCGGCCAGTCTGTATGATAGGGGACCACTTCCACTCTGCGCGTCATCGGTTTCGGCTTCCGGCTTAAGTGTACCCGAAAAACGCCTTCGATGGGAATGGTTTGTATAGTATGGTTTGGCCTGAATTTCGGTTATGCTTCTTCTCCCTCCGTGCCTTCCACTTCCTCGACCGCGCTGGTCGGGTCGATTCCGGCGTACAGCACGCGCATCAGCCCGGGAAAATACTTATCCATGGTCAGAACGTTGGCGTACACCATGTGGCGGATTAGCGGATCGGTGAGCTCGGCATCCTCCACGTCAATACTGGTTTTGTAACGAACCTCGCCATCGCTGTGATCCAGCTCAAAATTGCCGATAATCAGGCCGTAATTGGCGCGAGTAATAAATTCGGCAATTTCTGGAATCTTGGCCTCGGGGGTGCGAACCGGAAAAATCGAATAAAAGACGAACTGCTCCTGTTCCTGGCGCTCCTGCGCATAGCAAGCGAACTGGCCGTTCTTGCCCTCAAAGGCGGTCTTGACCAACTGGCGGTCCTTGAGCCGGTTCACTGGCCAATCATCGCTTTCCAGAAAGCGCTCGACTGCGTCCAAAATCCGTCCCATGCATTCTCCTCAGGGTGGTATGCCTTCTCATTCCTATTTTACTGTGAATAAGTGGGAAATTACAGGAAATGCGTAACCCCGCGCTTGCCCGAAACGAATCGCAGCCTGAAACCGGCATATTTTTCGGCGGTCGGGTATGCAGAATTCACCTTGCGATTTGTTTCGTTACTCGTAGGCCAGCACTTCGCGGATGGTCAGGCGCGAGGCATTGCGGGCAGGGATCACCGAAGCGGCAAAGGACAGCACCACTACCACCAGCAGCCAGATGATAAAACCGATGGGGGTAAAGCCAAAGGCGGTCGGCGCGTCGAACACGGCGATGTTGATGCCATCCGACATGATCTTGCTGATGGGGAAGGCAAGCAGGGCGCCCAGCAGGTAGCTAATCCCGCCGATGATCAATCCCTCGGTCAGCACCATTTGCATCAGGATGCGGTTGGAGGCGCCGATGGCGCGCATCACGCCGATTTCGCGGGTGCGCTCCATCACGTTCATGCTCATCGTCCCGGCCAGGCCAATACTGCCCACCAGCGCGGTGAGCACGGCCAGGAACAGCATGAAGGTGATGAGCACGTTGAAGCCCGAGCCGATGATCTCATTTACCCGTGTCCCGGTGGTGATATCGCCCACCTGAATGCCCTCGGCCACCAGGCGCGCTTCAATGGCCTGCGCGAGGCGGTCCTGTTCGGCAGGGGTGAGCGGGGTCGTCTCGCCCAGCACCTGGAAGGCCACGGCGCGGTTCGACATGCCGGTCAGCTCGGATAAATAATCGTAGCTGGTGTAGGCCGAGTAACCGCCGTTCTTTCCCGCGAAGCGGAAGAAACCCACCACCACCCAATCTTCTTCCTCGCCGTTGACCCGCAGGGTAAGCGTGTCTCCGACTTCGAGATCGGGGTACTGGGATTGAAACAGCTCGCCCAGCGCGATGGCATTTGTATCGCCCGCTTCAATCCAGCGCCCTTCGATGATGATAGGCTCCACCAGCTTACTCCCCAGGGGCGGCCCGATCAGGTCCACCTTCTCACCGGGGGAGCCATCTGCCTGGATCAGCTCGCTGCGCGCGGTTGCCCAGGGTTCAACGTACCCCACGCCGGGCACGTCATCGAGCAGCATGGTCATTTTGTTGGTACGGTACGGTTGGGGGAAAGAGACATTCACATCGCATTGGAAATACTGCGCAATGCGGTCGATGACTTTGTTGAGCGAAACCTGCACGTTGAAGGTGGCGATGAAAATGGCCCCGCCCAGCGTCAGGGTCAGCAGGGTCAGCGCCAGGCGGCCCTTGCGCCGGAAAGTGTTGCGCAGCGAGATGAGCAGCGGCCTGGAGAAGAGCCGGCTGACCAGCCGCGCGCTCTTTGCGCTCCGCGCGCTATGCGTCTTGTCATCGACTTTGCTCTCCGACTGCACCCCGCTGAGCGCTTCTTGCACGCTGATGCGGGTGCCTTTCCAGATGGGCAGCCAGGCCGCCGCCTGCGGCATAATCAACGCCAGCACCGCCTGGATGATGACTGCGATGGGCACCACGTGCTGGCTGAGCAGCACGAAGTTCAACATGCCGGCCAGAAAATCCAGGATCAGGAAAGAAACCTGCGCCGCGGTGGGGATGGAAACGGCCAGGGCCAGCAGCCCGAAGATGAAGATCAGCATCATGTACACGCCGGCGACCTGCATCCAGCGCGCGCCGACCGATTTCATAATGCCGATCTGCTGCACCTGCTGCCCAAGCAGCGCCTGGAGCGTATTGGTAATCAAAAAGCCAGACAGGAACACCACCAGGAACCCCAGCAGGAGCAGCACGCCGATAATGGCGTTGACCAGGTACGCATTGGGATGGTCGAAGGCGCTGGTGGCCTTGCTGGAGACCACGCCCACGCCGCTGTCTTTCATCTGGTTCGTCAGCCGCTCGCTGACCACCCTGGCATCACCCAGGTCGCCGCGCGAGCCGCTGATGGCGGCGTACAGGCCGTTGTAATCGTATGGGGTGGAGAAATCCAGGTCGGCGAGCGTTTCCTGGGAGACGAAGCCCCATGCGGGCGCTTCGAAGAAGCCGCCCCCGCCGCCGTACGCGCCGATGGTCAGGTCCTGCACCACGCCGGTCAGGGTCAGTTCGCGGGTTTTGCCGTCTGGCAGCTCGATGCGCACCGGGTCGCCCGGCGCCGCGCCGATCTCTTTGATCTTATTCTGATCGAGCACGATTTCGCCGCGCCCGGGCGGCCACACACCCTGCTTGAGGGTTGGGCGGTTGAATGGCATGGCTGCCCAATCGCGCACGGCCTGCAGGTGGATGGGCTTCCATTCGCTGTCGCGGTCCCGCACGCGCAGGTCGAGGCTGCGCACGCCGACCGCATCATCCACGCCCTCTACCCGGCGCAGGTGCTCGACCATATCCTGGTCGAGATAATCCGCCTCGATGTAAATGTTGGCAGGGTTGACCGCTATGTAGCCCCGGCGCATATCGCTGGCGATGACGGCGTAAATACTGACAATGATGCCGATGGCAAACAGGCCCACGGCAATCGACGCGACCACCAGCAGCGACCGCACGCGGTTGCCCCACAGGTCCGATAGTACTTTTTGCCAGCGTGGTTTGGTGATCATAGCTTATTCTGCTGGAAAATACGCGGTGACGTGCGTCAGCAAATAAATTATAGCGCGTTCGGGGACTTATTTGCCAAGCAGCTTTGTAAACATCGCCATCCCGCGCCGTTGGGGGGCAGGGGGCGGGGCGGCGGGCGCGTGCGCGGGCTCAGGCACAATCTCGCCGTCGGCCAGGTGGACGGTGCGCGATACGCGCGAGGCCAGGCTGCGGTCGTGGGTGACCATCAGGATAGTCTTGCCGCGCGCGACGAGCTCCTGGAAGATACCGAAGATCACCTCGGCGGTCACCGAATCCAGGCGGCCCGTGGGCTCATCGGCGATGATGATGGGCGGATCGTTAGCCAGCGCGCGGGCAATCGCCACGCGCTGCTGCTGCCCGCCGGAGATCGCCCCGGGCAGCTTGTGGGCGTGTTCTTTTAATTCCACCTGGTGCAGCAGGTCCAGCCCGCGCCCGGTGCTCTGGCGGCCCTGGTACAGCCCGCAGAAATCCATCGGCAGCATCACATTCTGCAGCAGCGAGAGCGAAGGCATCAGGTAGAACGACTGGTAGATGATGCCCAGCTTGCGCCCGCGCCATAATGCCAGGCGGTTTTCGTCCATCGCGTGCACCGGCAAGCCGTCGATCCACACCTCGCCCGAGGATAAGTGGTCGACGCCGCTGAGCATGTTGATCAGCGTGGTCTTGCCCGCGCCAGACTTGCCCACAATGGCGACGAACTCACCCGGGTAAATGTCCAGGTCAACGCCTTTCAGCGCGCGGAACGACCCGCCCGCGGTGGTATAGTCTTTCACCACCCCGCGCACGCGGATCAGGGGATCCGCGTGGCTGTGCGGGTGCGGTGTATGGCCGTTAGGTTGTAGGATGTTGTGTGAATGGGTGTTATGCCCGTTTCGGCGAACATGCGCCTGCGGGTTGTGCAGCGGCGCGGCAGATTCTGTCACGCTCGCGGGCCCCGCGGCGCGCTTGATTTTCCGTTCAAACATACCAGTATTTCTCCATTCGGTGGACGCGGAGAGGTTCCCCGGTTTCCAGTCCCCCAGTTCCTTGCCAGCGCCGGATCGCCCGGCATGGTGATATGCACTGTGATAATGATCGATAAATGATCGATAGATGATCGAAGTCCACCTGATTCTAACCAGATGCGGCGGCGTGTCAACCTTTAGAATTGTAAGGTTAACACATTCTCATGTGCAGCTCTGCCTGTCTCTCTATTATGCGAGAGAAACATTTAATGGCGTTTGCGGCTCTTGGGCAGGGACGCGGCCTGTTTGCGGTGGCAGTCGTCCACTGGTTTGCCGCTGCCGCACGGGCAGGGCGCGCCTGCCGGCTGCTCGCGCAGTGGCGGCTCTTTGGCGATGATGCGGCAGATTTCAGCCGGGGCGCGCCCGGCGCGCAGGAAGCCTGCCATCAACTTCATCGGGCGGTCCACGTAGGTGTAAAACGCGCGGTAACCTGAGCACAGCGCGTTCAGCCCGGGCTCACCGTCTGGCGTGGAGAGCACGCGGTCCTTCGGGCATCCGCCGTTGCAGGCAAAGCGCACCGCGCACTGCTGGCAGAAGGCGGGCAGGCGGCGGCGCTTGTATTCTCCGAATTCCTGCATCTTGCGGGAAGCTGCCATCACAGCCAGCGGCGTTTCGTTGATATTGCCGATGAAAAAGCGCGGCTCGACGAAGTGATCACAGGCGTACACGTCGCCGTTAAATTCCATCGCCATTGCCGACCCGCAGGTCTCCTCGTACACGCACATCCCTGCCCGCTGCCCGTACCAGGCCGCCAGCGCCGAATCGAACATCTGCACCGATACCCTGCCCACGTCGCGGCGCACCCATTCGTCGAAGATATCGATCAGGAAGCGCCCGTACTGGCTGCCGGTAATCGAGCGGTTGGTCAGGCGCAGGCCTTCCTGGAAGCCGGTGACGTTCTCGCGCTCGATGATGGGAATGAACTGCATAAAGCGCGATTGGACGGTATCGCGCAGAAAGGCGTACACCTCCAGGCCGTGGGGCGCGTTGGCGGCGCTGACACAGGTGAGGGTGTTGAACTCCACCTGGTGGGCGCGCAGCAGATCGGCTGCCGCCATCACCCGCTCGTGGGTGGGCTGCTCGCCCTTGTCGCGCCGGTAGCGGTCGTGCAGGGCGCGCGGGCCATCGATGCTCAGCCCGACCAGGAAGTGGTTGTCGTGGAAAAAGCGGCACCATTCTTCATCTAGTAAAATGCCGTTAGTCTGGAAGGCGGTGATGATCTTCATCCCCGGGCGGCGGTATTTCTCCTGCAGCGCCACTGCTTTGCGGAAGAAATCCAATCCCATCAGGGTGGGCTCGCCGCCCTGCCAGGCAAAGGTCGCTTCAGGCGCGCCCTGGGCCTCGATATACTGGCGGGTGTATTCTTCGAGCAGCGCATCCGTCATGTGCAGATCAGCGCCCGGGTATAACTGCTCTTTCTTCAGGTAAAAGCAGTATTCACAGGCCAGGTTGCATACCGCCCCGCGGGGCTTGAGCATTACGTGGAAAGTAAAGGGAGCAGGGGTATCGGTCATAGAATTTAATGACAATTGTAGCAAAAAAAGAACCGCAGGCCTGGTGTGCGGAGCGGTTCTTAAGAAGGTGTAAAGTGGAATGGATGGGGCGATTTTCTCTGGGTCCGCGCTTATTCCGCGGATTGAGTGGGTATTTCACCCAGGATGCATCTTCCCACCGCATCATATGCCGTTACCTTTGCGCTGGCGGAGGGGCTGCCAGGATACTCGTCTCTCAGCAGAGACCAGATCATGTTGTCGCGGGCGGGGGCATTGTCGCGCATCAGACGCTGGCGGAGGGTGGCCTCGTGCGTGTAGCCAAGCTTGCGCGCTACCGCCGCCGAGCGCGTGTTGTCCGGGTCGCAGTGAATCTCGACCCGCACCACCTGGTCAATCTCAAACGCCACTTTGGTCAGCGCGGCGGCAACCTCGGTCGCCAGGCCCTGCTGGATGCTGTCCTTGCGAATCCAGTAACCGATCTCGCGCACCACCGGCCCCAGGCGGGTGTGCAGCCCGGTTCCGCCCAGGCAACGCGTTTCGTCGGCGCTGAAAATGCCGTAGGTGAAATCTTTGCCCAGGTCGAAGTTCCCCCGGAACGTGCGCAGCAGGTTGATGGTGTACTGGATATCGTCCGGCTGGTTTTCCGCCCACGGCATCCAGGGGATCAGGTGATCGCGGCTATCATCCACCGCTTCCTTGAGCAGCGGCGCGTCCGCCGGGTTATAGCAGCGCACCACCAATCGGGCGGTGACGATGCGGTAAGCAGGTCCGGGAATGGTAGGGGGCATAGGGGAGTTCTCCTTTGATTATCGTTGTTTTCGGTTGCGCCCGCCCGGCGCTGAAGCGACCGGGCTAGAAAAACCCAAGCCCTGTGAAACCGGACTTGGGTTTTTCTCTTTCTCTACTCAACTCTGCTCAAGAAGTCCTTTACCGCGCGTATGTAGGCATCAAACTGGTCGCGGCGGATGTTGTGCCCGGTGCCGGGGATGTGCACCGCGCGCCCTTTCTTCCAGAACATATCCGCTTCCTTTACGGTTTGCGCGTTGACGATTGCGCCCAGCTCGGGGTCGCCGGTGATCAGCAGGACCGGGCACTCCGCCTGGCGCAGGTAATCGCTCCAGCGCCGGCGCGGGGCCAGCACCATGTTGGCCACAAACGGGCTGACCTGCTGCTTGGATTCGGCCCACGGGCGCAGTTCATCCACGTGCCAGGTGGGGTGCTGCTGGCGGGCCTGGGCAATCAACGCTTCGGTGCTCAGCGCCTTCTGCTTGCGGATGTCTTCGCCCCACTGCTGCGCGCGGTCGGAGCGCTCTTCGGGCGTGCTGCCCCAGAAGCGCCCCGGCCAGGGCGGGTCTTCCAGGACCACTCCGCGAACCAGTTGCGGATAAATGGCTGCCACGCCGATGGCCGTTTCCGCCCCCATCGAGTGCCCGATCAGCACGGGCCGTTCGATTTTGAGCGCCTCGATCAACTCGGCCACATCGGCGGCCCGGTCGTCGACGCCGTAGCCCATTTCGGGCGCATCGGAAAAGCCGTGCCCGCGCGAATCGGGCAGGATCAGATCGTGGTCTTTGCCAAGCACATCGGCCACGCGCGACCAGCACATGCCGTTATCCGTGACGCCGTGCAGCAGGATGATGCTCAGGGGCTGACGGCTGCGCACCCTGATAGGCGATGTTTTTCGCGGTGGGGGAGTGAGCCGCGAATAATGGATTTGTACACCGTTGGCAAGGGCGCTGCCCTCAACACGTTCGCTCATTTATTGCCCTCACGACCGGAAGATGTGGTACCGCCTCCGTTCTCCACGATTTGGCCGTCGCTCATGCGCAGAATCTGGTCGACAAATTTATCGACCAGCGCGTCATGCGAAGCGACCAGCAGGGTCAGCCCCTCCTGGTTAACGATCTGGCGGAAAAATCCTAAAATTTCTGTCGCCGTGCCAGAGTCAAGCTCGCCGGTGGGCTCGTCAGCCAGGATCAGTTTTGGCCGGTTTGCCAGCGCGCGGGCGATTGCCAGGCGCTGCTGCTGCCCGCCGGACAGCTCGTATGGGCGGTGATGAATCCATTTGCTCAGCCCCACCAACTGCAGGCATTCCATGGCCCGGTCGTGGCGGATGCGCGCCGAAGCCCCGGCGATACGCAGGATCAGCTCGACGTTTTCATACGCCGAAAGCGTCGGCAGCAGCCCAAAGGACTGGAAGACGAAGCCCACCCGTTCGCGCCGCCAGCGGGTGATCTCCTGATCGTTGAGCCGGGCAATATCTTCGCCGAAGATGGCGACTTTTCCGCGCGTGGGCTGGTCCAGCCCGCCCAGGCAGTTGAGTAGGGTGGTCTTGCCGCTGCCCGAGCGCCCCTTCAGCGCGATGAAGCTGCGCTCAGGGATGCGCAGGGATACGCCGCGCAGCGCGGCGACCTCCTGCGAACCAGTTTTATAAATGCGCCACAGGTCGTCGGTTTCGATTGCGTAGGTGGTGAGGGTGTCGGTTGTCGTCATGCGCTATCCTTCCGTCTTCCGGTTGGGGTTCACCGCGTTGACCACGCGGTCGAGCAGCCGTTGGTAGCCCGGGCGGTTCTTCCCGCTGCGCTTGTTGGCTGCCAGGGCCGCGCCCAGCGCTTCCGCGGATTGGACGTGCCCGATATCGCCCGCCGGTTTGATCAGGATGCCCTCCTCCGTCACTTCCAGGGTCACGCGCGACTTGATGTTGACCTGGCGCAGGTAATCTTTGGGGATCTGCAGGCGGCCCGCCGAATCGAGCACGGTCAGCTCGTGAAGCACTTCTTCCATCTGGACAGGCTGAGCGTCCGTAGTCTCGCCGTTGGCTCCGCCGTTCTCCGCGCCGTTTGCCACTTCTGCGACGCGCGTGGTGCGCACGGTTTCGGTCGCCAGCTTGCCGTCGCGGATGGCGACCACGCGGTGCACGTGCCGCGCGATGGTCGGGTCGTGGCTTACGATCAGGATCGTCAGGCCGTAGCGCTCGTTGAGGTCCTGGAAGGTCTTGTAGATCATCAGGGCCGTGTTCGAGTCGAGCTCGCCGGTGGGTTCATCGGCCAGCAGGAAGTGCGGATCGTTGGCCAGCGCCACGGCGATCGCCACGCGCTGCTGCTCGCCGCCCGAAAGCTCGGATAGGCGGTGCTTGCGCCGGTCAGACAGGCTCACCGCTTCCAGCAGTTCCTCCGCGCGTTTGCGTTTCTCCCGCCCGGAGAGGCCCGCCAGCGTCATGGGCAGCTCGATGTTTTCCAACGCGTTGAGGTACGGGATCAGGTTGCGCCCGCCCTGCTGCCACACAAATCCCACCATCGTGCGGCGGTAGTGGTCGAGGGCGATATCCGACATGTTGAGCAGGTCCTGTCCCTCGACCCAGATGCGCCCGGCGGAAGGCCGGTCCAGCCCGCCCAGGATATTCATCAGCGTGCTCTTGCCCGAACCGCTCGCGCCGATGATGCCCAGCAACTCGCCTTTGTTCACCACCAAATCAAGGCCCTGCAGAGCGAAAACTTCCAGCTCGGCAATTTTGTAAATTTTCACCAGGTTATCGCAGACGATGGTCGCCGATGGGCCGCTGGGAGATGCGCCCTGCGAAGGTGAAGGCGGCTGTTCGGCGGGGGGCGGCCCCGGGCGCGCGGTGGCCTTGATCAGGTCCGCGGCTGTTACCATGGTCTTGTCTTCTTTGGTTTTGCTCATGCAGGCACTCGCTTTCTATTAATAATATTACACGATTACACAGTTTCGCCCATCTTAATCGCCTGGAAAATGCGCATTCTGCGCAGCAAAATCACCAGGGTGACCAGCGCTACGACAAACAACAGGCCAAACAGGGCGTACACCCGTGTAATCGCCGGCCAGGCAACATATACCACGTAAGGCGGAATCTGCGATTCCGCTTCGGCCCCCACCTGCAGGTAGGGGATAAAGTTATTGCTGATCCAGATGCCCAACCCGGTGCCGATCAGCCCGCCCATCAAGATCAGGAAGGCCAGCTCGGCGGCCAGGAAAGCCGTCATCTGCGAGGCCGACAGGCCAATGGCGCGCAGCACGCCCAGCTCCACAAACCGGCGCTGGTACGATAGCAGCGCGTACAGCAGGAAGCCCAGCACGGTCAGCAGCGCCGCCGCCGTAAAGCCCACCGAAAGCACGCCGAACAACCCCTGCCGCTCCGGGCGAGCCTGTTCGCGGTTGATCAACGAGACCGGCTGCTGCCAGTTGGTGGTGCGCGCGCCGATGCTCAGGCGTGCCGTATCTTCCATGGCGTCCGTATCGGCCTGGGTTCCGTCGGTTTTCAGCCACACATCGTACGGGAACTCCCCGCCGGCCTCCTGGAAGATATATTCGAGGTTAGCGATGTACAGGTTGTCGACGCCCGGGTAATAGGTGGGGAACAGCTCAAAGGTGCCCACCACGTGGAAATCCATGGTGGTGGCCTTATCATAGGTGACAACGCGCAGGGTGAGCAGGTCTCCCTGGTTGAGCGCGCGGCTGTTCATAAAGGTATCGGTCACCAGGATGCCGTCGGGAACCGCCGCCAGGCGGTTCATCAGCTCGCCCAGGCTCTCATTGGCAAAATCGGGGCGCCAGAAGGCAATCTCCGGCAGGTCGTACCAGTCGACTCCCAGCACCTTTCCGCCTGCGTACTGGCTGCCGAACAAGGCCGTGGCCTCGAACCGGCCCACCCGCGTCGCCGCCCGCACGCCGGATAGGGCGTTGTATTCAGAGACGGGCAGGAAGAACCATCCCGGCGCGCTTTCTGAATCCTCCGCCGCGGCCTGCTGCCCAATGGCTGCCATCGAAGCGGATTGGCCCGGGTTGTCTCCCATGTCGAGAAAAGTGGTGTCGGAGCCTACCTTGTAATACATCTGGTCGTTCAGGTGGTTATCCAGCGTGCCGGCCAGGGTGGCGGTAAACGCCGAGAGGCTGAGGGTCAGCATCAGCAGCACCAGGGGCAGGGTGTAGGTTGAGGGCGTGCGCGCCAGGTGGCGGGTGGCCATCATCATGCCCACGCTGTTGGTGTGCGCGAAGAACCAGGCCAGCACGCGCATGATGAACGGCATCAGGCGCAGGAACAACAGCGAGCAGGCGAAAATCGCCAGGGCCGGGACCATCATCAGCAGCGGGTTGGTGAAGGGGTCGCCTTTTTCGCTGGCCCCCAGCACATCGATGCTGCCCGACTGGCGAAGCTGGTAAAGCCCGTATGCGGCGGGCGCCAGCAGGATCACATCCAGCCACATGCGCTGCCACAGGGGCGGGCGCAGGTTGCGGGCGCGTTCGCGTTTATATACCACAATCGTGTCTCGCGCGGCGCGCACGGTGGGCAGCAGGCGGGCTACCATGGTCAGCGCAATCGCGCCCAGCCCAAAGTAGATCGTGGTCGGGTTCCAGTTCAGTTCCATGCTGGAGGGCGCGGAAAAATCTAAAAAGCTGCGCGTCTGGCTGATGGCAATGGCAATCCCGGCGGAGACCGGCAGCGCGACCGCCAGGGCCAGCGCCCCCAGTAGGATGCTCTCCACCGTGGCAATGCCAAGCATCTGGGCGATCATCGCTCCGCGGCTGCGCAGGATGGCGATTTCGTTGCGCTGGCGCTCGACCGTCATGCTGGCGGTCATGGTAATGAAGGCCAGCAGCAGGCCAAAGATCGGCACGCTGAAGGCGTACAGCAGCACCGTGAGCAGGTTGGCCGAGCGCTGGTAGGAGACCAGCGCATCGACTGGAGAAACAGCCAGCCGGATGCGCGGCAGAAGCTGGCCGGCCAGCTTGGTGTAATTGGTGATGTGATGCGTCATTTGCATAGCCTGGTTGGGCTGCACTTCCGAGCCATCGGCTGCAATCCGCCAGTATGCGGCGTAGATCTCGTTAGTCAGCATGGGCGCCAGCCGCTGCGAGAAATTCTCTTCCGAGGTGATCATCACCGGCCTCAGGTTGCCCGGCTTGATGAACCAGAATTCTTCGTTCGGGTCCCTGGCCTGGTAAACGCCGCTGATGCGCACCGGCACGGAAACGGTTGTGCGGCCCGCGCTGGTCTCCTGGTTGCGCGCAAACATGTTGTATTCTTCGCCCACCTGCAGGCCCAGGTCGGTAGCCAGCTCGTTATTGACCATCACCTGAATCGGCCCATCGGCGGTCAGCTCGGGGAACTGCCCTTCCAGGATGTCCACGTGCTCCTGGAGCTTATCGATAAAGCCCATGTTGGCCCACATCAGCGGGTCTTCGTTATCCGGAAACTGGCCTGTTGTGGAGGGGAACATGGCCATCGGGTTGGAGTTGAAATAGCGCTCGTAGTGCTTGATCGGCAGCCCGAGCGTCGCGGCGCTCTGGTCGCGGAAGAAATCGCCGATAGCTTTGGTATCTTCCCACTGGATGTTGCCGAGAATGCTGCTGTCGTACGTGAACAGGAAGGTAAAGGGCGGGTATTGATTTGCCGAAGAAGTCTTCCCCGTACCGTCGGGGATATAGCCGACGCGCTGCAAAAAGATGCGGTTGTACACCGAGCTGGTGTACAGCGGCACGCTCATGGTCAGCGAGATGGCGAAGATCATCCCCAGCACGGTTGCCAGCGCCATGCCGGGCTGTGAAAAGATGCGCTTGACAGCGATGACAAAAATGGCCCAGAAACGGTTAAGAATACGCATAAATACCTTTATTAGGGAGCGATAACAACCTGGCCTTCTTCAACCCCGCTCAGAATTTCTACTTGATCTTCATTTTTGATGCCCAGGCTGACGTCTACCCGTTTTGGCAGGTCATCTGTCTTTACAACCACAAAGTTGCGCCCTTCAAATGAGCGGATCGCCGCCGGCGGCAGCCACAGCACGTTCTTTACGCTCTCCAGGATAACGGTCACCTGGACCATTTCGCCCAGGCGGAAGTTGCGGATGGCTTCCGGGTCGTCCAGGGCAATGCGGGAGGTGTTGTCGACCCCGGTGCCGGAGGAGCTGGTTTCGCTGGTCTGGGTGCCGCCGCCGGTGCCATAGGGGTAGGGCAGGCTGCGCACCACGCCGGTCAGTTTTTCACCCGGGCGGTTCGGAAGCTCGACCAGGGCGGCCATTTGCTCGGACAGTTCCTGCATCTGCGTGGTGGAGAGGGTCGCGCCAACTTCAAGCTGGGTATCATCGCCCACCGTGATGACCGGGTCGAAGGCGCGGGCATCGGCGCCTTCCAGGATTTCCACCCGCAGCACCTTGCCATCCAGCGGCGAGATCACCTGCGCGTCGGTGATACTGGTGTTGAGGTTCTTCGCGCGCAGCTTGGTCTCTTCCAGGTTGATCTGGGCCAGCTCCACATCGTACTGTTTCATCTTCTGCCGAATTTCATAACCGGGATTCCAGGTGGCATCCTGGGTGGCGGATAGCTGCTGCTGCAGCCAGGCCATTTCGAGGGCAATTTCGGCCTTGCGCAGCTCGTGCTCCTGCTGGAGCGCCTGAGTTTCCATCTGATCCAGAGAAACCAGGTCGGCCAGAACCTGTCCCTTTTTTACCTCATCGCCGCCGCGCACATATACTTTCCGCACGCGGCCATCGGCGCGGAAAAACAGTTCTTCTTGAACGGCGGGGATCACGCGGGCATTGAACTGAATCTGGGAAGTAACATCGCCGCGAGTCACCGTGTAGGTTGGCTTGGTAGACGCAGCGGGAGTAGGCAGAGGGGTGGGGGTGGGCTGTGAATTTGCCGGGCCGCCCCCGCTTGAACAGGCGGTGGCGAACACCAGACTGATAAGCGCCACCCATGTGAAGAGGCTGAGAAGATTGCGCCGCATAACACTAACTCCTTCTATTCATTTGTATCTACAAATTGTTTTCCGTAAAGGTCGTGATATAGACCCCCTAATTTTACCAGATACTCATGGTTTCCTTGCTCTACAATTACCCCGTTATCGATAACGCAGATCACGTCGGCGTTGCGCACCGTTGAGAGGCGGTGGGCGATGACCACGGCGGTGCGCCCTGCCAGCAGCCGCTCGAGCGCGGTCTGGATCAGCGCCTCGGTGACGGTGTCGACGTTGGCGGTGGCTTCATCGAGGATCAGGATGCGCGGGTCGGCCAGCACGGCCCGCGCGATGCAGATGAGCTGGCGCTGGCCCACCGACAGGTTCACCCCGCCTTCCAGGATTTTCGTCTCGTAGCCCATGGGCAGGGCCTCGATAAAGCCCGCCGCATTCGAAAGCTCCGCCGCGCGCTGGATTGCGTCCTGCGCCGCGCCCGGGCAGCCAAAGCGGATGTTATCGGCGATGCTGCCGGAGAAGAGGAACGGGTCCTGCGGAACCAGGCCGAACTGGCGCCGCAGCGAGCGCTGGGTCACATCGCGCACATCGATGCCGTCGATGCGCAGCGCGCCTTCGTTGACCTCGTAGAAGCGGGCGATCAGGTTGGCAATCGAGGTTTTCCCCGCCCCGGTAGGGCCCACCAGCGCCAGGGTCTGCCCGGCGGGCAGGCTGAGCGATACCTGGCGCAGCACATCGGGCGAGTCAGGCCGGTAGCGGAAGGTCACCCTGTCCAGCTCGATCTCGCCGCGGATGGGGGGCATTTCGCCGGCGCCCGGGCGGTCCACCACTTCTGAGGGGGTGTCCAACAGGCGCAGCACCTGCTCGCCGCCCGCCATGGCCGACTGCATGGTGGTGTACAGGCGGCTCAACTCCTGGATAGGCTGGAAGAAGCGGGTCACGTAGGCTAAGAAGGCCACCAGCACGCCCACCGTCACCTCGCCGCGGCCCACGGCGATCCCGCCGAACCACAGCACAATGGCCGTCGCCAGGATGCCCAGCAGGTCCACGGTGGGCAGAAACACAAACGAGAGCGACATTGCGTCGATCTGCGCCTTGCGGTTGGCCTCGTTCACTTTCTTGAAGCGCTCCTGCGTGGCGCTTTCCTGGGCAAAGGCCTGGATCACGCGCATCCCCGAAAGGTCTTCGGCCAGGTCGCCCACCACGGCGGCCACCCGCGAGCGGGTTTCGCGGTAGGCGTCGCGCGCCTTGCGGCTGAACAGGTAAGTGGCCGCCAGCATCAGCGGAATGACGATAAAGGCATACAGCGCCAGGCGGGCGTTCATGCTGAGCATGACAATCACCGTGCCCACCAGCACCAGCAGGTCGCCCACCAGGGTGATCAGCCCCTGCGAAAGCAGATCGTTGATCTCGGCTACATCATTGATCACCCGCGAAACCGTCACCCCAACGATGTGCGTGTCGTGGTACGCCAGGGAGAGGCGCTGCAGGTGGTCGAAGAGCGCCGAGCGCAGGTTGGTCAGCACGCGCTGTCCCACCCAGGAGAGCAAATAGCGCTGCCCCGCGCTGGCAAAATACAGCGCGATATACGCCAATCCCAGGTACAGTGAAACCCGCAGCAGCCCGGGCACATCGCGCTGGGCAATCGGCTGGTCAATGGCGACCCGCATCAGGTAGGGGATCAGCAGGGTCAGACCGCTGGCTGCCAGCATCAACAGCACTGCGGCAAACATGCGCCGCTTGTAAGGCTTGAGGTACGCCAGCAGCCGCCGCACCACGTGCGGGTTGAAGAACGCGCCATCCTTGGCCTGCGCCGAACCCATCTCCAGCGCGCCGCGCGGCCCCATGCGAAAACCGGGAGTACCGATGTTGAAGGACATAGTGAAACCTTAAGTCAATCAGTGAACAGTCAATCAGTGGACAGGATCTAATTCTATGGTCAGCTTGTCAGGCTATCGTCTTCGCCAACATCGTAGAAATTATGTGCCTCGTGCAGGTTATGGCCTGGTTCACCCTCTCCTTGTTTTGTTCGTTTCAGAAAAGAAATGTATCCGTTTATGATTCGGTACAGTTCTTGAATGTCGGCGATGTAATTGCGACATATTTCATCCGTCAGGTAATTCATCTGATGGGCGAAATACAGGTGGTTATAAACTTCCTCCAGGGAACCGCGAGCTGTATAACAGAAGCGGACAGCTTCTTGAAAATAATACCGTCCATGACCTTCGGCAATGTTTGCTGGCACGCTCTGAGCGGCTCTGCGTAGTTGATCAGCCAGTGCATACTTTTCCTCTTTCGGTAAAGTTGGAACCACCTGTTTGCATACTGACACAGCAAAAGCCATCGCCTTTTGCCAGGCCAGCAGTGTTTCCAGTCCCTTATCCTTCTCTGTGCCCACCTTTGTCACTCCTCTCTCTTTCCTGACGGATATTCTTTTCCCTGATTGACTGATTGACTGTTCCCTGATTGACTTTCTTTCAACTGCCTCGAATACACCTCCCGATACATCGGCGAGCGCTCCAGCAGCTCTCCATGCGTTCCCCTCGCCACAATCTTGCCTTTCTCCAGCACCAGGATCAAATCCGCTCTTCTTACCGTCGACAGGCGGTGGGCGATGACGAAGGTGGTGCGGTTTTCCATCAGCTTATCGAGGGCGGCCTGGATGAGGTGCTCGGTGTCGGTGTCGACTGAGGCGGTGGCGTCGTCGAGGATGAGGATGCGGGGGTCGGTGAGCAGGGCACGGGCCAGGGCGATGCGCTGTTTCTGCCCGCCGGAGAGGGTCACGCCGCGCTCGCCGACCATGGTTTCCAGCCCGCGCGGCGTGGCGGCGATGAATTCGTAAGCCTGGGCGGCTTTGGCGGCTTCGATGATCTCTTCGCGGCTGGCATTCGCGCGACCAAAGCCGATATTTTCGGCGATGGTGCCGATAAACAGGGTGGTTTCCTGAAGCACAATGCCGATCTGCGAGCGCAGGGATTGGAGGGTCACGCCGCGGATATCGTGCCCGTCGATCAGCACGCGCCCCTCGGTCGGGTCGTAAAAGCGCGGGATCAGGTTGGTGATGGTCGACTTGCCCGAGCCGGTGGCCCCCAGCAGGGCGATGACCTGGCCCGGCTGCACATCCAGGTCGACCCGGTAGAGCACGGTGCGCGTTCCGGCATACGAGAAGGTGACATTTTCAAGCTGAACGTGACCGGAGATTGGCGGGAGCGGGTAGGCATCCGGGGCGTCGCTCACGTCGCCCTCGGCATCCAGGATTTCAAAGATGCGCCCGGCAGCTGACAGGGCCTGGGCGATGGCCGGGATGATGTTCCCCAGCAGGCGCACTGGGTTGAAGAGCTGGCCCAGGTAGGTAGAAAAGGCCACCAGCTCGCCGATGGTGAGCTGGTTCTGGGTCACCAGGATGCCGCCGTATAGGAAGATCGATACGGTGCCCATATTGGCGATCAGGTCCAGCAGCGGCCCGTTGACGGCCTGGATGCGCGCTCCAGTGTTTGCCAGGTCGAACCAGCCGATGTTTTCTTTCTCGAAGCGCTCCACTTCCGCCGGTTCCTGGGCGAAGGCTTTCACCACCCGCGCGCCGCGCAGGTTCTGTTCCAGCCGCGTGGTCAGCACGCCCACCTGGTTCTGGATCTTCACCGACAGCGGGCGCAGGTGCGACCCGAGCACCCAGGCGCGGTGGGCCAGCAGCGGCAGGGTGATGGTGACCAGCAGCGCCAGGCGCGGGTTCATCGCCACCAGGATCACCGCCGTCACCAGGCCCAGTATCACGCTGTCGATGATGCGCAGCGTGGCGCGCCCGGTGAGGAAGCGAATGCGGTCGACGTCTTGCACGGCGCGCGAGAGGAGCTGCCCGGTCTCCGACTGGTCGTGGAAGGAGAAAGACAGCAGGGTCAGCTTGGTCTGGATGGCGTTGCGCAGGTCGAAGGCCACCGACTGCGAGGCAATCTCGCTCCAGCGGCCCTGGGCGAACACCGCCACACCTTTGATAGCGGTCAGCACCACCAGCGCTGCCACCGACCCGCCCAGCAGCCCCAGGTTCAACCCCGGCCCGCTGGCGGCGCTGTCACTGATGGAATGGTCGATGATCCAGCGGATGAACTGCGGAATGGCCGCGTTGAAGGCCACGATCAGCACTTCTGCCAGGTACGTGCCGGCAACATAACGCCAGTAGGGGAATAAAAAGCGGTAGCAGCGCCAGAGTAAATTAGTCTTTGCAGATGGGTCCGCTGTTGTTCCGTCGGGCCGGGATGTTGGCCGGGTGGCAGTGGTCATTGGTCCTATGGCTGTTTCACAAATACCGATACGCTTAGTTTGCAGATGTCTTTCTGCTGGCCCTCGGCTACGTTTTTGACCCACCAGGTGGTGGTGTACCACCCCGGCTCCGAGGGGGCCAGCATATCCACCACGAACTCGTGCACCCAGCCGCGCTTGATGGTGTAGGGCAGGGTCTGGCGGTCGGCGTATTTGTGCATCTCCGTCCCACCGGCAAACAGGAACATCACGTGCTCTTTTTCCCAGTCTTTCAGCCCGGTATTCTGCACCTTCCAGATCACGTCGAAATCTTCGCGTGGTTCCAGGGCGGGGATGGGGTTGATCGAGACCACCTGGCACTCGACCACCTTCACCACCTCAGACAGCGGCACAGCCTTGCCGCCGTCGATGTTCTTGTAGATGTTATAAACATATATCCCGCCCCCGTCCATGCGCACCATGATGTGCTCGGCGTCCTTGGCCGAAGGCGGCAGCTCTAGCGGGAAGCTCACCGAGCCGTCCGCGCCGGTGGTGACCAGGTCGCGGAAGGCGTATTTGCTGTAAAAGCCCTCGTACGGCCCCACCCGCACCCAGAAGGGTGTGTTGGGGGGCAGGTTTTTGGCCTGTACGGTGACTGAGGTGTTCTTCTTCGCGTCGGTAAAATCGACCAGGGGCTTCGCGTTGGGGTCAGAGGTTACGCGGGCGGCATTCTGGTTAAAGAACCAGTTGTACGCTTCGTAGCCGTCCGCGCTCTCGATGCGCAGCCCCAGGATGATGACGTCTTTCAGGGCTTCGGGGATGGGAAACGTCTGCTCGAGCACCCCGCCTTTATCGGAGTTAAATTCCCCTACCACCTCGCCGGTGAATACTTTCTTGCCAGCCTGCCCGATCTTCGCCACAAACTTCGTGCGCAGGGGGAAATCTTTGGTGCGGATGGTCACCGAGGTGTTGCGCTTGACCTCGATCACATCGAAATGCACGGTCACCGCGGGCGCCGGCCTGGCGACCGCGGCCTGGGGAAAGGAGAAGATGATGATGTTCAGCAGCAGAAAGGCCAGGAAGGAACGATAAAGGCGAGAACCCCAAAGCATGATAACAAACTCCTTGCGGGAGGGCGTGAATTTTATTTCAACATTAAAACCGCCAGGCTCCCATCATTGAAACCCGCCAGCGCCTGCGCGCCTGGACCAAAACCGCGCGGGGCCAGCAGGGCCGAAATTCCAAGATCGTCGCTGGGCACCGTCACGCGGTTGGCCCAGGTTTTTCCGCCATCCTTCGAATGCCATAGCGCCGCGCCCGTGGAAACCAGCACGCCCTGCGATACGGATAAGTGAATGGTGTTGACCGGCTCTGCAATCGTCTCCGCGCCTAAACGCGCCCAGGTATCGCCGCCGTCGAAGCTGGCCCACAGCCCGTTCGATTCGGTGCCCGCGTAGACAACATGGTCCTGGCTGTACCACGGCGATACCGCCAGGCTGATGACCGCGTCGAAGCCAAAGGGCATTTCGGTTTCGCGCCACGCGCGACCGCCCGTGGTGCTGCGGAAGATGCCCGTCTCGGTTCCGGCGAAGAGGGTTTCATCGGTGCCGAAGGCCGGTGAAATGGCCAGGCACAGCACATTCAGGTCCAGCAGGCCGAAATTCCAGGCCACCCAGGATGCGCCGCGGTTTTTCGATACGAACACGCCGTCTTCCATTGTCCCGGCAAACACGGTGTCGTCCTTGCCGAAGGCAGGCGAGATGGCCAGGCTGGATACCATGGGCGGGGGAGACGGCAGCATGGTTACTTGAAAGTCCTGCTTGCTCGCCGCGCGGAAGACGCCGCCCGCCGAACCTGCCAGGATCACCCCGTCGCTCTCGAACTCTGGCGAAATCGCCAATGAGGTAACCGGTACCGGTTCGCTCAGGTTGAGGTGTTCCAGGGCGTCTTTCCAGGTCTGCCCGCCGTCGGCGCTGCGCAGCAGCCCGGAGCCGCACCCGGCAAAGACCAGCCCGCCCAGCCCGGGCACGAAGTTTTTCGCCGCGGCAAGAGCGTAAACGGCATTGCCGTCCTGGCCGGAGGTTTCTTCAATCGGTTCGTTGTTCATGTCTGCCATATCTCTCCCTCCAACAGGGGCGTTTATGTATTGATCGCGTCCGGCGGGTTTTTGGTATGCACGATGGCCTGGGTGGTCAGGGCCAGCGCCGCGCCGCCGATTGCGCTGCGCACCGCACCTTTGACCACTGGGGCAGCGTCATACAGCCCGGCTTCCTCCAGGTTCACCACCTGGTTGGCCAGGGCATCATAGCCAAAGTTCGGGCCGCGTTTTTCCACCTCGGCCAGCAGGCCCCCCGGCCAGAACCCGGCATTCTCCACCAGCGCGCGGAAGGGCATTTCAAGCGCTTCCAGCAGCATCTTGTACGCCGCGCGGCGGTCGGTGGCGGAAGGGTCGTCGCTGTCGACGGTGGCCAGTTCTTTACGGATCACGCTGCGGCAGTTGAGCAGCGCCACGCACCCGCCCGGCACCACGCCTTCGCGCATCGCGCCGCGCATGGCGTCCGCGGTGCGCTTGGCCAGCTCCGCCCGCGCATCGATGGCCGTGGGCGAAAGATCGGTGACGAACAGCGTCGCCGAGCCGCCGGTCAGTTTGCCCAGGCGCTCGAGCAGGCGCTTGCGGTCGTTGGGGTCGTTCGAATTGCGGAAGGCCTGGCGCAGCGTGGCGATGTGTTGGCGCAGCGTGCGCGCCTCACCCCGCCCGCCGATAATGCCGAAGTATTCTTTATCCGCCCAGATGCGCCGGGCCCGGCCCAGGTCTTCCATCTGCACGTTTTCCATGGTCGCGCCGGTTGCTTTTGCCAGCACTCGCCCGCCGGTCAGAATCGCCAGGTCTTCCATGGCGCTCTGCTGCTGTTCGGGGCCGTAGCCGGGCGTTTTCACCGCTGCTACGTAAATGCGCTCGCGGTTGGGCCTGGCCAGCAGGATGCCCATGGCCTTTTCAGACAGCGTTTTGGAGACCAGCAGCATCTGTTTGATGTTGTTCTGCACCGCTAATTGCAGCAGGGGCAGGAGCTGCTCGGGGTCGTTGATCTCCAGGTCGGAGATGAGGATGGCGGCGTTTTCCAGGTTGGCGCGCATGCCGTATTCCGCGTTGGACATTTCGCGCGAGAGCATGCCGCCGTCCCAATACATGCCTTCCACGTACTCGCGGATCAGCTCGCGCCCGCTGCCCTTGCGCACTTCCAGCCGCCCATAGGCGCCAATCACATCGAAGATTTCGCCCAGCATCGCGGACAGTTCATCGTCGTAACAGATGGTGCGGGCCAGCCCGGCCAGGCGCTGCTTGCCCTTGATCTGAACCACCTGCTTGTCCAGCTCGTCCAGGATCAGGCGCATGCCGCGCTCCAGGTACTCGCGCAGCAGCATGGTGTTGCCGCCCGCGGCAATGTAGCGCAGCCCCTGGTTGAAGACCGATTGAAACATCACCGCCGCGGTGGCGGTGCCGTCGCCTTCGTTCTCCTGCAGCTTCCATAGAACATGGCGCAGGTACATGAAGCCTACATCCTCGTTGCGGTCGGCGATCTGGATCACGCGCCGGGCAATGGTGCCGCCGCTGTCGAGCATTTCGGGCAGTTGGTGGCGGATGCTCTGTTCGTTGGCGACGATGTGCGGCAGCGGCCCAAGGGTAGGGCGCACCAGGGCCACCAGCTTGTTGATGCCCTCCTGCATTCCTTCAATCGCATCGGGCTGGAATACGACTCCTGGCTTCTGGAAAACCTGCTTCTTCTGGCTGGAAGGGGTTCGACGTCTCATGACTGCCTTTCTGCCTGTGATTGTTGATCGAAGTGATGGATCGTTATACCAGCCAGAATGATATCATGAAATCGTGGGTAGAGCCCAATTTCAACCTGCAAAAAATGGACATTTGAGCCTGCTGGTTTTGCTCCTGTGTTACTTAAAACATGATTTTCATCACTGGAATGTAAGTAGCAAATCGGTACAATTAAGTTGTTATCCCAACAGGTGAGGCTATGCCGTACTACATTATTCACTGTAGTTGAGTCCGTCGACAGAACGCTGGTCAGCGTTCATCCAACCGTTTGCATCTACCGGTTTAGCCCTGGGCAGTTATGCTCTGTCTCCTTGGTCCGCTGGCAGGTGCCAGCGGATTTTTGATTTCCGGCGAGAGCCGGTCAAGGAGGCATGTAATGAAAGATCGTCTTACCCAATTTTTTGCAGCCCGCTGGGGGATCATCCTGGTGGGCGCGGTCATAGGGTTGCTGGGGTCGGTGCTGCAAAAACTCGGCAACCCACCCAACATGGGTATTTGCGTGGCCTGTTTTGAGCGCGATATTGCCGGGGCACTTGGCCTGCACCGCGCCGCTGTAGTGCAGTATATTCGCCCGGAAATCATCGGTTTTGTGCTGGGGTCCACCCTGGCGGCACTGGTATTCCGCGAATTCAAAGCCCGCGCCGGTTCTGCTCCGATCATCCGCTTCGTCTTAGGCGCATTTGCCATGGTCGGAGCGCTGGCCTTCCTGGGCTGCCCCTGGCGGGCCAATTTCCGCCTGGCGGGCGGCGACCTGAACGCCCTCACAGGTATTGTCGGGTTGACGGCTGGCATCGGCATTGGCGTGTGGTTCTTGCGCAATGGTTACAGCCTAGGCCGTTCACTAAGAACTCCCGCGGTTGTCGGTTGGATAATGCCGGCGCTAATGGTGGGCCTGCTCCTGTTGGCGATCTTTCAGCCGGTATTCAGCGAGGGCGGCCCCATCTTTTCCAGCGAGAAAGGCCCGGGCTCGCTGCATGCTCCCCTGCTGGTCTCACTCGGCATTGGCCTGCTGATCGGCTTTTTGGCGCAGCGCACTCGTTTCTGCACCATGGGCGCCGTGCGTGATGTAATCTTGATGAAAGATTTCCACCTGCTAAGTGGTGTGCTTGTGCTGCTGTTCACCGCTTTCATCACAAATCTGGTGCTGGGGCAGTTCAAGATTGGCATAGTCGGCCAGCCGGTTTCTCACAGCAGCCACGTTTGGAACCTGCTTGGCATGGCATTGTCTGGATTGGCCTATGCCCTGGCCGGTGGATGCCCTGGACGCCAGTTGTTCCTTTCCGGCGAAGGGGACGGCGACGCGGCTGTCTTTGTACTGGGTATGATTACTGGCGCAGGCTTTGCGCACAACTTCTCCCTGGCAGGCAAAGCCGATGCGGCGGTGGACGGCGTGATGCAGGTAGGCGGCCTTTCTCCGGCAGGCATGGTGGCTGTCATTTTAGGAATTGTAGTCTGCCTGGCAATTGGCTTTGGCATGCGCGAGCGTGCTGCCGGGAAAGCCCGTTCTTCTGCCAGCCCGGCGAAATAAGCCATTGTTCATTCATAATCAATTTTTGTTCTTTTTCCAAGGAGAATACGATGTCCATAAAAGTAGATGCTCGTGGTCTTTCATGTCCGCAGCCGGTGATTTTGGTGCAGAATGCCGTAGCGGAGGGTAAATTTCCCATTGATGTAATGGTCGATACTGTGACGGCCCGTGAAAACGTGCGCCGGGCGGTTGAGCGGCTGGGTTGTAAAGTAAAAATTTCGGAGGAAGGGGACGAATTTCGGCTGGTGATTACGAAATGATGCCCGCTACACAATCGCCCCCTTCGAGCCGGGCGAAAGATGGTGCATTGTATCTGGATAACGCGGCGACCTCCTGGCCCAAACCGCCAGGGGTCGCCCGCGCGATGGTGCGCTTCCTCGATGAAGTTGGCGCCAACCCGGGCCGCTCCGGGCACCGCCTGTCGATCGAGGCCGCGCGGATCGTGTACGCCGCGCGCGAGGCGATCGTGGAATTGTTTGGTGCATCCGATCCGCTGCGGGTGGTATTTGGTCAGAACGTCACCGATGGGATCAACCTGGCCCTGCACGGCTTGCTCAAGCCCGGCGATCATGTAATTACCACCGGCATGGAGCACAACGCGGTCATGCGCCCCCTGCGGACCCTGGAACAGCGGGGCGTCGCGCTGGATGTGATACCCTGCGCGCCCGATGGAACGCTGGACCCGGCTCTGGTGGAGCAGGCCATCCGCGCCGGAACCCGGCTGGTTGTGCTCAATCATGCCTCCAATGTCTGCGGGACGATCCTCCCCGTGCGGGAAGTGGGCAAGATTGCCCGCCGCCATAACCTTCTTTTGTTGGTCGACGCGGCCCAGGCGGCGGGGGTAGCGCCCATTGATATGCAAGCGGACTGCATTGACCTGCTGGCCTTCACCGGGCATAAAGCGCTGTACGGCCCCATGGGCACCGGCGGGCTGGTGGTGGGCGAGCGGGTTTCCGCGGCAGAGCTGCTCCCCGTGCGCCAGGGCGGCACCGGCAGCCGCTCAGAACATGAAGAGCAGCCGGGTTTCTTCCCTGACCGGTACGAAAGCGGCACGCCCAATGCGGTTGGGCTGGCTGGGCTGCTGGCGGGGCTTGAATGGGTAAAGGCGCGCGGCGTCGAGGCCATCCGCGACCACGAGGCGGCCCTGTGCGCGCAGTTTGTGGACAGGTTGGCGCATATACCAGGCGTGATCGTCTATGGCGTAAAGGACGCGGCGGCGCGCACTGCCACCGTGGCCTTCAACATCCAGGGCATGGAACCTTCCACTGTTGGCCTGCGCTTGGATGAAGAATTCGGTATCCTCTGCCGGGTGGGTCTGCACTGCGCGCCCGCCGCGCACCGCACCCTGGGCACCTTTCCGCACGGGTGCGTTCGTTTTGGCTTTGGCGCCTTCAACACCCCAGATGATGTCGATCAGGCCGCGCAGGCTGTCCGCGTGCTGGCAAAGGAGGTCGGTAATTAATGGAATATGCCGTGATCCTGGTGGATTCAACCAGCCACGCGCTGCGGATTGAGAAATCGCTCCGGCAGCGCGGGCTGGTTTGCAAGCTGATCCCCGTCCCGCGCCACCTCAGCTCAGACTGCGGGGTGTGCGTGCGCATCTCCAAAGGGGATATGGAGACGGTTCGGGCGATGCTGGCTGAGGAAAACCTACCCTTTCAATCGCTTGAAGAGGTATAACCTGAATCGAGCAGGAACGCCCGCATTTCGCTGCAGGTACGCCCCGCCTCTTTGATAAACACGTAATGGTGCCCCTGTGGGATTTCCACCACTTTCGCGTGCGGCACGCTGCGCTTGAAATTCTCAATATTTTCTCTCTGCCAGGGATGATCAAACTTATCGAAGTGCTCGTTGATCTGCTCGATTTGTTCGGGCGTCATCCAGTCATGGGCGATGAAGTACGGGCCATTTCCGGTTGCGTAAATGGCCAGGGTTGGCGCTTTGATCTTTGCGTCTTCCGGCACGTAGGTTGTTAATGTTTCCCGGATGGCCTGCTGAATGGCATCGGTCGTTTTATCGATGATCTTGCCTTCCGGGGTTATCGTGAGATCGTATTTCCCTTGCTCCTCCAGCCAACCGGACCAGATGGCTGCCAGTCCGGGGTACGCTTTTTTCATGGCGGCGAAATGATCTTCATAGGTGTAATGATCCTCGTCCACTCCGGGCCGCTGGATCTCGCGCAGTGGGTTATGGGCCACCATATCCTTATATGACTGCGCGCTACGGTCATAAGCCGCGTCTAAAAAGACCAGTTTTGACACGCGCTCCGGGTGCAGCGCATTGAAGTGGGATAACTCGATGCTCGCCATCGAGTGCCCGGCCAGGATGGCCTGCTTGATTTGCAGGGCATCCATAAACTGGCAGATATCATCCGTCAGGGTATCGATATCGTAGCCGGTTTCTGGATAATCCGATTCCCCATGCCCACGGCGGGTGAGGGCCAGCACGTGGAAATGGTCCGTAAAGCGCGGGGCAAACTGTTCGAAGATGTGCGCGTTGCAGCCCAAACCTGCTAAAAACAACAGCGCCGGCCCGCTGCCGCCCCAATCCAGGTAGTGCAGGCGGATGCCGTTTACGGTCACAAAATCACTCTTGTGCGGGGAAGTTTCCATCGTTTCTCCTTGTCCAAACGGTTTGAGGTTAAATACGGTTTGATCGTAGCATGATGATAAAAAATATCAAGATCTTGATTCCCGTAAAAAAACCAATACAATAGAGTTATAAGAATAAAAAGCGGATCGAGGTCATCGATCCGCTTTTGTGTTGGATGGGGTCTTTTACTTAATCCCCAGCGCTTTCCACACAAAGCCGAAAATATCCGTCCACTCCTCGATCAGCTTGGTGGTGGGTTTGCCCGCGCCGTGCCCGGCGCGCACGTCGATGCGGATGAGCACCGGGTTCGACCCAGCCTGGGCGTGCTGGAGCGCGGCGGCGAACTTGAAGCTGTGGGCCGGGAACACACGGTCGTCGTGGTCGCCGGTGGTGACCAGGGTGGGCGGGTAAGCCGCGCCCGGGCGGATGTTGTGGTAGGGCGAGTAAGTCAGCAGGTAGTTGAAGTCACCGGCCTCGTCGGGCGAGCCGTAGTCAGACGTCCAGGCCCAGCCAATGGTCCACTTGTGAAAGCGCAGCATATCCAGCACGCCCACCGTGGCGACTGCCGCGCCGAACAGGTCGGGCCGTTGGGTGAGGCAGGCACCGGTGAGCAGCCCGCCGTTGGAGCGCCCGTGGATCGCCAGCCTGGGCGTGCAGGTGTACTGGTTGGCGATCAGCCACTCCGCCGCGGCGATGAAGTCATCGAAAACGTTCTGCTTATTGCGCAGCTTGCCGGCGTCGTGCCAGGGCTTGCCGTACTCCCCGCCGCCGCGCAGGTTGGGCTGCGCGAAGATGCCGCCCATTTCCATCCAGGTCAGGTAGCCCGGGTGGAAGGCCGGCGTCAGCGGGATGTTGAAGCCGCCGTAGCCGTATAAGAGGGTCGGGTTCTGCCCATCGCGCCGCAGGCCCTTCTTGTAAACGATAAACATGGGGATGCGCGCGCCGTCTTTGGATGGGTAAAACACCTGCTCGGTCACGTATTCCTCGGGGTCGAACTTGAGGTTCGGGCGGCGGAAGAGCGTCGACTTGCCGCTGTTTAGATCATAGTGGTACACCTCGCCGGGCGTGGTGAAGCCGGAGAACTGGAAGAACGTTTCTTGATGGCCGCGCGCGCCAAGAAAACCAGCCACCGTACCCAGCCCGGGCAGGTCGACCGTGCGCAGGAATTTGCCGTTCAGGTCAAATACCTTCACCAGGCTGGCGGCGTCGTGCATATAGATGGCGAAAAGCTGGTCGCCGGTGATGCTGGCATACTGGAGCGTGTCGCTCGTCTCCGGTACCACGTCGACCCAGTCCTGCCGTTCGGGGCGGGTCACGTCCACGGCAATCACCTTGCGCAGCGGCGCGCCCAGGTCGGTGACGAAGTAGAAGCGCGGACCGTCATTGCCCAGGTATTCGTACGCGGCGTCGAAAGCGTTGAACAGCTCGACTACCGGCGCGCCGGGGGTTTGCAGGTCCTGGTAGAACAGGCCGTTTTCCTGGAAGGTGCCGTGCCAGACGGAGATGATCAGGTAGCGCCCATCATCGGTGACGTGACTTTCAAAGCCCCATTCCTTCTGGTCGGGGCGTTCATAGACCAGCCGGTCCTCGGTCTGGTCGGTGTGGATGCGGTGATAGTACAGCTTGTGGTAGTAGTTGGCGCCTTTATACGCCTCGCCCTCGGCGGGAGCATCGTAGCGGCTGTAGAAGAACCCCAGGCCGTCTTTGGTCCACGAAGCGCGGGTAAACTTGGCCCACCGGATGTGGTCGGGCAGGTCTTCGCCGGTCTCCACCCGCCGCACGCGGAATTCCTCCCAGTCCGAGCCCGCCGCCGACAGGCCATAGGCCAGGTACTCCCCGTCCGGGGTGACCGAGAAGGTGGAGAGCGCCACCGTGCCGTCGGCGGACAGCGTGTTGGGGTCGAGCAGCAGGCGCGGCTCATCCTCCAGCCGCCCCATCCAGTACAGCACGCTCTGGTTCTGCAGGCCGTTGTTGTAGGTATAGAAATAGCGGTCGTGTCCGTCTTTGGAGCGCTTGAACGGCACGCCGAACTTCTCGTAATCCCACAGCTCAGTCAGCCGTTTGCGGATTTTTTCCCGCTGGGGGATGGCGTTGAGGTAGGCAAAGGTCACTTCGTTCTGCGCCCCAACCCAAGCCTCGGTTTCAGCGGAATGTTCATCTTCCAGCCAGCGGTACGGGTCAGAGATCGTAACGCCGTGCAGCGTTTCGCTGTAATCCTCGCGCCGGGTCGGCGGGTATGCTGTTTTCATGGACATAATTGTCTCCTTTTGACGAATCGTTAATCCCCAATCCCCAATCCCTACTTCCCACTCCCTGCTCTTTTTTCCGGCAGCATCCACACAAACGGCATCCCGGCCAGCATCACCACCGCGCTGATGATGAAGGCCGTGTGCAAGCCCAGCCGGTCGCCGAGGAAGCCGACCAGCAGGGTCGCCAGCGAGGTGAGGGCAAAGTTGAGCGCCATAAAAATGCCGTTGGCCAGCGCGCGCGATGCGCGGGCCTGCTCCTGCACCAGTGCCATCAGCACCGGGCCGGTGGACAGCAGGGTCAGACCCAACAGCATCAGCGCGGCGAACCGCGGCCAGCCGCCGATGTTGAGAAACAGCAGGGCGGCCAGCGGCGCGGCGATGGACATGCTCAGCATCACCCGGCGGCGGCCCAACCGGTCGCTGAGCAGCCCGCCGGACAGCGCGCCTACCACCCCCGCCGCCTCCATAATGGAAAAGGATGCCCCGGCCAGCCAGAAATCCGCGCCGGATTCCGTAAGGTAGGTGGGCAGAAAGGTGGCGAAGGCGGAAAACAGCATTCCGCGCGCCGCCACCACGCCGATCAATGCAAACAAGAAGGGCCGGATGTGCTGCATGGCGTCGCCCCAGGCCAGGCGCTGGTGGGTGGGCGGGCGATAATCGGGCGCGCCGCGCAGGCGCAGGTACAGGATAATCGAGGCCGCCAGCCCGCCGAAGATCAGCCAGGGCAGCCCGCGCGGGGTGAGCAGCGCCACCGCGCTCACCAGCAGCAGCGGGCCCAGCGTACGCGACAGCTCTCCCGCCACCATCCAGAAGCCCATGCCCCGGCCCAGGCGGCTGCCGGAAAGCGTCCCCACCATCACCGGTCCGATGGCGTGCAGCCCGGCGGAGTTCAACCCGCCCACTACCAGCAGCAGCGCCAGCAGGGCATAGGTGGGGGCGATGCCCAGCATCGTCATCACCGCCGCGGCCACGGTGGGCGAAAGGATAACCAGAACCTTCAGGTTCACCCGGTCGCCCAGGTGGCCGATGAGGGGCTGGATCAGCGAGGGAAACTGGTAAAAAACGGAGAGCCAGCCCGCCGCGGTTTTGGTCAGCGAGAGGTTTTCGATCAGCAGCGGCAGCATTGGCGCCAGGAAGGAGGTGTAAAGATCGTGGACGAAATGCGCGCCGGACAGCGTGGTTACCCCGGCAGTTTCGAATGGATCGGCTTCGGCGGCGTCGGCCCTGTTGATTGTCTGGGAGGTCGAGATTGTCACAATTGCTCCTATCGGACCATTGTATTGCGTGAGAATTATAAAGCGGAAACTGAGAGCCAACGTAGCAATTTGATTACCCTCCCCTAGGGCAATCGCACTAAAAAGGAGGTGATAAGATGAAGCCATGACCAAAGGA
>CAYTHO010000034.1:0-47164 GCA_964437595.1 uncultured Anaerolineaceae bacterium
GCGCGACATCCTGTCGCGCTGACGCGCCCGGGCGGGGATGCCCAGAACCACGGCGATGGATCGCAAAGGCTGGGCGGCTCGCGAGCCGCCCCTGCCCGAGCCGCCCCTACCGATCCTTCTCTTACTTCCTCGTCGTCACATCCACCAATATCCCTGCCAGGAACACCACCAGACCAATCAAAAAAATCTGGAAGCGGTAATCGAGGGTGGTGTCGATCTTGCGGCGGATCTCGATGTTCCAATCGATCAGGTGCTCGGACAGCGCGGCGGTGTAAGTGGGCATGCCGTAGTTGCGCCCGCCCACCGTCTGCCCGAAGATGAGGATGCCAGCCACCAGCCCGATGCCGATGCCCGACCACACCAGCCGCTCGCTCAGCGCTGCCGGGCTGAACCCGCCCCAGATCAGGAATGAGACCCCCACCAGGGCGATGACCACCGCCGCGAACAGCAGCACTTTGCGCAGCAGGTAGGACGCGATGGCGCGGATGTAGGCGGCGATTTTTGCTTTCATGGGCTTCCTCCTTTACGGCGTGAAAGGGTGGATGGGCGGTTTGCTGTGCCTCGTGTTCAGCGGAAGGCCCCAAAGCGCGCCTCGGCCAGGGGCAGCGCCTCGGGGTTGACGATGGTGGGCACGCGGCGGTTTTGCAGCAGGGCGGCGGCGATTTCGGCGCTCATCATGTAGAGCTGGGCGGCGGCCTCGCGCGAGAAGCTGGCCAGGTGTGGGGTGAGGATGGTGTTGTTCAGCCTCACCAGCGGCGAGCTGGCGGGCAGCGGCTCCACTTCCATCACATCCAGCGCGGCGCCGCTCAGGCGGCCCGCGGCCAGCGCTTCGGCCAGGGCGGCTTCGTCGACGATGGGGCCGCGCGCGGTGTTGACCAGGTACGCGCCGGGCTTCATTTTGGCGAACTCGGCGGCCCCCAGCAGGTGGCGCGTCTGCGGCGTCAGGCGGGCGTGGATGGTGAGCGCGTCGGAACGGGACAGCAGTTCATCCAGCGAGACGGGCTGCACCCCCAGGCGCTGCGCCGCGGGTTGGTTGAGGTAGGGGTCGTGGGCGATCATCTGCATGCCGAAGGGCGCCATGCGCTCGGCCACCGCCTGCCCGATGCGCCCGAAGCCCAGCAGGCCCAGGGTTTTTCCGCGCAGGCGCACGATCTGCATGGCCGGGCCGCGGTCCCAGACTCCGTTGTGCAGGGCGCGGTCCATCGGCCCCACCTGGCGCAGCCCGGCCAGCAGCAGCGCCGCGGCATGGTCGGCCACCTCATCGTTGCACCAGTCCACCACGTTGCTGACCAGGATGCCGCGCTCGGTGGCGGCGGCTACATCGACCGAGTCGTAGCCCAGGCCCATGCGGATGATGGCGCGGCAGGCCAGCTTGCCGATCACCGCGCGGTTGAGCACCGGGCGCACCGATTGGATCATCACCACGTCCGCCTCCCCCGCGAAGGCCAGGGCGGCATCGTCGGCGCGAGCCTGCCCCAGGCGCAGCCGGGCGCCAGCCTCGGCCAGGGCGGCCTGCATGCCTTCCAGAACGGGTGGGGTTATTTCGAACGGAACGGGGTCGAAATCGACCAGGGCAACGTCCAGTTGCGCGCGCATGGCAGCCTCCGGGGGAAAACGCGGGTGTACGGATGGGTTGATTGTACAACGGTTTTAGTTTCGGTTGTTGTTCTCCATTTATGGAAAGATGCAGAGTCAGCCGCTGCGGCCTGAGGCGCGCTCGATCAGCTCGCGCAGCCCGGGGTGGGTGATATCGCGCGCGGCTGCAATCTTCACGTGCCGGGCGCGCTTGCCCGTGCCCACCAGCAGCCCGTGCGGATCGGGCAGGCTGGCGCCTTTGCTGAAGATCAGGTTGAGGTAGGTCTTCTGCGGCTGGATGGCGCATACCAGATCGGCGTATTTGCTGCTGTAGCCGTAGGCGATGATTTTGGACGGCGGGTCGACCATCTCGATCGCGCCGGGCAGCGCATCCAGCACCAGTGCGCGGGTTTGCAGGGCCAGCGCGCGCACCTCAGGGGAATATAGGGAGAGGAAGGAGTCGAGTTCAGTCATAGGCTGATTGTACCGCGCGGGCCCCGCATCAAAACAGGCTCCTGAGCCAGTCGCGCGGAAAAGTGTAAGGTTTTTTTGCGAGCGTTATCTATATAATGTTAGTACAAATATCAATATTACAAATTTCTTACCCCTATCTAAACAACAATTTTATTGGATATTACCGGCCCAGGATTCGGGTTGTGGTTGGTCGCTGTTTTGGGAACGGCTCGCTTTGGCTGTCCCCATCAACGCGGATCGATGCGTGCGCACTCGTACCGCTCAAAAAATCAGGAGGAAATCATGAAAACCAGGTTTGTGATTGAGGTGAATTTTCTGACCATGTTCATCACCATTGCGGTCATACTGGGGGTCCTCTCGCTCACCAGCGCTTCTTTGGCGCAGGGCCCGCAGCCCGAGGACGGGACCGGGCAGGCGGCGGAGGCTGAACCCGACCCCAACATGCCGATGAAGGCGGCGCCGGCGGTCGAGGACCCGCTGGAAATGGCGATGGCAGCAACGCAGTACCTGCACCTATCAGGATCGGGCTTTGTGCAGATGTATTCGGATATGAATTATGCCTATTCCAACGGCGGGTGTGTTTACTACACGTCTGGTACTGTCAATCATGCCCTTATGAATATACCCGTGGTGCTGCCTTCCAATGCTACAATCACCGGCTTACGTTTTTATTATTATGACTCATCCTCCTTATCGAGTTCCCGTTTGCGGCTGATGCAGCAGAACGATGGGAGTAGTTGGACTGAACTTGCCATGATTGACTCTAGCGGCAGCTCAGGACTCAACTACAGTAGTGTGACCGGGCTGAATAACTCGGTGGACTATGTCAACTACAGCTATGTTCTCCAATACAATGCGCATGTGGTGAGCGACACGATGCGCTTATGCGGCGGGCGCATCACCTACACCACACCTGGTCTGTTTGGCGTGGCGCTGCCCGCCGTGCAGAAGTAGCCGCCAGGCACCCGAATATTTTTCACCAGATCGATCTATCTCCGGCAGGCGAGGCCAGCGCGGCCTCGCCTGCCGCGTATACTGCCTGGTATTTTTATCTATTCTTTACCTCTCGTTTTGTTGAGAATCGTTGCAATTTCGTTATAATAATTTTGCAAGGCCCTTATTCAGATCGCACACGAAGGAAAAATACCATGACGAGCAAACGCATCAGCTTTATCGAACACAAGGGAAAGCGCATTTTGCTGGAAGACTTTTCCAACGTCAAAAACGACGACGAGTTGGAGCCGTTGATCTGGGAAGCAGAAAAGATCGTCCACCAGCAGTCGCCTAAGTCTGTGCTGGTAGCGGTGGACCTGACCAATTCTCATTTCGGGCCGAAAACATCGCAGGCATCCAAGGAAGTAGCCAAGGGCAACGAGCCTTACATCAAGGCCTCGGCCCTGATCGGGATGAACAAGCTGATGGAAGTGGTGCTCAATTCGCTCCAGCGGGTCACCGGGCGCAAGCTGGTCAGCTTCCCCACCCGCGAAGAAGCCTTCGACTGGCTGGTCAAGCAGTAAAACGCGTATATAACCACAGATAAACGCAGATGGACACAGATCAGAGAGCGTAATCCCTCCTCCTATATGCGTTTATCCGCGTGCAAGCGTGGTCTCAATCTTTCATTCCGCCGTCCATCTCAGCGCTGGTCTCCTGACGGGTCTTTATGCAGAATCTCCTCAATAACCTCCCAGCGGTCGGGCCAGCGGCGGGAGGGGCGCGAGAGGATCACCACCAGCAGGTCGCGGGCGGGGGCGCAGAACAGGTACTGCCCGCCCGAGCCCAGCGCGGCGTATACCGGCTCGCCGCCGATGCGCCGCAGCCACCACTGGTAGCCGTAGCCGCTCTCGGCCCCTTCCGGCAGGCGCGTGGACGCTTCCACCCAGCCTTCGGGGAGGATCGCTTGCCCCTGCCAGCGCCCGCCGCGCAGGTACAGCAGGCCAAAGCGGGCCACCTCGCGCGCGGATAGATGCAGCCCCCAGCCGCCGGTGCTGTGGCCCTGCGGGTCGGCGTCCCACTGGATCGCGCCGTCCTGCGCGCCAGCCGCGCCAGCCGCGCCGCTACTTCCTGTAGCGCCGCCATTTCCTATGGCGCCGCCATTTCCTATGGCGCCGCTACTTCCTGTAGCGCCGATGCCCAGCGGGGCGAACAGGCGCTGCGCGGCGTATTCGGCGGCGGGCTGCCCCGTGGCGCGGGTGAGAATCAGCGAGAGCAGGTGCGAGTTGGCGCTGCTGTAATGGAACACGCCCATCTGGGCCCGGTGATAGGGCAGGCTGAGGATGAAGCGCGCCCAGTCTGGCGCGCGCAGCAGGCGCGGGAAGAAGTGCTCCAGCGCGCGCCCGCCCAGCGGCCAGGCCATGCCGCTGGACATGCTCAGCAGGTGGCGCAGGGTGAGCAGGGGCAGGGGGCTGGCGGGCGGCGGGGTGAAGCCGGGGAAGAAATCCAGCACGGGCTGGTCCGCGCTCTGCAGTTTGCCCTCCCCCAGGGCAATGCCAATGAGGGCCGAAACCACGCTCTTGGTGACCGAGAACAGGTGCAAGCGGTCGATATGCGTATAGCCATGATAGTAGCGCTCGCAGGCGATGCGCCCGCCGTGAACGGCTAAAAAGGCCGCCGCGTTGGACTGCGGCCTGCCCAGCCGGTCGGCGGCAGCGGCGAGGGCGGCAGCCAATGGGGCGGGCGGGTCTGCGGTTTGCCAGTCGTGGGTGGGGTAGTAGGGTGAATCGATGTGCATGGGAGAGTCCAGGATGATTGTACATCAGAGCTGTAAATTGTTAAATACCTGCAAAGTATTTTAATCAAGTTGCATATAAAATTATGTGAAATGGAAGAATTATCAAAATAATAATGTAGGGACAGCCTTTGAAAATTCCGCAGCGATTCTGGATATACATCTTCTTTGGCATGATGGTGGTGCTGATCAGCGGCATCAGCGCGTGGGTTTTGATCCGGCTGTCGGCAGGGGGGACGAATCTGGTGTTCTGGCAGATTCTATTGATCATGCTTCTTTTGCCCCTGATCGACGCCGGGCTGGCATATTTTCTATGGAGATGGATCAAACCCTCTGATAAAAGCCCGGAAGCAGCCCCAGTGAAAGCAGAGGCTTTGGATTGTAAGCGCTTCGTTTACGTGGGAGCAAATACGTTTCGTGAGGGGCGTATCTGCGGCGAGGCGATGGGCCAGGCGCTGCAGGGTCATGGCAAGGTAATGATGGTGACCCGAGAGATGGGCAATACCCTGCTGGTCCGCAAAAGTGGTTTCACGTCTATCCTGGAAGAAAAATACCCGGGTATTCAGATTGTGGGTGAGGTCGGGGATCCAGTCCGCGAACTGAATAACTTTGACGAATTATTCATGGATGCGTTACAGCGCTTCCCAGACCTGGACGGCATTTACGTGGTCGATGGCAATACCCCCGCGCTGGTCATAAAAAAGCTGGTTGAGACCGGAAAAGCAGGAAAAATCAAGCTGGTATGCCATGATATGGTGGATGAGACGATGCACGGCGTGCATGATGGGGTCGTTACCTGCACGATCAGCCAGGACCCGTATGCCCAGGGGTATGATCCGATCGTCTATCTTTAAAATTACCTGGTCGCAGGGCAGCGACCACCCCGCCAGAAAATGACCACCCAGCTTATTCCCATTACCCAAGAAAATTATTATCAGTATTGGGACCCGCAGCGTGGCGTGATCGAGACGGGCGTGGCGAAGGAGCAGCGGGCCAAACTGGTCGATCAATATCCGGACCGCCCGTTACGCATCATTTTCCTCGGTAGGGAAGTCACTTTTTATATGCCGGTGAAAGAGGCCGTGATGGATGTGGCGAAGGAACTGAAGGATCGCAATGTAACCGTAGAGTGGTTTGATCCTTCCCTGCCGCCATACCAGGGCGGTTACCTGGCAGCCGTCGATGAATATGTTGCGCGAAAGTACGATGGCATTGTGGTGCCGATTTACAGTGAAATATACATTCCTCCGATCAATCGGGCGGTTGAAGCAGGGGTGCCGGTTGCTGTGTTCAATTCTGAACCGGACAACATTCATACCATCATGAGATCGCTGTTGGATCAATCCAGGGATTTGCTCCAAATAACCATGGAACTGGCGAAATCGGCCTTGGAATCGGGCGAGCGAGCGGCGCAGATCAACGATGCGATCAACGTGATGCGCCAATCCCTGAGACGTGAATCGGAATCTGCCGGGCTGGCGATCGAAAGCACGCGGCAAATTTCGCAGGCCATCAGCGGTATCGACAAGGGGGCCGAGGAGCAGACTCGGGCGGCAGCCAGCGTATCGGATACCACCCGGAACATTTCCAGGGCCGCAGAAGGAACCCGGCAGGCATCCATCACCAGTCAGAAAACATCCGTCGAGGCTGCCCAGACCGCGCATCAGGGAGCGGAGACAATTCAACAAACCTTATATCAGATTAAAGAGATGCGTGCCGCGGTTAACGAATCGGCGGATAAGATCCATGCACTCAATAAGATCTCGCGGCAGATCGACAGCATCGTCAATACGGTGAATGACATGGCAGAACAGTCGAACCTGCTGGCGCTGAACGCAAACATCGAGGCAGCCAGGGCTGGCGCGGAAGGCGGCGGTTTCGCAGTGGTTGCCGCCGAAATACGCGATCTCGCGCAAAAATCAAAACAGTCAACGAAAGAGATTGGCGCTCTGGTGCGCGCAGTGCAGCATTATTCCCAGCAGATGGTGGTATCGGTAGACGAGGCCACCCGGCAGGCGGAAGCCGGGAGCGAGCTGGCAGGCGTAGCCGGGCAAGCGCTCAAAACACTGCTGGAATCGGCTGAAGCGATGCGCGATCAGTCTGAACAGATCGTCCGTTCGAACACTGGTGTTATCGAAGCACTTGACCAGCTGGCGCAAGCGAATGAACGCGTTTCGGGCGTAATTATGGAGAATGCCGCGGCCACGCGCCAGGTGACAAGGAACATCCAGGAAACCTTTGAGCGAATCAATTCGATGACGGGGATCAGCAACGAAAATGTTGCAGCGATCGAAGGCATCCATCTGCTCAGCGATCAGGTAGCCGACCAGTCGACCCGTTTGAAAGGCAGAATTACTTTACTGAACCAGATGGCAGAGGAGTTACAAGGCGCGGTGGTCGCCTTTCAGTTAAGCCAGACCAATCAATATCAATAAGCGGGAAGCTAGTCACAAAAAGATCCTCACCCTCCGGCTCCCTCTCCAGAACCCGCAAGTGCGGCGGGTCCTGGAGAGGGAGTGCCTTTGAATGGACAAAATCAACAACCAACAGTTCTTTGGTTGTCGCGGTTTGCTGAGCTTTGTGGAAGGGCGCGAAGGAAGAGAAGAAAGGGATAACCGCAAAGAGCGCTGACGCAACGGATTTGCGAGGGCGCGGAGGAAGAGAAGAAAGAGATCAACATCTGCAGCAAGGCATCCCTCTCCAGCATCACGGTTTTCGATGCTGGAGAGGGAACGAGGGAGAGGTTTTCTTTTTGATGCTTTTCTTCTTTCGCGCCTTCGTTCCTTCGTGGTTATCTCTTCTTACAACTCTTGCAAGAAGGCCCCAATACGGCTGTGTGGATCGGCGCGTAGGCTGGCGGGGGTTCCGGCGGCGATCACCTGCCCGCCGTCTTTGCCGCCGCCCGGGCCCATTTCGATGATCCAATCGCAGCGGCTCAGCACCACCGGGTCGTGCTCGATCACCAGCACGCTGCTGCCTTTGCGCACCAGCTCATCCACCAGCCGCAGCAGGTGACCCGTATCGTACAGGCTCAGGCCGATGGTCGGCTCGTCGAGGATATAGAGGAAGCGCGATCTGCCGTTGCGGCCCGCGTGCAGCCGGGCGATTTCGTAGGCCAGCTTGATGCGCTGCGCCTCGCCGCCGCTGAGGGTGGGGGCGGGCTGGCCCAGAGGCAGGTAGCCCATGCCGCTGCGCACCAGCACCTCCAGCACGCGGGTGATGGCGGGCGCGCCGTCGAAGAAGGCGCAGGCGTCGGCCACGGGCATTTCCAGCACATCCAGGATGCTCTTGCCGCGCAGGCGCACCTTGAGCACATCGGCGTGGAAGCGCTTGCCCTGGCATTCGGGGCAGCGGTGGGTGGCGAAGAACGGCCCACCCAGCCACAGGCGCTGCTTGCCGCTGCCCGAGCAGGTGCGGCAGGCGCCCCCGGCATTGAAGGAGAAGTCGCCGGGCGCTAATCCCAGCGCCTGCGCCTCGGGCGTGCGGGCGAACTGCTTGCGGATGGCGTCCCAGATCTTCAGGTAGGTGGCCGGGTTGGAGTTATCGTGCCGCCCGATGGGCTGCTGCGACACCGCGCTGAACCCGCTCAGGTGCTCCGCCCCCTCCAGCGTGCCGCTGAAGATCACCCCGCCCCCGGCCTCATCGCCGCCTTCCTCTCCTTTTTCCTGCCCCTCTTCCCTGATACCTAATCCCCATTCCCCATTCCCTACTCCCTCTTCCCTGGTTGACTGATCCCTGCTCCCTGATTGACTTTTCTCAAACTCCCGCTCCAGCAGCGGCACGAGCGTTTTCATCACCAGCGAGCTTTTGCCGCTGCCCGATACGCCCGCCACGCCCACCATGCAGCCCAGCGGAATCGCCACATCGACGCCGCGCAGGTTGTTGGTGGAAACGCCCAGCAGGCGCAGGGCTGGCGACCCGGGCACCGGGGCGATGGGCTCGCGCACGGGCAGGGTGGAGCGCCCCGACAGGTACTGCCCGGTCAGCGAGCGCTGCGCGGCCAGCAGCCCGGGAGTATCGCCCTGGTAGATCAGCTCGCCCCCGGCGCTGCCCGCCAGCGGGCCAATGTCGATGACCGTGTCGGCGGCGGCGATCAGGTGCGGGTCGTGCTCCACCAGCAGGACGGTGTTGCCCTGGTCGCGCAGGGCGGTGAGCTGTTCCAGCAGGCGCTGCTTCTCCAGCTCGTGCAGGCCCACCGAAGGCTCGTCCAGCACGTAGATGAGCGAGTCAAGCTGGGCGTCGATGTGGCTGGAGAGGAACAGGCGCTGCAGCTCGCCGCCGCTCAGCGAGGGCAGCTCGCGGTACAGGCTCAGGTGGCCCAGCCCGCTGTTCAGCAGGCTGCGCGCGCGGCGGGCCATCTCGTCCACCAGGATGCGCGCCATGGGGGCCAAATCGGGCAGGGCGGCGGCCTGCTGGCAGAAATTTTCCAGCTCCGCGGCGGTCATCTGCCCCACCTGGCCGATGTGCTGGCCCAGGATGGTCACCGCGCGGGCCTCGCCGGTGATGCGGTCGCCGCCGCACTCGGGGCAGGTCTCGCGGCGCAGGCTGCCGTTCACCTCGCGCCCGCGCAGCATGCGGTAGCGCAGGTGGTCGAACAGGTTGTGCGTGCTGCGCCCGTTGCCCAGCGGCTCGCCGTACAGCAGCATGTGGCGGGTGGCTTCGGGCAGGCCGGCGAAGGGCTGGTCGGAGATCGATTTGTATTTGACGTTGAGGAAGTAGGTGAAGGTGCGCTGGATGCCGCTGTTGGCAATGGCCTCGCGGAAGGTGGTGCGCGGGGTGGGGAACAGCTTGTCCATGTTCAGGTCGAACTTGACCCCGCGGCCCTGGCAGGTAAGGCACATGCCCAGCGGCGAGTTGTAAGAGAAATACCCGGCGTGCATCCCGCCGTCGGCGGGGCTGGCGCAGGTGGGGCAGGCCTGGCTGATCTTACGCGGCGCACCGCACTCCGCGCAGGCTCGTTTTCCTTCATATACATAGAGCATACGCAGGTAGGTGAAGATCCCCGAGCGCGTGCCCACGCTGGAGCGCGGGTTGCTCTGGCGGATGATGCCCTGCTGCACGGCGATGGTCGGCCCCAGTCCCTCGATGCGCTCGCAGCCGGTCTCTTCGGCCAGGTCGGTGAGCATGCCGATGGACTGCAAATAGCGGCGGCGGCCCTGCTCGTACACCAGGTCGAAGGCCAGGGTCGATTTGCCCGACCCGCTGACCCCGGTGATCGCCACCATCTGCCCGCGTGGGATCTCCAGGCTGAGGTGCTTGAGGTTGTGCAGGGTGGCGTTGACGATGTGGATGGAGGATAGAGGAGGCATACGAAGATTATAGCGGGGATGCTGGATGGATGCGCCCGCCATGTGGGTAGGGAATGGAAAATCAACCACAGATGAACGCAGATGCACACAGATAAGAAAAATAAAATTTGATCTGTGTTTATCTGTGTGCATCTGTGGTTTCGACTTCTTGCACGTTTTTCCTGGTTCCACCGCTCCGGAGACTGTAAAAGTATTCGGATATTTTGGGTTTTGCAAAGCCGTCAACGAATTGGGAACGAATGAACGAATAAAGAACCGCCACATGTGCGGTTTTGGCGATCATATAACCGCATATATGGAGTACGGTATTCGTTCATTCGTTGTTTTCATTCGTTGACGGCCTACCTCGGAGCAATTTCATCAATTCTTTTACAGCCTCTCCGGCGGTGGAACCTCTTCTCTTGTGCGCGTCCGCGTGTTGTGCTGGCAGAGCAAGACGCGGAGAGCCGAAGATGCGGTTCCGGAGGAACCCTGTCTCCAAGTGGATGCGCGTGGTACTTACCGGAGCGGTAGACCATTTCAACAGAAGAAGAGTGAAGATAAGTTTTTCCGTGCGGAATGAGAATTGTTTGACGCGTACTTGTTCTAGGCGTTTTGTCTCTGGGTTGGTTGAGTCATAACGCTAGCTCATTTTCGTAATAATGTATAATCATTTCGGTATACAAGCTACTATACAGCCAAACGACTGTATAAGATAACCAATCAGGGTATCATACAGATGGCTGGATAAAACATAGTTGGGCAGCCTATGGCTTGATAAATTGAGGTCGCTTTCATGAGTGATAAACCAGAAGACCCAAATAAAGTCGCATCAATCCCAAGGTTCGTGAATTCTCTGTTTTGGGCTGGATTGGCCATCGCCATTCTCCTTACTCTAATGATGTCAATTGCAGGAGCACTACACTGGCTTTCGTGGAAAATATTCTTTTACACCATCGTTCAGATTTTATTGGGCTTGGTCATGTGTTCCGCCGTCATATTGTTTGCATTTCCACGCCTCCCCCTGTTTTTCAAAAAAACAAGTTCAGCTAAAAGACTTACAAATATTAATCTTACATTGCTTGGGGTAGCATTCATCGCGTTTCTCATGGCACTTTTATCTACACTGTGGACTTCGCCTGAGATGAATTTTCTTGAAAAGTTTCTCTCCAACTTAGGGTTCATGTCTGGTATGGCCATTAGCTCACGTATATATCTTGTTCGCAATAACTTGCATTAGGGGCGCTCCAACTTGCAGGCCCCATGAGATCAAATTGCATGTTCAATTCTACAAAGCTGCCCAACACAGCGTGCACTTGACTGGCGGGTACGTGCCGCGTTTCTTTGCACCGATCACACGGCGCTGCAAGCGCCGTGCTATAAAACCAAGCCCGGTGAACCGGGCTGGAAGAAGCGCGTTTCTTGGTTTCACCGCTCCGACGGTGGAACCTCTTCTCTTGCGCGCGCCGTGCTGGGCAGGCCGAGACGCGGAGCGCCGAAGATGCGGTTCCGGAGGAACCCTGGCTCCCATGCCGAAGCGTAGGGTCCAGGGACCCTTTGTCATCCCCGAACCTGGCGGGTTATTGGGAAACTACTAATGAAGAAAATCCTACCTTCATGAGGCTGAGCGGCAACAGGTATATATACCCCGGATTCTACGCTGCTGAATCGGTCAAAACGCTATTTAAGATCTTCACGGCTATTAAAAGCAATGTCAAAATATACTTGACAGTTCAATTTGAAGAATGTAATCTTACAAGATATTCTCTTCTAATAATGGGTGGGATCAGGATGATGTCATTTATATTTCCGATAAAATCGTAGAAGTAAATTCTAATGTTTTACCTGAAGTCTATTTTAAAAGTACTAACGAACAGATTTATTTACAAGGCCCGCAATGGGCAAATTTAAGTCATCGGGCAGCGGCTGCAAACAGTTATGGCGAAAGAATGTCAGTTGATGGGGTAACATCTTCATATATGGCATGCTGGCAGAACGCCAATGATGATATTGACCCTAACAATGATTGCGATCCATACTATACTGGTAATAAAGCTTATTATGAATTGTACCAGTCACTTGGACACTATCCTGTTACTGCAGAAACAATTTCCGAGATGCCATACATAACCGATATGTGTTGGCTAGGGAACCAACTCGGGAATTTTTGCATACCAAGGGAGTAATGATGTTCAAGAATTTTTACGTTTACAGCATAAAGAAAACTGCCACTATTTTATTTATACTGGTTATTTTGGTGTTCGGCGGGTTCTTCACCGTTAGTACGTTTGCAGATACTTCCCCGCTTATTGAACGGCAGAACACTCTTACCAATCAAGAACGTAAACTTGAGAAAATACAAAAGGTGAAGGATCGTCTCAAAAAAGAAACCGACCCAACAGCTCAAGCCGCTTTGCTCTTGAGACTAAAATCAGAAGAAGATGATGCTACAAGAGAGGCAATTGCGGAAACTTTAATACCGACAGATTATGTGATTATTGAAAATATGATTGCCACTTCTACTGAGAAGGCGAGAAATGGCCTAATGGACCCCTCCCCCCAAGTAGCTACACCTTTTGGTGCTGAAACTAAAGATAAAAAAACTACAGAGCAGGTTAGAATACCTAACAAATCGAAAACTCCGCACATCCTATCACCAGGTGAAGCGGGACTTATGAATGCTTCCCCATTTTTCGATCTCTCCAAAATACCTGGAGAGAACCAGTAGATGATAATAACGCAATATTCTTTTGCGCTGGTGTGATAAAAGGTTCCGATCAGGGAATAATCTATTGGCGTGATACCTTGACTGGTTCTGGTAATGTATTCATCGTCACTGGTAACATCGGAAAATTGACCATAGTGGATAAACAAGGGGAATTTCTTGTGCTCAGATCGAAACTGAAAAATGAGCTTTATTTCAATACACTAACGAAACAATTTACGGTGTCGATTACAGGAACAGTGACGCCAATCACAACAACAATGCCGACCCGGACCCCTATGCCAACTTCCCCCTCAATAACTCAAAATACTCCATCTTATCCATACCCATAAAGTTAACGAAAAGGAGTGACCCGCCCCCCAAAAACTGGCTCTTCCGTAAAAGATGTGCATCCACCATGTAACAGCACTGAATGATATATTTTGAATGCGTTACCCATGCACAAGAACAACTACAATGGTATTTTCGCCACAGTTTGTTCTTCTTCTGGCATTTTGCACGCACGAGTGTAGGGAGTTGGCTATCTCGCTTTTTATCTTGCACACAATCTGCGGGAGAGCCAGTTCTCGGGGGCCAGGTCAATGCGCATGCAGGTGGTCTCACAGTAAGCCGCGCCGACAGAATCCAATACCATCCTCTCATCGAAAAGGCACTTCATATGAAAAAAATCCTCCTGATCCTCTCTGGCATTCTCGTTATCATCGTTCTCGCTGCCGCGGGCCTGTTCTGGTACATGAGCACCCAGCCGCTCTACCGGCCTGGGATGGTTCAGGCCGGGCAAAACCTGCGCGCTCCGCTGGCCCCGCCCGCCCAGACCAGTGACCCAGATTACTGGCAGGTGGAACCCGATGTCCGCCTGTATCACTTTGCCAAAGGAACCGGGCGGAATGTCCTGATCGTTCACGGCGGCCCTGGAATGCCGTATCGCGAAGCGATGCCGGGCCTGGAACCGCTGGAGGGCGAATACCGCTTCCATTACTACGACCAGCGCGGCTGCGGCCAATCCACCCGGATCGTTGACCGCTTTGACTCCAAAAATACCTACGAAAATATGACCCGCCTCGACCAGGTCTACGGCCTGGGGGCGCAGATCGCCGATATCGAGCGCATCCGCCAGCTGCTGGGTGATGAAAAGCTCATCCTGGTTGGTCACTCCTGGGGCGGTTTCCTGGCTTCGCTGTATGCGGCGGAATTTCCCGAGCGAGTTGAGAAGCTCATTCTGATCTCCCCGGCCAATACCCTGATTATGCCCCTGCCCAACAAAGAAAATGATTTATATGCCAGCGTCCGCGCCAGGCTGCCAGAAAGCGAACTGGCGGCGTATGATGCTCTCATCAAGGATTACTTCGATTTCAACCAGCTCTTTACCCGATCTGAATCGGACTTACTGGCCATGGATGCGAAATACAGCGCCTATTACCTGTCGGTGATCGGTATCCCCGCCGAGCAGATGATCCAGCATGGGGAACCCGGTGGTTGGATGATCTGGGGCATGTACGCCAGCATGGGCCAGCGCCACAACTACCAGGATGGATTGCGGAAAGTAACCGCCCCGGTGCTGGTGATCCACGGCGCGAAGGATTTGCAAAGTGAGGCCGCCACCCAATTGTACAGTGACACCTTCCCCAATGCCCGGTTTGAAGTGATTGAAGAGGCAGGCCATTTCTCATTTCAGGAAAAACCCGCTGAATTTTCTGCGCTCATCGCGAATTTCCTGCAGGATCAGTAGCCTGAATGGTTCGCCAGGGAAATTCCATCCTTTCCTGAAGGAACGGCCGTTTCCCCAAGGAATGGCCGCGGAGTTAATCGGTTTGATCTGCTTGAGAAGGGTGCGCTGGAGCGTATCAGGTCGGCGCGTATTTTTTTTGCACTCACACGGCGCTGCAAGCGCCGTGCTATAAAACCCAAGCCCGGTGAACCGGGCTGGAAGAAGCGCGTTTCCTGGTTCCACCGCTCCGGCGGTGGAACCTCTTCTCTTGCACGCTCCGCGTGCCGTGATGGGGCAGGGCAAGACGCAGAGCGTGGGGACTAGAGAAAATGTCAACCAATAATGTATATAAATAATGTAAACGGCCTATAATGTAATTATCAATTTGTACCACCTGTATAAACTTTGTTACAAAGAAGGCCCCATCATGTTCAAGTATCTGATTGCGATACTCCTCATTGTGCATGGTTTCATTGTAAGCGCCCAATCGGGGGGCAGCTTTGGCAGCGGAAACGCTCAGATCGCCAACCCATCCTGGTTGAGCTGGTTCCCGGTGACTCTGGGACGCTCCTGGTTTTTGAGCGCTTTCAAACTGGAAGAAACCCTGGTCGATAAGGTTTTTGGTCTCCTCTGGGTGGCGACCGGTCTGTGCATCATCGCCGCCGGGCTTGGCATTCTCGGGTTCATCATTCCCAAAGAACTCTGGCGAACCCTGGCTATTTACGGCGCGTCAGGCTCGCTGGTTATGCTTTTGCTCTATGTGCACCCCTTCTTCATCATTGGCATTCTCGCGGATGCAGCCATCCTGGTCGCGCTGCTGTGGACGAATTGGCTGCCGAAAACACTGCTGGGCGCGTAAATATGCTTTAAAGGATGTAAACGGATTCGACCGTTTTTCGGGTAGGGGTGCGTAGCGATCTTACTGGCAAGACCTCAAAGGTTTTTGGAAACCTTTGAGGTCTGGTTTCCTCCTACACCCCAATCTCCCCGAGCAGCGCCTCCACGCCCCCATCCAACCAGCGCATCAGGCGCGGAACTCGCCACGGCTCCGCCTGGCGGGCATTCCAGATGATCTGCTGTATTTCATGCTCGATTTGATAGATGGTCAGGCGCTGCGCAAGCTGGGGGACCCCGGCGCACCGGGGGGATGCCGCGAAGAAGGCGCGCAGGAACGGTCGGAAATCGATGTTGGGTTTGGGCGGGTACAGGCACCAGTGGATGAGGTGGCACAGTTCGAAGTCGGCTTCGCCAAACTGCGAGCATTCCCAATCGATCACGCCCGAAAACCTGCCCTGGTCCAGGAGGATATTGGCGGGATGAAAATCGTTGTGCAGCAGTGTGGGCCCGGCCTGAAAATCCAGCGCGGCGGCGGAGGCCTGCAGGTAACGGAAGGCGTTTTCGAAAACCTGGCGGCTGCCCGGCTGTAAGGAGATGGTTTCGGCTTCCTGTTGGAGGCGCAGCCAATAAGCCTGATGGCCCGCTCGCCAGGTTCCCGGAAAGCGGGGCAGGGCCGCCACATACAGGCCAATGTTATAATGCGTTCCTTGTAATGCGTGCAGATCATCCAAAAACCGGGCGGTATCCACGCCGAGCCGTTCTTGCTGGGCCGTGCTGATCTGGGGACAGGCGGTGACAAAATCGATGCCCGGCAGCAGCGTCAGCAGGGTGTAGTAGAGGGGGCCGGCTTCGCGCTCGAGCGCGCCCGCGTGGAGGATTTTGGGCACGCAATCCAGCCCGGCAACGCGGGCGAATTTCTCCTGTTCGGATGCCATGGAAGATGTGGACACGCGCAGGAGGTAGGCCTGGTTGATAAAAAAGATGCGTTTCCCAAAACTCCCGGTAACGGTTTGGATGTCCTGGATTTCGATGCGGTGCGTGGCGCAGATCTGGCGGACTTCGGAAAAATCGGTTTCCTGGTTCAATGTTCTCCTGCTGGATATTGTGGAGTCATGTTGGGCGGTACAGCAAGATTATAACGGGGATGCCGGGTAGATGCCCCCGCCAGATGGGTAGGGAAGGGTAAATCAGCCATGCGCCGTTCGCGCGGCCCGAAAAAATTCCTGGACAGTCGAAACGAATATATAATCATATGATGTTCAAAGGTTAATTACAGCCCGGTTGAAGCGCAGTTAGAGGGGATAACGCCATCGATTATTCAGCCTCCCTGATCGGGGTGCTGGAAGGTGAACCGATTTTCTGGTGCATCTGGCAGGCTTACATCGTGAAGAATATCGCAGGCAGTGCAGGCAGGTACGGCCGTTTTATCCAGTCCATTGCTGTACCCTGGAGACCAACCACCATGGGAATGAAGACAAAAATGCGTTCAAGCTCAGAACATTCGAGACTTCTCCACAAAAGTTCTACGCTGCGCGTTCACAAGAAGGTTGGGAAAGGGCGAGAGAGAGGCTCTGCAGGGGCAGCGTTTGGGCCGACGAAAGATCATTTTCGCGATGTTTTTGAGAATTCCACTGATGCGATTATCCTGGTGGACGGAGCTGGCAGAATCATTGAATACAACCAGGCCGGCGAAACCATCAGCGGCATTCCGCGCCGCCAGGCGCTGGGGATGTACGTCTGGGAATACCAGTTTACCCTTTTTCCCCCCAGCAGTCAGACGGACGAAGCACTGCAAAACATAAAAATGAGAGTGACCGCTGCGCTGAAAACCGGCAGGCTGCGGCAGCCTGAGCAGGGTATGGAAGCGCTGGTGTGCCGGGCGGATGGTCAGATGCGCTGGGTCTTGCAGAAGTTCTTTATCATTCCCAGCCGCCAGGGTTTCCGCATGGCTGGAATATTCCGCGATATCACCGAATACAGGCGGTACGAGGCCTTCATGCATATCCTGCATGATTTGAATATTATCTTGAATACAGCCACCGAACTGGATAAGGCCATTGCCTGTATTCTGGAAGCTGCTTGCCAGCTTGAGCCGGTTGACTCAGGGGGAATTTACCTGGTCAACCAGCAAACGGGTGAAGTCAGCATTGTTGCGCACCAGGGGCTTTCTGAAACATTTGTTAAGCAGGTGATGCATTTTTCAGCCGATTCACCTCCCGCTCATCTATATCAAAAAGGCCAGCCGGTCTACAGCTCGGTCAGAGACGCGGACTTACCCAATCCTGCCTTTTTATTCGAAGAAAAACTGCAATCGATAGCGGTCATCCCGATTGTATTTGAGGGAAAGATGCTTGCTGGAATGAACCTGGCATCACACACCGCGGAGGAGATACCGGAGAATACCCGCACGCTGCTGGAAACGCTCGCGGCCAGGGTGGGCGGCGCATTGGATCGCATCCAGACCATCCAGGCGCTGCGGGCCAGTGAAAAAAATTTTCGGGCCATTTTTGATATGGCTCCCCTGGCGATCGCTGTGCTGGAAGAAGAAGGGGATATCGTGCGGTTGTGGAACCCGGCAGCCGAACGCGTTTTTGGCTGGCGCGCCGCTGAAGTGCTGGGGAAAGAAGTGCCGGTCGTACCGCCTGAACGCCTGGATGAGAGCCAGAGGATAAAGCAAGAAAACATGCAAAACAACGAAATGGTCGGGTTTGAGGCCCTCTGCCAGCGCAAGGATGGCACGCGAATTACGGTTCTGCTCTCCACGGCCAGGCTGTATGACGCGGAGGGAAAAGCCGTGCATATGATTATTTATGAGGATATCAGCGGGCGCAAGCAGACAGAGGAGGCTTTGCGGCAGAGTGAGGAAACCTTCCGCAACTTTGCTGAGCAGAATTCCGAAGGCATTATGCTGATTGATGAGCAGGGCACGATCTTGATCTGGAACCAGGCTCTGGAGCGAATAACGGGGATCAGCCGTGAAGAGGCGATTGGAAGGTATAACTGGGTTGTTCAGCTTCAGATGCTGCTTCCGGAAAATCAGACTCCGGAAAAGTTGGAAGCCCTTAAACGTTTGACGCTCGATGCGCTGCACACAGGCGCCATTCAAGATTCACCGGTCATGTTCACCATCTGGAGAAAAGACGGCGCTGCCGTTACGATCTATCAAACGGCATTCACCATCCATACCAGCAGCGGCATCCGCATTGGCGCGGTGACCCGGGATATTACGGAAGTGATGCGCTTCCAGCAGGAGATCCAGGCGCTGAACGATCAACTGCTTAAAGCATATGACGCGACCATTGAAGGCTGGGCCAACGCCCTGGAACTGCGCGATCAGGAGACCACGGGCCATTCGCGCCGGGTGGTTGAATGGACGATCAAGCTGGCCCGCCAGATGAACGTTGCGGAGGAAATGCTGGAACACCTGCGGCGTGGGGCCATCCTGCACGATATTGGCAAAATGGGCATCCCCGATACCATTCTGCTCAAGAATGGGCCGCTGACCGAAGACGAATGGGTGGTGATGCGCCAGCACCCGGGATATGCCTACCGCCTGCTGTCTAACATACCGTTCCTCGAGCCGGCCACCGATATCCCTTACTGCCATCACGAGCGTTGGGATGGCGCGGGTTACCCGCGCGGCCTGCGCGGAGAAGAGATCCCGCTGGCGGCCCGCATTTTTACCGTGATCGATGTGTGGGATGCGTTGAGCAGCGACCGCCCTTACCGCCGGGCCTGGCCCGCCGAAGAAGTGATGCGCTACTTGCGAGACAACGCCGGGTCCTATTTCGATGCGCGCGTGGTCGAGCAGTTTTTTGTTTGTTACTACGGTGGATAAAGTACACGGCACATTGTAACTGTAAAACGATTTATGCCGCCGTACTTCCCGCGGCGGCATAAATAAGTTTATCGGATCGTATGGTTAAACCTTGTACTTTTTGGTTTCTTCCGCCATGCGCCGGGCCAGATCATTCAAGAGGTGGGCCGAGTGCTCGGCCTGGCGTGTGGCCGCCATGTTTTGTAAGGTTGCCTGGTTGATGTTCTGCATCGCCAGGGCAATCTGCTCGATGCCCGATGCCTGCTGGCGCCCGCCTGCCACCACCTGCGAGGCCCGCTCGGATGACTCGTTGATCACCCCAGACAGCTGCTCAAGGGCTTCCTGGGTGCGGGCCGCCAGCTTAACGCCCTGCTCCACTACCTTGGTGCCTTCTTCCGTCGCCATTACGGTGGCGTTGGTGGCCTTCTGGATATCCTGCAGGATGGCCTTCACCTGGGCGGTGGCCTGGCGCGACTGCTCGGCCAGGTTGCGCACCTCGACGGCGACCACGGCAAAGCCCTTGCCGTGCTCGCCGGCCCGCGCCGCTTCCACAGACGCGTTCAACGCCAGCATGTTGGACTGCGCTGCAATACCGCTCACCGTGGCGATGATTTCGCCGATCTGCTGGGTCTGCTCGGAGAGGGCCAGGATGTTCTCGGCGATGCCCTCCACCCGATCGCGGATGCGGTTCATGCTGTCAATCATCTCGTTCAGGGTTTGCTGCCCGCTGCGCGACACTTCCATGGTGCGGGTGGAGGTGTCGTAGACCTCCTGAGAACGCAGCACCGCCTGTTCGCCGATCACCTTCACTTCGTCTACCGTGGTGGTGGTTTGGGCAATGGCCGCCGACTGTTCGGAGGCCCCCGCGGCCTGTTGGGTGGTGGTCACCTGAAGCTCGCTGGCGGTGGCGGAGAGGCTGTTGGCAGCTTCCACAATCAGCTTTAGCGGGGCGGAGATCAGGTCGAGGGTGTTGTTGAAGCCCTCTACGATTTTGCGATACCCGCCCTGGAACTGGGTTTCATCACCCCGTATGGTGATCTGTCCCTCCGCCGCGGCATTGATGAGCTTCGACGTTTCCGTTTCCAGGCCGCGCAGCGCGCTGACTGTTTGCTGTAAGGCCGGGCCAATCTGGTCGCGCTCGTCCCTCACCTCAACCGTCATGCTCAGGTCGCCCCTGGCGATTTTCTTCATCGCCTCCACCACATTGCTTTGCAGATCATCGGCGAACTGGTTCATATTCAGGATCAGGTCGCCCAGTTCATCCTTGCGATTGACCGGCAGGCGCTCGTCTAGATGGCCCTGGCCGATTTCTTTGAGCAGCACAATGCTCTTTTGCAGCGGGCCGACGATTCCGCTGGTCAATGTAACCGCCACGAACACGGAGAAAACCACTGCGACCAGTACAATTACGGCCAGCACGGTCATGTTACTGCGAAGTCCCCGCTCCTGCTGGGCCAGTTTCTCCGCGGCGTCCTTCTGCAACATCTCAAACAGGGTGGTGGCGCTCTGGTCGAGGGCGTTTGTTGCTTGTTCAGCCGCGGCAAAAACGATGTTTACGTCGCTGTCAGGGCTTACTTCCAGCTGGTCACGCGCTTGTTGCAGCATATTGCGGTAGTTGACCCAATCGGTTTTTAACTGCACAATCTGCGCCTGGATTTCGGCGCTCCATTTTACCGCTTCCAGCGCGGCGATATTCTGGTCAATTGCCTGGGAAATACCATCGATCTCGGCGCTCAGGGGGGCGCGGTCACCGGCGGGGATTAAACTATATTTGAACATACTGCCGCGCAGGTAATAAATCTTGGCCAGCGCGTTGCTCATCTCGGTAACGGAAGCCTGGTTCTCTACATAAACGTTCTTTGTGCTCTCCTGGGCATATGTGATGCCCCAGTACGCGGTCACCGCGAGAAAGATCACGATGGCGATTAAAACGAAAAATCCGCCACCCAGCTTTACTCCGACCTTGAGGTTCGGAAATATGTTCATCAGTACCTCCGGCTGAAAACCATGATCATAAAAATCGCTCGTGCTCTGATTTTGGTAAACCTGCCCGGCAAGAATAACCCACAGCCGCATGGAATATGGATTTTTCCAACGATATATGAAAATTATAACAAGCGCCTGTTTGGGGTCAATTGATAAAACCAACAATTATGCAAATAATATGTAAAAATAATCTAAAAAATGTTACGGTCCGCCGCGTGGGTAGGGGATGAAAATCGACCACAGATGAACGCAGATGCACACGGATCAGGAAGAAAAACGATTGCATAAAAATCCTCACCCACCCCCTCCCTCTCCAAAACGAAAATCACGTTTCGGAGAGGGAGGGAGCAGAGAAGAATCCGCGTCAGCGTTGGGCTCGCCCGAGCCCGCTTCGCGGTATACTAAACAAATCGCAAGGTGAATTCAACAAATCCACCTGCCGGGAGAAGTGAAGGCTTCAGGCTGCGATTGGTTTAGTATCTGTCACGAACCGGAGGCATACCCGATGGCATACACCCAGGAGCAACTGGAGCGGGATGGCTTTCTCATTAAAGCCGCGCCTGTCGATGATTGGCGGCGCTACGATGAACGCCACCCCGTGCCCTACTATTTTGACTTCGACTGGTTCAGCGCCCGGCACCCGGACCTGTATCACCGCTTCGCCCTGACCAGCGATGTATTAATGCAGGAGCTGGAAACGCTGGTCGACCTGTCTGGCATGGAGGTGATCGACGTTGGCGCGGGGACGGGGCGGTCGGCGATGGCGGCGGCGCGGCGGGCCAGGCATGTGCGCGCGGTGGATATCTACGAATCCGTCATCGCATATGGATCGGCTCAGGTGCGCGGGCGTGGGCTGAAGAATATCTGCTATACGCGCGGCAACCGCGACGAACTGCCTTTTGCCGATAATACCTTTGATGCCCTGATCAGCTCGTACGCGGAACTAAATTACAACGAGGCTTACCGGGTACTCAAGCCGGGCGGCGCCTTAATCTGGCTGGGCGCTCCGTTTGTGGCGATCTGCGGCGAGCTCACCGCTACCCTGGCGGCGGACTTTCCACACGTCATTGATCAAGTGGCCCCGCAGGCCTGGTATGATCCCGCCTGCCCCGTGCAGGACACGTATTTTGAAGATCGCACCTGGAACGGGATTCCGGTAATGCCCCCCACCCTGCGACACGATTTCACGCGCATCGTTGATTACGGCGACCCCCAGGAGGCCGCGGCGATGTTTGGCCGGCTGTACGGCCCCAAGGCGCGCAAGTACCTGCTGGAAAGGCAGCAGTCGGGCGTTGCCTACCGCCTGCGGATCGAGGTGTGCCGGGTGCGGAAGGAATAAGGAGGGGGGCAGCAGCAAACGCTTCTCCCCTCTTGACAATTCACTGTTTTCTTTGTAAACTAAAAACGAAAATAGTTTCCTGTTACCAAGGGACTCTCTGATGCACAACAAAATCACACTTCTGCGCATCTCATACTGGACCGGCGCCATCATCGACGCGCTGGCTGCCCTGATGCTGACCTTCCCGCCGCTGGCGGCCTGGTTCTCCGGCTTTGCCTCCATCCCCGACTCGCCCGCCTTCCGTTCCTCCAACGCCCAGGCCGCCGCGCTGATGTGGGGCTGGACCTTCCTGCTGCTGTGGGCCGACCGCCGCCCGCTGGAGCGCCGCGGCGTGCTGGCGCTGACCCTCGTTCCCGTCCTTGCCGGGCTGGCCGGTTTCCGCCTGTTCGAGATGCTCTTCCTCCAGGCCGACCTGGCCCGCAATATCCCCACCCTCTTCCTGCAGTTGGGCCTGATCGCGCTGTTCAGCTTCAGCCTGTGGGCTAACCGGGAAAAGGCGGGCGCATCACGCTAAAATCTTCCGCACCACGCGGATGGTCTCGTCCTCCACCGGGGCGTCGGGTAAGGCCAGCAGCCACTGCACGCTCTCGGTCACCAGGGTCTGGATGAAATGGATGGTGATGGGCAGGTCCCCCACCTGGAAAACACCCTTTTCCGCTCCGGCTGTCACCAGGCTGGCGATGAGCCTGGAATAGGCCTGGCGGTAGGCGGCGGTGGCGATTTCCAGCCGGAACTGAAGCGTAAAGCTGAGGTTGGCGGCCTGGAAATCGCGCGCCCCCTGGTGGATCAGGCGAATGAGCCGCGTAAGCTGCTCGCCTTCATCCGCGCCGGGCGGCATCTGCCCGGCCATCTTCCCCAAAAAGTCCTGCGCGTTGCGCTCAATCACATATTGCAGGATTTCCTCTTTGCTGGAGAAATGCTGGTAGATCGTTTTCTTGCTGATCCCCAGTTCGCCTGCCACATCATCCACCGCGGTTTTCTTAAACCCAAACTGGTGAAAATGGCGCTGGAAAGCGTCCGCGATCTGGTCTTTGGTCATGCTCCCGCTCCGCTGGAAACGAAATTGTGCTGTCGTTTCCCATTATAGCCTCGTTTTCCCGCGCGCTCCAATCCATGCTACAATCAAGCCGAAATCTTCTTATACGGTGGTTACTATGGATTCTGACGTTTACCAGCGGCTGGCCCAGGCGCTCGACGAGCTGCCGGGCGGCTATCCGCGCAGTGAGAGTGGGGTGGAACTGCGCATCTTACAGCGCCTGTTTACCCCGCAGGAGGCCCACGTGGCCTGCTGCCTCACCCTGCTGGCCGAGTCGGCGGAGGTGGTGGCGCGGCGGGCCGGGCTGCCGGTGGAAGAGACCGCGCGCCTGCTGGAAGAAATGGACCGCAAGCGCCTGATCTACAACTTCTCCCCAACCGGCGCGACGCCGCGCTACATGGCCCAGCAGTTCGTCATCGGGCTGTGGGAGAGCCAGGTGGACCGCCTGGACCGCGAGCTGGTGGAGCTGTTCGAGGCGTACCTGCCCATCTACGCCGCCGCGGACCTGTGGGGCCGCGTGCCGCAGTTACGCACCATCCCGGTGCGGCAGAGCATCCCCAACACCGCCACCATCCTGCCGTACGAGCACGTGGAAGCGATGATGGGCAAGCAAACGCGCTTCGCGGTGGCCAACTGCATCTGCCGCCAGGAAATGCACATCATCGACCAGGGCTGCGGGCGGCCCATGGAAACCTGCCTCGTGACCGGCAGCATGGTCGACTATTACGTGCGGGTGGGGCGCGGGCGCGAGATCACCCGCGAAGAGGCCCTGGCGCTGATCGACCAGGCCAACGAGGCCGGGCTGGTGCTGCAGGCGGGCAACGACCAGGCCTCCGGGTCGCTGTGCATGTGCTGCGGCTGCTGCTGCGGCGTGCTGCGCATCCTCAAAAGCTACCCGGACCCGGCCAACCATGGTTCCAGCCCCTTTGTGGCGGTGCTGGACGAAAGCCGCTGCATGGGCTGCGAGCTGTGCCTCAGCCGCTGCCCGATGGACGCGCTGACCTTCGCGGATTTTCACGCCGTGCACCACCCGGAGCGCTGCATCGGCTGCGGGCTGTGCGTCTCTACCTGCCCGGAAAGCGCGCTGACCCTGGTCCGCAAAGAGCAGCAGCGCGAAGTGCCCAAGACCATCGTACACCTGTACATCAGCATGGCCCGCTCGCGCAAGCGCCTGGGGCCGGGTGAAATGGTCCGCCTGGGGGCGCGCACCGCCGTCGACCGCTTCCTGGCGAAGAAGGAGTAGACCCCAATGATCGACCCGGCGCTAATTCTCACCAATGAACAGCTTAGCGATGCGCTGGCGCAGTGCGGATTTGCCACCCGCGAGCCGGACCTGTCCAACGTCTGGGGACTGTTGAAGAAGCTGCCTCCGGCGGCACCGGTGCGCCAGGTGGCGGGGGAGCAGTACAAGTACATCTACGTTGCCGTGGTGGATGGCGTGCTGCAGGTGCATGACTGGATGATGATGCTGTGCGAGCTGCAAGGCGAAATCCCCGAGGCGCTGCTGGCGGAAAAGATCGAGCTGTGCGCGGCGCCCGAGCGGCCTCCCTCCGACCCGACGCTGTGCATCTGCCTGGGCCTGCCCCTGCCCCATTTTGAAAAGGTGCGCTTCATCGGCGTGGATAAAGCCAATGGCAGATTTGGCGAGGTGACGCTGCAGCGCTGCCGGCACTGCAACCGGCTGTGGCTGCACTACTTCGTCGAGTTCGAGGCGTACCGCGCGTCCGGGCGGTATTACATGGGCCTCATCACGCCCGAAGCCGCCGAGACGATCACCGCTGACGAGGCGGCGGACTATATCGGCAACCTCGACTGGCACCTGTACGGCGGCTCCTTTTTTGATGGCAAGACGGGCAGGTCGGAGACCAAGGGGATTTATGTGGATTGTTAACCCCGGGACGCAGTCCCGGGGCTAAAAGGAACCGGAAGCCCAGCAAAGCCGGGCTGTGGTGGCATAGGTTCGCGCGGATGGTCGTGGTTGCGGTTGTTTACACGTGCCGCATCCCTGCTAGCCCGGCTCCGCCGGGCTTTATATCCCCCTAGCCCTGGGGCTGCGCCCCGGGGCTAGGGGGATATATCGTTTGTCTCCCACTCCCACGGCGCATTTAAAAATCCACATCGTATGCTGCATGATCTTCGCTGATTCGTCGGACAGGTGCTTCGCTCAGCTCCAGCACCGGAATGATATTACCCTCGGTATGGTGGATTTTTTGCCGTTCCACATATTCGATACACTTGCCGATGCGCTTTTTGTCGAAGGAAAAAACGCCATATTCACTTTGCCAGGTAAAGGGCGAAAACTGCGGATGGTACTGGCGGATCTGTGTGGAGGAGTAGCCTTTGATCTGTCCGATGAAGGTAGCCAGAGCGACCTTTGGGGGAAGGGAGACGACCATGTGAATATGATCGCTAGTGCCGTTCAGGGCGTACACCGCTGCTTCTAGCTCACCTGATTTCTCTTTCAGGTAAGCGAATAAGACCGGTTCCATCTCAATTGTGATCAGAGGCAGCCGCCCTTTGGTCGCGGTGACGATGTGATAATAGAGTTCCCAGTATGGCATTTTTCCTCCTGACCAGTCTTTTGGGGATTTCTGCTTATTGTACAATGAATTGTCTACTTCCTTCTAGCGCCGGGACGCAGTCCCGGTGCTAGAAAGCAGAAAGCCCGGCAAAGCCGGGCTGCCATTCGCCCAGGCAATCGCGGATCTTCTTCTCCCTTCTCAACCAGCGCTGCACCCCTGCTAGCCCGGCTCCGCCGGGCTTCACCCTCCCCCTAGCCTTGGGGCTGTGCCCCATGGCGTCATTGGCAAAGCCGGGCTGCAATGGCCCAGGCAATCGCGGATCTTCTTCTCCCTTCCCGAACATAGCCGTTTCCATGCCAGCCCGGCTCCGCCGGGCTTCACCTTCCCCTAGCCTTGGGGCTGCGCCCCATGGGGTCATTGGCAAAGCCGGGCTGCGATTAGCCCAGGCCAGCGCGGATTTTCTTCCCCCTTCCCAACCCGCTCCGCATCCCTACCGGTCCAGCTGAAGGATTCCTTTTCCCAATAGGTTCCATTTTCGAATACAATAGGGAGAGAAATGTCTGCCCCCGACTCTCCTTCTCCAATCAGAAAAGTCCTGCTGCGCGCGCTCCTGCTTTTTGGTGTGTCACTGGTGGGGTTTACGGCGCTGGTGCCGGCGGCATTGTACGTGCCGGAGAATTTCCTGCTGCGAGATAGTGAAGGATCAAAGCTCGCGGCATTCATGCTGCCCTCGGATGCGCTTCCGGAAGATATGATTTTTGTTTCATCGAGTAAAGCGGACAACGAGGATGTCGCGAAAAATTACCCGGACGCGGAGGAAATGGAGCAGCGACTGGATGGCTACGGCAGGGAAGAGGGGTATACGCGAACGTATGTATCGCGCGACCGCTGCAAGCAGGCTGGTATGCGCTCGATCGAATTTAGTGTGGTGCGGATGAAAGATGCTGCCGGGGCGCTGCCCTATCAGGAATGGCTGAGGGCGAAAAATTATAAGGAGGTCGATAACCACGGGCCGGTCGAGATCGGCGGCGGTGGGTATCAATTATCAGGCTCGATGGATGTTCTGTGCCCGCCCTATGAAGAATCCTATGTTGCAATCCACTTCCTGCGGGATCGCTTCCTCGGAACGGCGGCTGTATATGTGGCAAAAGATAGTGTGGATGAAGAAGAACTTCAGGAGCTGGCGCTTGGCCTGGCGCGGCAATTAGATGAAACCATCCAGCGCAAAGCCGCCGCGCCCTGATCTAAACGATCCCCTGGATTTCTTCGACCTCGGGGTGGAATGCCTGTGCCTTCTGTTTTCTCTGTTGTATCAATAGGGGCAGCAGATACATTGTCGCGCCGATCAGGGTGATGAAAACGATCCCAGTCAGCGCGCGCGGCTCCGCGATTAGCTTGCGCCCCTCGGCGATCAGCGTCCCGATTGACAGCGGCGAATCGATGCGGATGGCATCCAGAAACCTTGCGAACCACACACCCATCGTTATGGAAGCCACCGACAGCAGTACGGTAACAGCCTGGTTGAGGGGGGACGGTTTTGCACCAGCCCGGTTCATTTCGTAGTTAATGTAAGGAAAAGCCATTAACGCGAGCAGGCCGATCACATCGGGTAACAACAGCGCAAACGCGGCTACAAGGACGGCAACCAGCAGTGCGGCCCCCACTCCAACCAGCAGACCCTGAGCCAGATTGCCCGGCGCGCCGGTGTAGGCTTCTTCAGCTTGCTGCCCCCACGCCGGGATTTCCGAGATGCAGCCGGGGCATAAGTAGCGCGGGTTTCCATCCATCATGATCCACCTGGGCGCGCCGCTATCGGGGTGAGCGCATCCTGGATTTTCACATACACCTTCTGGTAGAGGGCGCGCGTACCCGGAGACCGCCGACAGGAACGACTGCACTCGTACAGCCAGTTCCGAGGCGGTCTCGTTCTTCACCTCTGGCAGTATGATGGCGGAAAATCCTTCGCCGGATTCAATCATCCGGTCCCGTTTCTTATGCTTCTCCAATAAGACAGCGATGCGCGGGTCGCTGCGGATTTTCAGCCCGGTTTCCGGCGAAGGCGGATATTCGTGGTGAACTAGCACATACCAACCCATCTTATTCTGGTCCATAATGGTTTTCTGCACCACTACCAGGTAGCCACTGCGCAAGCCCAGCAGGCGGTGGCGGTAAGGCCAGAGCACATCGCGGATGGACTGGTACGGCAGGCCCAGGATGCGGCTGAGATCATTCCAAAAGGGAAGATCGCGCAAAAGAGGCTGCCGTAACAGATCGGCGGTAGATTTGCCCGCTTTGATATCTTTGTCGGAGAGGATCGGGATCGCACCATCCATCAAGTAGCGGAAATACCGCCAGCCATCCGTCAGGATGTCCACTTCAAACTCCCGCCCATCGATGGTGATAAAGTCGCGCGAGCCGTACAGCGCGTTCTTTTTCTTCAATGGCACGCGCGAACCATCCACCCATACCTCACGGCGCGTGCCCAGGATGCTTTGCTTGAGGCAAACGGTGTGTTTTTGTTGGTCGATGGTCAGCGTCCAGGTTGTGGTGAGCATGGGCTATGGGGATCCGCGGTTAAGTATACCAAAAAAGCCCGGAGACGCAGCGAGCGTGGCAATACGTCCCCCGCACCGGGGCGCAGCCCCGGAGCTAAAGGGAATCAAAAGCCCGGCGAAGCCGGGCTGTGGTGGCATAGATTCGCGCGGATGGTCGTGGCGGCGGTTGTTCACACATGCCGCTTCTATGCCAGCCCGGCTCCGCCGGGCTTTACCCTTCCCCCGTAGCCATGGGGCGCAGCCCCATGGCGTCATCAGCAAAGCCAGGCTGTGATTCGCCCAGGCCATCGCGGATTCTCTTCCCCCCACCCAACCAGCGCCGCATCCCTGCCAGCCCGGCTCCGCCGGGCTTTACCTCCCCCTAGCCTTGGGGCTGCGCCCCATGGCGGCGCGTCCCATGCCCCATCACAAACTCCACCACCGATCCGTCCGGCACGAAGCCCAGCTCGAAGCAGGGCACCTGGCTGCACAGCGCCTCGACCGTCTTGAGGCTGTAGGCCATGCCGTCGGGCAGCCAGAAGGGCAGGAAGGTGCGCTGCAGGATGCGCCGCACCGCTTCCGCCACCGGCAGGGGCGCGGCGTAATTCTGCGGCGCGTGCTGGATGAGGTAGATGCGCTCCAGGCGCGTGCTGCGCGCGGCGTTGTAGGCCGCCGAAGCGGCCCGGCTCAGCCAGAAGGAGGTGTGGATGTCGAAGCCCGACCCGTCCGCGGCGGGGCGCACCGGCACGCGCTCGTCGCTGTAGATCAGCGCGCCGGGAGCGTGCTGGCTCCATAACCCCGCCGTGGTGGATTTGCCCTGCCCCGACACGCCCGAAAACAGCAGGCCGCGCCCGTCCCATTCCAGGCCGCAGGCGTGCAGCAGCAGGCCGCGCCCGCCCGCCAGCAGGTGCACCGCCAGGATTTCGTCGAAGGGGGGGATGGGCAGCGCCAGGATATCGCCGTTCATGCGCGGGTTTTCCAGGTACAGGTCCATGCGGTCCGACGACTCGGGGCGCAGCAGCAGGGTATAGGCGCCGCGCGGCTCGCCAAGCTGCGAGAGCACGCCGCGCACCATCGTGCAGCCGCTGCCCACGGCATACTGCCAGGCTTTGGCGTCGAACGCCACGCGCATATCCGCCGCTTGGGGGGCCGGGCCCAGGTGCACCTGAACGCCCACCTCCGCTGCCTCCGCGCTGACGAAGGCCTGGTACGCGCCGCCGGGGGCCAGCAGGGTGGGGCCGGGCGGCGCGTGAAAATCCACCACCACGCCCCCCAGCAGCAGGCGCAGCGATTTGCGTGGTTCGGCCACCGCGCCAGGGGTCGGGTCAGGGCCCATCATGGGAGGCGATTCGCTCCTGTAACCGCCGTCTTGATGGATGGTATCGAGGTGTCAGGTAAGGATACCTGACCTACTTTGCCTGCGCGAGCGTCAGCGAGGGATCGCTGACCTACTCTGCCGCGGACTGGCGGGTGCGGGGGAAGCATAGGGGCGGTTCGCGAACTGCCTTCAAGCATGGTTCGCACCCGGCTGTGTCTCGAGGAAGCCCAGCCGCTTCGCGCGCGCGCGGGTCACCTGGCACAGGTAATCCACCCGCTTGTCCGGCTCGCCGTGCTCCAGCAGCGACCAGCCCGGGCACTGCCCGCACAGCGCGCGCAGCGAGCAGTCCTGGCATTCGGCGAAATTTTCCTGCACGCGCGTCTTGCGGCGCTCGGCCAGCAGGGCCTGCTCCCAGCCCTCTTTGAAGCTGCCCTGGCGCAGGTTGTAGCCGGGGTCGCGCGATATGATGCACATGCTCAGCTCGCCGTACGGGTTGACGTGGAATGAGGTCAGCCCTGCCCCGCACTGGTACAGCCGCGAATAGTCGATCTGCGCGCCCGCCAGCCGCTCGCGCTCCGCCTGCCAGCCGGTGACGTGGCGCTCGTCTGCCATCTCCACCCGGGCCACTTCCTCGGGCGCGTTGCGCATGGAAAACGGCGCGGCATTGTCGCCCAGGCCGCCCAGCAGCATCAGGTCGAAGCGGAAATGCACCCCCAGGCTCTCGGCGAAGGCCTGCATCTGGCCCAGCTCGTGGCGGTTGAGCGAGAAAGCGATGGTCTTGAGCGACAGCGGCAGCTTGTGCTTCATCAACATCTCGATGCCGCGCATGCAGCGGGCATACGAGCCGGGGATGCCCGTCACCCGCTCGTATGTCTCCTGGGTAGCCCCGTACAGGGTCACCTCCACGTTGTAGGGCGGGCGCTCGCATAAAGCCCCGGCGATGCGCTCGGTCATCAGCGTGGCGTTGGTAAAGAGCGTCACCAGCAGGCCGCGCTGGCGGGCGTCGGCGTAGATGCCGGTGAAGTCAGGCCGTACCAGCGGCTCGCCGCCCGTCAGCAGCATCCACAGCGTGCCCATATCGGTCACCTGAGCGAACAGGTCATCGATTTCGGCGCGGGTCAGCTCCTGCTTGCCCGGCACGCCCTGGTGCCCGTAGGCCACGTAGCAGTGCGCGCAGCGCATATTGCAGCGGAAGTTCAGCTCGATCGACCCGCTGATCGGCACGCGGTTTTTGAAGGCTTTGGTCACCAACTGCTTGCCAAACACGCTGTATGGAACAAGTTCAAGGGCGGTACAGGTCATAGGGTTTTTACTCGCATGTTTACGATAAAGGTGAATATTGGTATATTATAATCCATATTCTTTTTCTGGCTTTTCTGGCTCCCACGGTTTGGCTTTCTGGCTCCCACGGTCCCCGTGGGAGCCTTCTTCTGGACGCTCCGCGTCCTGTGATGCTAAGGGGCAGCACGCAGAGTGTGGTATCCAGGAGGATTAATCGCTGATTACGCTGATTACGCTGATTTGCTGATGACGCTGATAAGATTTTTCTTATTCTGACTCCTACGGTCTTCCTTCGAGCCTCTGCCGTACCGTTTCGCATGAGATTTTTTCATCTGCGTAATCAGCTTAATTCGCGTAATCAGCGATAAAATTCCTTTCCCTTCGTTTTTCTGGCTCCCGCGGTCCCCGTGGGAGCCTTCTTCTGGACGCTCCGCGTCCTGTGATGCTAAGGGGCAGCACGCGGAGCGTGGAAGAGGCTGGATACCACGCCGGAGCGTGGTATCCAGGAGTCAGGCAGGCCGGTGGATCGGGAGATTCCGGTTGGCGTTACCTGCCCAGCATGGGTAGATAGATCATGTAGGGCAGCGTTTCGACGATGACGCTGAGGCGAGTAGTCGAGCCGTCCAGGTGGATGACTTCGACCGTGTACACGTACTGCTTGAACGGCAGGGGAGAATAATCCACCCAGTTGTAGATCATGCCCAGGCTGTCGCCTGAGTACAGCGCGTCGATCATTTGCGCCGTCAGCAGGGTTTCGTCGCTGCTGCCGACCTCGGCGCGATACACATTGTAGCCCTCGATTTCTGTCTCGCTGGTGCTCTGCCAGGTGAGGGTCACCCCGTTCCGCCCGGCGACCGCTTCCAGGTTGCCCACATCCACCCCGGTGGGGTCGGCGTACATGCTGGCGTCCAGCGTGCCGTTGATGTCTCCGCCCGCGATGGTGAACACGGATGTATAGCCGCTGTTGTTCGGGTCGGCGTCGCTGTCGGTCGTGCCGTCGCCGCCCTGGTTGAGCGGGCCGATCAGCAGGCCGGAGGAGTTGACGAACTGCACGCGGTAGCTGCCCGGCGCAAGGTTAGTGAAGGCGTATTGGCCTGTCAGCCCGGTGGTGGTGGTCGCTACCAGCACGCCGCTGTCGTTGTACAGGCGCACGGTGATACCGCGCAGGCCCTGCTCGCCCGTGTCCTGGATGCCGTCGGTGTCGATGTCGTTCCACACCCGGCTGCCGACCGTGGCGCGCCCGTAGATCAGGGCCGCGTCGAGGGTGCGGTTGGTTTCGCCGCCCACCACCGAAACCGGGGCGGACTCGCCGGTGAAGGGGTCGGCGTTGGAGTCGATGGAGGCATCCGATCCCTGATCGGGCATGCTGTAAACGTACCCGCTGGGGCGAACGAAGCCCACCGTGTAGGTGCCGGGGGTGAGGTTGGTAAAGACGTACTCGCCCGCGCTGTCGGTGGTAGTGTTGGCGATCAGCGTGCCCGCCAGCAGCATGCCGTCGAGCGGGCTGGAACCGGAGACCAGCTCGCGGTACAGGCGCACCGTCACGCCGCTGATGCCCGCCTCGCCCGCGTCCTGGATGCCGTCGCCGTCGGCGTCATCCCACACCCGGTCGCCGATCACTGCCCGGTTGGGCACCAGCGCCGCGTCAACGGCGGACTGGGTCAACCCGGCGGTGACGGTGAACGTGCCCGTCTGCCCGGTGAGCGGGTCGGCATTCGAGTCGCGGGTGGGGTCGCTGCCGCGCCCGTCCGGGCCAAAGCTGTAGCCGCCCGGCGCGGTGAAGATCAGGTAGTAGTCGCCGGGGGCCACGTTGCTGAAGGAATAATAACCTGTACTGCTGGAGGTGGTGGTGGAGACCAGCGTGCCCGCCGAGGTGTACAGCGCCACGCTCACCCCCACCAGCCCGGTCTCACCGGCGTCTTGAATGCCGTTGCCGTTGGTGTCTCGCCAGGTGAAATCGCCGATGCTGGCGACGTTATTGAGCATCCCGGCGTCGAGGTTGAGGTTGGACTGGCCCGAGGTCATGGTGAAGGGCGCGGTTTGCCCGGTGGTGGTGTCGGCATCGGAGTTGGTGGCGTCGGCGCCCACCCCGCGCGGCGAATAGACGTAGCCGCTCAGCAGGGAGAAGCGCACGTAATAGCTGCCCGGGGCCACATTGAAGCTGTACTGCCCGCTGGCATTGGTGGTGGCGCTGGCTACCAGCGCGTTGGTGACTGATCGGCGCAGTTCCACCGTGCGCCCGCTGATGCCGGGTTCACCCGCATCCTGCACGCCGTCGCCGTCGGTATCGTCCCACACGTAGTCGCCGATGGTGACGCGCTGGTACAGGCCCGCGTCGATGTTGGCGAGGGTCTGGTCGGGAGAGAGGGTGAAGGCGGCGGTCTGCCCGGTGGGCGGATCGGTGGTGGGGGTCACCGCCACGGCGTTCGAGTCGCGCGTGCTGTCGCCGCCGTACAGCGGGGTGGTGAAGGAATAGCTCGCGTCGGGGGCGATGAAGCGCACGCTATACGTACCGGGCAGCACGTAGGTGAAGGAATAGGTCCCGTCGGCGGCAGTGGTGGTAGTTGCTACCAGGGTGCCGGCGGCGTTATACAATCCCACGGTGATACCGACCAGGGCCGGTTCGCCAGTCTGGCGCACGCCGTTGGCGTCAGCATCGGTCCAGGCGCGCCCGGTGACGGTGGAAGACGTATACATGCCCATGTCGTAGTTGGAGAAGGTGCTGATGTTGGTGGTAAACTGGCGGGTGCGCCATCTCGCATTGGCCGAGTCATAGTACACGTCTGAATCGAGCAAATCGTTACCGCCCTGAATCGACGGTGAGACGGTGTAACCGGACGGCACGGTGAACTCAAGGTAGTAGGTGTAGTTTTCGATGTTAGGAATGATGTAGCGACCGCTGGCGTCGGTGGTATCCGTTCCGGCGCTTGCATGGGTATCGAATCTTCTGAGGGTTACCGTCACGTTGGGGATGCCCGGCTCGCCCGCGTCCTGGATGCCGTCACGGTCGGTGTCGAACCAGACGAAATCTCCTACCACGGATCTGCCGTTCAGCAGCCCGGCGTCCATATTGGTGATGGCGCTGCCGGAGCTGACCAGGAAGCCTGCCGTATCGCCGCTGATGGGGTCGGGGTCGGAGTCAACGGCGTCATTGGCGCCGCTGTCTTGGTAGGTGAAGGTGTAGTTCGGGGGGGCGGTGTAACGCAGGTAATACAGTCCCGGCGTCACATTGTTAAAGGTGGTGTTTCCCCCAGCGGTGCTGGCGGTTTGAGCGGTGCTGTCGTCTCCATTCCCGCACACGCCGTCGCTGCCGCAGGAACGCAGCAGCACGGATACGCCGTTGAGTCCACCTTCGCCGCCGTCCTGAACGCCGTCGCGGTCATTATCGCTCCAGACGAAGGTGGTAACGCTGCCGCTGGTGTAGACGCCCGCGTCCAGGTTGGTGCGTACCTCCCCGGCGCTGACGGTGAAGTTCGCCGTGCGTCCAGTGGTGGTGTTAGCATCGCTGTCCAGGCTGTCATCACTGCCCTGGTCCTGCCTTGTGTAGGTATAGCTGGTAATGGGGTCAAAGCCCAGCGAATACGTCCCGGCGGCTACCCCGGCGAAGGCATAGGAACCGTCGCTGGCGGTGGTGGTTAGGCCAATTTGCGCGCCGCCGCTGTTGTACAGCCTTACCGTCGCGCCGCCGTAGCCTGCCGTTTCAGTGGCGTCCTGAATGCCGTCGGCGTCGGAGTCGATCCACAGCCGGTCGCCGAGGGTAGCTCCTGGAGCCAGCGATACATCGATGTCGTTGTTGACCTGGTTGGAAGTGACGGTGATGGCGGGGGTGTTGCCGGTGAGCGGGTTCACATCCGAGCCGGTGGCGGCAGTGCCGGTGGTATTAGGCCCAAAGGTGTAGCCAGAGGGGGCGTCCACGTGGACGTAGTAGGTGCCAGGGTTGGCGCTGAAGCTGTACGCGCCGTTCGCCCCGGTGGTGGTGGTGGCGGAGAGGGAATCATCGGCGTTGCCGCACGTGCCGTCCGCGCCGCAGGAGTAGAGCTGCACTGCCAGCCCGGATGGGCCGCCGGTCTCGCCCGCGTCCTGGATGCCATTGCCGTTGGTGTCGTACCAGGCTCGGTCGCCGATGGTGGCCCGCTGGTACAGACCCACATCGACGTTATCGGTGATCTGCCCGCCGGCGCCAATGGTGACGCTGGCGGTGCGCCCGGTGGCTGGGTTGGCGTCCGAGTCGACTGCATCGTTACCGCCGCGATCTTGCGGGGAGAAGTAGTGATTGGCGGGAGCGGTAAAGCCCACGGTGTACGTGCCGGGCGGCCTGTTGGTGAAGGAATAGGTTCCGTCGGCGGCGGTGGTAGTGGTCGCCACCAGCGTTCCGGCGGCGTTGTACAGTCCCACGGTGACGCCGGCGAGGTTCGTTTCGCCGCTCCGCACGCCGTCGGCATTGGCATCCGTCCAGGCCCGACCGCGGAGGGTGTTGGTCGTGTACATGCCCGCGTCCCAGGTAGAGTAGGTGGAGGAAGCTGTGGTGAAGGCGGCGGTCCGCCCGTTGGTGGTACTGGGGTCACTATCGATCGCTTCGTCGTTGGGATCGTCGCCGGTATCGTCGCCGCCGTTGTCATTTACGTTGCGCGGCGAGAAGGTGTGGCCAGTGGGTAGGGTGAATTCCAGGTAGTGGCCCCGGTTGGCAACGTTGGTAAAGGCATAACGCCCGCTGCTGTCAGTGGTTACGGTACCTTCCGAAGCGTTATTATTTGACCGGCGCATAGTCACGGTCACATCGGCGATGCCCGGCTCGCCCGCGTCCTGGATGCCGTCACGGTCGGTGTCGAACCAGACGAAATCGCCTACCACGGAGACGCCGTTATCCATCCCGGCGTCCATATTGGTGATGGCGCTGCCAGAGGTGACAAAGAATCCTGCCGTATCGCCGCTGACGGGGTCAGGGTCGGAGTCGACGGCATCATTGGCGCCGCTGTCTTGGGAAGAGATGCTGTAATTGGTGAGAGGCGTGTAGCGCAGGTAATACAGGCCCGGCGATACATTGTTGAAGGTGGCGTTTCCGCTGGCGGGAGTGGTGACGGTTTGAACGGTGGTATCGTCCCCATTACCGCACACGCCGTCACTGCCGCAGGAGCGGAGCAGCACGGATACGCCGTTGAGTCCACCTTCACCGCCGTCCTGAATGCCGTCACCGTCACCATCGTTCCAGACGAAGGAAGTGACACTGCCGTTGGTGTAGACGCCCGCGTCCAGGTTCGAGCGGATTTCCCCGGCGCTGACGGTGAAGTTCGTCGTGCGGCGGGTGGACGGGTTGGCATCTGAATCGAGGCTGTCGTCACTGCCCTGGTCCTGCGGCGAGTAGGTGTACCCGGTGATGGCGGGGAAGCCCACCGAGTAGGTTCCGGGGGCCACCCCGGCGAAGCTAAAGCTGCCGTCGCTGGCGGTGGTGGCGGTGCGGATTGCCGTACCGCCGCTGTCGTAGAGCGTCACCGTCACGTCGCCATAGCCCGCCGTCTCAGTGGCGTCTTGAATGCCGTCGCCGTCGGCGTCAATCCACAGCCGGTCGCCGAGGATGGCTCCCTGCGCCAGGGATACGTCGATATCGTTATTGACCTGTCCGGAGGTGAGGGTGATGGCGGGGGTGTTGCCGGTGAACGGGTTCACGTCCGAGCCGTCGGTGGTGCCGGTGGTCTGCGGGCCAAAGGTGTAGCCAGCGGGGGCGTCCACGTGGATGTAGTAGGTTCCGGGGTTGGGGTTGAAGCTGTAGGCGCCGCTTGCTCCGGTGGTGGTGGTGGCCGCGAGGGAATCGTCGGCGCTGCCGCATACGGCGTCGGCTCCGCAGGAATACAGGCGCACTTCCAGTCCAGATGGGCCGCTGGTTTCACCCGCGTCCTGGATGCCGTCGCCGTCCGTGTCGTACCACGCCCGGCTGCCCAGGGTGGCCTGCCGGTACATACCGGCGTCCCAGGCGGTGGTGTTGGCGTTGGTGATGGTGATGTTGGCGGTTTGCCCGGTGGCCGCGCTGGCATCCGAATCGACAGCGTCATTTCCGCCGCGGTCCTGCGGGGCGCGGGTGTACCCGGCTGGCGTGGTAAAGACCAGGTAATAGGTGCCTGGCGAAACATTCGCGAAAGAATACGCGCCGCTGGCCGGGGTGATGGCTGAGCCAACCAGGATGTTGTTGCCAGAGCTGTACAACCGCACCTGCGCGCCGCTGACGCCCGGTTCGCCCGCGTCCTGGATGCCGTTCATATTTAAGTCTTCCCAGACCCAGTCGCCGATGGAATAGGTGGCAGCGGTGGTCACCGTGCTGGTTGAGGAGGCCTGGTTATTGCTCAGGTCGGGGTCTTCAGCCTCGCTGGAAAATACATAGGCGGAGTTGGTGAGCGCGCCGCTGGCGGTGTCGCTCACATCGGCCAGGATGGTGAGGGTGACCGAGCCGCCTGAAGCCAGGCTGAGGCCGGTCCAATCGCCGGTGGTAGGATCATACACGCCCGCAGACGGAGTAAAGGTGACCCCGGTGACGCCGGTGGGGAACAGATCGGTGACGTTGATGGCGGAAAGCGCCGCCGGTCCGGCATTGCTGACTGTGATGGTATAGGTGAGGGTGCCGCCGGGGGCGGGGTTGGCAGGCGTGCCGCTCTTGGTGATAGACAGGTCGGCCAACTGCAGCGCCAGAGTCACATCCGCGCTGGCGGTGGCGGTGTAGTTGATGCCCGCCACGCTGCCGCGGTAGGCGGCGTTGGCGGTGTTGGTGATGGTCCCGCTGCCCGCCGCGATGGTGGGCGCCACCTGAAAGGAAACACTGCCAGAGGCGCCCGGCGCCACGGTGCCGACCGTCCAGGTGAGCGTGCTGCCGACCACGGCGCAGCCGGGCGGGTAGCAGCCCGCGAAGTAATCCATCCCGGTCGGCAGCGCGTCGGTGATGACCACGTTCTGCGCGGCAACGGTGGAGGTGTTCGTATAGTCAATGGTATAAGTCAGCGGGACGCCGACTTCAACGGTGCCGGAGGCGCTTTTCGCCAGCGTCAGCACCGGGCGCACCACCGTGTCCGAGTCGGAGGCGCTGTTGTTGGCGCTGTCCAGGTCGGGCGAGGCGCTGCTGATGGCGGCGCTGGGGGTAATCACCGCGCCAGGCGCGGCGCTGGCGGCGACCGCGGCGGTGAAGCTCAGGCTGCCGCTTGCCCCGGCGGGCAGGTTGCTCAGGTTCCAGGTAATCACGCCCGTACCGGCGTTATACGTGCCGCCGTTATTGGGGGTGATGCCGGTCAGCCCGGCGGGAACCTGCACGGTGACCACCGGCGCGCTGGCTGTGGCCGTGCCCAGGTTGGCATAAGTGAGGGTATAGGTCAGGCTTTCACCGGCCTGAACGGTGGTGACGCCGTCATCCAGGGTAATCGACAGGTCGGCGATGGACTGGATGGCGTCGGTGTCGCTCTGCGCGTTGTCGGCGGTGTCCAGCTCGGTGGTGGTGGTGCTGGCTTCGGCGTAGTTGGTCACGCTGCCGGTGGCTGAGGCGCTCAGGTGCACCGTCAGCAGGTAGGCGGCGCTCTCGCCGGGGTCCAGGTCGGGTGCGGACCATAGCGTGTTGCCGCTGCCGTCGGTGGAATAGCTCACCGGCGCCCCGCCCAGCGTCAGGCTGACGATGGTCAGGTTGGGGTCGTGCACGCCCAGGGATGGGCCGAGCGGGTCAATCACCTGCACGCCCAGGGCCGCAGCCGCGCCGCGGTTGGTGACGGTGATGGTGTAGGTGATGTCGGTATCCGGCAGTACCGCCGAGCGGGCATCCGTTTTGGTCAGTTCCAGGTCGGCGGCGGGGTCCAGGGCGATATCCTGGGTGTTGACCACGCCGTAGGTCAGCGTCACGGGGATGCTGCCCGAAGGCTGGTAGCCCTCGGCGGCGGCAGACACGGTCGCCGCGCCGTCGGCCAGGCCTTCTACACGGTAGCTGCCGTCCGCCCCGGTGACCACGGTGTAGGTTGTGCTGGTGCTGTCAGTGACGGTAACGGTGGCCCCGGCGATGGGCAGGCCGGTGGCGCTGTCGGTGATGATGCCCTGCAGGGTGGTCTGTACCACTTCCAGCGTTACCGAGGCGCTGTTGTTGGCGCTGTTATAGTCGTAGGGGATGGTGGAGGCCACCGCGGCGGTGTTGGTCAGGCTCTGTCCGTAAGTCCCGGCGTCCACGCTGGCGGTCAGGGTCAGCGTGGCGGTGTAGCCCGCGGGCAGGGCGCCCACGGTCCATGCGCCGGTGCTGGTGCTGTAATCGCCCTGGCTGGTGGTATGCGAAACATAGGTGAGGCCAGCCGGGAGCGCATCGCTGAGGACGATGCTGTCGGCGGTGCTTGGGCCGTTGTTGGTCGCGCTGATGGTGAAGGTCACCGTGTCGCCCACTTCGGGGGCCAGGTTATCGGCGCTCTTCTGCACGGCGATATCCACGCTGTCGATGGTGACCGTGTCGGTATAGCTGTTGTTGTTGAGGTTCGAGTCGTTGTCGTTCAGCACGTAGGCCGTGTTGCTGGCCGAGGGAGCGGCGTACGGGTTGACGTACACCACTACCGTGATCGGCGGCAGGCTCACCATGCTGGGCAGCCCGGCGGCGTTGGGGTGCGTGCAGTACACGTCCTGCCCGGAGATGCTGCAAGACCAGCCGCTGCCGGAGGCGCTGATGGGGGTCAGGCCGGGCGGCAGGGCGTCGTTGACGCTGATGGCGCCGTTGATGGTCGAGTAGCCCACGTTGCGCGCGGTGATCTGGAACGCATCGCCGTTGTTGCCGATGCTGAACAGGCCGGTGTGCTTCTTAACGATGTTCACATCCTGGGCCACCTGCGGCACCACGTTAAGCGTGCCTTCCACCGGGTACACCGGGTAATACGTCCAAAGGTCCAGGCCCTTGATGTTGCCGAAGCCGTTTTGATAGTTGGTGGGGTTGTCGCCCCACGCGCGCTGGTTGGTGGCGGTATCAAAGCCGGCGATCATATCGCTGGATGGCGTGGTAGGCGGGTTGAGGCCGCCCGGCAGCACCACGCCCGGGGTGCCCACCGTGGTGCCGTTGCTTACCACGTAGCCGCGATCGTCATAGAAGGCCTGGCGGCAGGTGGAGAGCGGGCAGATGCCGCCCAGCGGGTTGAGCAGGGTGAAGATGGGGCCGCCGCTGGGGCTGTTTTCTACATCCAGCAGGGGGAAGTGGTACTCGCCGGCGTGGAAGATGACCTGGAAGGGATAGTCGGTGCGCACCGGGAAGGGGATGCCTTCGTTGTCCAGGCCATCCCAGGTGATCACGTTGGTTCCCACTACCGACTGGCTGCGCAGCACGCGGTTGCGCGGGTTGTCGGGGGCAAAGTCGGTGGAGGTAGGGCCCTGGATGATGATTTCACTGATGCCGCCGATGTTGCCGGTGTAGGTAAACTCGCCGCCGATGCCAAAATAGCCGTCCAGCCCGCCCGCCGAGCCGGAGAAGGAGATATTGGTAATATCCGGCGGGGTGGGGGTGGGCAGCACGCTGGGCGGCAGGTCATCGGCCAGGCGCGGGTCATTGAAGAACATTTTGGCGGTGGCCGGGGCCAGCAGCACCCCACCCTGGATGTCGGTCAATTCGGCGTTGTTGGCGACCAGGTCGTGGTACAGCGGGGTGACGCCGTCGGGGTCTAAAAAGCCGACCCGGTTGCCGTAGAAAATGAAGCCGTAGGGGTCTAACTCGTTGAAATCGACCTGGTAAATGAAGCCGTCTTCGGTGACAGCGTAGACGGTGGACATCAGCGGGCGGTTACTGTTGCCAGTGATCTGGGCCAGGTAATCGACAAAGACGCGCGATGGCTGGGTAGTGCTGCCATCACGCACGGTGATATCCCACATGGTGACGCCGCTGTTCTGGTCTACCGGATTTGCGGGCAAAGGATTATCCACCGTGCCGACCCAGGCATCGGTGTTGCTGTTGGGGCCGAGCGGGCCAAACATGGCCACCCAGTAGGTTTCGGAGGCGGGGGCGGTGTAGACGCAGGGGGTGTAGCCGCCCGCGTTGGGCAGCGGCCCGGCCAGTTCCTTGGCGCGGGTATCCAGCGCGCCCGCGCCGGGGTTGGTGGCGCGGTAGGTGTTGCAGGAAAAGGCGGGGGTAATGCGGTTGGGGCTGGCCGGGTCGAAGAAGCTCGCGTCGATCTGCGAATGGGGGATCTGGCTCTCGCGGTACAGCGCAATATCGGCGCTGCCGTAACCGATGGCGCTGGAGCCCAGGTTGATCGTTTCACCGGCGCGGGCGTACACGCGCAGGAAGGTGCGCCGGTACAGCCCGGCCAGCGTGCCGGTGCGCCATTCGGTCACCGCGCGGTAGGCGGTGCCCGGGTCGTTTGCCACCAGCTCTTTCGTCCCCTCCGCCGATGCGGGCCGGGCGGGCGACAGGCTGGAAAGCAGCAGCAGGAATAATGCCAGCGCGGATAACCAGCGCCGCGCCAGGGTCATGGACTGATGACGTTTTGCGTATGGAAAAACCGATTTGGGATTCATGGTCTCCCCCCTTCGTGCGAACAAATAATATATGGAATATAGCCTACAAATGCCGGAACCGGCGGTTCGGGCGTCGTTTCGGGCGTCGGCTCAACAGTGGGCACCACGGAAGGCTCGACCGTTGGTTCTTCGGTCGGCTCCAGCGGCGGCAGCACGGTCAGCTCCAGCCCGGCGGTGTTATTAACAAACACGGTTTCAACGGTATCCGTGAGGATGGTAAAAGAAACGGGCAGCGCGCCGGTAAACGATGACTTTACTACCGCCCGCAGGGTAATCGACCCGCCGCCCCCGGCGGGCACATCCGGCAGGGCAATATCGCTGCGCGATGTGAGCGGGATGGCCGCCCCGCTGGCGGGGTCGGTAAACGCGCCAAGGGCGCCCGCCGCCGCATCCCAGCGCAGGCGCACCTGTTTGGCCGCGCGCTGCCCGGCGTTGAAGTAATCCACCCGCAGCGTTACCGGCTGCCCGGCGTGGATCTCGCCCTCGGTCAGCAGGGTCACCTTCAGGCGCAGATCGGCCTGCTGGGGCACGTTAAGATGGAGGGCCGGGTCGCCGAACAGCAGGTAAGTGTCGATCAGCTCGTTGTTGGGCCGCCCGTGTTCGGACAGGTAGCGCTTGGCCTGCGTGGTAGCCGGTCCCAGCCGGGTGACGCCGTCTTCGAAGATGGCTTCGAACAGGCCCTGGTTGAGGGTCATGTGGTCGGTGGTGAGGCCCATGCCAACCGGAGAGAAAGCAGCGATGGCGCCGCCGTTGGGGGCGCGCACCAGCATTTCGGCCAGGGCGGACCCATCGGAAGTGACGCTGAGGTGGAAATAATTGCCTTCCAGGCAGTCCATTCCCAGGAAGAACGGCAGCTTTCCGCCGTTGGTCAGCCCGGCCACGCTGTTTTTATGGAACAGGTTCTCGGTGGCCCAATAATCGACCGAGGAATGGCCGGTATAGTTCACCAGCAGCTGCCCGGCGTTGATCTGGTTCAAGATCTCGCTGCGCGCCTCGGTGATGGGATAGGGATTTTCCAGGTAGACCTTGCGCGCGGTGTACGTTCCCGGCAGGTGGCTGAGCATCTGATCGGAAGCGGCGGCGAAATCGTCCTCTTCACCGGCGTCGATGTCGTCGGCGATATACAGCGCGGAGGTGTTCCAGCCGCCTTCGGCGGGGGTCTGGGCGTAGGTCAAAATCTTGCTCACCACCGCGCTGGTTTCCTCAACATTGCGCGCGGTAATGCGCCCCAAATGCATATCTGGCAGGATGTCACCATCATCAAAGGTGACGTAGCGGTTGTCGGCGGGAACCTCGCCAGCCCAGGGGTCCACCATCGCCAGGTAGGGCGGGACGTAGTTGGCCTGGTGCGTGCCGCGGTAGTCTTTAAAATCGTAGTTGCCGTCCCCGGCCAGCAGCACGTACTGCGGGGCGGGAGGCGGGTAGTTGTCGTGGGCGTAGGCCAGGAAGTCGTGGATGGCCTGGGGATCGAACTGCCCATAGCTGAAGGCATCGTAAATTTCGGCCACATCCGCCAGCAGCACGTTCAGCCCGCGCGCGCGGTGGTAAGCGGCCAGCGGCTCCAGCGCGGGCAGGAAGTCCGCCGGGGCGATCATAATGTAATCGATGCTCTCGCCGGGGCTGCGCAGGTCAATTGTTGAAGGCGTGTCGGCGGTGACCGCCAGCGGAGCGTGCAGGGCGCTGTTTTCCAGGGTGGCGAAGCGCGCGCCATCCGCGCCGCTGCATTGGAAGACAGCCCGGTAGCCGCCGCCGGATGCCTCTACGGATGCGTTCAACAGGCGCACGGGGGCTTTGGGGTTGGTCAGGTCGTACACGGAGATATCATCCGAAGCAAACCCATCCACCGCGCAGCGCCATTCGCCGGAGGCGTTTCCGCCAAAGTACAGCGCGCCGTTGGAGGCGGTCAAGAGCCGGTCGTAGCTCACCTCGAACCAGTTGACCAGCACGGTTTCGGAGACGATGCCGCTGTCCAGCGGGATAGACAGCCGGAACGTGTTGGTTCCTTCGATCAGGCTGGTATGGGGGAGTTCGGCGTCGATGTCATGCTCGCTGGTGGCGCTCCAGAAGGCGTCATCCAGCGTGACTCCGTTCAAGGTTAGCACGGTATGATGCTGCGGGTTAGCGCGCGTACCGTACAGGATTGCCTGCACGCGCGCCGGGCTGCCCGTTGGGGCTAGGCTGGCGAGGGAAATGGGATAGTCGCGGGTGACGGGCCTGCCGCTGCTGGCAGAGACGGACTGCCAGTACCAGTGGTCGCTGTCTGGCCCGCTGGCACGCAGGGGCTGGTAGAGCAGGTTCTGCTCTATGCGCTCGGTATGGCGGTAGCTGGTCTGGAGCGGATCGCTGCCGGGGGCGGCGTCGGCGGATGCCATGCGTAGGCCAGGGCTGCCGCCCCATTCCAGCCAGTAAACGCTGGCGTCAGAATAGCGCGTGCGGTTGCGCTCGCCATAGAAGAGGAGCTGGTCCTGCGGATCAAAACTGCCATCATCTAAACCAATCAGTTGTACGGCAAGCTCGCTGCCCAGGTGTGAAAGGTGTATCTGGCTCGCGTCCAACCCGGCCAGGGTAACCCCGGCTTCGGCGAGGGCCGTGCCGGTGAGGGAAACCATACCATCCTGGTCGACCAGGATCTTAAGGACAGGGGGGGTGCTCTGCGCGGCAGCGCGCGGCCAGGTATGGCCAAAGGCGACTGCTATTAGCAAGACATTGATTAACGCTGCAAGTATCTGCTTGTACATACGGGCTCCCCACCCTAAGAAAAAGAACAGAAATTAACAATTGCTTCAAATTGGTGCATCCAGGCAAGTTTCTATTAAGCAAGTATCTTCTCCCGAGTTGCCGCCTCCTGACCACGCAACGCAGAACCCCAGCACCTGCTGGTGCCTCTCCATCAGCACCTCCATGATCTTTGGCTGCGCATACAGCCCCAGCGCGCTGCTGCTCTTCCACGCCTCGCCCTTCCCCGACTCTCCTTTGGCCTGTTCCACAAATCCCATCTCCAGCAGTTGGTCGATCAGCGCCCGCACGTCGGCCTCGACCGCCGGTTGGGCGGCCTGGTAGGCCTCGGCCACTGCCGCGCTCACCTGCGCCAGCGTGCGGCTGCCGTCCAGCAGCGCCCAGGCCAGGGAAGCGGACTCGTTCAGCGTGTAGATGCTGTTGATCTGGCTGGATTCGCTGAACAGCGGCACCAGCAGGGTCTCGTCACACACCGCGCGGGTGATGACGCTGTCGACTTTCTGCAAATAGGTTGAAGCTGATAAATTAGACATACGTTACCATATTTTCCCCAAACGAATATAATCACCCTGGCCTTCCCATAGTTCAATTTTACACAGAATTTCTGGTAATTCCATTATGATTGTATCGAAAAATGGCGTAAAAAGGCCATATAATGTACAACCTCGGGCGTAAATACCACTTATCAAATATGCAAACTCCGCGGGCGGAGCCTGTTCAGGAGAGAACGCCAGCCGCCGCCTGCGAATAGCAGTACGGCGGCGCTTTTTCCGCACCTGGGCGAATCGAAGAAGCCCTCCTATACCCGCATATCCGGCGGGCATAGGAGGGCGTGGCGTTTTTTCGCACGCCACGCGGTGATTCAGGTTTTCTTATTTGCGAATGTCCGGCCCGTAGACGAAACCTACCTCGCCATAATACAGGCGCGCTTCCGCGCTGCGCAGAAAATCGACCCCGGGGCCGGTGATGTGCAGGGTAATCGATCCGTCATGCCAGCCGGGGTCCAGGGTGCCTGCCGATGCGGTGACCTGCAGCGGGCTGCCCACCGGTCCGCTGCCGGGGTTTACCGACAGCCAGGGCGAATGCCCGATCACTTCATAGGTCCACCCCGAGGCCGCTGAGGTGACGCGCAGCGATTGGGTGACGAAGTGGGGATCATCCACGTCGATCCAGAACCGCAGCGGCGCGGGGGAGAGGGCCAGCGCAGGGGTGGGAACGCCTTTCGCGGCCTGCAGCATATCGTATTTGGTGCTGCCGCTGGGCTTGTAATCGACCCAGGCGACGATGCCCAGCTTGCTCCAGTCCACGCCCGCCAGGTTCTCAGTCTTCATCAGGTAGGTGAGCGTCTCGCCGTCCGCCAGGGGTACGTCGATGCTCCGTTCGACCACCGCGCGCACGTAGCGGCTGGTGACCCCCACCTTCACTTCTTCATAGACAACCATGAACACCGAAGCCGCATTGCTGGCCGACGACAGCGTGACTCCGCTGTGGTTGGTGACCCTCACATCTACATCGTAGTGGTCGCCCACGCGCGTGTACTGCGCGCTGACCTCGGCCTGCGGCGCGCGGGGCAGCTCGGCGTCTATCATGGTTTTAAACCCGCTGTAAAAATTGCCGACGCCCCCGATCAGCGTGGTGTTGGTGACCTGATGCCCGCTGTTGAGCATGATAAACGGAAAGGTGCTGCTGGTATCGTTCAGCGCGATCCAATACTTCGAGCGGCGCGCGTTGTACAGGTACGGCGTCCCCTCGGCGGGGTATTCGATGAACACGACCGGCTGATTCGCATATTCATTGGCTAACTGATCAACCACCGGACCGGCGGTTTTGCAGTAGTATCAGGTGGGGCGGTAGAAGCCTTCGAAGACCACCAGGCGGGGCTGGGCGGCTGCGGCGCCTTGCGCCAGGACGGGCGCGGCGCGTCCAGCGGGCGCGTAGGCGCCCAGGGTCAGGAGCAGCAGGGTCAGCAGTAGGGCCAGGCGAACGCAGCGAGTCATGATTCCTCCATGGGTGATCGATTGTGCAGCGAAAAGTTGGCAGTATTCTCCCCTACTATATAGTCGTGAAAAATGATGGAAACGGGTTGTGTGCTCCACAAGAGAAGCCGCGTGCGCCTTTCAATATCGAAAGTACAAACAAAATGGTTCTGGCTATACTAATAGTTATAGCGAATAAACCAGTTCACCATGGATGCGAACGGTACACCGCCGGGCGCCGCAGCATTTGGACCAATGGCTGCATGGCGGTTTGCTTACGACCAGTTGATCGTTTTCTTTGCGGGGGAGAGCTGCAATGGAGAAACCAAAATTCCGCGTTTTCAGGAACCTCCTGTTCCTAATCGTCCTGATCGCCGCCGGTTCTATTTACCGCGGCCCCACGCCAGCCGCCGCGGGGCGGGCTGAAACCATGCTGGCCTGCGCGGCGCCTTCCGACGCCTGCTGGCAAAGCGGCTTTCACCTGCCCGGCGTGCTGGGGGATGTTTACGCCGTGGTGCAGGCCCCCAACGGCAGGGTGTATGTGGGCGGTCAGATCAGTAGGGCCGGGGGGATGCCGGTCAACAACCTGGCGATGTGGGACGGCGTCACCTGGCATGATGTGGGCGGCGGAGTCAGCCATACCAATGAATCCGCGGAGCGGGTGAGCGCCCTCGCCGCGGATGAGAACAGCAATATCTATGTGGGCGGGTGGTTCGACCAGGCGGGCAGCACTGCCGCGAGCAGCCTGGCGAAATGGAACGGCGCGAGCTGGGAGACGGTGGGCGGC
>CAYTHO010000034.1:47264-53388 GCA_964437595.1 uncultured Anaerolineaceae bacterium
CGGTGGGCGGCAGCATGATGGGCGGCGGGACGGTGAATACCCTGCTGCGCCTGCCGCGAGACGGCGGCGGTTATTCCCTGTACGTTGGCGGCGAATTCTCTCAGGCGGGCACGAACACCGACGTGCGCAGCATCGCGCTGTGGGACGGCTCCACCTGGTCCGCGCTGGGGGGCGGGGTGTTCGGCGAGGTAAAAGCCCTGCTGGGCACGTCCCCGACCGACCTGGTGGCAGCCGGTGATATATCCAGCGCTGGCGGGTCTCCGGGGATTCCTGTAAACAACATCGCCCGCTGGAACGGTTCCACCTGGTCGGCGATGGGCAGCGGGGTAGGGGTGGAGGCCTTCGAAGAGGTGAATGCCCTGGCCTATTCCGGCGCGAGCATCATCGCGGCAGGGCGCTTCGAGCTGTCCGGCAGCCTGGCGGTCAACAACCTGGCGCGCTGGAACGGAAGCTGGGCGTCGCTGGACGGCGGGCTGGGCGTCAATAACTATGTGAACGAACTGCTGGCGGATGGCAGTGGAGTATACGTGGCCGGGGATATCTCGCGCTTTGGCTCGCTCCAGGCCCTGGGCGTGGCAAAGTTCAATGGGACCACCTGGAGCGGTGGGGTAAGCCCCAATTACAGTTTCATCCGCGCGCTGGAAAAGGGCGATTCGAACAGGCTCTTCGCGGGCGGCGCGTTTCACAAGACATCGGGGGCCAACGCCGATTACATTGCCGAATGGAACGGCGCCGCCTGGCAGGAGTTGGGCGGCGGGACGAACGGCTCGGTCAACGCCCTGGCCTGGGAGGGCGGCAGCGGCAGGCTGTACGCGGGCGGCGAATTTACCGACGTTGGCGATGGCAATGCCGCCGCGCATATCGCCATGTGGGACGGCAGCGCCTGGCATGCCCTGGGCGACGGGCTGGACGGCGCCGTCCGCTCGCTGGCGCTGGACGCGAACGGACGGCTGTATGCGGGGGGCGAGTTCACCTACGCGGGCGACCTGTATGCCAACCATATCGCCATGTGGGATGGCAGCGCGTGGCACGCCCTGGGCGCCGGGCTGAGCAGCAAGTATGTTGAGACCCTCATCTTTGACGGAGACAACCGCCTCGTGGCGGGTGGTTACTTCGGCCAGGCCGGCGGAATCGCCGCGCCGGGCGTGGCGATGTGGAACGGTTACGAGTGGTCCGCGCTGGGCAGCGGCCTGGATGACGGCGTCGGCGCGCTGGTGGTGGACGCCGACGGCTACCTGTACGCGGGCGGTGATTTTCTGAACGCGGGCGGGAAGGCGGCCAACCACATTGCCCGCTGGGATGGCTTTACCTGGTCCGCGCTGGGCAGCGGCACGGACAACCCCGTTTACGAGCTGGCCGCCGTCCCCGGGCGGCTGTACGCGGGCGGCGGCTTCACATCAGCCGGGGGGCAGATCGCCGCTCATTTTGGCGCGTACACCCTCCCGCCGCCCGTATCGGCCCCGGTCCCGCAGCTCACTGCTGCGGCGCCAAACACGGTCGCCAGCGGCGGGCCGGACTTCTGGCTCACGGTGGATGGGTCGAACTTCTCCTCGCGCTCCGTGGTGCGCTGGAACGGCAGCCCATTGGTGACTACCTACGTCAACGGCGGGCGGCTGAAGGCACTGGTCCCCGCCGCGCGCATCGCCCAGTCCGGAACGGCCAGCGTCACCGTCTTCACCCCCGCGCCCCTGGGCGGCGGGTCATCCAGCGCGCGCAGCGTGGTGATCACGAAGCATCTCGCGGTTTTCCTGCCCGTAGTTCTTCGCTAATGTTTTTTCTTCCTTCGCGCCTTCATGGTTCGTTCTCTACCCCATACCCCAGCGGCCTGCATTGCTTTACAACGCCGGGCGCAGGGTCAGGCCGTACAGCACTCCCAGGACGATCATTTCTCCCAACCCGGCGATAACGCTGTACAGCAGGCTGCGGACCGGCACAGCGTACATCATCCATTGTGAAGCGGCTGACATCACCACGCGGAAAAACCAGGCCAGGATGGCAAAACTGATGCCTTTCACGATCCCTGTTTCACCGGGTAGGCCAGGATACAGCACCAGAAATATGCCTGCCATGGCAAAGCCGTAGATCAGATCAATGATCACCCCGGCTGGGACGTTGATCGTTTTCCTGGCAATGGGTTTGTAAACCGCGTAAAGGCGGACAGCCAGGGGGTTGGCGTTGATCAAGCCATCCATCACACCGAACAGGATTCCGCTAACGATGCTGATCATCCCATATAGAACCGTCATTGGTGAACCTCCTTTTCTAGCGTTCGTTCAACAGCAGGGAAACGAAACAAACCACACCCCGGGGCGCGTAACGATTGGGTAGGATCATCACCTACAATGCATGCCGGACGGAGCCAGGATTCAAGTTTTTACGAGTTGTGAGGGGCAGGCATAGGCCTGCCGCGCCCGTACCGGAAGGATCGCGGCGCTGGGCGCGTCGCAATGGGAGTCGCGGGGTCGCGACGCGCCTCTACCAGAACAATCACAGAGTCCTCGCTGGCGCGAGCGTCGGCAAGGGATTGCCGACCTACTTTTCTCTTCTTTTCGCGCTCTTTCTCTTCCATTGCGGTTTTCTTCTTCCTTCGTGCCTTCGTTCCTTCGTGGTTTATCTCTTCTTTTCTTCCTTTGCGGTTAATCTCTTAACCCATACCCGACCTCGAACAGCGGCGTCTTCTGCCCGCGGAACACCGGCCCCAGGGGGAGCTGTTCGTTCGTTTCGGGCCAGGAGAAGGGCAGTTTGCCGGTGAAGGGCACGTCGCCAAACAGCACATCGGTGATGCCCGCGCCTTCGGTGCCGGGCAGCCAGGCCGCCACCCAGGCGTTGGCCAGGTCGATCTGCTCGGTGATGACCAGCGGCCTGCCGGAGAGCAGCACTACCACCAGCTTTTCGCTGCGCGCGCGCATGTTCTGGATGGCTTCGATGTCCATGGACAGCAGGTTCAGCTCGCGGGCGTCGCCCTGGCCTTCGGCGTAGGGCTTTTCACCGACCACCACGATGCCCAGGCTGGCCTTCAGCGGCTTACCATCGGCAGTGGTGAGCGAGTCGAACCTGCCCTTGGGGTCGAACTCGACCCCGGTGGTGGGGCTGACGGCCTGCTGGATGGCTTCCAGGATGCTGGTGCCGGGGGTGATGTCGCCGTAGCCGCCCTGCCAGGTGATGGTCCAGCCGCCGCACTGCGCGCCCACGTCATCCGCCAGCCGCCCGCCGACGTAGATCAGCCCGGGGTCTTTGGGCGCGGGCAGGGCCGCGTTGTCGTTTTTGAGCAGCACCAGCGACTTCGCCGCCGCCTCGCGGGCCAGCGCGCGGTGCGCGTCGGAGCCGACCGCATCCAGCAGGGCTGGCTCGGCGTAGGGCTGCTCGAACAGGCCCATGTTGAACTTGACAGTCAGGATGCGCCGCACGGCGTCATCGATGCGCTGCATGGGCACCTGCCCGCTCTCGACCGCCTCGGTCAGGCGGCGGATGAACACCTCGTAGGCGATGGGCACCATCACCATGTCGATCCCGGCGTTGATGGAGGCCGCCACATCGCTGGCGTAGTCGCCGGGCAGCATGTCGATGCCCTGGTAGTCGGAGACGATGAAGCCTTCGAAGCCCAGCTCGTCTTTGAGCAGGCCGGTCAGCAGGCTTTTGTGCCCGTGCAGGCGCTCGCCGTTCCACATGCTGTACGAAACCATAACGTTCCGCGCCCCGGCCTGGATGGCGGCCTGGTAAGGCGGCAGGAAGGCAGCGCGCAGGGTGGCTTCATTTAACAGCATATCGCCCTGGTCGAGCAGGTAGCCGTTGGTGGTGGGGCTGCCGTAGGTGGTGGCGCCGTCGCCGATGTAGTGCTTAACCGAGGCCAGCACCGATGGGGCTTTGCCCAGGCCCACGCCGCTGGCGTTCTGCAGGCCGCGCACGTAGGCCGCGCCAAGCGCCGACACCAGTTCCGTATTTTCGCCGTAGCTTTCGTAGGTGCGGCCCCAGCGGATGTCCTGCGTCACCGCCACAACGGGGGCGAAGGTCCAGCGGATGCCGGTGGCGCTCATCTCTTCGGCGGTCGCCGCGCCGATCTTCTCAACCAGGGCCGGGTCATTGGCCGCGCCCAGGCCGATGTTGTGGGGGAAGATCACCGCGCCTTTGAGGTTGTTGTGCCCGTGCACCGCGTCCACGCCGTACAGGATGGGGATGCCCAGGCGGGTGGACAGGGCGGCCTTCTGGAAGCCGTCTACCATGCGCGCCCAACCGGCGGGGGTGTTATCCGCCGGGGAACTGCCGCCGCCGCTGAGGATGGAGCCGATGAAATATTGGGCCACCCCGGCGGGCGGAATGCTGGCCCGTTCCACCTGCGTCATCTGCCCGATCTTCTCGGCCAGGGTCATGCGCGCCAGCAGGTCTTCCACGCGCTGCTCCACCGGGGCGGAGGGGTCGAGGTACAGGGCGGAGGCATCCCGGGTGGGCCCCGAGGTGGGCGTTGGGGGGGCAGGTTTGGCGGGAGTATCCGTGGGGGTCGCGGTAGGGGCGGCTGTAGGGGCGGCTCGCGAGCCGCCCTCCTCACGGTTGGCGGTCGGCTGCAGGGGAGCCGGGAACGGCTGCTCCTGCTGCCGCGGCTGCTCCTGCTGCCGCGGCTGCTCCTGCTGCCGCGGCTGCCCGGCGCAGGCGGCCAGGGAGAGGATGATCACCAGCGAAAAGAGGGTATGGAGGACGCGGGAGATTTTGTTCACGGCGGCACCTCAGGGCGGAAGGATGGTTTATTTTACCGCATCCGCCCCCGGGGGGACGTGGGGGAAGGAAAAGATTCATCGCGCCCTGCTAAACCGCCGTGTTCCACAACACGAAGGCCGCGAAGCGGATAAAATCGATGAAAAAGTGATAGGCGATGGCATGTTCCAGGTCACGCTTCACATACAGCAAAACGAGGGGAATGCCGTACATCAGCGCCATAAAGATGCCTTCCAGTGGGTTGGTGATCGAGCCGGGGAAGTGCGCCGCGCCGTGGATAAAGGCCGCGATGAGCATCGCCCCCAGCACGGCATTCCGGGGCTGGCCGCCGCTGGTGGGGCGCAGCAGGGCGTACAGCAGCGTCACCAGCAGCAGGCGCGCCCAGATCTCTTCGAGGATGCCCGGCTGGAGCGCGTAGAAAGGCTCCCACCAGCGGTCAAATAGGCGGTCAAATTCCGTGGGCGGCGTAAGCTGGGTGGTGACCAGGTTCAGCAGCGCGGGAGGCACTGCCAGCACGCACCCCCACAGAAAGCTCTTGCCCGCGCCCAGGTAGTCTCGATCGAACAGGCGGATATGGGTGAGCTGCGTATGTTCCAGCAGCAGCACCCCGGCCAGGAACATCAGCGCCGCGCCAATGGGGATCACCAGCCCGCTGCTCTGCTCTTCGCCAAGCAGCGATTCGACGATGCCCAGCACGATGATGACGATAACCGCGGCGATGATGTGCTTGCGGCGGGCCTGTTTGCGCAGGATGATGATGAGGAGCACCGCCAAGGGAATGCTCAGCAGCATCATCAACCACCCATCGCGGAACAGGAACCAGGCCAGGGCCGTGACCACCGCTGTCGTAAGGATTAACAACCACAGCATGGGCTTGAATTCTGGTAAGAAGCGCGCGATTGGCGCGCTGGCGGGCAGGTCGCTGGCGGCGGGCCAACCCTGCAGCAGCCATCCGCACAAGACCAGAACGTAGGCCGTCCCCAGAATGCCGCCAAGGATTTGAAAAGCCAGGGCTTTGGTGAAGATGGCGATCCCCAGGGCAATGGTAGCTATTCCCCATAGAATGAAGAGGGTGCGAACAGCGCGGGAGATTTGGTTCACGGCAGTACCTCAGGGCGGAAGGATGGTTAATTTTACCGCATCCGCCGCCGGGGGGACGCGGGGGAAGGAAAAGATTCATCACCCACGCCGGAGCGGACCTAACCCCCGGCCCCTTCCCTGCAGGGAAGGGGTGCCTTCTAAAGGATCGTGGAGAGGGTAAGTTATCCAATGAAAGACCTTGAATACTTTTACAGCCTCCGGAGCGTGGGAACGAGAAAGAGAGTGGGTAGGGCGGGGATCCTTGAAAGAAGAAATAAAAAGAACCTAGCTACCTGACACTTTAACAAAAGAATAGTTGATCGGCAAGGGCGAACCG
>CAYTHO010000035.1:0-52911 GCA_964437595.1 uncultured Anaerolineaceae bacterium
CTCATTTTTACCATGTCGCGTCTCCTCTTTTAAATAATTTTCGGATAGGTTCTAAATTCGAGTTTAGACAAAATCGAAAAATCCCGTATATATGCCGGTTAATGGGTATGCTGAACTAGTACATATAGCGAAAAATGTCAATTTGTCTAAACTCGAATTCTAAACAGAAGGAAAGAAAATGAAGTCTTTCTTCCTCGTTTTTTCCCTTGCATCCATTTTTCTGCTTGCCAGTGGGTGTAGTGGCACACCTGCGCGAGCCAGCGCACCCACGGCGACTGCCGCCGCAATTCATACCGAAGCAGTAGCCACGGCACATGCTGCCGGGATCCATACCCAGGTGGCAGCGACAATGTTCGCGGCCGCAGCGCCCACCCCAACAACAACCCCCTCGCCAGCACCAGCCAGGGTGGCTCTGGCCCTGACGCAAGAACATATCCCGACGGAAAGTGCGGTTCCCACCACAGCAGTTACCCCAGAGGTGATCAGCGTGCCGACCCTGCAGAATGTCCCGCTACTGGAGGGAGCCAGCAACTTCGGCGTGCGGGTGCTAGAGCGTCCCGCGGCAGTGGTGCGAGAGGGTATTACACTGGCGGTGGAACAGGTGATCGTGTTCCCTGACCACATCGAACTGGTCTACACCCTGCGGGATATCCCACACGCGGTTCTCCATAACCCATTTAGCGATGACATGGCGTATTCCTGTGGGGGGCCAGACAGTTACGCGAATCTGATACTACCCAACGGGGAAATCATTTATCCGGAAGCGTACCTGCTGGATGGGAAAGCATGGGGGACGATGGAAGCATTTGCCAGCGGCTACCTGATCCATATATACCGGGTAACATTACCTGCCGAGGTCCGCGAGATGCGGTTTTCGCTTACATGCCTGGGCCTGGCCCACCTCGAACGCGCGCCCTTGAATTGGGAAGTGCCTTTCCGGGTGGCGCCTGTTGGAGAGGTGCCATAAGCCGGGCGGGGTTGGCGGCAGCAGCTACGATTGGCAGAGGGGTGATAAACAAACCGCATGGTAGAATCGGTTCATAAGCCTACCGCACCAGGTCCGCGAAACATCTGAATTAGAGCCACAAATGCGAAAACGGTTGCCTGTCGTTTGCACCTGCTGGATCAGCGCTCTGCTCGTCACTACCCTGGCGGGCTGTACTGCCCCACATATCGTCCGCACCAGTACAATTCCACCCGCCTCAGTGCAGGATGCCGGTGTCTCGCCTAGTTTAACCCCCACACCAATCCCTAGCGCTACCCCCTTCCCAACCCATACCGGTGTTCCTATACGCAGTTCCACCCCTGTCACCCTGCCTGGCATGTCCGAAAGCCACTTTACCTTGACTGGCAGCGAACGCCCACTGCTGCTTGCCCATTATATGCCCTGGTACCAGGCTCCACCTACCAGCCCGGATTGGGGCTGGCACTGGACGATGAACCACTTCAAGCCCAAACAGAATGCGGACGGAAGCTGGAACGGTTTTGCCTCGCACTACCAGCCGCTCACTGGGCTGTATGACTCGAGCGATGAAGAAGTGCTGGAATACCAGGCGCAGTTGATGAAGTTGAGCGGCATCGATGGGGTGATCGTCGATTGGTACGGTATGGAGGATTGGAACGATTACGGCCTGCTCAATAACGCCACCGGCAAGCTGTTCGCGGCGATTAAGAAGGCCGGGCTGAAGTTCGTCATCTGCTATGAAGACCAGACGATCAGGCACATGATTAACGGCGGGCACCTCAAAACCGCCGATGCCGCGGCGCATGGTAAGAAGGTAATGGACTACCTGCAGAATACGTGGTTCGCTGATGATGCCTACCTGAAGGTGGATGGCCGGCCCATACTGTTTATCTTTGGCCCGCAGTACTTCAAGGATGGCAGCACCTGGACGGGCTTGTTTGCCAGATTACCCAAAGCGCCGCTGTTTGTCACGCTCAACAAACCGGTGCCACCTGAGGCGGAGGCGGCGTTTCCCTGGCCGCCGATGTGGGCCGCTGTTAACGGGGTGCTCGACCACAAGACACTGCTGGGTTACCTGGATGATTTTTACGCCAGGGCCGATGATTGGGACTATGTTGTCGGCGGAGCTTTTCCTGGTTTCAATGACATCTATAAAGAAGCCTGGATGAGCGCAGGCTATGGATCCCTGGATGCGCTGGATGGAGAAACCTTCCACTTCACTCTCCAGATAGCCCTCAACCATTCGCCAGATGCGATCCAGCTGATCACCTGGAACGATTACGGCGAGGGCACCAACATCGAGCCAGCGGTGGAATACGAATACCGCTATCTGGAAATGGTACAGGAAGCGCGCAGGGCCACCGACCCACAATTTGACTACACCAGCGATGACCTGCGCCTGCCGCTGCAGGTCTACCAGATGCAGGTCCAGGCCCAGAAAGACCAGAACACCGCCGCGCTGGCCGTGCTTCGCAAGGCTGCTGCGGCGCTGACCGATGGGAATGTAGAAGAAACCAGGAAAATTCTGACAACATTGAAGTAATCTATAGTTGCAATTCCGTTGTTGATCTCCCTCAGGAATTTCTATATACTATAGAAGGGTGTTTTATTGTTTCCATCCGCGGGGTTTTCGTTATAAGCGCATAAGGGGATCAAGATGACAGAACGCCTTCCTGGCAGTACCAGGGCATCGCCTCTGATGAACAATGATTCTCCACAATGGCGGGAACAAAGGTCGCTGTGGGTCCGCGACATAACCCGTTTGATGACGATCGTCATCACCATTACCGCGCTGGTTATTCTTGCGGGTACACTGGCGGGATATTTTGAATTCACCGAAACGATCCCCATTTACATTGCCCTGCTGTTAAGTTGCCTGGCATGGCTCGGCGCCGGCCGGGGAGGATGGCAGTGGGCGTGCTACTTCCCAGTATTTGTGTGCATGTCGTTGGGCATCGCCGGTTCGATTATTCAAGGTTTTGTCTCTACATTTTTACTGTTTTACGGGCTGGCTGTTCTTCTGGCGGGCATGCTGGTCAATATACGCGCCAGCTTTTTCACCATGCTCACCAGCCTTGTTTGTTATTCAGTATTTGGCGCCATCAGCGAAGGCCTGTCACTAAGCAAGCTGCCGAGCATGGTGATGTTTTATTCGCTCATCATTGGTATCTATGTTCTGCAGCAGTACTTCCAAAGCCGGTTGAAGTATGTATTCCAGACGCAAGCCGCCGCCCTGGAAAGCCTGACCGCCGAAATTGCGCGCCGCGAGAAAGCAGAAGCTGCACAGCATCAACAGGAAATGCAACTGCGCCGGCTGGCAGAAAATACCAGCGAATTGATCAGTGAAGTGGATGCGGAGGGGATCATCCGTTATGCCTCGCCATCCTACAAAACCCTATTGGGGTATGATCCAGAAACTCTGATCGGCGGCAGCGGTCTCGACATCGTGCATCCGGATGATATTGATGCTGTTCTGGCCGTTTCTAACCAATCCGCCACGAGCCGAAAAATTAGCAGAGCCCAAGTGCGCGTGCGCTGCGCGGATGGGCATTTCATATTTATAGAAGCGTCAGGCACCCCGCTGTTTAATGAGAATGGAGAAAACACTGGTCACGTTTTTTTTGCGCGTGATATCGACGCCCAGAAGCAAGCCGAGAAAGCGTTTGAGGAATCAGAGGAGAAATTCCGCGCGATCATCGAATCGCTGCCGATGGGTATCCACATGTACAGTTTGGAAGATGATGGGAAGCTGGTATTCACCGGCTATAATCCGGCAGCCGATACCATCCTCGGCATCGATCATTCTACGCTGGTCGGGAAAAGCATCGAGCAAGCCTTCCCCGGCCTGATTGGCACCAATGTACCGGATGCCTACCGCGAGGTGGCCCGCACGGGCATTCCCTGGCACAATCAACAAGTAGATTATGAAGAAGAGGGCATCTCCGGCGCATTCGATGTAACCACGTTCCGTACCACCCCAGGGCATACGGTGACGATCTTTTCTGATATCACCGAGCGCATCCGCGCCGCCGAAGAACTGCGCCTGTCGGAAGAAAAATTTTCAATGGCATTCAAGATCTCGCCCGACTCCGTCAACATCAACCGGCTCTCAGATGGGGTCTACATTGACATTAACGAAGGGTTTACCAATATTACCGGTTATACGCTCGAAGACGTGAAGGGCAAGTCTTCCCTCGACCTGGGTATCTGGGTCAACCCGGCAGACCGAGAACGGCTGGTCAAAGGGCTGCAAGAAAACGGCGTGGTGCACAACCTGGAAGCGACATTCCGCCGCAAAGACGGCTCAACCCTCACCGGACTGATGTCGGCGCGGCTGGTTACCGTTCAGGGCGAACCATGCCTGCTGAATATCACCCGCGACCTGAGCGAGCGCATCCAGGCAGAAATAACGCTGCGAAAAAATGAAGCCGAGCTGCGCGAAGCGCATCACCTGCTACAGCAGGCCTACGATGCCACCCTGCAGGGTTGGGCACGGGCGCTGGAACTGCGCGAACGGGAAACCGCCAGCCACAGCCGGCGGGTGGTGGAATTAACCATGCAAGTGGCCCGCGCGATGGGCATTAATGGGGAAGAACTGGTTCACGTGGAGCGCGGCGCGCTGCTGCACGATATCGGTAAGATGGGCATCCCCGATGGCATCTTGCTCAAACCAGGGCGGCTGACGGACGATGAATGGGTGATTATGCGCAAGCACACCGAATATGCGCAAACCATGCTGTATGAAATCGAATACCTGCGCCCCTGCCTGGAAATCCCTTACTGCCATCACGAACACTGGGATGGTTCTGGCTATCCCCAAGGGTTGAAAGAGACCGAGATTCCACTCCCAGCGCGCATTTTCGCCGTGGTGGATAATTATGATGCGCTTACTCACAACCGCCCGTACCGCCCGGCATGGTCGCCTGCCGAGGCAAAACAATACCTGCGGAATCAATGCGGCAAGATATTCGACCCACAGATCGTGGAGACGTTCTTAAGGTTTGTGTGATTCCGGATAATCGTTGTCCGTGTGTGGGCATTAATATATATTGGCTAGATTTTTGATGGCGGGCACCAAAGACCTAGCCAATATTCAAGCTTCTTGATGCACCTCTTCCACCTGGATCTGCTTGACCAGCTGGATGATGATTTCGGCAGCCTGGCCTATGGAAACCTTGCCGGTGTTGATCACCAGGTGGTAAAGCAGCGGGTCATCGAGATCGACGTGGTAGAAGCGGTTAAGATAGTCGATTGAGGCTGCGTCGCGCTCGATGATCAGATCCTGAGCGTCACGGCGCAGTTCAATATCGGCATGGTAGAGCTTGCGTTCAGCCTTGATTTGCTCTTTTACTCGCTGGATGCGATCTTCCAGCGGCGCTTCAATCCGAACATGCAGCACGCCAGGATTATCTTTGAGGATCACCTGCCCGGCTCGGCCCACAATGACCAGATTACCGGCACGGTAAGCGCTCCGCACAGCCTTCTGTACCAGCGCCAGCGCGGCATCCTCGTTGAGGAAAATTTCCTCTGAACTGCGCACGCCGGTTGCATCCTCTTTCCAGACGCGGGTTGAGGCAATGAAAGCCTGCCGGCCAAACAACCGGTCGAGAAAGCCGCGCACTTTGTGGTTCTCTTCAGAATAATCGACGATCTCCTGCTCTGAGAGCCCCACTTCCATGGTGGCCCGCGCAATCATGCGCTTATCGAAGTGTTGGTAGCCCAGGATATCGCAGATGTGCCTGGCGATCTCATCTCCGCCACTGCCATATTGGCGTGAAATTGTGATAACAGCCATTTTTTCACCTCCGCCTTTCTTCTGATAGAAAACAAAATCCCGCCACTGCTGGCGGGAGTCCGGTGAAGATGTTGAAGACGCTGCGACGCGCCACACCCTGAAGGTTGTGTAGCCTTTGCGATGAAAACGACTGGCTTAACAAGCTCTTACTACTCCATCATATCACGCGGGAGGGGGATATTCAACCTGTTAACCGGTTGTAATCTTTATAGGACAGGCAGCGATTTATAATCATGGGTAGCTCACCATATCCGTTCAACTACATATAGGGGTATCCATGCTTCGACGCGTTTTTCTCCGAACCATCCGCTTGCTGGTTTTCGTTGTACTGCTGACGAATCTGACTGGCAGGCCTGCAGCTCTGGCCGAGCCAAGCTCGTATGCCCTGTTCTTCCCCGACATGCTCATCAACAACCCGAACTACCGCTCGGATATGCAGTTGATGAACCTGGGTTTCGCCGATGCGATGGTTAACATCGAACTGCAAGGCCCAGCAGGTACGGCCACATACAGCGGCATAATCCCGATGGGCGGCGCGCTACTGGTTACGGAAGAAAACTTCCCCGGCGTGTCTGGAGGCATTTCGCCGTTTCGGGCCGCCATCAGTTCCAGCCAGCCGCTGGATGGGGTGATCGCATATGTGCAGAAGACAGGACACCCGGGGCTGGCTGGATTGGTGCGCGGGGCCACTTCGGGCGCTACCCGGCTGTACTTCGGGCCGGTATGGGATTATTCCTACCTGACCCTGCTCAATTTGGGCAGCGCCAACGCCACCGTTATGGTGAATTTATACCAGCCCAGCGGCTTAATCGCGGTGACCCTTCCAACGGTGACCATTCCGGCGCAAGGCTACGCGTCGGTTAATCTCCACCTCCCGGCAACACCTGCTGGCATGTATCTCGCCGTGGTTGACTCTTCCCAACCTCTCGCCGGCACATCACGCGAGAACAAACTGCTGTCCTGGGGCAGCCAGGCGCGCTTCCACGGGCCGCTGCAGGCGGGCAGCGTGGGGCAGTTGGCCCGCGTGGTGAAAGCCGTGAACGATATAGGAGGCGAGCGCACCAGCAGCGTTTTCACCGCGAACCTGGGCGCCGCCACCGGAACCTTCACCCGCACGCTGTACAGCCAGAACGGAACAAGCGCGGGTTCCAGCAGCGTGACCCTGCCCGTGCAAGGTTTTCAGGTGGAAGACCTGACCAGCACCGCCGGCCTGGCGAACGGGACGTACGCGCTGTCGGCGTCCGGAACGGATGTGGCGGTGGCGGACATGACCGAATACACCGCTTCGCCGCTGGACAATACATCCTTTGCCAGCTACACCATCGACCCCGGCGTGCAAATCAATCTGCCGCGGCTGGTCAAGAACAGTGGCAAAGGCAGCGTGATCCACCTTTATAACGCTTTAGGAAGCGCCGCGGATGCAACGATCAGCCTGCGGGCCAACGGCGGCGGCACGTACACGATCACCACGACCGTGCCCTCCTCGGGCTGGGCCAGCGTGGACCTGCGCGGCCAAGCCACCCTGCCCGCCACCTTCGCCGGAGCTGCGGTAGTCACCGCCTCGCAGCCGGTCGCCGCGCTGGTGGACGAGTTCTACGCGCCGCCCTGCATCGCGCCGGAGGTCAGCGTCAGCCACACCCCCAGCGGGACGATCTACCCCACCACGCTGGTCGAGTTTACCGCGACCGCGACCGGCAACACGCCCATCACGTATGCCTGGACGGTGGACGGCCAGCCCGTGGGCACGGATAACAACGTGTACAGCGCCACGCTGGCGGAAGGCGCGCACACGGTTGCCATCGACGCTACCAATACCTGCGGCAGCGACAGCGCCTCGGAGATGGTCACGGTATCGCCGCCGCCCTGCGACGCGCCTACGGTCAGCCTGTCGCATACGCCCGGCGGGACGCTGTACCCCAGTGACACGGTCCACTTCACCGCCGCCGCCACCGGCACCGGCCCGCTGCACTACGCCTGGACGGTGGACGGCGCCGCCGCCGGGACGGACAGCCCCACCTTCGACACGACCCTGCCGGCCAACAGCCACGATGTGCGCGTGACGGTGACCAACGGTTGCGGCAGCGCCAGCGACCTGGAATCGGTGTTCGTCTCCTGCCAGTCGCCCACCATGACGATGAGCCAATCGCCCGTCGGGGTAATCTATCCCAACGATGTGATCCACTTTACCACCGCTATCAGCGGCACCGCGCCGTTTACCTATGAATGGTCGGTGGACGGCAGGGCGCAAACCGGCAGCGGCCCGACATTTGACAAAGCCCTCCCGGCGGGCGACCACTACGTCACCGCGGCAGTGACCAACGCCTGCGGCGCGTACAGCTACACCCGCCAGTTTACCGTGGTCGCGCCGGCCCTACCCAAAGCGGACCTCTCCGGCTCGACGCTCAACGCCAGCACCGCCGGGGCTACTGCGGGCGACCGCATCCAGTACATTGCCGTGCTCCGCAACACTGGCACGCTGGCCTCGCCCGGCTCGCGGTTCACCAACCAGATTCCTGGCTATACGCAGTATATCCCCAGCTCTGCCCGCGCCAGCGACGGCAGCCCGGTCAACTTCGACGGTACCGGCCTTACCTGGACCGGCGACCTGCTTCCCGGCAGCCCGGTGGTAATTACGTATGAAGTCACCGTCAGCAGTTCGCCGCCGGATAACCAGATCCACAACACCAACGCCTACCTGTACGATCACCTGGATGTCAAAACGACCCTGACAGACGTGGTGCGCTACGTGCCCGGGTACACCTTCCAGATCAACGACGGCGCGGTGGGCACCAACAACCTCACCGTCAACCTGTCCTTCACCTACAACCTGGGCGACAACCTGGTCGAGTACCAGATCAGCAACAACGAGACCTTCGACGGCGACGGCACGCCCACCACCTGGCTGGTACTCAATGGCAAGAAGGTTCACACCAACTGGAAGCTAAAGATATTTGGCGACCCGCGCCAGCCGCGCAAGGTGTTCATCCGCTACCATACTTCGGGCGGCGCCATCATCGGCCCGTTCATGGCAAGCATCCTGTACGACGAGCAGGCGCCCGCCGACCCGAAAGTGGAAAAGGATAAGTCCGGCGCGCTGCCCGGCCCCAGCATGGCGGGAGCCGCCTACACCGTCACTACCAGCGACGACAACAGCGGCGTGGCGGTGCTCCAGCTCAGCTACCAGCCCGATTTCAGCAGCATCGCCGGTGAAATTCCGGTCACCGGTCAGGTAACCAGCTTCAACTGGACGCCGACCCAATCGGGCCAGGTCTACATCCGCGCCGTGGACCGCTCCGGCAACGCAAGCAAAGGCATCGAGTTTGGGAACATGTGGGTGGTATTCCTGCCGGGGCTGGCGAAATAGGGGGCGTGAAAACCCCGAATACACGCCAGTACGTAAGACAAAATCGTGGTAAAATACCTTCGTTCGTTATGAACAACCTTTGAAAGGAGACGCAGCCATGTTATCGATGCACACATTCACCATTTCAGGCGATTCTGTTGGATCATGGCGTGCGTCTGCGTAAAGCGCAGTTCTTTTCTCGCACAGAGAAGCACCCCGGGCAGCACTCGCCCGGGGCGCTTTTTTGTTTAATCCTTTTGAGAGGTGAACCATGCTACACAATACGATTTCAAACCTGTCGTGGTCGAACCGGCCAGTCATAACATCTATTCTATATACAATCAGCAATATCATCACAAGGAACACACATCATGGCAAAAACGAACCGCGGTAAAGGCCTGTACAAAACCCCCAGCCGGGGAAGGGGCACCTGCCCCCTCTGTAAGGCTACCCGTGTCAAAGTGTTATACGACCGCACCGCACCAGACGGTGCGGTGGTGAAGGTCTGCAAGCGCTGCCGCCGGAAAGATTTCCCGGCAGGCGAGCCAGTAAAACAGAAGTAAGAAAACCTGGTAACGGCTTAATTTTCATATGGATATTCCGAGGCTGTAATGGAGCCTCGGAATATCCGCAACAACCTGGGGAGTCACCCTTGAACACGACAAACGAGGATCTTTTATCCAACGCCAGCCGCGCCGTCCGCGCGGCACTGGGCGAACCGCACGCCGTACTTTCCATCAAAGAATGGGGCGGCGGGGCGCACAACCGCGGCTACCAGCTTCACCTGGAAAACGGCGATCGGCTGTTTTGGAAGGTGGAGGCGGAGGATATTTTCCCCCGCTCGCGCCGCGGGCAGGTCGAGCGCGAAGTTGCCGGAATTGGGCTGGCGGTACGGGCCGGGGTGGACTGCCCGCGCGTCGTGGGCTATGACACCAGCAAAGAGACCGCCGGCTGCCGCTACATCTTAGAAGAATTCGTGGACGGCGAACTGCTGGGCCAGGTGATGCCCAGCTTGAATGAGCCTGACCAGGCCAGGGTGATGGCGCAGTTCCAGGCCAGCGCGGAGCGCCTCTGCCAGATTGAGGGTCCGCTGTTTGGCGAGGTCGCCACCGGCGGCCCGCTGGGCCAGCACCCCGACTGGACGGAGTGGATGGCGGGTTTCTCAAAGGTTCTCATCGAAGACGCCGAAACGCTGGGCGCGTATTCCACTGAAGATATGGAGCTGGTACGCGAGGCGCACGCCGCCGCGCTGGAACACTTCCACTACGCCGGGCCGCCAGCTTTCAATCACCTCGACCTGCACATCTTCAACGCCTTTGCCCGGATCGATGACGGGCAGGTGTCGATGGGCAAGCTGTTCGACTTTGGCTTCTGCCTGTTCCTGCCGCCGTACGTCATCCACTACAACCAAGATGCCTTTGGCGGCAAGGAAGCACAGCTCGCGCGAGAGTTTGGGGTGATGGAAAACGAGCTGCACGCTTTCCACCTGATCTTCGCGCTGGAGTTCACCAATTTCATCACCGCCCTGCGATGGGCGCCAGACCAGCTCTATGGCTATACCGCCCGACTGAGAGACTACCTGGAGCAGTGCCGGGCATATTACAGCAACCTGGGTTCCGAAAAGGGGTATTTTCCTCTATAATCCGAGGTGACTTTTCTTGATTGAGGACAGGTTACACTATGGAACATTGGTCTTTCTTGGAACAACCTTCCGCTGTCATACCTTTCCGCTTACGCGGCTATGATGGCAAGATCGCAGTATATTACGGGGCGAACTCGGACGCTGTGAGCGCCGGGTTTGACTTTTTAGCCGGCCTGAACTTCGACACGAACCTGTGCCACGGCTATCCGGCCATTCATGCCAGGGTGGAAGACTACGGCGGGAGCGGGTACCGCACCGTGATGGCCTGGATCCAGCTGGTGACCCGGATGGACCAGGATTCGATGGATCCGCGCCAAGCGAAGTCGCGTACTTCGGTTTCGATCGACCTGGCGCCTGCCTTCCAGCAGCTTAACCTGCCCTTCGTGTGCTTTGGCAACCTGCCGCAGTTTTTCGATGCGCCGTGCATGAATTTGAACGGCAGCGCCAGGCTGGTCTGGACGGCAGATACGTTCCTGGTCGCCCCGCCCTTAAGATCCAGAAAAGAGCCCATCGAGCGGCTGGCTGGTTTCCGCTGGGGTTATATTGAAACCAACCTCCAGGGGCAGCGGCCTACCCTGCTGCCCCTGGAGGTGACCGGGGCGGAGCAGTGGCAGGCGCACCTGCCGTTCTTGTGGGAGAAGTACCCGGAGTGGACGTTTACGGGCTAATGCGGGCCATCAGCGCCTGGCCTGCTGGGGTATGGCGCAGGCCGTCAAACTCGCTGCACAAAAAGTCGGGCAGGTAATTCCATCCGCAGTCGACGGCCTGGTTCAGGCGAGCAACAGCCTGGTCTGGTGAACCCGTGGCTGCCAGGGCCCGCGCCGCGCTGATGTACCCCAGCTCGGGCGGGCTTTCCTGCATTGAGAAGACGCGCTCGCAGATTTCCAGCGTTTCTTGATAGTTGCCTCGATCGGCTTCGTGCCAGGCAGCCATCACCAGGTGGTTGGCTTCATCGAATTGGAAGCAGTACATGGTGTGATCTTTTTCCCGCTCCAGCCCCAGCCGTTCGGCTGTGCGGATGGAGCCGCGGTTGTATTCGTAGCAGTCCCAGACAACGCTCGACAAGCCGTGCTCCAGTCCGTATTCGATCGTCGCAGCGGCGGTAACGGTTGCCAGTCCACGCTTGCGGTGATTTTCCTGGGTGAAGAAGCCGATTTCTCCTACCTCCCCCACCACGCAGTCGATCATGGCATGGGCGGCAACCTGGTTGTCGGACAGGGCGACGAAACCACAACCCTTGTGGATATCAGTGGAATCTCGCTCCACAGACTCGGCCATGGCTTTGGCATCGTCCGGAAGCGCTATTTCGGTCATGTCCAAAAGGGACCGGTCAATACGGCAGAGGGTATAACCCTCCGGCACCTGCACGCGCCAGTCGTAGTGCATCTGGCGCACCAGATAATGGCGGCGTGGGAACACAATCGGCTGGCGGGGGGCGCAAACCACGGCAATTTGTTTGGCCCATGCACCGGGCGGGCAGCTCAAGAGCAGGCCCCAGGTGTTTTCAGGCAAAATGGCCTTACTCACCAACGCCTCGTTCAAATCCTGAAGAAAACGGACGTTGTGCGGGTCGCCCGCCAGGTAGCCCCAATTCCCCCAGGTGAGCATGAACGCCGTGTGCGGCTGGTCGAGTGAATCCACAAACACGCGCCCAGGGTGGCTTGCTTTCAAAACCCCTACGCAGAAAGGCAGAAAGCTGAGCGGATCGAACAGGGCTTTTACTTTATCGTAGCTATCGGGGGGTAATTCATGGATCATGGTACTTCTCCTGATCCCTGCGAGCGCACAGCCCGTCGGTAGATCCCTTCCGCGCGCGTCATCAGCCCCTGGTCGACCAGCCCGCGGCGCAGCGCAGCCACATCATCATAAAACTCAACCAGCACCTGGTTGATCTCGCGTTCGGTGTATGCGCGCTCAGGCTCAAATTCCTGCGCCAGGCGATCCAGGATGATCTGCTGCTTGCTGTGCTGAGCCGGCAAATGCGTAAGGCGACCCTGACGAAAAAAGGTTTCCACCACCTTCTTCCGATAGGCATCTTCTTCCACCGCGACAGACAGCTCGGGCTGCGCCAGAAAGATCATGTCGGATAGCGGCTTGCGCAGCGCGCCGCTCACCAGCGAATAGAGCTGGTAATACTGGTCCTTCTTTGATTCCAGCAGGCCGGCCTCCTGCAGTTGGGACAAGTGAAATGAGACGGTCGCCGGTTTAAGCAGCAGGATATCCGCCAGCTCTTCGGTGTGGCGCGGGCGCATTTTCACCAGGTTTAATATTAACAGGCGGACGGGATGACCCAAGGCCTTGAACACGGCGGCCCGGGCTTCGAGGTTGCGCTCAGCGGTCGTTTTGCTCATCAGATATTTTTCTCCCGGTGGCAATCTGGTAGCCCTGGGCAAAGATCGACCGGGCGGTCTTCATTGTTTCCAGCTTAATCTGCACTTTCACCAACGCTTCGCGGTCCTGCATGGCTTTTGCCAGTTCGATCTCTTTCCCAGTGAAATCAATGATCTGCGCGGTGACGCGCTCGAAATATTCGCGCATTTTATCCACCTCGGACCGGTCAGAGCGCTGTATCTCTCGGACCCAATCATGAAAATCCTGGTTTTGATCCATATTCGCAGCCTTTGCCTTATTGATAAATCTACTCAAAGAACTTGCAACGGATGAAGCAATATATCTAATGGAATTATATAATATGATTAGATTATTGTCAAATTAAATTTAGCTTTGGGTACATATCCGAGGGAAGAGAAAGTTTCCTTAAAGTTGATTTCCATGCTCCAGTTCTGAAAAACTGTATCGCTTCCTTAACCAACCTGTAATTAATATTGGGTAATTCTGTAGTTACAATAGAATATATGCGCTTACACGTCGGCCCCATCCCCACAGACGAACAGTTCCAACCTGAAATCGAGGGCTGGAAACCAGTGAACCAGCCCGGTCCATGGGCTATCCAATTTGCTACCGTGCCCATTGCGGTGGTGGTGAGCACCTTTTTAATGGCCTGTTTTAATGCCGCTATTCCAGGCGCCATTTATCATCCCAAACTGTTCATACTGGAGTATGCGGTATGGATGCCGTTTGTGGCCATGGTACTGCTGGTGCCGCTGCACGAGTTTATCCATGCACTATGCTACCCCAATTTCGGCAAGACGGATGAAATTCTGATCGGGATCTGGCCGCAAAAAATTCTGGTGTATGCCTATTACGCAGGAACGATGGGACGCCATCGCTACATTATGACCCTGCTGACACCCTTCCTGGTGCTATCCTTCCTACCCATCCTGCTGATCCTTCCGTTCCGGCATCTGCCAATGAATGCAAGCGTGCTGGCGTTCCTCACGGTGGTATCGGTGATGAACGGGATTGCCTCATGCGGCGATATTCTGGGAGCGGGGCTGGTGTTCTCGCGTCTGCCGAGAAAGGCGCTGATTCGCTTCCAAGGCTGGAAGAGCTACTGGAAAAGGCGGGGCGAAAACCTGAGCCTTCAGGCCAGCGAGAGCTCCATGCCGGTATCGTCCTCTTCATCGCCCTTATATAACGGGATCACAGTGAAACCCAATCGCTGGTAAAAGGCAAAAGCACGCTGCTGGTAGGCCGGGCTGGTTTCCAAGCGCACCTTGTGGTAACCCAGCTCGCGGGCCATTTCCAACAGGCGCATCATCATCTGGTAGCCCAGACCCTTACCCTGAGATTCGGGCAGGAACCACAGGCGCTTAATCTCGCCAATGCCATCTTCCAGCCGCCGTAACGCACCAGTGCCGATGATGCGCCCGTTTTCGACCATCACCAGGAAGTCGCCGCCGCTGTCGCGGTAGGTATTCTGGAAATCAGCGATATCCGGCAGCGGCCATTTCTCTTCGTAAAGCGCAATGGATTCTTCTAACGTTGCGCCATCGTGAAAAATGGCATGGGCGGTGGCGTAAATCACACGGCGGGCTTCTTCGACCTGTTCGGGTTGGATGGGGATGATCTCCGGCATGCGATATTATAACTATAAATGATAATAACCGCAAATACGCGAAGGGCGCGAAGGAAGAGCAAAGAGAAGAGGAGAAAAGAAAAGAAATTTAGAAGATAAGAGAATGAGGATGCTTTATTTAGAGGTTTTTGTGGCAATGTCAAGGGACGCGAAGGAAGAAAAAAATATGACCGCGAAGATGCGGACGCAGTGGAGCTGCGCGAACGCGAATGAAGCAGCCCCAATCCCTGATTAGCTGATTGACCGATCCCCAATCCCCTCCTACACCATCGCCCAGGCGTTGGCCTCCATCTTATGCAGTTCGAGCAGGCCAGCCCCCAGCGCGGGCAGGGTGGACAGCGGATCGGGCATGTCGTAGGTATTTTCATGCATCTTTGCCAGAGTCGACCAGCGCTCCGCGCAAGCGTGGAAGGCGCGCGCGGCATCGCACAGATGCGGCTGACCGGTGAGATCGGCAGCCTCTTCAAGGAATCGGCTATACATGTAGCGGAACAGCCCACCGCCGGTACCACCCATCTCGACAAAGACGTACACATTGAACAAGGCCTGGCGCAGTTCGGCCTCTCCCATCGTTTTGGGCCAATCCTTCACCCGGTCGGCTGCAACGCGGATGCCGCGCACGCCCAGGTTCTGGATAGGCGGGTGGAGCATGGCCTGGGCTGCCTGGGTAATGGCCTCCTGAACGTCTTCAGGCTGCGGCGGATGGGCCTGGGCAAAATCAAAGGCGTACCACAGATTATGGGGCGGGAAGGGTTGGAACTTCGAGTCGCGGGCGATGGCGAGCTGGTCCAGGGTAACTGGGGCCAGCGTGCCGTCCTTATAGCCGGTCTGCTGCGCGGCCATATCGGCGACCAGCACCTGGCGAGTGGCGGGATCGTACCCGCACACCACCACCGCATGCCCGCCAAAATGCGCCTCGGGCGGCAGGCTCAGGTAAGGCATGTAAGGCATATCCACGTGGAGCGCCACCGGCTGCCCGGAATCGAGAAGCGCCAGTAGGGCACGCTCGGCGGCCTTGGGGCTGGAACTGGTATGTTCTGCGATAGCAATGCCGGTACGTCGCGAGAGATCGCGGGTGAAATCCTTGGCATTGCCACGCCCGCCAAAAAACGGCGCCTGGCCTTTGGCGTGCCAGTAGATAAAGCCCACCCCCGCACCCAGGCCCAGCAACATTTCCTCGCTGATGGGATAATGGTTGTATGCGCATACCTTCCGGAAGGAACTGGTGACACAGTGACAGCCGGGCAGGGCTTCAAAACCGGGGAGCGGGGAGAGGTGGATAGTCATATATATATCCTTTTTGAAACCAAAACGAAATCAAAGGTTCCTGGGGATGAAAGCCCGCAGGCTAAAAATACGCAGCCACAAGCCACAGATCCTGGTTTCGTTTCTTCGACCTTGTGGGTTAATTCCTGGGAACCGATGCCGGAAAATACGGCCAATATGGGAATGACTGAGCTAATTTCCAGGGGCTGGAAGCCGCGCCGTTAGGGCGCTGTTCTCGCTCGCGCGGCGAGTGCATAAAGAGTCCATCATTCTTTCTTTAGTAGGCACCCCCTTCCCATACGGAAGTTCAGGCCCTCCTTACCGCCGGCTGGCGGATAACGGTCTTGAGCTTTTCCGGGGCGGCGCGGCGGAAATCAGAGAGGTAGATTTCGTGGTGCTTGCCGCGTAGCGCACAGCCCTGGGCGGCGATGAAATCGTGCAGATTGGCGATCACGGGGCCCTCGGCAGAGAACGGGCCGGTGTGCATCACCTGGGCGCACAGCCCTTCAGCGTAGGTCTCAAAGCGGATACGCGACAGGGTATCAGCAAGCGTGGGACCTTTTTTCTTCAATACCTCAGCCCGCGCACGCTCCACCCATGCCACGGTGACCGGCTCGGGTTGGGCAATCATCATGATCCAGTCCCAATCTTCTTTATGCTCTACGCTGAAATTAGCCATGTCTGGCACCCACCACAGCCCTTCGAGCGGGTAGACAGCATAATCGAAAGCTTCGGCTTTCTTTATGGCAAACTTGAGGGTGTAGGACAGGCTAAACAGCGCCTCGATGGCCGATTGGTAGGCAGGGTTGTTGTTAGGGTCGCCGTGACCGTCGATCATCAAGAAATTCACGGGGGGCACCTCCACCAACACCGGTCTAGTAGGGGGAAAGTAGAGGGATTTAAGGTCAGTTTTCCAGTTTTGAGAAGGCATGGGGTTTCCTTAAGAGGGATTGGGGACTTGTCAACCGAGAGCAGTCAATCTGGAAGGAGCGCTTTGGAGGGATTGGCGGATAGATAACTGGTAATCCAGTTCAACTCGGCTTCGAGAGAAACGAGTGAGTGGTCGAAGAGAGCATCAACGTGCGAGGGGAAGGGTATGCCGGCTTTAGCGATGACGGCCCGGTCGGCAGCCCACTTAGCCCGCACGCGCTCCATGCGTTCTTGCAGGTGGGTGTAATAGGTTTCCAGCGCGGCGCGGGCATCGGCAGGAGGCAGCGCAGGCAGGTTTGCCAGCGCCAGGTCGAAGTCACCGGTGTGCGGGCGTGGATGCGCCAGCCGCTCGCGGACCGCCGCCCGGTACCCCGCCCAACCCGTGCTGGTCAGACAGTACACCTTGCGCGCTGGGCCGGAGTGCTGCGAACTGCGCGGGCGGACGCCGACCCCGGCGCGGTGGTCAGTGAGCGCTAACACGCTCGTATCTGCGCCAGCGGCAAACATTCCAGCATCAATTGCTGCTTCAGCCCCCGCCGACTGGGCCCCTTCCGAGCCGCTCGACAGCCAGCCCGCGGCTTCTAGCTTATTAAGAATATAGTAGATGGAAGAGAAACCAATCTCGGTCCACTCACGCATTCCGCGCTCAACGATATCTTGCTCAATCTGGTAGCCGTGCTTAGGTCGTTCAGCCAGCAGGCCGAGAACCGCCAGTTCGGTATTAGTAAGGGTATCGATCGCCGCCTCCTTATATTCTAGCATTAGAATATAATATATATTCTAATGCTAGAATAGCGGATTGTCAAGAGGGGAAATGTTTTTCGCGTTGTAATATTCTTGAAACGCAAAGAAATGCCAAGAACGTGTAATATTTTGGGTGTAAATCAGTTAACATAGACAGAAAGTTTTGTAAGGTTTTTTGATTCGAGGTTTTTAAATTCAGGGGGATAGGAAAGACTTATTCTTATGTCGAATTGGCCGATGATTTTCTACGTAGCCCCATTCGTATTGTCCTTGCTGGTTTCCTTTGGACTGAGCGTGATCTTTATTCGCCAACGCCCGGGCAGATGGACTTATTCTCTGGCTAGCGCTATTCTGACAATGGGCGTCTGGACAGTTGGGTATCTCCTGGAACTGGTTTCGCCGACGCTGCAGCAAAAAGAGATCTTTTCGAGCATTAAGTATATTGGAGTCACCCTTACACCGGCATTCTGGCTGATATTTGCTCTGCGCCTGACCGGCAACGGGCACCGGCTGAGCCCACTCATGCGGACAGCCCTTTTTGGCATACCATTCATTACAATTTTTCTTATTTGGACAAATCCCCTGCACGGTTTGATGCGCAGCAGTGTTTCATTGAAAGATATCGGCGATATCTCCATCCTGGAAAAGACCTACGGACCCTGGTTCTGGGTGCACGCAGCATACTCGTACGGGCTGATCTTTATCGCATCGATTATGCTGGCGCGCAACGTGATCCGCTCACGCGGGATGATCTTGCAAAAGAAGATCATGTTAATCTGCGCGGTCACCCTGCCCGCGCTTACCAACATCCTGTACCTTACTGATTACAACCCACTTCCAGGGTTGGATCTGACCCCCGTGTTTTTCCCCATCTGCGGGCTGATGCTGTACGGGTCGCTTTACCCGCTGAACCTGGAAGATCTGATCCCCATTGCCCGCGATGCGGTGCTGGACGGGATTAGCGATGTGTTCGTGGTGCTCAATCCGCGCGGCTTGATCCTTGATATCAACCCTGCCGGCATACGCTTGCTGCAACGCCCGCTCGTTTCGATCATCGGCCAACCGCTCAACGCGGTAATGCCCGAGGTAAGCCAGTTCAATGCACAGTATGGCGCCGAAGAAGAAGTATGCACGGAAGTGGAACTCTCAGAGGGCTGGCATGAACTGTACATGTCGACGCTGCGCACCCCAGAAGGCAACCCTGCCGGGCGGCTGGTGCGACTGCGCGAGATCCAGCAGCGCAAGCAAACCGAACTAGAGTTGTTTAAACTCAAGGAAGAACTGGAACAGCGCGTGAGACAGCGCACTACCGAGCTTAGTGAAAGCGAGCAGCGCCTGCGCTCCAGCCAGGCACGCCTGGAGGCTATCTTCAATAACGTGGCAGCGGGTATTTGCCAGCTAGACCTGGATGGAAAGTTGACCAGTTTTAATGACACCCTGGCCAATATGCTGGGCTACCCGCGCCTGGAGATGGAACATTTCTGCCTGCGCGATGTGATGCACCCCAGTGAGCCAACCGTTGATGCTGAATGGCTGCTCTTCCACCTGGAACCCCACAAAGAGACGAACAATTATGAACGGCGTTTTATCCGCCGGGATGGGACGGCTTTCTGGGGCAATCTTTCTCTTTCCCCCATCCTCGATTCCGAGGGAAAGATGGAAACGATCCTGTGCGTCATCTTCGACATCAGCGTGCGCAAACGGTACGAAAGCCAGGTACTACACAATGCCTTACACGATAGCCTCACCGGGCTGCCAAACCGTGCACTCGTGCTTGACCGCCTGGATCAGGCTATCCAGCACTGCAAGCTACACCCCAACGATCGCTATGCGGTGCTCTACCTGGATTTTGACCATTTCAAAGATATCAACGACAGCCTGGGACACGGGTTTGGCGACCAATTGTTAATTGAAAGCGCGCTGCGGCTCCAGGGGCAAATTTTTATGACCGACACCGTTGCCCGACTGGGGGGAGATGAATTCGTTGTACTGGTCGATGAAAGCCGCGAAGACGGAGATGCGAGCCTGGTTGCCGCCGGGATTCTCGAAGCGCTGCGAAACCCCTTTTTTCTGGACGGGCAGCAGGTATTTATCACCTGCAGCATCGGCATGGTGCGCAACCTGGGCTGGTACAAGAACGCCGAGGAAGTGCTGCGCGACGCGGACACAGCCATGTACCGAGCCAAAGTGAGCGGGCGCAACCGCTATGAGATCTTCGACGCAGAAATGCGCGCGCGGGTGATGGTGCGGTTGGAAATGGAAACCGGCCTGCGCCGCGCCATCCGGCTCAATGAGCTCTCGCTACAGTTCCAACCTATCATCTCACTGGCTTCCCACCAAGTGGTGGGGTTCGAGGCGCTGACGCGCTGGCGTCACCCGCGCCTGGGGTTGATCAGCCCGGTGGAATTTATTCCCCTGGCGGAAGAGACCGGATTGATCGCGCCGATTGGAGCCTGGGTTATGGAAGAAGCCTGCCGGTACATGAGCGAGTGGCAGCGCGAAAGCCCAAGCGAACCGCCCATTTACGTGGCAGTAAATATCTCACCTCGGCACTTTACTCAGCCAGACCTGGTCGAAGTAGTGTCCTCTACCCTGGCAAAGAACAACCTGGCACCTCGGGCACTGCTGATCGAGATCACCGAAAATATGCTGCTGGAAGACCACGAGACTACCCAGGAGACTATGCGCAAACTGGCACACCTGGGCGTGCGGGTGGCGATCGACGATTTTGGCACCGGTTACTCCTCATTGAGCTACCTGCACCGATATTCGATCCAGGCGCTCAAGATCGACCGCTCCTTTATCGCCCGGCTGGGCCATGACAGTGATACGCCTACCGGAATCGAGATTATCCGCGCGATTCTGGCAATGGCGCGCGAAATGAGCATCCAGGTGGTGGCGGAAGGGATCGAGAACGTCCAACAGATCCGCATGCTAGAGGCGCTGGAATGCGAGTTCGGTCAGGGCTTCCTGATCTCACCGCCTTTGGCGCCCGACAAGGTGGCGGAATTCCTGCATTCTACCCAAGAAAATAACGTACTGGAAGAATTTATTCAGGCGGCACTGAAACACCGCCCTGCAGTTGGCAAAATAAAGCGCAGTTAACGACTTTGAAAAGTGATTCCGCCATAAAAGGCGGGCTTAAATGCCTGGCATCGCTTACAATTGTAAGGGCTTACATTTTTTTAGCGGCTTGCAAATCAAACATGGCAGTCCCGTTCCGCATACCCACGGTCCACATGGACCGGCTGAAACGGATTTCCATACTATGCAACCCAATTCCTCTTGATCCCTTAAGGAGTTACCCCCATGCCCGCTTCTCCCTGGATGCTTACACCACAGCAGGTCATCGATTCCCCTGAAATTACAGTCCTGGTTTTCCACAATGTTTACCCGGAAGGCAAGCAAGGCGGCCTGGAGTTTATACAGCACGGCGAACGCACTGCTACGAACGGCGACCTGCGGTTCGAACCAGCGCCCGGCCAGTGGGCTCCGCTGCCCAAAGTACATTCGCGCACAATGGATGGCGCAACGATATCGGTGAGCCTGGCCTTCCCGCAACCCGAGATCCGCTATACCGTGCGGGTATGGACCGAAGGCGAGCAGGTGGAGCTGGCAGTTGACCTGGATGCGCCGTTACCCGCGGAATTGGCTGGTAAGGCAGGCTTCAACCTGGAGCTGATGCCCGGTATGTACTTCGGGCATACCTATTTTATGGACGGTGCGAGCGGGGCATTCCCTCGCCAGGGCAGCGGCCCGGTAAGCCAGGATGCCAGCGGGCAGGTACTGCCCGAGCCCATGGCGCGCGGCCAGCGCCTGGTCGCCGCGCCAGATGATCGCTATCACAGCCTTACCATCCGCGCGCACCAAGGCGAACTGCTGCTTATTGACGGGCGCCTTACCAGCGAAAACGGCTGGTTCATTGTGCGCCAGGTGGTGCCCGCGGGCGTTACCCGTAATGCCGTTCGCTGGACGATCACTCCCCGTCGCGTAAAGGGCTGGCGGCGCGCGCCAGTACTTCTGCACTCGCAGGTGGGTTATCACCCCGACCAGGAAAAGCAGGCACTGGTAGAACTGGACTCGAACACAACCATTGATGAAGAATGTGTTTTACTGCGCCTGCAGCCGGAAGGAGAGGCACAGGTGGCGCTGCGCGCTCGCCCGGAAGCTCTGGGGCGTTTCTTAAAGTACCAGTACGCGCGCTTCGATTTCACTGCGGTGCGCGAACCGGGCCTGTACCAGCTTCAATATGGTTCCGTAACCTCGCCATCTTTTCAGATCAGCCGCGAGGTGTACCAACAAGGCGTATGGCAGCCCACCCTGGAGACCTTCCTACCGGTGCAGATGTGTCACGTGCGCGTGGAAGACCTGGCCCGCGTGTGGCACGGCGCATGCCACCTGGACGATGCGCTGCAGGCTCCACCGGACCACGAGCACTTCGATGGCTACCGCCAGTACAGCGAATTGGAAACGCCCTTCCCCGCACTGACCAACATCCCTGGGTTGGACCGCGGCGGCTGGCACGATGCTGGCGACTATGATCTGGCCGCCGGGTCGCAGTCGCAAACGACTTACCAGATGGCCCTGGCGCGCGAGGTCTTTGGCCTAAACACCGACCAGACCACCGTGCTGCCAAATGAGCGGCGAGTGATCCTGCACAAACCAGATGGTGTACCGGACGTGGTCCAGCAGGTGATGCACGGGGTGGAGAACCTGCTGGGCGGCTACCGCGCGGTGGGACACAGCTTCTCCGGCATCATCGAGAGCAACTTGAAGCAGTATGCCTACCTGGGCGACGGTGCCTGCATGACCGACAACCAGGTTACGGAAGGCAAGCCGGACCACAGCGATGACCGCTGGGCGTTCACCAACCGCAACACCGCGCTGGAATACACCGTGGCGGCCACGCTGGCGGCATCCAGCCGGGTACTGCGTGGCTATTTCGATACACTGGCCGATGAATGCCTGGAAACGGCCCTGCGCGTGTGGGATTTTGAGCACGACAATGAACCCGCCACCCGCCAGGTGGTGTATATCTGGAACAACCCGCTGCTCGGCGAGGTGATGGCAGCTACCGAGCTACTGATTACCACCGGCGAGGCGAAATACGGCGAGCGGCTGGTGGAATTATGGCCGGATATCGAAAAGGTCTTTGGCCACGTAGGTTGGGTGATGGTACGGGCTCTGGAATACCTGCCCAAAGCGGGCATCGCGGTGAGCGACCTGCGCGAAAAGGTACGTAAGGCTGCTATGGCCTACCGTGACCAAATACAGGCCGAGATGGACCAGAACCCCTTCCACCTGCCGCTGGGGGAGGGCTGGCTGCGCGCTAACCGCTCTGACCATAACCCCTTTGCCGAGGATTACCGCGTGCCCCTGTGGGGAATCGGCTGGTCGCTGCAGAGCTTTGCCACGCACTACTACTACCTGGTGCGCGCTTTCCCCGATCTGTTCGACCGCGAGCCGCTGCTGCGAACGCTAAACTACGTGCTGGGCTGGCACCCGGCCAACAGCCTGTCGCTGGTATCCGGCGTAGGCGCACAGTCGCTGACCATGGCCTACGGCACCAACCGCGCCGAGTGGTCGTACATCCCCGGCGGCATTGCCTCCGGCCCGGCCCTGCTGCGGCCCAATATCCCGGAACTGATGGACCCCTTCCCCTGGCTCTGGCAGCAGAAGGAGTACGTCATCGGCGGTGCCGCAAGTTACATCCTGCTGGTACTGGCAGCGGATCAACTGCTGAACGGGTAATCGGCAGAAATATTGAACCAAAGATAAACACAGATGGACACACATAAGCATATAAATTCTTATTTGTGTCCATCTGTTGATTCCTCTTAATTGTTAGCAACCTATTAGCTTCCGGATAGGCAGCGCTTGGTTTGGGTCGTTATGCTTTATGCAGTAGCTGATCCAAAGGAGTGCGCCGATGCTGGGTTCGAAGTGGCAAAAAGTATTTGCAGACCTGTGGGGCAATAAGGTCCGTTCGGGGTTGATGCTGCTGACTATTACGGTCAGTGTGTTCGCGGTTGGGTTTATCATTTCTACCGGTGAGCTGTGCATGAGCGATATGGACGCCGATTTCCAAGGCTCGAACGGCCATTCCGCCATCATCTACACCTCCCCCAGCCCAGACCTGGAGCATTCGCTGGCGAAGGTGCCAGGCGTGGCCGATGTGGAACAGCGCAGCGGCATCGACGCGCGCTGGGTGCTGGATGACACAAACTTCCAATCCATCTCCATCATTTCCATCCCGCAAACTGCCGACGCACTGCGCATCGACCGCCTGAAGCCCATCGATCCGCCCGCCTTCCCCGACCTGCCCGACCGCCAGGTGCTGCTGACCGACTCAGCCGTGAGCGGAATGGGCGTAAAGCCCGGCGACAGCATAACCATTGAGCTAAGCAATGAGAAACGCCGCAGCCTGAAGGTGGCGGGCATCGTCCACGATGTGTACGCCATCCCGCCCATGTTTGGCGGCGCGGCGCTGGGCTACGTTACCCCTGCAACGGTGGAATGGCTGGGCGGCTCGCGCGATTTTACCCAGGTGTACATGACCGTAAGCGAAAGCCCTTCCGACCGCGAGCATGTAACGTCTGTATCGCAGGCCGTGGCGGACAAAATCCGCGACGCCGGGGTGGAGGTAGGTTATACGTTTATCTATAACCCGGGGCGGCATTTTGCCAAAGACATCTTCAAAGGCATTATGATGATCCTGTATATCCTGGGCGGAATGACGGTTTTCCTGGGGACCTTTTTGGTAATAAACATCATCAACGCCCTGCTCAACCAACACGTCCGCTACATTGGGGTAATGAAAGCCATCGGCGGGCAGCGCGGGCAGATTATCGGCATGTACGCGGCGCTGGTACTCTGTCTGGGGGTGATCGCGCTGCTGCTGTCTTCCTGGTCGGCGGGGCTGGCCGGGTACTATATCGAGAAGATGATGGGCGGGATGCTCAACTTCATTGTTGGACCGTTCCGCTTCTCACCGGCAGCACTGGGCTGGCAGGCTGTGATCGCGCTGAGCGTCCCCATCCTGGCGGCGCTGGCGCCCATCTGGAACGGAACACGCATCACCGTACGCGAAGCCATTTCCAGCTATGGGCTGGGCAAAGGCCCGGCGGTGAAGGACAGAGAGATCAAGAGCCGCATCGACAGGCTGGCGGAAAAATGCACTTTCCTCTCCCGCCCGCTGCTGCTCTCGCTGCGCAATACCTTTGGGCGCAAATCGCGCCTGGTGCTGACGCTAATCACCCTCACCCTGGCGGGGGCGACCTTTATCTCGGTGTTCAACCTGTGGGCCTCCTTCCGCGTGGGAGCAATGGAGGTCGCCAGGTATTTCCTCTCGGACGTCACCGTATATCTGGAACATCCCTACAACCTGAACAAAATGACTGCCCTGGCCAATGTGGCGCCGAATGTGGACCGCATCGAGGGCTGGGACCGCGTGATGGGGCAGCTTCTATCGCCAGACGAGGACAAAAAGGTAGATGTCGGGCTGTACGCGCTGCCCAACAGCTCCACAATGGTCCAACCATTACTCACCTCCGGGCGCTGGCTGCTGCCCACCGACGAGAACGCCATCGTCATCGGCAACCATATCCTCAACGCACGTCCCGAGTTGAAGGTAGGCGACAGTGTAGTGATCGAGATTAACGAAAAGGAATTTGAATGGAAGATCGTGGGCACCTTCCGGCTGTTAGGCAACTTCAGCCCGGCCCCGGCTTATGTGAATTACGATTACCTGGCCCGCGTGCGCAATACCCAGGGCACAGTCAGCATCCTGCATATCGTCACCGCCCCGCCAGATGGCGATACCGAAGCGCGGGTAGCCGGCGCGCTGGAAACGATCTACAAACGGGAAAATATCCAGATCTCCGAAATCAGTCAGGGTGAAGTATGGCTCCAGCAGCAGCTCACCTCTTTTGATGTGATGATCTACTTCCTGATGGTCATGGCGGTGCTGATCGCCGTGGTCGGCGGGCTGGGGCTGATGGGCACGATGAGCATGAACGTGATGGAACGCAGCCGCGAGATCGGCGTGCTGCGCTCCATGGGCGCCCAGAGCAGCAGCATCCTGCAGATGGTACTGGTAGAAGTCACACTGATCGGGCTGATTAGCTGGGCGCTGGCGTTTGCCCTGTCGGTGCCGATCACTTACGTGCTGAATATTGGCGTGGGCCTGGCCGTCTTCACCATGCCGTTGGATTTCCACTTTGGCTTCGATGGCGTCTTCCTCTGGCTGGGCGGGGTGCTGGTCATCTCCATACTCGCCGGAGCCATGCCCGCTGCCAACGCCATTCGCCTGACGATCCGAGAAGTGCTGGCGTACGAGTAAAAGGGAGCCCCTAAGGGTTTCGTAAACCCTTAGGGGCTTTTTTAGGATTACTCTACAGCGGCGGGATCTTAATCACCACATCACTGCTGCCGCTGCCATAGAGGACCACGATGTAGTCGCCAGTCTTGGGAATGCGCGCGACCCACTCGCCGAGGCGGCTGTTAACCAGGCCCAGCGGGCTGAAGTTTGCGTCGAGCACGCCCACCGATAAGCCACCGGTGGCGCTGATGATCATTTCCTGCCCGCCCATCACGCGCAGTTCGTAACCCTGCGGATCGTCCGGGGTGATGGCAACTGAGAAGCTGGTCTGCGTGTCGCCTGGACCAAAGCTCAACTCGACCACATCGGAAGGCATGGGCACGGTGGTGTCTTTGACCACGATCTGAACGTACAGCGGGTGCCCCCCATCCGCGCCAACGCCCAACCAGGCCGCCACCGCGTTGCCAAACAGCCACTCGCTGCGGTACACGCCAGGCTGTAGGGGCGTCTGCATATTCACGCGCATGTCAAAGGTCTCGCCGGGCACAACGATGCCATCATCGGGGAGCATGACGTAAGGCGACGCGCCGAGAAGGATGCCGCCGGTGAAGATCAGCCGGTCAACATTCTTTGGCCCCTGCCCGCTGGGACCCCAGGCGCAGGTGCCGGTGTTCTTCACTCGCCATATCTTGGTGATGTACTCGTCTGGAGCGATGACGAAGTTATCGGGGAAGGTCACGTCGGCGATGAAGGCGGCTTTGTACTCGCAGTTGTTGGGGTCCGGTTTGGGGGTGGGCGTGGCGCCAACCACGATTTCCACCGTCAGGCGGCCCGCGCGGTTGGGACCCACGCCAATGAACGCTCCTCCGGTGGTTTGCAGCATGTACTCGCCAACATACGAACCGGCGCTGGCCGGCGCAACCAGCGAAACAGAAAGGTCAATCATGCCGCCGGGCTGCACCACCTGCGGGATGGCGACCGAGGCGGGGCCGCTCATGGCATGGCCCCCGGCAAAGGTCAGCCGGTCCAGCTTTTGGCCAGGACCCCAGGCGCAGGAGCCATCGTTGCGGATGAGCCAGGTTTTGACATAACTCGACCCGGCTTTCAAAATCGTACCATCCGGAATGGTCACATCGCCCAGAAAAGTCGCCAGGTAATCACACCCGGCGGGGGCGGGCTGGGTCGCGGTGGGCGGCGCGGAGGTGGCGGTAGACGGCACAGGGGTAGCCGTCACCACCACCGTAACCGTGCCGACCGCCGTACCAACCGGCTGCGTTGCCGTAGCGCTGGGGAACGGCGGCAGCGAAGTGAAGGTAGGCTTGCCAGTGACCGGAATGTTCGGCGGTAACAGCGACGCACAGGCCGTGCCGAACAGCATGATGGCAGCCAATAAAATCAAAACGAGTTTTGAAGAAATTTTTGTAGTCATCGTAACCTCTCCAGGCGTTCTAAAAATGAACGCGCACCACGGGCAGAATCGCCTGGTTGATTGCAGTATACGAAGATGGTATTACGAATAGGTTACGATATGCGTTACGAGGAAGGGAAATGGAGCTTTTTCGTTCCGTTTGTAGAAATGCACACCTACAGGGCCGTTTTTCTTCTGGCCCGCCCAACATGCGCTACAATAACAGGGTACGGCTTCATCCCTAGACGATTCTTGGCATTCCCTTGTGCCTATGCGCAGCCTTCTCGAAGCGACCCAACTCAGCCGGATGTACGGCGATTTTCAGGCGTTGAAGCCCACCGACCTGCACCTTTCCGCCGGGGATTTCGTGATCCTTACCGGCAAAAACGGCTCGGGCAAGTCTACCCTGCTGCTGTGCCTCAGCGGGCTGCTGCGCCCCACCGGCGGTGTGGTGAAAGCGCTGGGCCGCGATATTTATATGGACGAGCCGCAAGCCCGCCGCGCGCTGGCCTATGTGCCAGACGTACCCGTCTTCTATCCCGAGCTGACCGCCTGGGGGCACCTATACTTTACTGCCCTGGCGCACAGGGCCGAAGTCGATTTTGAACGGCGGGCCGAAGGGCTGCTGAACGAGTATGGCCTGTGGAACGCGCGCAGCCTGTACCCAACCGCCTACTCGCGGGGCATGAGGCTGAAGCTGGGCCTGCTGCTGGCGTTTATTCGCCCCTTTGAAGTGCTGCTGCTGGATGAGCCTACCTCGGCGCTGGACCCCGAAAGCGCCGAGGTATTGGCCGGTTCTTTACAGCGCCTCCGGCAAGAGGGCAAAGCCGTGCTGCTCTCCACCCACGCCGCGGCATTCAGCAGCCTAGAACAAACCCAGCACTGGCGGATGGAAGATGGCCGGCTTATCCAGGGTTGATGGGCGCGACCACCCGCTGCTGCACTTCGACCTGCGCGCGATCTGGTTGGTACGGTCGAAGGTGCTGTTCAGCGAGCTGGGCTTCTGGCTGGTGCTGCTGGGGTACGACCCGCGCAAGCGCAGGCTGGGCAGCCCGGTGTACTTCATCTATGCGGTTGTCTTTTTGGCCATTTGGGTTCTGCTGGTCTTTTTATGGCTGGCCGATACCCTTTCGAAGGTTTTAACAGCGGCCTGGTTATCGCCGCCGGCGCCTGATCAAATCGCCCTCGCGCTGGGCTGCCTGCTCGTCCTCGCTTTTTTCTTCATCGAGCTAAACCAGGCCGTCCGCCGCAGCCCGATGGTGTTTTCCCATCAGGATGCGCACCTCCTTTGCGCCACGCCCATCGACCGGCGCTGTGTCGCGCTGGCCTGGTTCCTGGAAGCGTGGGCAGCGCGTTCCGCCATTTTGTGGGTGATTTTGGCAGCCCTGGCCGGGGCGGTTTTTCAACTGCGGGCGCCGGGGTTTACGCTGGTGGGGTTCTTCCAGTTTGGGCAGGCGGCGCTGCTGGCGGCAATCACCGCCGCGCCGCTGATGATGGGCGTGATGGCGGCTGCCTGGGCAGCCGGGTTGTGGCGGCTGCGCGGAAGCGATAAACCCTGGCTGAAATGGACGCCGCTGCTCCTAGTGGCCGCCGCCGCGGGGCTGCTGGCATTTGGCCGGGATGCATTCCTTGCCATCGCCCCGCTGGTGTGGATGATACGCGCCGTGCTGGGGCTGGCCGGGCGGGGTGCAGGGTTCCTGACGGCCATGCTCCTGGCAGGGGCCGGGCTTGCGTTGGTGTGGGGGTTATCGAAGAATATCCGCATCGCGCAGGCCGCACAGGAAACCCAGGCGCTGCATACCCTGCGCACCGCCGCCCTGCTGGGCCGGGCCGACCTGGTCAATGAGATCCGCACCGCGCAGCGGTTGGGGGCCGGGCGGGCGGCTTCGCGCTGGGCAGCAGGCAGCGGCTGGCGCGTCTTCCTGTGGAAAACCTGGGCGCAGGCCCGTTACCTGCTCCAACCGCGCGATCTTTTTCTCTGGGCCGGACTGGTTTCTCTCAACCTTGGCCTGCTGGCCTTTGACGTTGTGGAGACCAGGCTGTTTATGGGGCTGGTGTGGGTGATGCTGGTGCTGCAAATCCTGGAACCGGCTGTCCAGCAGACGATGAGCCGCTGGTGGCTGCTGCGCTCACTACCCCTGCGGGCCGCGGTTGTATCTGTCGGGATCATCCTGCTGCCGCTGGCGGAAGTGTGGCTGGCCGGGCTGGCCGCCTGGATGGTCGCCTGGGGGATGGGGTGGGCCGTGCCCATCCAAACCGTGTGGCTGTACCTGGCCCTTGCGCCGGGGGTCTTATTGTGCGGGTGCATCGATGTGTTCCAACGGGCCCGGTCGGCTTTGCTCAACGATGGGTTGTGCCCTGGCCCTGAGCTGGTAGGAGCGCTGGGCAGCAGCCTGTTGGTAGGGCTGTTCGTGGGCGGCGCCTGGCTGCTGTTCACCTACCTGGGGTTGTTCTGGCTGCCCGCCCTGATCTTACTCATGCTCGCCACCGGCGGGGTGTTATTTGGCCTGCTGCGGCTCTCGGCCTGGTTGCTGGTCCGCATCCAGTAGAATGGTTAAAAACGCACCTTACAAGAACCTTTGAAAGGTCCCTGTAAAGGCACACCGCCGAAAACCTGCTATCATATATGCAGGTCAGAGCAATACCAAATCTTCCCAGCCAAAAGAGGCGGCAACTGTTCTGAACTGAAAGTCTCTTTCTCCTCTTCGTTTCTCCTCCTTTTTTCTCCCTCCTGGATGACTGAGTGAAGCCGCGGGGTGGCGCTTCACTCAGTCGCGTTTAACGGATAAAATATCTGTGTACGACGGCAAACGCATGAAAAATCCATAAACCGTAAAGGGACGCGAAGAGGGGATTAAACAGTCCCGGTGCCTCCTCTACGGATAAATCTCTTGGATCAATATGGAGGTGCTTATGCGCGAAGTGCAGTGGGAGCTGATGTTTCCGGACGAACTGGAAAAGCGCTTCGCGAAGTGCCCGCTGGTGTATTTCACCTACGGGCTGTGCGAGCCGCACGGGCCGCACAATGCGCTCGGGCTGGACGAGGTGAAGGCGCACGAAATCGCCTGCCGCGCGGCCCTCGCACACGGGGGGATCGTGGCCCCGCCGGATTACTGGCACATCCATGAGATCGGTGGATTTGCCGTCTGGGCGGACGAGGCGGTTGGCCGCCCGCCGCGCACGTGGCTCACCGCCATGCCGCCCTGGATGCACTTCAAGAACGTGTGCTACCACATCCGTGCCGCCGACGCGCTGGGCTTTCACGCCGCCATCCTGCTCACCGGGCACTATGGGCCAAACTGGGAGGACCTGAACGAGCTGGTGCGCCTGCTCCAGCCGCTGGTGGGCACGCGCCTGTATTCACTGCCCGATTTCGAGGCCAACCACCGCGGCTTTACCGGCGACGGGCGCCAGAAGGGCGACCACGCCGGCAAGGTGGAAACCTCGCTGCTGTGGGCGCTGCGCCCAGAATGCGTGGACCCCTCGCGCTTCCCGGAGCAGTTCCGGCGCGGTGAGGTCTTTGCCATGGGCGAAGACGCTCCCCAGGCCAGCCGGAAGGTAGGCGAGCGCATGGTGGCCGATGAGGTGGAATGGCTGGGGGCCAAAGCCCAGGCCCTGCTGGACGAATACACCCGCCTGCAGCCAGAGCACAACTTCACCACCTTCGAAGCGGTCGAGCGGGCCTGGGCCGAGTTGATCGCGCCCAAACTGCCCGCCTTTCAGTCCATGCAGGAGAAATGGGACTGGCAGCAGGAGCTTCCGAAAGCTTCGCCGTGGCGGAGGAATAATCAGGTGCCGGGGAACTGGCGATAGTATAATAGTTCCTATCCATGTCCTCAAAAACGCTGGCCAAGCTGTTTTATCCATTCACGAATATCTGGGAGTTCCTGGACGCTGCTGCCTTTTTCGTATCTCCCCTGGCCGTCCTGGGCTTTATTATTTTTAGCATCATGGCGCTGGACGAGTTCGGGCAGCACGTGCGGTTCTTGCGCGGGATCGACGGGCACGGGCTGGAGAGCGTAGGAACCTGGAACCCGGTCTCCTCCTCCGGTAAATACGCCTATGTGGCCTTCGACAAAGAGGAAAACGGCCAAACCGGGGTGCTGGTGGAAGCGAAATACTACAGTGAGGAGACACTGTCTTCATTGGTTAAAGGGCAGCGGGTGCGCGTGCGCTACGCCCTGCCTCCGGAATATGAATTCAAGGCCGTGCTGGTGGACGAATACCAGCAGGTGAAGGACTACGCCGGGTATTTCACTGACCTGCTGTGGCCGTTCCTATTCTGCTGGGCAACCGTGGTGATTCACCCGGAATGGCTCTACCTGGGGTTTAAGATGGATCTCTCCCCTCCTTGGGAGAAGAAAGCATGACCGCCAGCGGCTTTGTGCTCTTTACGTTGGGCCTGCTGGCCGAGCTAGTGTTCCTTTATGAGGGTTCTTCAGCGGGCCGTAAGGTGGCGGAGGGCGGCGTACAGTCATTCGTCGACCGCACGATGAGCGCCCCGCGCCAGTTGATTGGCATTATGGTGGTCATTGCCGGGTTGGTGATCGGCCTGCTGGAACTGTTGAAGGTGGGCAGCACGCTGGTGTATATCGATACGCCGCTGGTCGGGATCATCTTCGTCGTGCTGGGTGTGTTTGTGTTTTTCGCCGCCCTCGCCTCACCGCTGTTTTTACCAATGGTCAACGAACAGAGCATCCTGCTGGTGCAGCTGCTGGTGTTGGTCAACACGCTGTGGGGTGGGGCCAGGGTAGATTGGCTGCCGCTGAGCATCCTCGTCGCCGTGCCAGCGCTTATCAGCGTGGTGCTGGTGATATGGCGCAGGTCGTTCCCGGCCTGGGCCAAGGCGCTGCTGTACCTGTGGTACCTGCTTTCGCTGATGATCGGCCCTTTCCAGAGTGGAGAGGCCGGCTTCTTCCGTAAGGTCGACTTCACCCTGACCGAGGCCGGGTCGTTTGGCGTGGTGTTTATCTTCCTCATCATCCACGGCCTGTTCGCCGTGCGCTTTTTCCTGATGGTATCTTCCATGCTGCTGCCGCGCAACCGGGTCTTCATCCGGCAGCTTATGCCGTGCCTGTTCTCCGACGAGCAGGTGCCAATGCTGCGCTTCGGGCTGGTGGCGCTGCTGGTCGCCGGGCTGCTGGCGGCGAACCAGTGGCTGGGGCTGGTTGACCGCTCGATGGCGATGAGCCTGGGCATGCTGGTAGGCGTGCAGTTGATGTCCAGGCGCCCGCCGCAGCATTGGGACGCAGTCCCAACGCTGCGGGGAAGGTAAAGCCCGGCAAAGCCGGTCTGGCTTGTTCTTCACGCGAGCCATTTCCACCGGCAGCCCGGCTCCGCCGGGCTTTTTCGCTTTTCTAGCCCAGGGACTGCGTCCCCGGGCGGCCTGGGCGATCCGACGTTTCGGGCGGATAACCAGGCCCAAGACCCGCACAGCGATTATTCAGGGATTCAACAATTTTCCGCAGTATTTGCAGTGTTTGGCGTCGTGATCATGGCCTTCGCGCCCGCAGTGCGGGCAGGCCTGGGTAGTGATGCGCTTGCCGCTGCCGCGCGCCAGCTCGGCGGTGACGATACCGGTGGGCACTGCCAGGATGCCGTAGCCCAGCAGCATCACCATGGAAGCCAGGAGCTTGCCCAGCGCGGTCTTGGGCGCCAGGTCACCGTAACCGACCGTGGTCAGGGTGACGATGGCCCAGTAGATGCTGGTGGGGATGCTGGTAAAGCCGTTAGTCTCGCCTTCGATCACGTACATTAACGAGCCGATGATCACCACCAGGATCAGCACGGTCATCAGAAACACGCTAATCTTGCGGCGGCTGGCCTTCATCGCCTGCCACAACTCAGTCGCCTCGCTCAAGTATTCGGCCAGCTTGAGCACGCGGAAGATGCGCAGCAGCCGCAGCAGGCGGATGACGATGAGGTACTGCCCGCCGGGGAGGAAGATGCTCAGGTAGGTGGGCAGGATGGAGAGCAGGTCGACCACGCCATAGAAACTGTAGGCGTAAGCCACCGGGCGGTTGACCGAGATCAGCCGCAGGATATATTCGATGGTGAACAAGATGGTGAAAAACCACTCCAGCGCGAGGAAGGTGGCACCGTACTTGATGTTCAGCGCGTGGGTACTGCCCATCAACACCACCACCAGGCTGAGGATGATGTTAGTCATCACGATGATGTCGAATACTTTCCCGGCGGGCGTGTCAGCCTCGAAGACGATGGTATGCAGCCTGCGCCGCCATTCGGCGGAAGTGGGAGGGAGTTTTTGGGTTTTCACTGATCACCCTGCTTGCGATTAATCACAATTTCGCCATCAGCGGACTGGAACAATTGCTTCAAATCTTCCGGCATGCCGGCTGGCTGGTCGTAGATATACGGGTCCTTTAGCGCAGCCTGCCAGGGGTATGGTGAGGCATCTGCCGCCGGGGCATAATAGGCCTGCGTGTCTGCCGGTACCACAATGATATCCATAAAGCCATGATACTCGCAGTCTTCATACAGCTCGCGGGTATACCACCAGCCGCAGTTCGCGCACAGAAACAAGGCTGTATAGTGGTACACGGGTATGGTACATTCGTTTATCATCCATTGTTCAGCCGCAGCGGATTTTGTGAGGTTGCTTCTGGAAAGACTGCCATTGCACTTCGGGCAGAGGGTCAGGTTATGGGGCTCTCTTTCGAAATTAGCGCGAAGGCTGTAGGCTGCGAACCGCATCGGTGCTCCCTTGTATAAATTCGGGATTTTTTACAATGTAAAGGTGAAACTCCCTCATAATTATATAATCGATATCCATGAGTGGTGGATTGTATTCGTTCGTTGATGACAGGTGCTTGTGCCTTCTCTTCATCCGTGCTATAATCATACCGACCGGTCGGTTTTTTATTTTCTACATGAGGCAGCATGGCACAACAGCAGCGATCTGAAGAGACCCGCGCGCGCATTCTCCATTCCGCTTTGGAATGCTTCTCCCGCTCCGGGTACGATGCCACCGGGGTGGCGGAAATCTGCGCGGCGGCTGGGGTCAGCAAGGGCGCTTTTTACCACCACTTCCCCACCAAGCAGGCCGTGTTTATCGACTTGCTCGATACCTGGCTGAGCGCGCTGGACGCGCGCTTTGCCGAGGTGCGCGCCCTGGCCCCTACTATCCCCGATGCGCTGCGCGCGATGGCCCGCGCCGCTCGCCCGGTATTCGCCGACGCGCGCGGGCATCTGCCGGTGTATCTCGAGTTCTGGCTACAGGCCAGCCGCGACCCCTTGATCATGGCACGCACGGTGGAGCCGTACCGGCGCTATGAGGAATATTTCGCCGGGCTGATCCAGGCCGGGATCGCCGAGGGCAGCCTGCGCCCGGTGGACCCGCTAACCGCCGCCCGCGCGCTGATCGCCATGGCCGCCGGGCTGCTGCTCCAGGGCCTCACCGCCCCAGACGGCGCCGACTGGGCCAGCAGCGCGGAAAGCGGCATTGAGATGATGCTGGAAGGGTTGGAGAGATAACATGCAAATCTTACTGACTGGCGCGTTTGGAAATATCGGCCAGAGCACCATCCAGGCGCTGCTGGCGCGCGGGCACGCGGTGCGCTGCTTCGATGTGCCCACCAAAAGCAATCAGAAAGCGGCCATGCATTTCCGCGACCAGGTCATCGTCACCTGGGGCGACCTGCGCAATCCCGCCGATGTGGCCCGGGCAGTGCGCGGCTGCACGGTGGTCATCCACCTAGCCTTCGTCATCCCCAAGCTGTCCGCCACCGGATTCAGCAGCGAGGACCGCCCGGATTGGGCTTACAGTATCAACGTGGGCGGTACGCGCAACCTGATCGAAGCGATGCAGGCCCAGCAGCCCAAGCCGCGCCTGATTTTCGCCTCCTCCTTGCATGTGTACGGCAAAACCCAGCACCTGCCCCCGCCGCGCACCGTCGATGAGATCCCCCACCCGGTGGAACATTACGCCCGTCACAAGATCGAGGCGGAGGGGCTGGTGCGCGCATCCGGATTGGAATGGAGCATCCTGCGCCTGGGCGCGGCTCTACCGCTGCGGTTGATCCTCGACCGCGGCATGTTCGATGTGCCGTTGGACAACCGTATCGAGTTCGTCCATACCCGCGATGCCGGCGAGGCTTTCGCCGCCGCGGTGGACAACCCGGGCGTGCTCGGGCGTACCCTGCTGATCGGCGGCGGGCCGGGCTGCCAGCTTTACTACCGCGAGATGATGGCGCGCGTGCTGGATGCGATGGGGGTGGGCAGCCTGCCCGAACGAGCTTTTGCCCGCGAGCCTTTCGCCACCGACTGGCTGGACACTCGCGAAAGCCAGGCCCTGCTTGGTTTTCAGAAGCGTACGTTTGACGACTATACGAAAGACCTTCGCGGACTGCTCGGTTCGCTGCGTTGGGCTATCCTGGCCGCCAGACCGTTGGTACAGCGGATTCTGCTGTCGAGGTCACCGTACTTAAAGTAAAGGGAACAACGAAAAGCTTACAATCCACTTGCTCTTACGCCATAAAGTGTGCTGTGGATGGCCTTCCCTGTATATAATCATAATAATTACCCACGAAGTTGGATAATGAAGGGGAGGGATAATGTTCAATATCTTTAAAAATGTAAAAGTGCAGCTCAATGTTACGCTGGACCGGCAGGTTTACGCGCCGGGCGACACCATTCAGGCTCGCATTACCGTGCAGAACGATAAAGAAATGACCATCCAGGGCGGGCGCTTTGGCATCTTCTGCCGCCAGCGCTACCAGTACCGGCGGAAACACCGCGACTCTGACGGCGACACCACGGTGGATGCTACCTGGGGTTCGCATGATGATGAAGTGCTTCACTTCGACTTCCTGTCTGAAATGTCGCTGCCGCCCGGCACGCACACATTTGATGCCAGCCACACCCTGGAAGCCGGCGCGCTGCCTACATCCAAAGGGGAGATCGTCAGCGCAGAGTGGTTCGCCAAAGCCACACTTGACCGTAAAATGGCCTCGGACTTCAACAGCGAAGCTGCGTTCACCGTGCTTACCACCAACCCACCGGATATGGCAACCCGCAGCGCTGGTTCGTACGGCGCCACCAACGAGCCCGATGAAGCCCTGATGAAGTTCGTGCTGAAGACCAAAGAGGTCACCGGCGGCGCGACCCTGGTGGGTAACCTGTCCATCCAGCCGCAAAAGTCTTTTGGGGTGAGTGGGGTGCGCCTGGAGCTGGTGCGGGCGGAATTTGTGGACGATGTTTCGGAATCCGGCTACGTCAACCGCATGGAGATCAAGGTGGCCGAGGCAAAGCTGGCCGGGAAAATGCAGTTAGAGCCCGGGCAGTACCAGAACCTGCCCTTCACGCTGACTCTGCCGCAAACAATGGCCCCTTCGATGGAGTTCGCTGTTGCCTCGCTGAAATATAAGCTCAAAGGCATCCTGGCCCGCACCTTACGTAAAGACACCACGGTTGAAGAAGAAATTGTGGTTTACGTAGGTTAATCTACCGAGGGGGGCTCCATGATTCGCGGATCCCCCTCGGCATTATATCGCTTCGCCCACTTCATAGCGGGCGAAGCGGCGGATGACGATGTTCTCACCCACGCCGGCGATTGTGCGCTGGAGCAGCTCGGCAATGGTCACTGTGTCGTCGCGGATCCAGGGCTGGCGCAGCAGCACGTTCTTCTCGCGGTACTTATTCAGACAGCCTTCCACAATCCGCGGGATGATTTGTTCCGGCTTGCCTTCGGCGCGGGCGCGGGCAGCAGCATTCTGAGCTTCCGCATCCATCACCGGCGCGGGGATGTCTTCGTCGCGCGCATAAAGCGGCGCTGCGGCGGCAATTTGCAGGGCCACCTCGTGGGCAAAGCTGCGTAGAGCCGCGGATCGCGCGGCAAAATCTGTTTCGGTATTGACCTCCAACATCACGCCAATTCGCCCGCCGCCGTGTGCATACAGCTCGATTACCCCCTGGGTCGCCGGTCGATCGGCGCGCTTCGCGGCCTCAGCGGCGGCTTTTTCGCGCAGCAGTTCCAGCGCTACAGCATATACAGTATTGGATTCTTCCATCGCCATGCGGCAGTCTTTCACCCCCGCGCCGGTTTCCTGGCGCAACTGCCTGATTAACTCGATCATCGTAGTCATTAAGAACCTCCAATAAAAAAGCGAATAGAACATCCGTGATGAGCCCATCATGGATGACAAAAAACGATCCGGTCTGCCCAGCCAGGAGAAGCGCAGGCGAGCTATGTGTTTTTAGACGGTTCCGTCACATCCCCGCGCAAACCTGCGCGCACCTCGCGGACCCAGGCCAGTTCGCCCGCGTATGCGGCGATGAGGCGCTCGTTGATCTTCTCCCATATATACTGCTCCTGCCGCGTGCGGTTGGGGGCCGCATCAGGCCGGGCGTGCCGCGCCTGGCGCATGCGTACCTGCGCGGCGATCTCCTCCTCGTATTTCGTCAACAGCGCGTCAAGGTCCGCCCAAGGCAGCGTTCCGGCAAAGGCGAGCTGAATGAGGAAGCTGCTGCGGATGTCGGGCAGCTCCGGATTAGCGTGCAGCCAGCACTCCAGCTCGCCCCGCCCGGCTTCGGTGATACTGTAAATCTTCTTCGCCGGAAGGCTCTCCTGCTGCTGCACCTTCTGCGTCACCAGCCCATCCTTATGCAGTTCCACCAGGCTGTTGTAAATCTGGTTGTTGTTGCCTGACCAGTAGAACAGCTCAGACTCGGCGATAATTTTCTTCAGGTCATAGCCGGATAGCGGCTGCCAGCTTAACAGGCCCAGGATTGCGAGAGAGATATCCATATTTCCCTACTTACTGTACCAGCCACGCTTCCGCCTCCTCGCGCCTGGAAAAGACGTGGAAGTGGCGATTGGAGCGGTTGGCCTCCAGCACCATCTCACCGAAACGGCCCTGGCTGGCCAAATCGGGGGCCAGCACAGCGGCCACTTTGATCGAATAGGTGACGAATTTTTGCAGCACCGCCCCCGCCAGCCCGGTACGCAGATCGTAAAAATTATCCGTCAGAGCCTCGGAGGTGATCAGCAGGCGGGGCACCATGTGCTCGCCGCAGGCCGCTACCAGATCGACGGCGTCATTCTCGCTTTCAATGCGCCCATTCCCTGCCAGGCATTCGATGTAGGAATTCTGCGCGTTTTCAACCAACCGGTGATTCATAAGAACTTCCTTTGATTCAGAAATTGGCCAGCCGCAGCCCATAGGTTATCCGATACATATGTTAATAATAACATATGTAATCGAGAGAGTCAAGGTAAAATATAGACAGGCGGGTTTTTCCCGCCTGCTGGATCAAAAATATCCATTTAAAGCGGCGGCACATCCGTTTATAATGGGTTACCATAAATTCATCAAAGGATTGTTGTTATGCGCAAACGTGCGATCTTCCTACTCTGCCTGTTCTCCCTGATGCTCCTCCCCGCTTGCAGCGCACCGGGCAGCGGCAGCGACCCTGCCGTGCTGACGCTGGACGATTACCTGACCGCGCTGGTGGATAAAGACGAAGCACGTCTGGTGGAGCTGGTCTGCCCGGAATTCAAAGACGATGCCCTGCTGGAATTCGACTCCTTTAGCGGCGTGGAAACCAGCCTGAGCGGTCTATCGTGCAGCCAGAAAGGCCGCGACAGTGACGTAACGATGATTAACTGCGAAGGGAAAATTCTGGCACGCTATGTAAATGAGACGCAGGAATTCAACCTGAGCAGCCGGGTGTACCGGTTGGAAAAGAAGGGGGACGGCTGGCAGGTGTGCGGTTATACGGAGCAATGAAACAGAGCTTTCGCTGGCTGGTCTTGCTGTACCTGGGAGCGATTGCCCTGACGGTCTTCCTGCTTGATCTGCGCGGGATACGCTCACCAGCGGGCGAACCCGCAAACCTCCCGACCATGCGCCGCTCCGCCCCGCAGAATGCCCCTGCACAGCCTGACGCAAACCCGCCCGACGCTGATCCCGCCGCGAACTCACAGGCCGCGTCGATTGAAGCACAACCGACTGCCAGCATGGCGAGCCCTAACCGGACCACCCAAGACACCCTACCACCCACACTGCTACCCCTACCCACAGCGGTGGCCTCGCCGCAACCCAGTGCAACACCGGTCGTCATCACCCGGCCGGCGGCGGAGCAGTGGAAGACCTGGCCGGTGCTGCCACAGGTGCCCGCAAACCTGCGTGCGGTGTACCAGCGCGGGCTGGCGCAAGGCAATGACCCGCACGCTTTCTCCATCCTGGGCGACTGCCAGAGCCAGCCGGATGTGTTTATGGGCGTCTACGACCGCGACCCGCAAGCCGTGCGCACGCTGCCCGACCCCATGCAAGAGACGGTGATGCAGTTTTCCGGTTCGTTCGACCGCTACAGCCCGACCGTTAAAGACGGGACCACCGAAGGGGCGCTGCTGTGGGGACAGTGGAACGATAACAAAGAGAAAAAGTGCCTGCCCGGCGAGACTCCGCTCAACTGTGAGCTACGCGTCCACCGGCCCAGCATCGTGCTCGTCCACGTGGGCACGCATTGGGAGGCGCGCAGCCGCATGTACCTGGACCGTATCCTGGACGTGCTGGATCAGCACGGCGTGGTGCCGGTGCTGGTGACCAAGGCCGATAACCGCGAAAAAGATGAGCGCGTCAACGAGACACTGGCGGCGCTGGCTGAAGAGCGCGATCTGCCGCTGTGGAACTTTTGGGCTACCGTCCAGCACCTGCCCGATAACGGCCTGCAGCCGGGCAGCGATATGTACCTGAGTGAAGCTGCGGTAATCATCCACCGCGAAGGGGCGCTCCAGGCATTGGATGCTGTATGGCGGGCTGTCCGATATGATAAAAAAAATAATCGCTGATCGGCATGTTGGACTATGCGGTATGATGGAAAAAATAATCGCTGATTACGCTGATAAGAACTTTTTAATAATGGTGATGATCCAGGCGCTGGACGCGGCATGGCGGGCCGTGCGACATGATGAGGGAGAATAATCGCTGATCAGCCTGTTTGGCGTTATGATATATCATTATTACAACAACAAATAAGGACTGGTCAAATGAACATTGGAGACATCATAACCTTTGGAAATTATCCATGGAAAGTTCTGGATATCAAAGAAGACAAAATGCTGATGATTACGGATCAAATTATCGAACAACGTGATTATCATGATAGAAAAGAACCCGTCACATGGGAGCAGTCTGAAATTCGGCATTACTTAAACAATCGTTTTCTGGAAAGATTTAGCCCCGCTGATCAGGATAGAATACTAACCACACACAATATCAATAAAGACAACCCCTGGTATGGCAGTCTGGGCGGAGCGGACACCTTGGATCGCGTATTTCTACTATCCCTGGATGAGTGCGTCCGTCTATACTTTGGTGACAGCAGCAGGCTGCTGGATTATCCGAAACCAAATCAGAGATATTGGTTTGATCGAAAAGATGTAAACAACATCAAAAGGGCTGCCCTTTTCATGGATTTGATTTGGTGGTGGTGGACACGAACCCCTGGGAAAAATAACAAGGTAGCTATTTATATTCATGGGGATGGCAATATTGGAATTCAAGGGAATGGGATATCAAAAACATCCTTCAATACGCTTCATCACATTACAAAAAGCAATGTAGGTGGAATAAGGCCCGCTATATGGATAAAAGCGCAATGATGGGGAAGAGAAAAGTCATCTCCTTCTTGTCTTGACATTCGCTTTTTTCCGCGCTATGCTGATAATGCCTAATATACTTAGGTATAATCAGGAAGGATAGCATGATTGGAAAGGCTGTTGAAAATCCGCTTCGTGCGGCGCGGGATGAGGAGCGCCCCTGTTGGGTGGCTGCCTTGGTCAATACCCTGCCGCTGGTATTTCTTTCACTGGCCATAATGGTCGAAGGCTTCCCCCGCCCGCCTTTCCCGGCGGTGATGGGCATCGGATGGTTCTTCCTGTCCATCGCCAGCGCGGGATGGCTGATCTGGAAGCGCTGGCTGAAAGCCGACCTGCTCATCTACAGCGTTCTGCCCATGACCCTGGTGTTCCTCTTGGATGAAATTACCACAACGTACAAGACCCCGTTCATCTTCGCGTGCATGCTGATCCTGGCTGCCGGGGCGGTAATCGCCCAGCGAGCGCGGGTCATCTGGCTGCGCCTGGCGGTGCTGCTGGCTGGCGGGGCGCTGATGCTGTGGGCCGCCAACAACGCCATGGGAAACTTCTGGCAACTCCACGAAAACTTAAATATCGAAAGATGTTTCATCGACGCGCGCGGCTGCCCGCCCCTGCCGGTTGACGCACCGGATTGGTGGCAGTTGTTCTTTTGGTAGTAGTGGATTTGTCTCTTGACACATTTAGTAATTATAGTATAATATGTGAACACTGTTTACTTATTATACTATGAGCAATCAAACCCCTTCCAACCGCCGTTTTGAAAAGACCCGCCAGGGCATCCTGGATGCGGCCCGTAAAATCGTACTAGATGAGGGCCACCAGGCATTATCCATCCGCCGCCTGGCCGAAATGGTCGACTACTCCCCCGCTGCCATCTACCGCTATTATTCCAGTCGGGACGAAATCCTGGATATTTTGCGCCAGGAAGCCTGGCAGAAGATGGCAGCCCACGAGCCCGCTTCCCCCACCAATTCAATGACGATGGGAGAAGCGTTCATCGAAGCCGGGCGCAATTATCTGGATTTTGCCACCCAAAACCCGCAGTACTACCAGCTGATCATAAACAGCGCGGGCGGAGGTCCAAATAGCCTAGAGGAATTCAAGAAAGACCCCAACTTCGTTGGCCTGCTTGAGTTCGTCGAAGCGGCGGTGGCAGCCGGGGAATTTGAACTGCCGGAAGGCTACACGCCCTTCCACCTGGCCCTACTGAGCTGGTTTATCGTCCATGCCATTTCCATGCTCCAGGTGACCATGATGAGCCAATGCACCGAGGAGTTCAAAGCTGCCAGCCTGGAAGTGATCCACATGGTCAAGGATACTTTCGAGCGCAAGCAGTAATTTTTTTTGCCAATAAGTAAACAATGTTCATTTATTGGACTATAATTAGAAAGGGACTTTATGATCGAAACGAAACTTCGAACCGCTTTTCCACGCAGTGATGAAATCCTGACGTTCCTGGCTTGCGGCGGCGTGTTGATCGCGGCCGGCTGCGGCGTTCTCATCCCGGGTTTCTACCAAAATGTGGTAGACCCTGAATATCTTACCGGCACCATCACCGCCGACCTGATGTCGCTGGCCTGCGTTCCCATTCTGGCGGGTTGCATCTGGTTGGTGCGCCGCGGCAGCACAACCGCCCGGCTCATCTGGCCAGCCCTGCTAGTTTACCTGGCCTATACCTATGCTATCTACACCTTTGACCGCCTGTACACGGTTCTCTTCCCGCTGTATCTGGTCATCTTCAGCGCATCCACCTTCGCGGCGGCGAGCACGCTGGCAGGGTTGGATATCCAACGGCTGGCCGAAAGCTTTGCCAGCCTGCGCCTTCGCCGCGCCACTTCCGTGTACCTGGTCTTTACCGGCCTGGTGCTGTATTTCATCGAGCTGCCTATCATCATGTCACGCATTCCCGGCGGAACCAGTCGGGGTGGCACACCCTTCATGGTGCTCGACATGGCAATCGTTGCCCCCATTGCCGCGCTCACCGGAGTCTGGCTGTGGCAGCGCCGTCCCTGGGGATTCGCTCTGGCCGGGATCTTCCTGATCAAAGCCGTCACCCTGATGACGAGCTTCCTCATGGCTGATTACTATAACTGGTTCACAGGTAACCTGGCCGACCCAGTACCGACCATTGCCTTCACCATCGTCAACGTTCTGGCGTTCGGCTTCGTCTGGAACTACTTTTCCTCGCTCAAAAAAAATTAGGAATGCAAAGATGAAACACACGCAAACACTCACCATTTTATCCATCGCCATCGCCGTGCTGGCGCTCATCGCCGCCGCGACGGGCGTTTTCTGGCAGGGCTCGGGCAGTTCCCCCAGCTTCACCACCGTGCGCGGTGAGGTGGTTCCCCTACAGGGCCACGGCCTGTACCGCTTCGATTCTCTCTCCTTCGCCACCCAGGGCATCGCCCAGGATGTGGTAACGCTGATCCTCGGCATCCCCCTGCTGGTCACCGGGCTGGTGCTTGCCCGTAAAGGCTCGCTGCGCGGACGGCTGCTGCTCACCGGCACGCTGGCCTACATGCTGTACTCCTACATCACCTACAGCTTCCTGTCCGCTTTCAACGAGATGTTCCTAGTGTACGTGGCCATATTTTCACTGAGCCTGTTTGCCTTCATCCTGGCCCTCAGCGGCCTGGACCCCGACCTGGTGACGCAGCAAATCAACAAAACCTTTCCTCGCCGCGGATTAGCCATCTTCCTGGCCTTGATTGGGGCCTTTTTAACCCTGGCCTGGCTGGGCCGTATCCTGCCCGCGCAGCTTGCCGGACTGCCGCCCGTCGGTTTAGAATCCAGCACCACCCTGGGCATCCAGGCCCTCGACCTGGCGGTGATCGTACCCACCGCCTTCCTTACCGCCGTGCTCCTCTGGCGCAGCCACCGCTGGGGCTTCACCCTGGCAGCGGTACTCATCGTCAAATTACTCACCATGGGCGCCGCGCTGGTGGCAATGATCATCAACATGGTGCTGACAGGCGTGCCCGTCAGTGCTGCGGAGAGCGGTATTTTCATCGCCATCGCCGTGGCGGGTATTGTTTTCATGACAGCAGTGTTCAGGGGTGTCAACGAGCCAGCAAAGTGAGAAAGAGCCGCATTTTTATGGCGTTCAGAAACCGGCGAAAGATGATACACTAGATACACATCTGTTTCGCGACGAGGACCCTAAATGACCCCAACCCCTTCTACCCAACCACTCAAACCACTCAGCGACCTCTCACCGTACATCTACGGCACCACCCGCCTGGGCGACCAGAACATTCCCTTTGCCGACCGGGTGCGCCTGGCCCGCATGGCGATGAACGCTGGCGTGTGGTTTCACACCAGCCATACCTATGGCAACGCGCTGGAAGTGCTGCGCGTCGCCTTTGACCAGGACCGCACCCACGTGCCACAGTTGATCGTCAAGATCATCGCCGGGACGGAGGAAGCGCTGTACGATGTGATTCGGGAGAACATCGAGCCGCTGGGCATCGACAGCATCGCGGTGGGCCAGTTGTGCCTGGGCGACGGGCTGGCCGACGAGTTCGCCAGCGGCGGGCCGTGCTATAAAACCCTCGAGAAGATCCGCGCCGAGGGGTTGGTGAAGCGCTACGTGGTGGAAGTGTTCCCGTGGACATCGTGGATGTCGCTGAATGCGCTGCGCGGCGGATACACCACCGGCGTGGTGGACGGTTTTATCTTCTATCTCAACCCGATCCAGCGCTTTGCCTCCAACGAGTTGTGGGACTTGATTGTCAGCCGCGACGAGTCGGTTGTGGCTATGCGCACCGTATCGGGTGGCAATATTCACCGACTGCGCGACGTACCCGGCGCAGCCTGGAAGCCGTATATCCAGCAGCGCGCGGTGGAAGTGGCCCCCATCTACGAGCGCTCCGGCATTTCCAGCTGGACGGAGTTCTGCGTTCGCTTCGCGCACAGCTTCCCGCAGGTGCGTGCTACAGTCGGCTCGAGCGGGCGGACCGAAAACCTACAGGAGTTCCTGCTGGCAGCGAAGAACATCCAACCCCTACCACAAGACATCGTGAATGAGATCAGCGCGCTCCAGCACCGCTGGTCAGACGAGACAGATATGCGTGCAGAGCTGTGGTCGATGTAAGGATGCTGGAGCGGTGGGACGAGAGCAGGCGGGTTATTTTATTGCGAAGTTACCCGGCCTACCGCACCGCGGGCCATAAAACGGAAATATCCATGGCCGATGGCCAGCAAAAGGTAGAGCACCACCGTAGCCCAGCCCAGAGCATTAATGCCACCGGCCTGCCCCACCTGGCCAAACAGCGTTACCAGGAAACCAGTGGCATTCGCAACTAAGTTACCCAGCAGCACACCGTCCATCTCACGGGCATCTCGGGCTGACCAATTGATGACGCCCAGCGCTAGCAGGGCCGCACCAAATAACTGCGCAATGTAAGTGCCTATCGGGTCAAGCATTACACCGTAAAGGGCCGCAACGCCGCCTGGAATGATCACGAACCCAAGCCCAAACAAAAAGGCGATTACCGCCGCTATGGTTAGAAATGTTCGAACGTTCATCAAGTTCCCTATACGTGTGATTGTTGGTTTATTTGTTCTACTAATATTATATAAGTAGTCCTGATATATACAATAGCCATAAGTATAGGGTTTGGGAAGCATCAACCGCAGCGAATAAACCTCCCCCGCGATTACAGTGCGCCTATGCACAGCGGGGGAGATCTATATTTGCAATCCGCACTGGTTCGCGAAAAGATTCCTTAGCGACCAAACAACACAGCGGCTTCTTCCATGTTGGCCTGGACCCGCACATTAAACGGGCAGCGCTCTTCACAGGAGCCACAGAGAAGGCACTGGGAGGCATAGGCGGGAAGGCGGTCATAGGCAGCGGCGAGCGCTGGGGTGACGCTTTGCTTGCGTGCGCTGTCGAACAGGCGCGTGGTGGCGGCGATGTCGATGCCTACCGGACAGGGAAGACAGTGGTTGCAATACATACAGCTTCCAGACAGGTTCCAGTCCGTTCTTTCCAGGATGGCGCTGTAATCTTTCTCCGCATCGGATGCGGTGAGCCAGGCCAGCGCAGCCTGGACCTCCTCGGGGGTCTTGCAGCCAGGAACAGCCACACATACACCGGGCTGCGACAGCGTGTACTGCAGGCACTGCACCGGCGAGAGGACAATTCCGCTGGGGTTCTCCGGCCAGAAGACCCACCCGGCAGCGAACGGCTTCATCGCCACGATGGCAACACCGCTGCGCTCGCAGGCCAGGAATAGATCACGGCGGGAGAAGACGGGCTGGTTACCACTTTGGCGCAGCCCCGCATAGGGATCCGCTTCCCACAGCGCTTCTAGTTTGGTGTCGCCGGGCAGCAGATCGAAGGCAGGGTTGACCGGGAACATCAAGATGTCTACCAAGCCGCTTTCAACCGCGGCCATGGCGGCGGGTACTTTGTGGCAGCTCATACCCACCGCGCGGGCTTTGCCCTGCTGTTTCCAGCGCTGGGCGATTTCGAGGAGACCGCTGGGCGCGGAAACTTCCGCCCATTCACCGGGTTCATCGACAAAATGAAGCATCAGCGTATCCACATAATCCGTGCCGAGCCGGCGTAGCAGGTCTTCGGCGTGCCGTTCGGCTCGCTCCGGTTCGCGGGTGCGAAAATACTGACTATCCTCCTGCAGGCAGGCGCCGATGTGCCCCTGGATCATGAACCGCTCCCTGCGGCCCTTCATCAGCCGGCCAAAGGTATCGCGGATGCTGGCAGAGGGCATAAAGAGGTCCATGTACTGCACCCCTGCCTCCAGCGCCGTTTCGACCACGGCTGCCACTTTCTCAAAAGGTTCTTTCTCCAGATGCTCCAACCCAAGGCCGATCATGCCTGTTTCGATGCCCGTACGCCCTAAGATCGTCTTTTTCATGTGTCAGTATCCTTTGCAGTTGTGTTATACACAGGTATGCTAGAAGGAAGTTCATTTGTGACGGGAAATATTATTCTACCCCAAAAGTGAAGTAGAATTACAGTACTTCCAGCGTTTGGAGAAGCGATAAGGTGGGAACGCAGGATATTCTTTTCAATAAGAAGAAAGGCATCTTTAGCTACCGCGTCGCCGGGATTCTGGTCCGCGAAGGCAAGGTGCTGCTTCAGCACGGGGTAGATACAGCCGAGTACGCCTTCCCCGGCGGGCATGTGCGCCTGGGCGAGATCAGCATCGATGCCCTGGTGCGCGAGATCAAAGAGGAGACCGGCGCGGACGTGACGCCGGGGCGGCTGTTGTGGGTGGGAGAAAATTTTTTCCCGTGGGGCAAGAAGTACTGCCACCAGATCCACCTGTACTTCCTGATCACGCTGGCGGATGAGCACCAGATTCCGCTGGAAGGACATTTTATGGGCAGGCGCGAAGAGGGAGAAGGCCCGGCGCAGGTGGAATTCTGTTGGGTGGACCTTGAAGCGCTGGAGGGCCTGACGGTGTACCCAACCTGTGCGGCAGAAAGGCTGCCCGGCCTGCCTGACCAGCACCCGCCTTACCGGGTGGAACACTTCGTTTATATCCAGAAATCCGCGGAGGAATGAGCCCGGCCCGCCGCGGTTGAAGCGCGCAGAAACGGAGGAACGCCATGCAAAAACCGGATCGCGGGGTGGTGATTGCCCGTATCCTCTGGCTACTACTGCTCACGCTGACATCTTTCAGCACGGGGGCGGCGCAAACGGCGCAGTCGGCGGGAGTGGGCAGCCTGCGAGTGGTGTTCCTTGATGTGCGCCAGGGCGATTCTGCGCTGCTGCAGGATGTGAACGGCTTCACCGTGCTGATTGACGGCGGGGATACGGACGCCGGGCCAATTGTGATGGACTACCTGCGCGAGAACGGCATCAGCCAGATCGATGTGATGGTGGCGACCCACCCAGACAGCGACCACATCGGAGGGCTGATCGACGTGCTGGCGGCGCCGGATATTACGGTTGGTGAGATCATCTACAACGGTTACCCCGGCACTTCGGGGGAATGGAACAACTTCCTGGCTGCCGCGAACGATGATGGGCTTGCGCTGATCCCGGCACAGTCCCCGGTGACTTACACCTGGGGGGAGATGACGGCGCAGGTGCTCAACCCGACTAGCGGTCTGGGAACTCCAGATACAAACGACGCCTCGGTGGTGTTGCGGGTGGACCACGGCGAGGTGAACTTTCTGTTCACGGGGGATATCAGCGATGCGGCGGAGGCGGACCTGCTGGCGGGCGAAATCCCCGTCGCGGCAGAGGTGCTGAAGGTGGCGCATCACGGCAGCACGAGCAGCTCGAGCAGCGCGTTTTTGAACGCGGTGGGGGCGCTGGACAGCATCATCAGCGTGGGGCCAAACACGTACAAACATCCTTCGCCGGATACGCTGGAGCGGCTGAAGCTGGCGGGGAGCGTGATCTGGCGGACGGATTGGAACGGGCATGTGACGGTAGTGAGTGATGGGGCGGATTATAGTGTGTCGGCGCAGTACCAATGGCGGTTGTTCCTGCCAGGTGTACTGAACGGGAATGCACCTCCGGCGGTGGGGAACGTGAACATCACGCAGGTTTTCTATGACGGGATGGAGGGCAGCGCCGAGCCGGACGAATTTGTGGAGATCCAGGCAGCGGCGGGCGCGGCGGTGCCCCTGCAGGGCTGGTCGTTGAGCGATAACAGCGGGAAGACGTTCTGGTTCCCGGCCTACACGATGCAGCCGGGCCAGGCCTGCCGGGTATATACGAATAAGGATGAGCCGGATTGGTGCGGGTTTAATTTTAAGAGCGGGTCGGGGATTTGGAACAACAGCGGGGACTGCGCTATCTTGAGGGATGCGGCGGGAGCGGAGGTGGATCGGGAGTGCTGGGAGTAGGAAAGGACGGCAGGTAGGGATACTTGCCCTACCAGGCTAGATGATGGCGTTTATTATTCATCAAGGAGAATCTGCATGGCGGCAAAGAAGGATAAGGTGGTCGAGGCGAAGGCGCGGGGCAAAGGGACGGCCCTGCTGGTGATCGATATCCAGAAGGGGTTGTTTCTGAAATCGACGCCGGTGTACCAGGCGGAGCGGCTACTGGCGAACGCGCGCGTGTTGAGCGAGCGGGCGCGAGCCGCGGGCGTTCCGGTGATTTTTATGCAGCATGCGGATGCGCATTCGCTGGTGAAGGGCACGGACGGCTGGCAGATCCACCCCCAGGTGCAGCCGCTGCCCGGCGATGTGGTGCTGGGCAAGACGCGCCCAAACAGTTTCGAGGAGCCCGCGCTGGAGGCGGAACTGGAAGCGCGCGGGGTGGGTAGAGTGATCGTAATGGGGCTGGTCTCGCACGGCTGCGTGAAGCACACCTGCCTGGGGGCGCGCAAGCTCGGCTACCGGGTGACGCTGGTCAGCGACGGGCATTCCAGCTTCAGCAAAGAGGCTGAGGCGCTCATCGCCGAAACGCACGCAAAACTGTCTGCCGAGGGAGTTGAGCTGACGCCCACGGCGGAGGCGCAGTTTTAAGCGGGTGACTCGGTGGCGGTGATGGGTAATCCATGCTAAGATTTGTTATCGGCAACATCCGCACTGGGTTCAAAGGAGGATGGCATGGGAAAAGATAAAGATAAGGGCAAGGACAAGGATAAAAAGAAGAAGAAAGATAAGAAGAAGGATAAAAAGTAGAAATAAAAATGCTCCTCAGACAGTACGCTGAGGAGCATTTCGTTTTTATCGGTGTTTCGGCTGTTTGCCCTGACCGATCAGGCCTTGGTGATGCATTCCACCGGGCAGACGGCAGCGCACTGAGGGGAATCATAGTGGCCGACGCACTCCACGCAGGTGTTGGGGTCGATAATGTAGATCGGGGTGTCTTCGGTGATGGAATTGGTGGGGCACTCGGGCAGGCAGGCGCCGCAAGCGATGCAATCATCGTTAATTTTCATTGCCATAGGATTTCTCTCCTGAACGATATGAATGAATTGGTTATCAGCGGTTATATTACGCTAAAGGTGAAAAGTGGTCAAGAAACAAACATCATACTTTTTGGCGCAATTGTCAGGAAAATCGTCACATTCGCGGGTTACTTAACATCGATGGTGAGGCCGACCAGGCAGACGACGCTGCCGCCCTGGACGAAGCCCCAGGTGGCACTGTAGCGGCCAGGGGTAGTGGGGGCGGTCATGTCGATGATGACGGTGTAGGAGCCGTCTTTGGCGACATCGGCGGTGAGATCGAGGGCGTCAACATTATCCTGAAATTTGGTACCGGACAGGTATTTGAAGTCAGTCTCGTTGGCTTTCCAGGTGGTGGAGGAGGTGTTGGTGACCTTCCAGCGGCCATCGAAGGGGGCGTTGACGAGAAAGTCGTCGCCAAAGCCCGGGCCTTGCTCATCGATCTTGCACTGGTAGGCGGGGGTGCTGGTGGCGGCGGGGGTATTGGTCCAGGGAATGAGGGTATTGGTGGGAGTGAGGGTGGGTGGCGCGGGGGTGAAGGACGGCAGGGGCGTCTCGGTGGGGGCGGCAGTGTAGGTTGGTTCGGGGGTGTTGGTGGCGGGAGCGGCAGTGGGCGCATTCTGCGTCATCTGAGCTACCACGGTCTGGACCGCCTCGGCGGCAACGGCATCAAAGGTCGGCTTGAGATCGGCGGTGGGTGCGGGGGCAGTGGTGGCACGGGTTGGCAGTCCACAGCCAACGAGGGCGATAATGATGAGGATGGTCGAGAGACGGAAGATAGTGTTTTTGGAAAGCATTTCGTTTCTCCTTGAGGATGGGGATTACAGAATAGTGATTTGAGAATAGTGATAAGGAATCCTTAGCACGATACAAGCCGGAGCGAGTCCGGCGATATTATAGTACAGACGGTTGAAGGGGTGAAAAAGTTCCCAGAAATAGGGGGCCGCTGCGCACCTCTACAACGATCGGACCAGCTCCCCCACCAGCAGGTCGAGAACTTCGTCTGGCGGAGTGCGGGCGGCGCGCAGGGACTGGAGCAGGCCGGAGTGGTACAGGCGCTCGCCCAGAGCCACGCCGCGGGGCAAAGCGGCCTGTAAAGTGCTGAAGAAAGGACCTTTGTTATCTAGCACCGAACCGGGGCCGCGGCGCTGGCCCTCAACGATAAAGTGGTCGATGCTGAGGGCAACCAGGATATCTTCGAAATCGGGGTTGAGCGGGCCTTCTACATGCATGCGCTTGCTGCGCATGTACAGGTCCGTTTCATACACATGAATGGCACCGGCCCAGGGGTCGCGCGAGGCGTAGCAAACGCGGCGGATGTTGGCCATGACGATGGCTCCGGCGCACATGGGGCAGGGTTCGGTGGTGGTGTAGAGGGTGCAGTCGCGCGGGCTGGCTGGGGTGTAATCGAGGGCGATGAGGGCGTTGATTTCGGCGTGGGCGATGCGGCTGCCGGACAGGTAAGCAAGTTGCGGGCCGCAGTTGGCGCCGCTGGCACGCGGGCCGTTGAGTCGATTGCGCCCGGCGGCGACCAGGCGGCCCTGGGCATCATAGATCACCGCACCGATGGGGATGCAGCCGGAGCAGGCGGCCTCCCAGGCCATTTCGAAGGCGGCCTGCCAGGGGAGCGAAAGATCAGCCCACATAAGGATCCTCGTATTTGAGCAGCAGTTCATCCAGCGCCTGGCGCAGCAGGAAGGCTTCGGTCTTGTCCAACTTGCGGGCCAGGTTCGCCAGCCGCTCGAGTTGGGTCTGCGAATAGTACGAGGTCTTAGTGACCATCTGGGCGGAGGTAGGCAGGGAGATGCGGTTGCGCCCGGTGCGCTTGGAGCGAAAGAGGGCTTCGTCGGCTTTGCGCAGCAGGTCAACCGCCTCGGTGGCATCGCCGGGGAAGCTGGCAACGCCGCCGGAGACGTGGAAGCGCAGGTTGAAGGTGCGCGCATCCTCGCTGGGCGCGCCCAGGGTAATGGGCAGTTCGTTATCCTCCACCAGGCGGCGGAACTCATCGGCCAGGATGAAGGCCGAGTCGGCAGACTGGCCGGGCAGGATGATTATAAACTCCTCGCCACCCAAGCGCCCTGGGATGCCGGTCGCGCCGGATGCCTGGGCGTCGCCCGCACCAGGCGCTTCCAGGGCGCCGGGGAAGTTGCTGCGCAGCAGGTGGCCCATGCGCTTAAGCACTTCATCGCCGACGCGGTGCCCGTACTCATCGTTAATCTCCTTGAAGCGGTCCAGGTCAAAGGCGATGATCGAGAGGGGGGCGGAGGCGGCGCGGGCCTGGGTCACAGCCTCTTCCAAGGCCTGGCGGATGGCAGTCCGGTTTAGCAGACCCGTGAGGAAATCGGTCTCCTGGTAGAAGCAGGCGTGGTTGCCCCCGGCGAGCTTGGCCCGACGCAACGCCTGGTTAGCCTTATCCACCAGGTCATCCACATTGGCGGCGTTGGCCGGAAACGTCGCCAGACCAAGGGAGATGGTGAGGCCGGGGCGAATTTCCTCGCCTTTGACGATGATGGCGGGTTTCTCTTTTTCGATGCGCTGGCGCAGGGCCTCGGCCTTCTGGTAAACCGCGGCAGGGTCATCAGTGGGGACAGCGGCGGCCAGCTCGTCTCCCCCCAGCCGGGCGAGGATAGTGCCTTCGCCGGAGAAAGCCTCTGCGAAAATGCAGGCGATCAGGCGCAGCCATTCATCGCCCGCGACGTGGCCAAATTTGTCGTTGACAGCCTTGAATTTATCCAGGTCCAGCGCGATGAGGATGAAGGGATCGCCAGCCTTGATGGCGGCTTCGAGTTGGTTGTACAGGGATTGGATAGTGAGCAGTCCGGTGAGTTTGTCAATAGATGCAGACATTCATATCTCCATTTATGTGTACGGGCATATGTATCTCAATATATGTATATGAATATTTATATGTGATTATACATCGACTACCGTGAAATTCAATATTCAAAACATTACGAGTAACTACTCAGGCATAAAGCCAGAAGCACAAAAACATTGTCAAAATCGCGAAA
>CAYTHO010000036.1:0-52704 GCA_964437595.1 uncultured Anaerolineaceae bacterium
TTCAATCCTTTGCGGTTTCTTCGCCTGCTTAGGGTTAATTCACATCAGACGTATAATAATTTATAAAAATTATCACTTTCACGAGCACATGACGAGGAACACATGTCTCCGAAAATGTCCTCTGATGCGGAAATGAAGGGTAGTTTGGTGCTTGCCTCTTTAAACACGCTCCGAAAAGATGAGATTTCTCATCTCCTGGAAGAGGCAAAAACGTATACCCCCAATGAGTGGTACAGCGTGGCGCATGTTCGGGAGATGCTAGAAGATGTTGTGGCCTGGCGGAAAAGCATCGATGGCATGTTCGACCTGGTCAGCATGGGCGCTTCGGTGACACAGTCGATCTCCCTTCCCCCAGAATGGGATACGCTTGAGAAAGCGTTAATAAATTACAGTACCTACCACCAGCAGTTTTACCGTAATACAGGGTTAGATTGGCTGATCAAAGCAGAAGTGGCTGGCGAGCGCTGCATGAAAATTCGCTTCCGCATCAACATCCCCGACCATTTCATGTACGGTTGGTTGTGGGGTTTCGCCAAACGGCTGCTGCCCAAGGGTACGCAGTTCGAGGTGAAGTTTGATGAGAACAGCATACCTGCTGACGCGGGTGGCGAAGAAACGATGATCTGGGTGAAGTGGGAAAAACCACCTGAGTAGTTCGGAGGAATTAGGCGAAAAGACGATTTTAAGATTACAATAATCCCTATGAATGTAATCCTCACCCACGAGCAGGCTGATTTCGACGCATTGGGAGCTGCGCTGGGTGCGTACTTAATGGATGAAAAGGCCTTTCCGGTTATGCCGCGACGCATGAACCGCAATGTGCGCTCGTTCCTGACCCTATACGGCGCTGAGCTGCCTTTTGTTGAGGCACGTGACTTGCCTGCTGGCCCCATCCAGACGGTCACGCTGGTCGATACCCAATCGCTGGTAACACTGAAGGGGATGTCACAGCACACTGCCGTACAGGTGGTTGACCACCACGCGCTGCGCCCCGAACTGCCCGAAGGCTGGAACGTATCCATTGACCGGACCGGCGCGTGCACCACATTGTTCGTGGAAGGACTGCGCGAGCACAACGGCGTTTTCAGCCCGATCCATGCCACCCTGCTGCTGCTGGGCATCTATGAGGATACCGGCTCGTTGAGCTATACCAGCACTACCCCGCGCGATGTGCGCGCAGCCGCCTTCCTGTTGGAACAGGGCGCCAGCCTGCAGATACTCTCGCGCTACCTGAACCCACCCCTCTCTGACGAACAGCGCCAGGTATATGACCGCATGCTCTCCACCGCCGACCGGCATATGATTAACGGTCAGAACATCCTGGTGGCGCGGGCGCATGCTGAAGACCTGGTGGATGAAATCTCCACCATCGCTCACAAGCTGCGTGACCTGCTCGACCCGGATGCGCTTTTCTTGCTGGTGCACACCGGCGAAGGCATCCGCCTGGTGGCGCGGTCGGTAACGAATAATGTGGATGTTTCCCGCGTGGCCGAACACTTTGGCGGGGGCGGGCACGGGCGGGCCGCCGCCGCACTGATCCGCACCAGTGAGACTCTGAATGAGAATGGTCAAACCGTCCGAGTGCCTGCACTGGAAGATGTACATACCGATCTGATGCGCATCCTGCCGGAGCACGTACACCCTTCCCTTACCGTCCGGCAGGTAATGTCGCCGCACCCGCTGGTGCTGGCGCCCGAAACACCTGCCGAGCGCGCCGCGAAGCTCATGCAGCGCTACGGCTACGAAGGCTACCCGGTGGTGCAGGATGGCAAGGTCAAGGGGCTGCTCACCCGCCGCGCGGTCGACCGCGCCCTGGCTCACCGCCTCAACCTGACCGCTTCCAGCCTGATGGAATCCGGGGAAGTGACCGTCAGCCCGCAGGACTCGATCGAACACCTGCGCCGGGTGATGACCGACAGCGGATGGGGGCAGATCCCGGTCGTCGATGCAGACAGCGGCAAGATCGTTGGCATAGTTACCCGCACTGACCTGCTCAAGACGATGACCGACACAGCACCCGCCTACGGGCACCCAAACCTGGCCGAGCGCCTGGAGGCTGCCCTGCCCCCGGCGCGCATGGCGTTGATTCAGGCTGTGGCAGAGAAGAGCCACGAGCAGCACATGGCCGTTTATGTGGTGGGGGGCTTTGTGCGCGACCTGCTGCTCAACCGCCCCAGCCCGGATTTTGACGTGGTCGTCGAAGGCGATGCCATTGCGCTGGCGAACAAGCTGATGAGCTGCTATGGAGGCCGTCTGGTGGCGCACAGCCGCTTTGGCACCGCCAAGTGGACAATCGCTGAGATCCGCCCAGAACTGGCTGCTGCCCTTGCCTCCGATTCAACTTCACTCAACCCGCAGGATTTACCCGAGAGCCTGGACCTGATCAGCGCCCGAACGGAGTTTTACGATTACCCAACGGCCCTTCCGGCAGTGGAGCGCAGCAGCATCAAGCTCGATCTGCACCGGCGCGACTTTACGATCAACACCATGGCACTGCGGTTAGATGGCCGCCACTACGGCGAATTGTACGATTACTGGGGCGGCCTGCGCGACCTGCGCAGCGGGCTGGTGCGCGTGCTGCATTCGCTGTCCTTCGTGGATGACCCAACCCGTATGATGCGCGCGGTGCGCTTTGAGCAGCGTTTCGATTTCCAGATCGAAGAGCGAACGGCCCAGCTCATCGCAGAAGCACGCGAGCTGACGCGCCAGGTTTCCGGCGACCGGCTGCGCCATGAATTGAACCTGGTCTTGGCGGAGCAGAAAGCCATAGCCATGTTGAACCGGCTGCAGCAGTTGAACCTGCTGAGCGCTATATCTCCTGCGCTGAATTGGTCCGGGTCTCAAGAAACCCTGCTGAATCAAGCGCTTTTTGGGGAAATCAATGCCTCCTGGAATCTGCCCGAGCAGTTGGGGAACCTGTCGCTGCGCCAGGGCCTGGCATTCATCCTCTGGCTGATGGAATTCCCCGTCCATGATGCGCTGGATATTGCCCAGCGCCTGCGCCTGCCAAACGATATTCAGCATGGGCTGGCCGCGGCGAAACAAATCCTGCAAGAACTGCCCGGACTCATTAGCAGACCTCCCAGCCAGGCCACGTACCGCCTGGATGAAGCGCCTGCGGTGGCGCTGTTTATCGCCAGCCTGTTCCCACTGGCCGATGAAACCCGACTCCTGCTGGATCGCTACCGTGAAGCCTGGCGAAATACCTGGCCAGTAACCGATGGAAACGACCTGCGCCAGATGGGCATTCAGCCGGGGCCGCACTACCGCCAGATACTGGGCGGCCTGCGCACCGCCTGGTTAGATGGTAAAATTTCCACCGTGGAAGAAGAAAAGCAGCTTCTACACACACTCATTGAGCAATATAAGGAATAGCACGGTTCCGCATGGATTGATATGAACTGGAAGCCTTTTTTTAAGCCGCGCGAAAAAACGCAGCAGAATGATTACGGGAAGAAAAAAGAACGCGTCAATCACTGGCTTGACCAGGTGATTGTACGCCAGGTAACCGAATCGGACCTGCCGGCGATGGAATGGGACGGTGAATACACCCATTTCAGGCGCGTGTACGCCGAGGCCTACCAGCGCATGCGGCGGGGGTATACCATCTTGTGGGTCGCCGATCTTCCGGGGACGGGGTTGATCGGGCAGGTGTTTATCCAGTTGATATGTGACCGGCCCGAACTGGCCGATGGAGATGAGCGGGCCTATCTTTACTCGTTTCGGGTGCGCGACGTGTTCCGCGGGCAAGGGTTAGGCTCAATGATGATGGAGGTGGTAGAGGAAGACCTGCGCCAGCGGGGTTTCCTCTACATTACCTTAAATGTAGCACGCGACAACCCGCGCGCCCAGCAGCTTTACCTGCGCCGTGGCTATACGGTCGTTGCGCCAGAGCCAGGCGTCTGGTCATATCCCGACGAAAAGGGCGTCTGGCACCAGGTAGAAGAACCAGCCTGGAGAATGGAAAAAACGCTCTAATCACTGAGAGCGGGAAATCGCTTCAGGATCAACCGCCAACAGCGGTTGTGTCTGTTATAATTGTTCAGGTTTCCAAGCTGTACTAAATGTACTTTGACAAGAACGTCATCTTCCCTTAAAATACTGCCTTAGCAAATAAGAACGGAAAAGAAGGGTCCCTTTCATGAAAGAATATAGTACTGATGCAATCCGCAACGTTGCGCTTGTATCGCACGGCGGCGCAGGGAAAACCACACTGGTGGAATCCTTCCTGCATGCGACCGGTGCAACAACCCGTGTGGGTAAAATTGAAGACGGGTCGACCGCCTCGGACTTTGATGAAGAGGAGGTCCGACGCGGAATTTCCCTGTACACATCCGTTATCCCGGTCGAATACAAAGATTGCAAGATCAACGTACTCGACACGCCAGGGTTCCTTGACTTCATCGGTGAGGTCATTTCAGCCTTGCGGGTGGCGGATGGCGCGATCGTCCTGATCGATTCTGTCTCGGGCGTGGAAGTCGGGACGGAAATCACCTGGCAGTACTGTGATCGGTTCCACCTGCCCCGCTTTGCCGTGGTTAATAAGATGGAGCGGGATAACGCGAATTTCCAAAAAGCTCTTGCTTCTTTGCAGGAGTTTTCCTCGATCCGCGTCATCCCCGTCCAACTGCCCTGGGGAGAAAAACAGGCTTTTCAGGGTGTGATTGACCTTCTCACCATGAAGGCCTATAAGGGCAACAGCAAGACGCCTGTGGATATTCCAGCAGAATATCGCGAGGCAGCCGATAGCGCCCGCATGGCGCTGGTTGAAGCTGCTGCTGAAGGTGAAGATGCCCTGTTGGAGAAATACCTGGAAGCTGGCGAATTGAGCGATGAAGAGGTTATCCGCGGCTTGCGCGGCGTAACCAAAAGTGGCTCCTTCGTCCCGGTTTTTGTCGCCTCCGGATCGCAGGAAGCAGGCATTTTCCCACTGCTGAATGCAATCGTCGATCTTATCCCCTCTCCTGCTGAAGTCGGCCCCGCGCTGGCGGCAGGCAAAGGCGGCGAGGAGCAGTTAGAGGCCAAAGACAGCGGCCCGCTGGCAGCTTACGTCTGGAAAACCACCGCTGATCCTTTCGTTGGGAAGCTGACCTTCTTCCGGGTATATTCCGGTACGGTCAACTCCGACTCTCGTGTGTGGAATCAGGCCAAGAACCTCGAAGAACGGCTGGGGCAGGTCAGCATCATCCGCGGCAAGGAAACCCTCGCGGTGCGGGTGGTTCACAGCGGCGATATCGGCATCGTACCCAAGCTGGCAGAAACCACCACGGGCAACACCCTCAGCGATCGCAACCACCCGATGGAACTGCCCAAGCCTGAGTATCCTGGCGCGCTGTTCCAGGTAGCCATCCAGCCCAAGACCCAGATCGACTCTGCCAAGATCTCGCCGACCCTCACCCGCCTGACGGAAGAGGACCCCACCCTCTCCTGGCACATGGAACCGTCGACCAACCAGACCATCTTGCAGGGTATGGGCGACCAGCACATCGATGTGGTTATCCGCCGCGCGGAAACGAAGTTCCAAACAGCCATGCTGACTGAAGAACCGCGCGTTCCTTACCGCGAAGCGATCACCAAGAAGGGCTCGGCCATGTATCGCCACAAGAAACAGACGGGCGGTTCCGGGCAGTTTGGTGAGGTTCACCTGCGCGTAGAGCCAATCGAAGAAGACTTCGAGTTTGTAAATGACGTGTTCGGCGGCGCTATCTCCGGCAGCTACATGCCCGCCATTGAAAAAGGCATCCGTGCCGTTATGAAGGAAGGTATCCTGGCCGGCTACCCCGTCTCCAATGTGAAGGTCTCCGTATTTGATGGCAAAGAGCACCCGGTTGATTCCAAGCCTATCGCCTTTGAAATCGCCGGTCGCGAAGCCTTCAAACTGGCCTTCCACGAGGCCGGTCCCGTGCTATTTGAGCCGATCATGCTGGTGCAGATCAACGTGCCCGAAGCCAACATGGGCGATATCATGGGCGACCTCAACACCCGCCGCGCCCGCATTCAGGGCATGAACTCGGAACACGGCGTGTCCATCGTTTCCGCGCATGTTCCGCTGGCCGAAATGCTGCGCTACACCACCCAGCTCCGGTCGATGACCAGCGGGCGCGGTTACTTCACCATGCAGTTCGATCACTATGAAATTGTGCCTTCTCACCTGGCGCAGGAAGTGATCGCTCAAAAGCAGAAAGAGAAGAAGGAAGAGTAATTCTTCAAAAAACATCATCCCCCTGCAAATGCGGGGGGATGATTTCATTGTATAATGCAGCGCATGGATATACAAGAACTGACCCAGGCCATGAACCAGTTTGTGGCTGCAAAAGGGTGGTATGCGCCAGACAGCAAACGTCCGCAGACGCCCCGAAATATCGCCATTTCGCTGGCGCTGGAAGCCAGCGAGGTGCTGGAACATTTCCAGTGGAGCGAGAATTCGCACAACAGTAAGGAAATCCAGGGCGAGCTGGCCGATGTAGCCCTTTACCTGCTGCAGCTGTCCAGCGTGCTCGGCATTGACCTTGAGCAGGCCATTCTCGCCAAGCTGGAGAAAAACTATGGCCGCACATGGGACCAGGAATAACCGTCGAAAGCGAGAACCGGGCACATGAAAGTAACGATTTTTGGCGGCGCAGCGCCGCAAAATAATGGAACTTCGTACGAAGATGCCTTCCGCCTGGGGCGAAAACTTGCCCTGGCCGGGCATGTGGTGCTTACCGGCGGGTATATTGGCACAATGGAAGCCGCGTCTCGCGGCGCAGCGGAAGCGGGCGGGCATGTGATTGGCGTTACATGCGCTGAAGTTGAGACCTGGCGAAATGTAAAACCGAATGCCTGGGTGCTTGAAGAACGGCGCTTCCCATCCCTGCATGAGCGGCTGTTAGCCTTGATCGACGACTGCGACGCAGCCATTGCCCTGCCCGGCGGCGTGGGCACGCTGCTGGAAATCGCGATGATGTGGAACCGCATGATCATCGATGCCATCCCCCACCGCCCGCTGATCCTGGTTGGCGAAGGCTGGCGAGGAGCGATGGCCGCTTTTTACTCCACTCAGGGCAGCTACGTGTCCGAACCTGCCCAAGCGCTGCTTTCCTACACGAACGATGTGGATGAAGCGTTCGATCTGCTTCACGCGTTCGACCAGCTTCAGACGTTCGATCAACTTCAGGAGCCGTTCAAAGGCAGCAAACCCACACAGCAATAGCGTGCATTTTCGCTTCACAGGCAGTCAAACCTCTTATATACTGTTGACTATCCAGTGCAAATAGCCAACCCAAAAGGATCTCATGAGCGACGAAAAACTTCCTTTACAGAACGAAAACTTTTCCGAATGGTATAACCAGATCGTACTGCGGGCGGAGCTGGCCGATTATGCTCCGGTGCGCGGCTGCATGGTGGTCCGCCCTTACGGCTGGGCGCTGTGGGAAAACATCCAGGGCGCTCTCGACCGGCGCTTCAAAGCCACGGGCCACACCAACGCGGCCTTCCCCCTCCTGATTCCCATGTCTTTCTTGCAGAAGGAAAAGGAACACGTTGAAGGGTTTTCGCCCGAGCTGGCGGTAGTTACCATCGGCGGCGGCGAGACTCTGGAAGAGCCCCTGGTGGTTCGCCCGACCTCAGAGACGATTATCGGTTCGATGTATGCCAAGTGGATCAAATCCTACCGCGACCTGCCCGTACTGATCAACCAGTGGGGCAACGTGGTGCGCTGGGAGATGCGCACCCGCCTGTTCCTGCGCACGCTGGAGTTTTACTGGCAGGAAGGCCACACCGCGCACGCCACCTCGGAAGAAGCCGTTGAAGAGACGCTGCGAATGCTCAACATCTATACCGATTTTGCGGTCAATGATGCCGCAGTCCCGGTGATCCCCGGGCGCAAGAGCGCCACGGAAAAATTCGCCGGAGCGGTGAACTCCTACACCATCGAGGCGATGATGCGCGACACGCGCGCTTTGCAGTCGGGCACATCGCACTTCCTGGGGCAAAACTTTGCCAAGGCCTTTGAGATCCGCTACCTCGACCCCAACAATGAGCTGCAGTACGCCTGGACCACTTCCTGGGGGCTCTCCACGCGCTTTGTCGGCGCCATTATTATGACCCACGGTGATGACCAGGGCCTGATTCTGCCGCCCAAGCTCGCTCCCACTCAGGTGGTGATCGTGCCGATCTTCCGCGACGACGCGGAAAAATCCCAGGTGATGCCGGTTGTGAACCGCATCCAGCAGGAGTTGAGCGCGACTTTCCGCGTGCATGTGGACAGCCGCGAGAATCTGACTCCCGGGTTCAAATTCAACGATTGGGAAATGCGCGGTATTCCGCTGCGTATCGAGATCGGGCCGAAAGACGTGCAGAAAAACAGCGTCGCGATGGCCCGCCGCGACCGTCCGGGCAAAGCCGGCAAGAGCTTTGTATCGCAGGACCAACTGGCCGGGCAGGTAGCCGCGGTTCTGGCGGACATTCACGCCTCGTTGTTCAGCCGGGCAGTTACCTACCGAAACGAACACATCCTGGAGCCGAAAGATTACGAAGAGCTGAAGGAAACGGTAAAAGACAACTGGGCCTTCACCTGGTGGTGCGGCAGCGCCGCGTGCGAAGCAAAGGTAAAAGAAGACACCCGCGCGACCACGCGCTGCATCCCACTCGACCAGCCCGGCGGGTCTGGTTCATGCATCGTTTGCGGGGCGCACTCCACGGAGAAAGTCTACTGGGCCCGGGCATATTAGTCCGCGCCAGCAGGGATAATCGATATGCCCGCAGTTGAATTATCTCGCCTGCGCGCCCAGATTAACGGGCTGATCGATCGCTTTGCGGACCCGGTTGGGTTCCAGCTGGCCCTACGTGATCTGCTGGACCTGTACGCCAACCGGGCTTACCGACCTGGTCAGGCGGTGAAACCGCAGCCGCTGCTGCCCAGCTACCGGGTGATGCCGCTCATCATGCAGCAGTTAGAATTGGAACTGGCCAAAACCTGCCAGGAGCAGCCGGGCCAGGCCCTGGCGGTGGTGAATACCTTGTGGCGCGACCCATACCTGGAGCCGCGCCTGCTGGCGGTGGCGCTCTTAGGCGCCATCCCGGCCAACTACCAGGAAGCAGTCGTGAAAACCCTGCGCGACTGGGCCGCGCCATCAGAGAACTTCCGCATGTTGGATGAATTATTTCGCGGTGGTACGACCACCCTGCGCCGTTCGGCGCCGCAGCGGCTGTTCCATCTGTTTGAAGAATGGCTAAACAGCGCAGAAACAGCCACACAATCCATGGGCGTGCGCGCGCTTATCCCTGTGATCGAGGACCCGGCTTTTGAGAACCTCCCACCGGTCTTCAGCTTGCTCAGCACACTGGTACAGCGCTCTCCTAACCCGTTGATGACGGACCTACAGGCGGTTATTGAAGCGCTGGCGCGCCGCACCCCGGTGGAAACGGCCTACTTCCTGCGCCAGGCGCTCAGCCTTGCGCCAGGGGCTGGTATCAGCCGGTTGATTCGCCGCTGCCTGCCCTTGTTTAGCCCGGAGCAGCAGGCCAGCCTGCGCGCAGTTCTGCAGGCGGCGAGTGCAACATAATACATTCGTTTGTATAACACTCTACAATTTTGTAAAAGCCTTCCCGCGCCTCACATCCTCTGGTATAATCCTCCTCGTTGACTGGTCCTACCCGCGGCAGCGGCGGTTGTCCTATGGGCAAAATTGTACGGCTGCTGGTATGGAGACCTGCAAAACCTATTTCGAAAGGCAGATGTCATGAGTTTAACAAAAGAACAAAAAACCGATTTGATTGAGTCGTATCATCGCCATGATACCGACACTGGCTCGCCTGAGGTGCAAGTTGCGATCTTAACCAAGCGCATCAACCAGCTCACCGAGCACCTTCGCTCGCACAAGCACGACGATTCATCCCGCCGAGGGCTGCTAAAGCTGGTGGGCCAGCGTCGCCGCCTGCTGGCGTATCTACGCCGCACAGCCTTCCCGCGCTACACTGCGCTTACGGAACGGCTGAACCTGCGAACAAAGTAACCGTTCGCGATCTACCGAGTAGATGGTGCACGACCAATCCATCTACTCGGTTTTTTTTCACCAAAACAAATCGCTTCATGAAACCCACCTGCCTGCTTGAAGACATTGATGCAGATTTCACCTTGCGATTTGTTTCGTTGCCAGCGTGCAACAAAGATCAATTTGGGTTATGATTATGGGGGATGGTTTGTAACAAGCAGGCCGCATCCCATACACTTCATCTTACCCGCCCGTCGGGAGTTGAAACTTGAAAAGGAACCGGTTATTCTGGATCGTTGATTCCTCTTCAGCTTTCAATCCCTGACAGATGCGGGTACAAAACAAGAGGAAAAAATGCAACCAGAAGGAAAACGTTATACAGCCAGCGTTGGTGGCCAGACCATCACGCTCGAAACCGGTCGATTGGCCGGCCAGGCCGGAGGCGCAGTTACCATCCGCTTAGGCGATTCGATGGTTTTTGCCGCCGCGACCATGTCAAATGAACCCCGGGAAGGATTTGATTTCTTCCCCCTGACCGTTGAATACGAAGAACGCATGTATGCCGGAGGTCGCATTCCCGGTTCGTTTTTCCGGCGTGAAGGCCGCCCCTCCACAGAAGCCATCCTGACCGCGCGCCTGACCGACCGGCCTCTGCGCCCGCTGTTTAATAATGAGATGCGCAACGATGTGCAGGTGATCATGTTCTCGATCTCTGCCGACCAAGAAAACCCGCTGGATATCCTCAGCATTAATGCGGCTTCCGCCGCCTTGATGATTTCGGATATCCCCTGGGCCGGGCCGGTTGGCGCTGTGCGCATTGGGCGGATGAATGGAAACTTCATCGTCAATCCCACTTTCGAGCAGATTGAAGAATCAGAGCTGGACCTGCGCATTGCAGGCACGCGTGACGCCATTCTAATGGTGGAATGCGGCGCCGAGGAAATTGCGGAAGATGTGATGGTTGAAGCGCTCATGTTCGGTCATCAATCCCTCTTACCGTTGATCGAGGTTCAGGAACGCATGGCTGCTGAGATTGGCAAGCCCAAGCGCGAAGTGAAGCTCTTCCCCATTGATCCAACGCTGCTTGAGCCGATCTACCAGCGCGCGGTTGGCGAGATGAACGCCATTCTAGACCAGGCCCTGATCAAGACCGAGCACAATTCTGCGATTGACGAGCTTCAAAAGCGGATTGTCGCTGAGTTCGCCGCTGAAGATGAGAGCAAAGTTGGCCAGGTGAAGCAAGCCTTTGACGAAGCTTACCGGACAGTGGTGCGCTCGCGCATCCTCGAAAAAGGCCTGCGCCCGGATGGACGCGGCCTGACCGAGATTCGCCCCATCTGGTGCGAAGTGGGCATCAGCCCGCGCGCGCACGGCTCGGGCCTCTTCACCCGCGGGCAGACCCAGGTGCTCACCATGGCTACCCTTGGCACGCCCAAGGAAGCCCAGGAGCTGGACAACCTCAGCCCGAACGAATCGAAACGCTACATCCACCATTACAACTTCCCGCCCTACTCCACCGGTGAGGTGAAGATGCTGCGCGGGCAGTCGCGCCGCGAAATTGGGCACGGAGCCCTGGCCGAACGGGCCTTGGAACCGGTCATCCCGGCTGCAGAAACATTCCCCTACACCCTGCGCCTGGTTTCGGAAGTGCTGTCCTCAAACGGCTCATCCTCTATGGGCTCCGTCTGCGGCTCAACCCTGGCGCTGATGGATACCGGCGTGCCGATCAAGGCGCCGGTGGCTGGCGTAGCGATGGGCCTGATCAAAAACGATGATGATGCCCGCTATGCGGTTCTGACCGACATCCAGGGCCTGGAAGATCACCTGGGCGACATGGACTTCAAAGTCGCTGGTACGGAAGAAGGCATCACTGCTCTGCAAATGGACATCAAGATCAAGGGCATCACCGCTGAGATCATGTCCAAGGCGCTGGCCCAGGCACGCACGGGCCGCTTGCAAATCCTGGAGAAAATGCTGGCAGTCATCCCCACGCCGCGGCCAGAACTGAAACCGCACGTACCGCGGGTTACCATTATCAAAGTGCCGATTGACAAAATCGGCGCGATCATCGGCCCGGGCGGCAAGAATATCCGCGCCCTGCAGGAAGATACAAATACCAAGATCGACATCGAAGACGACGGCACCGTCTACATCGCGGCGACCGACAAAGAAAGCGAAACCGCGGCGCGCGAACGTATCGAGATGCTCACCGAAACACCTCAGCTTGGGCGTATCTACACCGGTCGGGTCGTGCGCACCACGGACTTCGGCGCGTTTATCGAAATTCTACCCAACATCGATGGCATGGTGCACATCTCCCAGTTGGACAGCGAACGGGTTGAGCGCGTGGAAGACGTGGTGACGGTCGGTGATGAGATCACCGTTATGGTGACCAATATCGACCCCGATGGCAAGATTCGCCTGTCTCGCCAGGCCGTTTTGGAAGGCTGGACGGCTGAGGAAGCCCAGGAGCATGACCGGGGCGGGCGCAGTGGCGGTGGTGGCGGCGGTGGACGCCCAGGCGGTGGTCGCGGCGACAGCCGCGGCGGGCGCCCGGGCGGCGGTGGTAACCGCGACCGCAGCGGTGGCGGGTTCCGCGGCGGCGATCGTGATCGTCGGGGCGGAAGCGGCGGCGGTGACCGCCGTGGTGGCGCCCCTCGCTAGCAATCTAAAGCAATCAAAAAAGGCCATCTGCGGCTTTTGCCGTGGATGGCCTTTTTGATTCTTTTTGATTAGACGTGCTTAATTTTCAGATCCGTTATGAAGCTGGTCATCTCAACCCGCAGGCGGCTTTCGGCAGTGGCATAATTTTCGCTCTGAACCGAAATCGGGGTCAGGAAGCTGTCGTAGTCGCGGCCCAGCACGTCCGAGTCGATGACGAAGCCGTTCATCTGCACATCCACGCCAACGGTTCTGGGGACAAAGATATCCACGTCACCAACGAAGGAATAGACACGGATGACGGTTTCTCCAGGCGGAATGATAGCCTGGGTCATATCCAGTTCCACATCGCCCACGCCCAGCCAGAACTCCTCGTTTTGCACAGTCCATTCGCCCCGCCGCCGTCTGTCACCGATCAGCAGCACATCGCTTGCCGTATCCGGACTGGTCAGCCGGGGGCGGAGTACCAGCCACAGGCCCACGCCAATCAGCAGAGCCGGCCAGCACAGCATTCCAAAATCAATATTCAGCAGCGTGCTGAGCAAAGAAAGCAAGCCAAACAGCACCAGCGCTGCGCCAATGATTAACTGACCACGATTGCGCATTGTTACTCCTTCTTTACAAATCGGACACGAGATTCCGGGTGGTTATCGTTCGATCTTGAATCCCACCTTGATCGTCACCTGCCACTCGCCAACTTTGCCATCCTCAACCGTCCCGCGCGTTTCTGTCACTTCAAACCAGCGCATCTGGCGCACGCTTTCACCCGCCAGGGAAATGGCATTGTTTACCGCGTCTTCAATGCTGGTGCTGGATGACCCGGTTAGCTCGATGAGTTTATATACATTGCTGCTCATAGTTTCCTCCCAAAATCAGGTTTTGATGTGCATGTGTAAATAAGAAATCCAACTGCCTTATAGAATTACATGCCTGTATATTGTACGCTCATTCCAGCCAATCGACGATGTAATCTTCCAGGCTATCCATATCGACATCTTTTTCCGCCAGGGTGCGCCAGCGCACGGAGATACCCGCTTCATGGACGGTCTTTGGGTCGCCGGAAATCAGCGGGTGCCACCATTCCAGGTCCTTCCCTTCCGCCACCAACTGGTACGCACAGGTCTTGGGCATCCAGCGCAACTGGCGCACGATTTCAGGGGTCAGCGTCAGGCAGGTGGGCATCAGCGTGGCGCGCTCGGTATAGGCCGTACAACGGCAGCGGTAAGTATCCAGCAGGCGGCAGACCACGTTGGTATAGTAAAATTCACCGGTGTCTTCATCCTCCAGCTTGTACAGGCAGCAGCGCGCGCAGCCATCGCACAGCGACTCCCACTCTTCACGGCTCATTTCTTCAAGCGCCTTCCGCTTCCAGAAGGGGAGCTCGTCATTTTCTGGCATCCCAACTCCTTACCGCTAAAAAGATCATCAGGGATCCGGGAGAAAATCCCCTATTCACTAATCCCCAATCTTTAATCACTGATCGACTGAGCCCTTCTCACTCGTTGGCAAATACGGCATCTGCGGGCCAGTAACATGGATCAACTCAGCCACAGCGGCGCGCATGGCGACACGGTCGTCCCAGGCGTACTCCACACTGCCAAAGCACATCGACTGCTCGTGCCCCTTGCCGCAGGCAATCACCAGGTCGCCCGGCTGCGCCAGCCGCACTGCCTGGCGAATCGCCTCGCCCCGGTCTGGAACGCGTAGGAAGGTACGGCCTTCCACGCCGCCCTTCGCCCGCGCGCCCTGCGCCATCTCCTCAAGAATTTCATCCAGCGACTCGGTGCGCGGGTCCTCAGCAGTCAGGATGGTTAGATCGGCTAGCCCGGCGGATACTTCGGCCATCATGCGGCGTTTTTCGCGGTCGCGAAGGCCAGCGGAGCCAAACACAGCAATCACCCGCCCGGGGGCCATCTCACGCACGGCCTTCAGCGCTTGTTTGAGCGCGTTCGGGGTATGGGCAAAGTCCACAATGGCGATAAAAGGCTGCCCCATACTGATCTGCTCCATCCGCCCTGGCACGCCGCGCAGGTTGGCAATCCCCTGGCTGGCTGCCTGCGGGTCAATCCCTAACCCGACCACGGTTGCGCTCATCGCCGCCAGGCAGTTGGATACGTTGAACAAGCCCATCAGGTGGCTGTAGACCGGAACAGAGAAGCCTGGTCCATGCGCGGTAAAATGCAGTCCATCTGCCTGGTGATGGATATCCTCTGCCCAGACGTCCGCCCCGGGTTCTGTTGAATAGGCCACATGGCGGGCAGAGACAACACTTTTCAAGTAATCGTATGAGCTATCGTCATAATTAAGCACGGCCAGCGGTTCCACGCCATTGGCTTTTGGCGCCCGCCCAGCCAGCCCAGTGAACAGCCTGGCTTTTGCCGCCCGGTAAGCCTCGAAGGTGCCATGATTGTCCAGATGCTCGTGGGTGATGTTGGTTACCACGCCAATATCAAACTCGCAGCCGGTCACCCGGTGCTGGTCCAGCCCGTGCGAAGTGGATTCGATCACCACATGGGTCAGGCCAGCCGCCAGCATGCGCGCCAGGTACTGCTGCACTTCCGGCGCGCGGGGCGTGGTAACGTGAAAACCGGTATCGTATTCCACGCTGCCAATCATGGCATTGACCGTAGAGATGATCCCCACCGGGACTCGCGCATTGAGCAGGAGTTGGTAGATGAGGTTGGCGGTGGTGGTTTTTCCATCCGTGCCGGTGATTCCGATTACGGTCATGCGGCGAGCCGGATACCCGTGAAAGGCTGCCGACAGGTAGGCCAGCGCCAGGCGGGAATCCGCAACCTGCACATAGGGAACGGGCAGATCCAGAATCGGCTGCGTGCCTACAATCGCTGCCGCGCCCTGCGCAAGGGCCTGCGGAATAAAGCGATGCCCATCTGTATTCGTCCCCATGGTAGCGACGAAAATAAAACCCGGTTTAATTTCGCGCGAATCTTCGCTGATCCCACTCACCTGAATGCCGGGCAGTTCGCTGGACGAGAGCGGCGGGAACGGCAGTTCATGGATCAATTCAGGCAGTTCTCGTTTAACAAAACCGGTCACAGGTCTCCCTCCAAGGATTATGTAAAAAGAGAGTTTCAATGCGTTCTTCCCCATTGAAACCCTTCTATCATATTATAGTACGAAAACGAAGTATCGGTTGTCAGGCGTGATTACAACCGCGCCTGACAACCGATACCTGGATTTATCCTTCTGCTTGCTGCTTAGCGCAAGCTCTGCTGCATATCCGCCAGGCGTCCGGAGACAGAGCCGTCGACCACCCGGTCGCCGATACGCATAACCAACCCACCCAGAATGGCCGGGTCGACGCGGAAGTTGACCATGGCGCCCTTCCCCAGCTTATCCTCAATCTCGCGACGGATGGTGTCCTGCTCGCTTTCGGTAAGCGGCAGGGCGCTGGTGATCTCGGCCTGCTGGCTGCCGTCCGCGACCACACCTTCTAAGACAGTCACCTGGCCGCTGCGCACGCCGGAGAAGAATTCATTGACAAGTGTTCGCTGGCGCTTCTCATCGAGGTTCTCCGCGATCAACTTTTGGGCGGCTGACATTGCCAGTGCAACGATCTGCCCGCGCAGTTCGCTCAACATGCGGTTGCGCTCGCCTTCCAGTTCGGCCAAAGCTGACTCGCGCGCCTTGGCCGCTTCACTCTCAGCCTGGGCGCGGATTTCGTGCTCCACCTTCTGAGCGCGTTCGGTGGCCTCGCGGATTACGTCACCCGCGCGGGTCTGCGCCTCGGTGATGATGCGATTGGCTTCCTGCTCAGCGTTGGCGCGTGCATCCGCGGCGACACGGGCATCTTCCAGGCCCTTGGCAATCGTGATGCGGCGTTTTTCTAACTGGCCCAGTAAGGGTTTAAACACCCATGCGCGCAGAACCACAAACAGAATCCCGAAGCTGAGGGCGAAGGCCAGTAAATAACCAAGATTAATACCTAGTGCTTCCAATTTAACATCCTTTCTGCCTGCATTCGAAAAGAATGCGCATTCTAAGATGGAATGCTAATAATCAAAGAACGAAAAGCATCAAGAAGGCAATCACCAGGCAGTAAATCGCGATCGCCTCGGAGAAGGCAATGCCCAGGATCATGTTGGTCAGCAGCGTGCCGTAGGTATCTGGGTTGCGCGCCATACCTTCTAGCGCGCCCTGCACGCTCAAGCCGATGCCAATCCCCGCGCCAAGCGCGCCAATCATGGAAAGACCAGCTCCAATAAACTTTGCGGCCAGTACGATATCACCAGTCATTGGTTTACAACCTCCTCAATACAAAGCGGATGATGATTAACGCGTGATTCTTACGAATGGTGCTCGTCTGCATGCCCCTGCGTGGCCTGAGACATGAAGACCAGGGTAAGCATGCCAAACACGAAGGCCTGGATGGCGCCGATGAAGAATTCAAACAGCATCACCAGGGATGGGAAGAAAACACCTGTCGCAGGCGCCAGGGTCGAGATTAAGAACAGCAGAACCATTCCGGCGAACATATTTCCAAACAACCGGAAGGCAAACGAGAGGATCTTAGAAAATTCCGAAATCAACTCCAGCAGGCTGACCGCCAGGTCCATCGCTCCAAAACCTGGGCGGCTGAACAGCGTGCGCACGTTGATAAAGCGGTAAATATAGCGCCAGCCCTGGGCTCGTATCCCTACAATCTGGGTGGCGATGACGGAAAGCAGCGCCAGCGCGACGGTAAAGTTCAGGTCAGTGGAGATGCCGCGGAAGTAAGGCACCACGGCATATTCGCCTTTATCCGCGGTCAGGCCCATCACGCCCGGCAGGATCTGCACCACGGCATGCCCATCTTCTTCCGCGTGCTCCAGGATGCCAACGGCCTCCATACCGGGGATGAGGCCCATCCAGTTTGCCACCAGAACGATGATCATAATGGAACCAAACCAGGGGAAGATGGTCTTTGCCCATTTCCCCGCGGTGGATTCGGTCATGTTATAGAGCATTTCGACCAGCATTTCCATTGCGCCAGAAATGCCGTGCGGCACCAGGTCGCCATTACGCAGATCGTTGCGCACCGCCAGGGCCAACAGAAGGACGACCAGATCCACCAGGATCAGGGTCGTCATCGTATTGGTCATGTAGAAGGGGCCAATCCCAGGCAGGGTAAACAGCGGGTCATGCAATAAGCGTTCTGCCGCGACAAAGATGTGAGGGCGCACCGGAGGGAAGAAGGAAACCGCGACGATTGCCAGAATAATGAATAGCAGGACCCACCAGCGATTAACTCCGTACCGCCACTTAAGAGCTTTTTCCAATGCCTACCTCCTCATCCGATTTTTCCACCTGGGTTGGACGCGCCTCTGGGACTTGCGCTTTGATTTTCGCCGTGACCATGCGGACGATAAACAGCATCGCGACGATCGAAACCGGAACACTGGCAATCAGCAGGATCAGGGTAAAAAATGGCCGGGTTTGAAAGGTGTTATCCAGCCATAAACCTGCCACTACCGCTACCAAAATAATTATTAATGTAACGCAGCCCACTCCCCCTGCGGCGCCCGCCAGGGAAAGATTAAGCCAGTACTGCTTCTTGTCTTTTTGGGGTTCCGGGTCCTGAACCATTGGAGGCATTATAACAGGTCAGATTTTTTCCGTCAACAAATGAACGTTAGACAAGGAAGTTTTTGCCCTATTATGATGGACAAAATTCCATAATGGACAAAAACTCCCTTGAAAAACGAACCAGTTTAGAACAACCCGGACGCACCAAAGGTTGAGAAAGTGTACAGCGGCCCAACCACCGTTCCCAATATCAGGATGCCAACGATGCACACCAGCAGCGCGATCCGCCAGGGAACCGTCACCGGAAGGGGCTGGCTGCCGCTGGCCGGGCTGCCCTGGTAGACCACCTTGAGTACATTCAGGTAGTAGTACAAGGCCACCACCGAGGTCAGCACGCCGATCACTGCCAGCCAGATCAGCCCGGCCTGGATTGCGGCGCCAAACACCAGCAGTTTGCCAATAAACCCGCTCAGCGGCGGGATGCCGCCCAGCGAGAGCAGCGCCACCAGCAGCGCCAGGGCCAGGCCCGAATTGCGCCGCTGCAGCCCCGCATATGCATCAATATCGTCTGAGCCAACCACCCGCCCCACCAGGGCCACCACACCAAAAGCGGCCAGGTTGGTTACCAGGTAGGAGAGCAGGTAATAGGTGGCTCCGGCATAACCCAATTGATTTTCTGGCGCCACGCCCGGGATGTTAGCCGCAGCGACACCTGCCAGGATGTACCCGGCCTGGGCGATCGACGAGTAAGCCAGCAGGCGCTTGATGTTCTTCTGCACCATCGCCAGCAGGTTGCCAACGATCATGCTGGCAGCCGCCAGGATGGCAACCAGCATCGTCCAGTTAGCATAAATCCACGGCGCTTCATCCGGCGGGAAGGCTGCCATCAGCACGCGCATCAGCACGGCGAACCCTGCCGCTTTCGACGCCGTGGAGAGAAAACCGGCCACCGGGGTCGGCGCGCCTTCGTACACGTCTGGCGCCCAGAAGTGGAAGGGCACCGCCGAGACCTTGAAGCCAAACCCCACCAGCACCAGCACGACGCCCAGCACCGGCAGCAGCAGCGGTAAGCTGGCAAACTGCCTCGTCATGAAGTATATGTTGGTTGTTCCGGCAAAGCCGAACAGCAGGCTGAAGCCGTACAGCATTACGGCGGAAGTCATGGCGCCAAAAAGGAAATATTTGATCCCGGCCTCGGTCGATTTGGGGTCGCGGGTCATAAAGCCCGCCATCACGTATAGGGGAAGCGAAGTGGTTTCGATCGCCAGGTAGAGCATAATCAGGTCCGCTGAGGAAGCCATCAAGTTCATCCCCAGCGTGGCAACCAGCATCAATGCGTAGAACTCGCCCTGCTGGCCTTCCGGTTCCTGGTCTACCATAAAGAGCGCCGTCAGCGCCGCGCCGACCAGGAAGATCAGGCGAAATACGAAAGCCGTGCCATCCAGGCGCAGCATTCCGCCAAATATTAGCTGCGGCTGGATTCCAGGTTGAGAAAACAGCACCGCCAGAATGGCAATCACCACCAGCCCCGCCGCGGTCACCCAACCCAGGCCGCGCCGGGCAGGCCCGCGCCAGGCCAGGTCGAGGGTCAGCACAAGGGCGCCCAGCACCACCAGGCCTATTTCCGGCAGGATCACCAGGAGCATTGCAGGAGTAAAGGCTACCGGTTCCACTATGCACCTCCTAACAGGCTCATGACGGCTGGAGCAAACAGGGGTAAGATGCGGTCCACGCCCGATTGAACCATCCCGGCCATCAGCGCCTGCGGGAACCAGCCCAGCAGGATCATGATGGCGGAGAGGGCCACAACCACAATTTTGTCCATCAGGGAGATATCCTCAACGGTTTTATCCAACGCCGGTGGGATCTCGCCAAAGAATACCCGCCGCACGACCAGCAGGATGTAGCCCGCGGTGATGATGACACCCAGGATGGCGATGATCGCAACCAGTGGAGTATCTTCCCAGGCGCCCATAAAGATCGGGAACTCCGCGGCGAACCCGGAGAAGAACGGCATGCCCATGGATACCAGACCAGCGATTATAAAGCCCACGGCGGCAAAGGGCATCTTGCGCACCAGCCCGCCTAATTGGGGAATATCGCGCGTGTGGGCCCGGTCATACACCATGCCGACGATAGCAAAGAAGAGCGCCGTCATCACGCCGTGCGAGAACATCTGCATGCCCGCGCCCAACAGACCGTTGCTGTTCAGCGTGGCAAAGCCGATCAGCACCAGGCCCATGTGCGAAACCGATGAGAAACCGATGACGTACTTGAAATCGGTCTGCACCATGGCAATCAACGCGCCGTACACCACGTTGATCGTCGCCAGAATCAGGATTGCCCAGGCCCATTGTTTCGCGCCTTCCGGCAGCAGGGTGATGGCGATGCGCAGCGCGGCAAACGCGCCGACCTTCATCTCCACCCCAGCCAGCAGCATCGAAACGGCGGTGGGGGCGGCCACATGGCCATCTGGCGCCCAGGAATGGAAGGGGAAGATACCTCCCAGTATGGCAAACCCCAGGAATACTACCGGGAACCAGCCCTGCTGGAACCACAAGGGGAAGCCAGCCTTTTCCAGCTCGAGCATGTTGAAGGTGTACACGCCAGTCTGCTGGCCGTTGACAATATACATCGCCAGCACGCCCAATAGCGAGATCACCGAGCCTATGAACAGGTACAGGGTCAGCTTCATCGCGCCGTAATCGCGCGTCTTCGGGTAACCCCACATGGCGATCATCAGGTATTTGGGGAAAACGGCCAGCTCAAAGAAGAAGAACAGCAGAAACATATCCAGCGAGCTGAACACGCCGAGCACGCTCGTTCCCAGGAACATCAGGAAGGCGAAGAACTCTCGCGGGCGGTCCTCAACATTCCAGGACACCATGATGCCAAAGGTGACCACCAGCGCGCCCAGCAGCATGAGCGGCGCGCTGATGCCATCGATGCCTAAGAAGTACGATATCCCCAGCCCCGGCGCCCACGCATAAGGACCTTCGACAAACTGGTAGCCGCCATCCGCGGCGCTGTAGTTGAAGTACACCGCCAGCGTCAGCAGCAGGGTCAGCAGGGCTGCGCCCAGTGCCGTCCAGCGGATCCAGTCGCGGCGATTTTGCGGCATCGCCAGGATAGCCAGACCAGCAGCCAGGGGGAGAAAGATGATGATGCTCAACAAGGGGAACTGCATCCTTCACCTCTTATATAAACGGAATATAGGGGATCATTGCCCACAGTATCACCGCCCGGTTGATCACCGAGAGGATCCATCCTGGCCATAAGCCAATCACCAGGATCAGCGCCAGCAGCGGGATCATCACGATCATCTCGCGCTGGTCAATCTCCACCAGGCGCCCGGCCCAGCGCTTATTCAGCGGGCCGTGCAGCACGTCTTTCAAAGCCTTGAGGGTGTACGCGCCGGTAAACAGCAGGCCGATCATGCTCAGCGCGGTAAACAGGGTCAGCACCGGCCAGGTTCCCCTCACCACCAGGAATTCAGACACAAACCCGTTCAGCCCCGGCAGGCCCAGCGAGGCCATCGAAGTGAACACCAGGATGGTGCCGTAGACCGGCAGCAATGCCCACAGGCCGCCAAACTCGCTCAGCTTGCGGGTATGGGCCTGGTCGTAGATGACGCCGACCAGGAAGAACATGCCCGCCGAATACAGGCCGTGGTTGAACATCTGCAGCACCGCGCCGTTGAGGGCGAAAACATAATTTTCACTGCCGCGCGAGAGTGCCGCCGCCGCAATTGCCAGGACGACAAAGCCCATATGGTTGATCGATGAATACGCCACCAGGCGTTTGAAATCGTCCTGCCCGTAAGCGCCCCACGCGCCGAAGATAATTGCCAGCGTAGCCAGCCCGGCCAGGTAGGGGGCAAACATAGCCGATTCATCGGGGAAGAGCGGCAGCACCAGGCGCAGGAAGCCAAACCCGCCCAGCTTGAGCAGCACACCCGCCAGGATCATCGACCCGGCAGTGGGCGCTTCGGTGTGCGCGTCCGGCAGCCAGGTATGGAAAGGCCACACCGGCACCTTCACCGCGAAGGCAATCACAAAGGCCCAGAAAGCGATCTGCTTAACCAGCCAGAATGGTATTCCAAACAGCCCCTGCTCTTTCACCAAGGTTGGCCAGGTGCTGAATAACTGGACCATGTCAAACGTGCCTGCCAGCACGCCGATCAACTGGATGGCCAGCAGCAGGCCCAGCGAGCCAGCCATGGTGAACAGGATGAATTTGAGCGAAGCGTAGTTGCGGTTAGACCCACCCCAATTCGCGATCAAGAAGTACATCGGCACCAGGCCCACTTCCCAGAAGGCAAAGAACAACAGCAGGTCGAGCGCCATGAACACGCCCAGCATGCCCGTTTCCAGGAGCAGGAACAGGATCATGAACGATTTCACCCGCTCCTCAATCTTGAAGGAAGCCAGGATCGCCAGCGGCATCAGCAGCGTGGTCAGCACCACCATGGTCAGGGCGATGCCGTCTACCCCTAGGCGAAAGCTGGAGTTGATCGCGCTGTACCAGTTGGTCACCAGGTCATCCAGGAAGAAGGGAGTACCAGCAATCGACCCCGACCCCTGTAGGAACAGGCCCCATGCAAACAGGGACAGCCCAAAGGAAACCAGCGTGGCAACCAGCGCCGTCCAGCGGATCACCCCTTTCTGGTCGCCAGGGACGAAAACCAGCAGCAGCGCAGCCACGGTTGGCACAAATAAGATCCATGAAAGAATATGTGTGGAAATATCCATCTGCGCTTCTCCTTAGCCTCTGAAGCCAATGACGGCGAGGAAAACCGCGCCAACAACGAAAGCCACCAGCACCGTCAGGAGCAGGTACTGCTGGACTCGCCCGGTCTGCATGTGGCGCAGCTCGCGGCTGCCGGCGCGCAGGCCGATGCCCAGGTGATCGGCCAGCCAGTTGACCACCTTCACATCGAACCAGTGGCGGATGATCCCTCCCAGGTTCCAGACACCCTTCGCAACAAATTCGATGAACTTATCGATCCCGTCCTTGTCGATCTTGTTGGTCATCACATCGGATACCCAATGCCCCGTCTTGACAAAGGCCACATCATAGAGCTGATCAACCTTGTAGCGGTTTTGCAGCAGGTTCCAGTACCAGCCGCCGGTGACCCGCCGGGTGGGATCCGGCGCTTCACGGGAGGTATAACCGCGGTAGGTGTAGTAGCCCAGGGCCAGGCCGCCCAGCGAAACCAGCACCGACATCAGCAGCGGCAGGTAGCTGACCGCCGCTTCAACCGCCTCCCCTTCTGCGTGGACCATGGGGCCAACGAACTCCTCAAACAGGTTGGGGATGAATGCGCCCAGGCCCGGGAAGGTGTGTGGGATGCCAAACCAGCCCGCCGCCACCGCGAATACCGCCAGGATCATCAGAGGTGTGGTCATGGTGCGGCCCGTTTCGTGGGCGTGCTCAGCTTCGGCAGTGCGCGGCTTGCCCAGGAAGGTCAGGGTGATCTGCCGGGCAGTGTAGAAAGCCGTCAGCAGGGCCGAGAGCACCAGCACCCAGAACACCACCGGATGGCCGCTGCTGAACGCGCCGGATAGGATCTCATCTTTCGACCAGAAGCCCGCGGTCACCAGCGGCAAGCCGGAGAGAGCCAGGCCGCCGATGGTAAAGGTCCAGAAGGTCAGCGGCATCTTATCGCGCAGCCCGCCCATATTGCGCATGTCCTGCGGGTCGATTTCATGGTTGCCCGTGTGCAGCACCCCATGTTCCATGCCGTGAATGACCGACCCGGAACCAAGGAAGAGCAGGGCTTTGAAGAAGGCGTGCGTAAGCAGGTGGAAGGCCGCCGCCACATAGGCCCCTACCCCCAGCGCGGCGATCATGTAGCCGAGCTGAGAGATCGTCGAATAGGCCAGCACCCGCTTAATGTCATTCTGAGCCACAGCGATGGTCGCGGCAAACAGCGCGGTAAAGGCGCCGATGGTCGCCATGGCGTTCATCGCCGGGGTAATCGGCGCGCCCGCCTCCCAGCCCATGGTTGCCAGCGGGAAGATGCGCAGCGCCAGGTAGACACCCGCCGAAACCATGGTCGCCGCATGGATCATGGCCGAAACCGGGGTGGGGCCTTCCATCGCATCGGGCAGCCACACGTGCAGCGGGAACTGCGCCGATTTGCCTACCACGCCGATAAAGAGCAGGATGCTGATCAACCAGGCCCAGGTGAGGCGAGGGATGACGGATGCGCCCATCAGCGCGCTCTGCTGCGCAAACACATCACTGTAGCGCAGGCTGCCGATCTGGGTGTACAGCGCCACCAGGCCCAGCAGCATAAAGACATCGCCCACGCGGGTGGTCATAAAGGCTTTCACCGCTGCATCGCGCGCTGAAGGTTTGGCGTACCAGAAGCCGATCAGCGCGTACGAGCAGAAGCCCATGATTTCCCAGCCAATGTAGAGGGTCAGGAAGTTGTCGCTGATCACCAGCACGAGCATGGCAAAAGCAAACAGGCTGATCAGCGCAAAGAAGCGCGAATACATCGGCTCAATGGAAGGCACATGGATTGATCCTTTGGCCTTCTTGTTGCGGAGGGTCGCGCCGTGCGGCGGCAGGCCGGGCACATCGTGTTCACCCTTGGGCTGGCCGAAGTTGTGGTAGCCAATGCTGTATATAAAAATCATCAGCACCGTCCACACCACAAAGAACAGCGTCACTGCCGTCAGCGGATCAACCCGCACGCCAATGTAGAATGGGCGGAAAGGCGTTCCTTCCGCCCCTAGCGGCAGCCATTTAACCGCCCAATCCACACCTAATGGATGTTCAGCCAGCCCGGGGCGGAAGACGGCGAAGAAGAATACAACCATCCCCAGCAGCCAGGACAGCCCGGCTGCGCCCACCGCAATATAATGGCTGAGCGCCTTCCGTTCATTCGTAAACAGCATGATGATGAAGAAGGACAGCAGCGGGGGGAGTGGGATCAGCCAGATGAGAATGTCTTCTATTTTCATAGGTTCCTCGGCATTAACCTTTCAGCAGGTTCAACTCCTCCGCCACCACGGTCTTGCGCCGCCGGTATGCAGAGATAATCAGCGCCAGCCCTACGACCGCCTCGGCTGCCGCGGCAGCCAGGACAATCGCCACGAACACCGGTCCATCGAGGCGGTCGCTATATAAGTAGCGCCAGAACGCCAGCAGATTTACATTGACGGCATTGAGCATCAACTCGACCCCCATCAGGATCGCCACCGCGTTGCGGCGGGCCAAAACGCCGTACAACCCCAGGCCAAACAACAGCGCGGCAAAAATCAGGTACCAGGATAGTGGGATCATGCACCCTCCTACTTTTTCTGTTCGTTGGCCACATAGATGGCCCCGATGAGCGCGCCAATCAACAGCACCGAGGCGACTTCAAAGGGGATGGCATACGCATCCGGCGAAACAAGCGCCAGACCAAGCTGAGCAATGCGCTCGCCTTCCGCGGCTGCGTCGGTTGCCAGCGGTGCGCGGCCAGCCATAAAACTCTGCCATTGGGCCAGGGCGGCAATTAACCCGCTTACCACCCCTAACGCGACGAGCCCCCCCAGCCAGGCGTAACGATTGTTCTGCTGGCGGGCATCCTGCAGATCGCGCCGGGTAAGCATCACGGCAAAGATGATGAGGATGGCGATTGCGCCAACATAAACCACCACCTGGACTGCCGCGAAAAAGCCGTTTTCCAGCGTGGCAAATATGGCGGCGACCCCAAACAAGGTCAGCACCAGCCAGAGGGCAGCGTGCATAATGCGCCGCGCGCTCACGACCATGATGCCCGAGATGAGCGTCGCCAGGGCAAGCACCAGAAAAACGATGTGAAATGGCGTCATGCTTCTACTCCCTTAAGCCTCGAGTTTAGCCTTTCCGTAAATATGGTAGTTTCTGGTAGCCTGAGCCCGCCATATTTACGGAGCTGTGCCTGTATTTCGGGCAAAAGGCTAAACTCCATGCTCAGCTCCTTTTACAGCGATACCTCATTTTCCTGTACAGGCTGCCCGGGGTTCAGGCCGCCTGCCGGGGTTGCTACCGGACGCTCCCCGCTGACCACCCGGCGGTCCGTCTTGACGTTCCGTTCCAGGAGGGTTGAAGTCAGCCAGAGCATTCCGCCGTTCACCAGCAGCAGCACGATCACGCGCGCCCACAGCAGCCACGGCGCGCCAGCGCCTAGCAGTTGGACCACAGCTTTATCCACCAGCGCGGTGATAAACACCATTGCCATCGCCAGGATCGCCAGCACCTTCCAGGTAAAGTTGAACATCTGGTCAATGCGGAAGCGCGGCATGGCGCCGCGGAACAGGATGGAGAAGAAGTAAACGGCGAAGGTTTTGATCAGCAGGTAAACAAAGCCGATCAAGGGGAACTGCTCGACAAACGGGCCGCGGTAGCCGCCCAGAAAGAGGGTAGCAAACAACATGGAGGAGGTGAAAGCGTGCAGGAATTCGGCCACGTAGAACATGCCAAACTTCAGCCCGGAATATTCAACGTTGATGCCCGCCACAATTTCCGATTCCGCTTCGGTAAAATCAAACGGCGCGCGCCCCGATTCCGCCACCTGGGTGATGAACACAATCAGCGCCGCGACTGGGGCCATGAGGATGAAAGGTACATCCTGGCTGGCGGCAATCACGGTCAGGTTCAGCGACCCGGCCAGCATAGCGGGGAGCAGCATGGAAATGACCATGGGGATTTCGTAAGAGACCAGCAAGGCAGCGGCGCGGAAACCGCCCATCAGAGCATACTTATTGTTTGACCCCCAGCCAGCCAGCATAATGCCCAGCTCGCCCAGGCCGCCCACCGCAATGACGAACAGCAGGCCAACGCTCAGGTTCACCCCAACGATATTGATTGAAAGCGGCATCACCGCCCAGGTCATCAACACCGCGCCGACTGCCAGGATAGGCGCCACGTTGTAAGGCACCAGGTCCACACCGTTGGGCGTGATCACTTCCTTGGTGAAAATCTTGCCCATGTCGGCAAAGGTCTGGAAAATGCCCCATGGTCCTACCCGGTTGGGGCCCAGGCGGTCCTGCATCCGGCCATACATCTTGCGTTCATACCAGATCAAGAAAATCACAAACAACATTGCGCCCAAAGGCAGCACAATGGCTCCCAACAAAGACAGGATGAACTTTATCGCGTCAGGCGCGACACCCCATCCCGTCAGCAGGTTGGTCAGCCATTGGATAATGAAGCCCAGTGGATCTGTCCAAAAATTTGGCATCTTTACACTCCCAGGTTGCGAACTACTTCCACTCCAGCGCGCCTTTTTTCCAGGCGTACAGGAGCCCGCCCACCAAAATCAGGGCAAAGATGAGGCCTTCCACGACCATAAAAAACGTTAGCTGGTTATAGGCTACCGCCCACGGAAACAAGAATACGGCTTCCACGTCAAATATAAGGAAGACGAGGGTGAAAATATAATACTGCACCCGGAATTGAATGCGGCTGTCCCCTACCGTCTCGATGCCGCATTCGTAAATGGAATTTTTGAGCGGGGTGGGTTTCTTGGGAGCCAGCGCGCTGGCAATGAAGATGGCCGCCCCAGGCAGCAGCATGGCAATCACAAAAAACAGGCCAATGTATAACCAGTGGTCCAGCATTTGTGCACTCCTTCTATTCGTAAATCAAGTAAGGGTGTTCTGCTTAAAAAAGACTTAATCATTTTATCACATGTGTTTCATACAAGCCCGCAGATGCCTCAGTCTCACTGCGCATCCGGCTTTTTCGACACTTCCTCCTTTGGATTTTCGGGTGGATGACGGCGCGCCGGGCGCTGCCCACTTTTCCGGCGGCGTTTGAGCCATTCTCCCACCCGCGATTGGATAAATGGATACCCCAGGATGGTGCTGATCACCAACCCTGCCCCGCCCAGCAACCGCGCCAGGCTGCCAGACATGCCCAGAACTGTCACGACCCGTATTTCGATGGCGCGCGACAGCAGCAGCATCTCTTCCACCGGCCCACCGTTTTTGGGGATCAGTTCCAGGCGCAGCCATACTACCCCGCGGTACGTCCCGGCTTCGCCAGCGCGGATGCTCCAGGGAATGGTGATAGGCTGCCCTGGGCGCATTGGCTCGCGGATTTCCTCGCGGTAGGCTTCCATTCCGGCCAGGTCTAAGCGCGCAACTGCCACAATGTTATGCGTATCGTAAATATTGGGAATATCCACCGGAAAGCTTGGGCCGGCCAGTTCCAAAGTAGCAGTCGGTTGGGCTGGCTCGTTCATGGCAATGGTCAGCACGATCAGGCTGCTGTCTCGCTCGCGCAGGGTTTCAGGCCATTCCAAAATCAACTCGCGCTGTTCAAGCAGCGCCGGCTGCGGGGTCGTTTCAGGTGGAAGGGCGGTCGGGCGGGCAGAACTGGGAGCCCCACCCGTGGGCGTGGGCAGCTGCTTCACAATGGGAGCGCAGCTTGCCAGCAATACCAGCAGGGTCAACAACAGCAACAGGCGCCTTCCACAAGTCCGCATGGTCTACATCCCTTTCCATGCGTCCAGCAGGCCAACCGGAGTAGCAGTTGGCAGGGTGATGGGCGGAAGAGGCATCACCTGCCGCAAGCGCGTTTCTGGCAGGGTTGCCATTATCAAGATGATCAGCGCAAGAACGAGCACGATCGCAGCCAGCCAGATGCGCAGCCGCTTTCGCTGATTTGGGGAGTCCATAGGATTATTATACAGGCGCCGGTTTGAAATACCAGCAGAAAACCGCCAAATTGCACTTCTTTTCACAAAAAACTCGCCTGTTTTGCGAAGGAACGTTCGCGAAACAGGCGAGTTGAATGGAGAACGGCTATCCCTTATTCTTAAAACCGGCCTTCCAAAGCCGCCAGCAGTTGTTCGGCCTGGTCCACGGTGATCTTTCCTTCTTGCAGCATCTGAAGCACCATCAGGCGCTCTTTCTCCGTAACTGGAGAAGAGCGTGGATAGGGCGGCTGGGGTGGCACCGGTGGAACAGGGGGTACGGGACCAAACCCGCCAAAGCGTTCGGCGCGGCGCATCTCACGCTCGGCAGCCTGGCGAATCTGCTCTTCCGTGCGCCGGGAGGCAGCCTGAACGCGCTGTTCCGCACGGCGAGCAGCCTCCTGTGCCCTGCGGCTGACCATATCGGCCCAGGCGGAGGTGCGGTCGAAACCAAACCCGCCGGACCAGCCCGAGCCGCTGTAGCGCCCGCGCGCATCCGTCCAGGCATTCTCCAGCCGTTCCAGGTCTCCGGTGATCGACCTGACCTCTACAGCCGCGTCACTGAGGCGCACATCCCCACCCGCGAACGCTTCCACCTGTGGGCCACCTTCACCCAGTTGAAATTCGTAGTGGCGCTCATCAATCGACTGCGGCTGTTGGCCTTCCTGGCGGTTGAGGTCCAGGGAAATGGTTTCTCCGCTGCTGTTGATATTAAAACGCCCGCTGCTGTTTGAAGGGATAAAGATATTTACATCACCACCAGCGCGCAAATGAACCTTCTCGCGCACGCCCTCGGTGATGTAAACCAATACATCGCCGCCAGCGCGCGCCTCCAGAACATCACCGCCGGATGTTTGAATATCCGAGTCGCCGCCGATGTTCTCAACTGTCACGGAGCCCATCGCCTGGCGCACGGTCAGGTCGCCCCCGACCTTCTCAATGCCCAAAACGCCGCTGATGCTGTCAATCATGCAGCCGCCGCCCACTTTTTCGATGCGCAGGGCGCCTACCCGCTGCAGCGATAGATCGCCCCCGACCTTTTGTACGGTGATGTCGCCGTTCAGGTCTTGCAAGAAAGCGCTCCCGCCCACCTTCTCAAGGATGATTTTTACATCGCGCGGCACTTCCAAATCGATGCTCGACCGGGTTTCTACGTACAACGTATCGTTCGACTGGTGGACGCGCACGCGATCTTCACTTCCGCTGAAGCGCACTTCACGCTGTTCCTGCCCGCGCATGTATAGATCGCCGGAGGACTTAACAATGACTGCTGTGTTTTCGTTTATTGGTATCGTATTACCATCCATTTTTTTCCTCTTTCGTAAGAAACATTCGCTTATCCGGCTTTCATCCAGGCGGTGCCCGCATGTAAGAACAGGCAGGGCGCTTACCGACCCCTGGCCTTCGAGCGCTTTGATTTGTTCTCATAGTAACACAAAATGCAGAAAAGTCAATACGCTTTTTTATTTTATTAATTTTATACGGTCAATATTTGAGAATTTGAAAACTATGAAATTGATAATATTTATTCTTATCCCATTCCGCATGATAACATAATTGAAATGTTCAACAGAAAGATTGATGATACACTTAATCTGAACTGCGGAAATCGAACAGCAGCGAAACAATCAGTATTACAAGCGGAGAAGCGGATGTTACAATACCCAACAGAGCCATTTCGGATCAAATCGGTCGAGCCCATTCACCTGGTATCTCAGGAAGAGCGCCTGGCAGCCATGAAGGCCGCCGGATATAACTTGTTCGCGCTGCGCGCCGAGGATGTGTTCATTGATCTTTTGACCGATTCGGGCACGGGCGCCATGAGCCAGGAGCAGTGGTCGGCGGTTATGAAAGGCGACGAATCCTATGCCGGCGCGCGCTCGTACTACCGGCTGGCTGAGGCAATGCACGATATTTTCGGCTTCGAGTATTTTGTCCCCACCCACCAGGGCCGCGCCGCCGAAAATATCCTCAGCGCCATCCTGGTGCGCCCAGGGATGTCTGTTCCTTCGAACATGCACTTCGACACGACGGATGCCAACATCCGCGCGCGCGGGGGGCGCCCCACGAACCTGGTTATTCAAGAGGCCTTTGACCCTACCCTGCACCACCCCTTCAAAGGCAATATGGATATCGCCCGCCTGCGCGAGTTCATTCAAAAGACGGGGCCAGATAAAATTCCCTTCGGCACAATCACGGTTACCAACAATGCTGGCGGCGGGCAGCCCGTATCGATGGAAAATATCCGCGCGGTATCCCAGACCTACCGCGAGTTTGGTATCCCATTCTTCATCGATGCCTGCCGGTATGCCGAGAATGCGTACTTCATCAAGATGCGCGAGCCTGGCTATGCGCAGAGCACTCCCCTGGAAATTGCCCGCGAAATGTTCCAGATGGCCGACGGCGCCTTTATGAGCGCGAAGAAAGACGCGCTGGTCAATATCGGTGGGTTCCTGGCCATGCGCTCGCACGAGCTGTTCCAGAACGTCTCCAATGAACTGATCCTGCGCGAAGGCTTCCCCACCTACGGCGGCCTGGCGGGTCGCGACCTGGAAGCCATGGCAGTGGGCCTTTGGGAAGGCCTCGACCCCGCTTACCTGGCCTACCGCCTCGGCCAGACCGCTTACTTTGCCGAACGCCTGATGGAAGCTGGCATTCCCATCATCGAGCCGGCGGGCGGGCACGCCATCTACCTGGATGCCGGGCGCCTGCTGCCGCATATCCCGCACGCTGAATTCCCCGGGCAGGCCCTATCCGCGGCGCTTTACCTGGAAGGCGGCGTTCGTGGAGTGGAGATCGGTTCGGTCATGTTCGCGCATCCCGACCCGGACACGGGCGAGATGATTTACCCGCAGTTAGAACTGGTGCGCCTGGCAATCCCCCGCAGAGTCTACACACAGAGCCACATCGATTATGTGGTGAATATCCTGAGCGGCCTGGCAAGCAAACGCGAAAGCCTGCGCGGTTACCGCCTGACGTATTCGCCAGAACTTCTCCGGCATTTTACTGCGCGATTCGAACCGCTATAATCACCCAATCGCAGGAATTTCTGCTAGAATATTGATAATCTGCTGACATATTGGAATGGAAAGTGCACCAGAACTGTATATTCCAGCGCCCCACACCGCGCTATAATATCATCTAGAAAGTGTATGCAAACCCGATTTTTACACTCGGAACCACGATACGCGTGTTCCGCGATTACCTGGGGGCTCGAAGTTTGCATACCCGCTCTGATGGTGCCTTCACTGTAACAGATATTTCCTTGCGCAATACAAATATATTGTGGTTATAGGTTATCGACAGTCTATGACGACTCAACTGATCCGTAATATTCGCCTACAGTTTTCTCGCTGGGATGATTTAACGGTTGAAGACCGCACCCAGTTTACTGAATTCATGGGTGGCAATGCTCAACAGGGCAAAGCGCTGTATGAGATGTACTTTTACTGGTACAACGTCCCGCACGAAATTGCCCATGTGCTGCGCACAATGTATTCTCCAGCAAATGGCAAGGTGCAGGACCGGATTTGGGAAGAAGAAACGGCGGTAAACCAGATCGCGGTTGCCTTTTGGCGGGCAAAAGGCCAAAACACACGCCTGTTTCAATTGGAAAACTTGATTGAGAAGGCGCTGGTCAATATCCCCGATCCGGTACCTGCCAATGAAGATCGCATTTACTACCTGAACCGCCATTACAAGGATCTTACCGATTCGGTTTCTTACGCGCACTACCAGTTCAATATGGTGCGCTATGCCATCGAACACCCGCTGGACTTTTCACATGCGCTGAGAATGCTGGTATCGCCTACGGCAAACGATGGCACCACCATCCCTCTTTCGCCAGACTTCCCGTTGAACGAGGATATGCCGCACCGGACAGTAGAAGATATGCGCAGGACGCTTTACGCCTACGGGCTGGAAATCCCGGATGTTCAGGTGGTCTGCCTGTATTCCCCCGCCCTACAGTTCATCGTGTGGGACGGTTAGGGCAAATCGGGCGCTTCAGGCAGGTGCTTCGCCTCCTGCCACAGGGTTTCCATTTCATCCAGGGTCAGATCTGTCAGCTTGCGGCCCTGCCCGCGGGCTGCCTGTTCGATGTGAGCAAAGCGCTGTTTGAAGCGCTGGTTGGCTTTGCGCAGCAGGCCTTCCGCGTCCAGCTTGTTCCAGCGCACCAGGTTCACCGCGGAAAAGAGCAGGTCGCCTAATTCTTTCTCGCGTTCTTCCGGGTTCTGCGCGGCCTCTACCTCATTCCATTCTTCCATAAATTTTTCGACGACGCCGTCAATGCTGGGCCAGTCGAAGCCCACGTGCGCGGCGCGGTCCTGGTATTCCTGGGCCTGCATCAGCGCGGGCAGGGCTTTCGGCAGCTCGTCCAGGATGCCCTTGGGTTTCTCTTTTTCCCGGCCCTTGGCTTTGCGCTCGGCGGCCTTCAGGTTTTCCCAATTTTTCAGCACGCCAGATGTGCCATCCACCTGCACCTCGCCAAACACATGCGGGTGGCGGTAGACGATTTTGCGCGAAATTCCCTGCACCACATCGGCAAAACTGAATTCGCCCTCTTCGCTGGCAATCTGGGCCAGCATGATGATAATGAGCAGAATGTCGCCCAGCTCTTCACGGAAACCATCCACATCCCCGCCCTCCAGCGCCGAAAGGGCTTCGTAGGTTTCTTCCAAAAGGTAGGGGCCCAGGCTTTGCTGCGTCTGTTCTTTATCCCACGGGCAGCCGTCCGGCGCGCGCAGGTGCGCCACAATTTCCTGAAAACCTTCCACCGCTGTATCCAGCTCCAACGGAGGCAGATACAGCGTGCTCAACAGGCCCACATGCTTGCTGCGGTCGATTTCATACAACTGCAGGTCTTCAACCACCTGCTCCTCACTGCCCGCGGCGTGCACTAGGCGCACCGGGTGGGTATCTGGGTACACGGCGTTCAGCGTCAGCTTCACGTCCGCGGCGACCTCGCGCGAGTAGATCTGCGCCACCAGCGCAGGCTGGTCGGGCGGGAAAGGCGGCGTGTGCAGTACAGCCAGGTCCAGCGCATCCACCAGCGCGGTGCGCGGGAAGGGATCGCAGCCCAGCGCGGAAAAAGTAGGTTCAATAAAGCTCAACCCCTCGATGATGCGCACAGGGATGCCCTGCTCGCGGGCGCGGCGGGCAATTTCCGGGCAGGTGGCCTCGGCTACAAAGGGGTGCCCGGGTACGGCATAGGTCACACCCTGCGGGCGCTGACCCAACTCCAGCACGCGGGTGATAATTTTGTCATAGACGTCTTCGAACTTTTCACTCGTCTCATACAGGTCATCGAACGAAACCACCTCTAATTCTTTAGGAAAGCCCGCCACAGTGGGATGCTGGCGCGTGCGCACGTAGATTTCAGAAATTTGCTCCAGCCACTGCCACGCCTGGCGGGTCAGCAGGTCCGCGCTGCCCGGGCCTAACCCCATCAATACGATACCGGTATGTGTTGTTTTTTCCATATTCCTACCTGTCCACCTGATGTTCTCGATAACACCTGATTTTACCATTCCCCATATAATCTTTGCCCCCCATCTGGGGATATTTCATATAATGATCAAGGTTTTCCTGTATCTTCAATACCCGCTCAATAAACAATGAAGCTCCGCGCATTTTTCTCTCAAATGAGTCCAAGACAAGCAGCCATTATCCTGTATTTCGCCGCTGCTGATCTTACTTTATTGATTGTCGCAGTTGTAGCACTGATTACCAATAATCTTTTCGCAGCCTGGTTTACGTTTATTTTGGTATCTCTGTTGATTAAATTGCCTACCGAGCTTTTTCTACAAAAGCGAGACATCAAAAGGGAATTAATCCACATTGCCCAGATTGTCTTCGCTTCATGCGGGATAAATTTCATTTTATTTATCGCCCTATCCTTTCTATTCGGTGGGGATGCGCTAAATGGGAAATTTGAGAACGGCAACTACTTTCTCTTTTTCAATGGAGGAACGTATACGCAGGTGAGTTTTCTGGTTTTTTATATAAATAAACTTCATGGCATCGCCGTCATTTTTAATTTCCTGCTTGTTTTTATGTCCCCCGTATTCATTGACGGCCGATTTCGTAGGAAAGTATGATGTTTTCGATCTGCGAGCGCAAACCGCCAAATGTGCGCTTTTTCGTAAACGAAACAGCCCCACTTGTAGATGGGGCTGCACGTTTCTATTCGTAACCAGGCCAAACGGATTAACGCTTGGTGTAGGTTGGGGCCTTGCGGGCGCGCTTGAGGCCGGGCTTCTTGCGCTCTTTGACGCGCGGGTCGCGGGTGAGGAACCCACCCTTGCGCATCATTGGGCCGAAATCGGCGGACATTTTCGTCAACGCGCGGGCCATTCCGAGCTGAACAGCATCGGTCTGACCAGTCACGCCGCCACCCTTGACCACAACGGTGATGTCCAGGGTGACGCGATCTTGCCCAGCAGCCAAAACCGGCGCCAGAATCGTTTCAATATCACCCACGCGGGTAAAGTAGGCTTCAGCGGGTTTTTCATTGACGATGAAACGCCCTGAGCCGCTCATCACCCGAACGCGAGCGGTCGATTCCTTGCGACGACCAACGCCTTCAAAATACTGAACAGACATAATACCTACGCTCCTTCAACGGGGTGCGGGTTCTGAGCAGCATGCGGGTGCTCATTCCCAGCATAAATCTTCAAACGCTTGATTAGCTCCCGGCCCACTTTATTATGGGGAAGCATGCCCCATACCGCCGCGCGGATTACCCGGTCTGGGCGATTTTTCATCTGATCGCGCAGGCTGGTGGTAGTGAGACCACCCGGGTAATTCGAATGACGATAATAGTTTTTCTCATCCAGGCGCTTGCCGGTGATCTTCAGCTGGCTGGCGTTGATCACGATCACGAAGTCGCCCATTTCCACACCAGGAGTAAAGGTCGGCTTGTGCTTTCCCAGCAAGAACCCTGCAATCTGGGTAGCCAGCCGGCCAATGCCCTGGTTCGCGGCATCCACCAGAATCCATTCAGCTTCTGGGGTGCCCTTAATGACGAAAGTCTTGTCTACTGCCATAATCTCTCACCTTACTGCAAGGTATTTCTGCTTGATAAAGAATTGTTTTCCTGAACAAAGGCTGTTATTCTGACAAATTATCGTCCGAATCTTCACCTTTCTCTGCCACCGACCTACGACCTGCATACTGTACTTCTTTCAAGACCAATCCCTGGGGAAGTGCAAGCCCGGGAAGCAGTTTCGCCGCGGAGGGCGTTGTCAGCGCCTCTTGCAGGGCCTCCAGGCTCTCCCGCTGCTGCCCCACCATCACCTGGACGAATACCATTCTGCGTACCATGTGATAGAGAAACGCATTCGCGGTCACTTCAAAGCACACCAGGTCTCCATCCACCTGCCAACCTGCCTGAAAAACAGTGCGGATTGTGCTGCCTCCGGGCCGGGGCGGGGTACCGAAAGCGGCAAAATCGTGTGTGCCTTGCAGGAGTTGTGCGGCGGCTTGCAGGCTTTCGATCTGGCAGGGAGGCCAGACGCGCCAGGCATAGCGGTACTTCAGAGGATCGCGCAGGAAAGCAAAGAACAACTGGTAGCGGTAGCAGCGTGCGGTCGCGTCGAACCGTGGATGGAAATCCGCCGGCGCAACCTCGATCGTTTGCACTGCCACATCGTTCGGAAGCTTTGCGTTCAGCGCGCGGGCCAACCGCTCCAGCCCGTGCTTCCATTCCAGATCGAATGCAATCACGTGACCAGAAGCGTGAACACCGCTGTCTGTGCGCCCTGCTGAAAGGATCGTCTCGCCTTGCCAGTTCAACTGGCGCAGTGCTGCCTCCACTTCCAACTGGACCGTGCGCGTCGTTCCCTGGCGTTGAAAGCCAAAAAACTGCGTGCCGTCGTAGGCTAAGGTAACTTTGTAACGTTCTAATCCCATCCGGTCGGTTGTACCGGAGTGGTCGTTCATACCGGCTGAATTAACCTTCAACCAGTTCGAGCAATACGATTTCCGCGGCATCGCCCAGGCGTTGGCCCATCTTCAGCATGCGGGTGTAACCACCGTTCCGATTAGCGTAGCGGGGGGCAATATCGTCAAACAATTTGCGGACGGTGTCTGGGTTGGCCAGGCGGGCGGCGGCCAGGCGGCGAGCGTTCACCTTTTGGATGTCGCTGGCTTCGCTGCTGTTCCGCGCCAGTGTGATCAGCCGCTCAGCATCCCCGCGAATGGCCAAAGCCTTGGTGCGGGTGGTGCGGATGCGCTCGTGCTCAAAGAGCTGGTTGATCAGATTCCGTCGCAGTGCGGTCCGTTGATCTTTGGTACGACCTAATTTATAACCTGATACCTGGTGTCGCATAAATTCTTACTCCACAGTCTTTTCATCGTGCAGGAAACCCTTTTCCTGCATCTTCTGGCGCAACTCATCCAGGCTCTTCTCGCCGAAGTTGCGAATGGACATGACGGCTTCATCACCCTTCTCGAGCAGTTCCAGCACGTCGCCCACGGTGGTGATCCCGGTCCGCTTGAGCGAGTTGAACACGCGCACTGACAGATCAAGGTTTTCAATGGGCGTTTCAGCGGCCTCGCTGGTCAGGCGGCTACCGGTCGTTTCCTTCTCGGTGCCAATCACCAGCGTTTCTTCGGTAATCCCGGCAACGTAGCGTAGATGATCGATTAAGATCTTTGAAGACATGCTCATTGCTTTTTCCGGGCTGACCGTGCCATCCGTCCAAATTTCCATGACCAGGCGATCGTAGTTGGTGCTCTGCCCCACGCGGGCGGAACCCACCGTCCAGTTTACCCGGCGAACCGGGGAATAAATTGCATCCACCGGGAGCTCACCGATGGGTAAACGACCGCTTCGCTCGGGAGCCGGGGAATACCCCCGCCCATGATCAACGGTCATATCGATTTCCAACCGGGTGTTGGGATCATCAACCGTGAACAGGTAAAGTTCTGGGTTGACGATTTCAACTTCGGCTGGAGTCTGGATATCTGCAGCGGTGACCACGCCCTCACCCCTCACATCGAGGTGTAAATGGGCCGAATCCACATCATGCAGCATCAGACGCAGTTGCTTCACCTGCAACATCACCTGGATGACGTCCTCACGCACCCCAGGGATATCGCTGAACTCATGTAACACATCCGTAATACGGATGGATGACACTGCTGCGCCTTCCAGAGACGAGAGCAGGATCCGCCGAATCGCGTTACCTAATGTGATGCCGTACCCCCGTTCCAGAGGACTGATCACAAACTTACCGTAATTGCGAGCTTCAGCTTCCCGCTCAACTTTTGGCGTTACCATGTTACTAAGAGCTGCCACGATTCACCCCTTTCAGGCGTCATTTCCTCTCGGAAACCGCCTTATTGTTGGGATTAGCGCGAGTAATACTCGACGATCAATTGCTCGTTCAAGTTGCCATCGATTTCGGCGCGTTCCGGCATGCGCAGCACGCGGCCATACAGGCCTTTCGCATCGCGCTCCAGCCAAAGGGGAGCAACACGCTTCTCAGCAACATCGACAACATCTTTCCAATAAGCGCCTCTGCGCGAAACTTCCTCAACCGTAACCACATCACCGGGCTTCAAAACCATCGAAGGGATGTTGGCTTTGTGGCCATTGACCAGCATATGGCCGTGGTTGACTAACTGGCGCGCCTGCGCACGATCACTGGCGAAACCCAGGCGATATACAACGTTATCCAGGCGGGTTTCGAGCGTCTGCAGCAGGGTCAGACCCGTCAGACCAGGAACGCGCACCGCGATACCAAAGTATCGGCGGAACTGGCGTTCAAAAACGCCATATACGCGGCGCGCTTTCTGCTTGGCGCGCAGCTGACGAGCATAATCCGATTCACGCTCCGCGCGTCCTTGCCGCCCGCGGCCATGCTGGCCGGGAGCGAAACCACGCTTTTCATACGAGCATTTCGCAGTGTAGCAGCGCTCACCCTTCAAAAACAGCTTTTCACCTTCTCGCCGGCATAATTTGCATACCGGACCAATATACTTTCCCATAGGATCCCTCTCTAATTAAACGCGGCGTTTCTTGGGGGGCCGGCAGCCGTTGTGCGGCACCGGGGTGATATCCGAAATCGAGCGTACGCGTACGCCCATCGACTGGACGGCACGGATGGCCGACTCGCGGCCAGGGCCGGGGCCCTTGACGATCAAATCGGCTTCTTGCAGGCCCATCGACATAGCGGTTTTCACCGCCTGTTCAGCAGCAAGGCGGGCGGCAAAAGGCGTGCTCTTGCGAGAGCCTTTATAACCAGCCGAGCCAGAGCTGCCCCAGCATACCGTATTCCCATGCGGGTCGGTGATGGTTACGATGGTGTTATTGAAAGAAGCATAAACATGAATCTGCCCAGAAGTCAGAGTTCGCTTCACTTTCTTAGTGGAAGCAGCGCGACGCGTCGAGCGTACGTTTTGTGCCATATTTCCTCGCTATCAACCTATCTAAATCAATTCCGCAAGTCCATAATCCAGTCCAGGGTGTGGCCAGGCGCCGCGGGGGCGGACGATGAACGTCCGTGAGAAGGAGCAACCCCTCCCGACCATCTCCCGGTGCAGGATTATTTCTTTGCGCCTCGGCGGCGGCCGCGACCAGCAACCGTCTTCTTCGGACCTTTGCGCGTGCGCGAATTCGTCCGTGTACGCTGGCCATGCGCCGGCAGGTTCCGGCGGTGGCGCAGGCCGCGGTAGCAGCCAATCTCGACCAGCCGCTTAATGTTCATCTGAACTTCACGGCGGAGATCACCTTCAACCTTGTAACTGCGTGCGATAAAATCGCGCAATGTGTTTAGCTCGGATTCGCTCAAGTCTTTAATCCGGATATCCGGATTAACATTGGTCGAAGCCAGGATTGCACGTGCACGCGTCGGGCCAATACCGAAAATGTAGGTCAGGCCAACTTCAACCCGCTTATTACGCGGAAGATCAACACCTTCAATTCTTGCCATAGTCTCTTATCCCTGTCGCTGTTTGTGCTTTGGGTTTTCGCAGATCACGAACAAAATGCCTTTGCGGCGAACAATCTTGCACTTCGCGCAGCGTTTACGAATGGATGGGGACACTCTCATGACACCTTCTCCTTAATCCCTTCACAATAATTGCATTAGACACTTACACTCGAAATTCAGTGGTGATAATTGAGTTAAGCGACCAAAGCCTTGATTATACACGCTTTCCTTAATGTTGTCCAGTATGCAGCCGGGTGTCACTGTCGCTCAGTGCGGTCAGAATATATGGGCCATTTTCAGTTACAGCCACCGAATGCTCAAAATGAGCCGTCAGCCCACCATCTGCTGATACCACCGTCCACTCGTCTGGCATCACCCGGGTGCGAAACGACTTCGTTAGAACCATGGGTTCCAGTGCAATCGTCATTCCCACCCGCAATACCATACCTCGCCCCGGCATACCATAATTGGGTACCTGCGGGCCTTCATGCATTTGCCGCCCTACTCCGTGCCCTGTGTATTCACGGGTTACGGAAAAGCCGCTTTTTTCAACATAACTCTGGATGGCGGCAGAAACATCGCCAACACGATTGTCGGCAACCATCTGCTTGATCCCTTCGTACAAAGCGGCCTCGGTCACATCGAGCAGCCGCTGGGCTTCTGGTGAGATCTGCCCAACCCCTGCCGAAAAAGCCGAATCCGCTACGTAGCCTTCGTACACCGTCCCGCAGTCCACCGATACGATATCCCCTTCTTTCAGCTTGCGCTTGCCGGGAATGCCGTGCACCAGCTCCTCATTCACGCTTACATTCGTGCTGGCTGGATACGGGTAAGGTCCAGGATAGTTTTTGAACGGCGAGAAACAGCCGTGCTTACGCAGAACCTCTTCGGCAGCCGCGTTCAGATCCGCGGTAGTAGCCCCCGGGCGAATCGCCGCGCGCGCCGCCGCCAACGCTTCCGCGTTGATCTTACCAGCCTCGCGCATCAGCTCAAGCTCGTGTGGGGTCTTAATACTAATCTGCCGGTCCCAGGCCATTGTTCGCTATCCCTTCTTGATTGCTGCCAGGATTTCTTTTGAAACGTCTTCGATGCCCTTGGTGCCATCGACTTCGACCAAAAGCCCTTTGCCGCGGTAATACTCGATCAGCGGTGACGTCTGATCCATATAGACATGGATGCGCCGTTCGACCGTTTCTGCCTTATCATCGTCGCGCTGGATCAGCCTGGCTTCATCCGCATCGCACACCCCCGCAGCCTGCGGCGGGTTGTATTTCTCGTGATAAACCTTCCCGCAGGTCGGGCAAGTCCAGCGGCCACCCAGGCGCTCGATCAGCACCTCAGCGGGCACGGAGATATACGGCACGCTGTGCACCTTTGCGCCCAGGGTTGCCAGCATATCTGCCAGGGCCGTTGCCTGGGCAGGCGTGCGGGGGAACCCATCCAGCAGCGCGCCATCTTTGCAGTCCTCGCGAGACAGCCGGTCGCGCACCATGGCGATGGTAACATCATCCGGAACCAGCTCGCCGCGGTTCATATATCCCTGCGCCAGCTTGCCAAGCTCGGTCTGATTCTTCAGGTTCTCCCGAAAGAGATCGCCCGAGGAAATGTGCGCGAGGTTCATTTCACGCGAGATAACCTGCGCTTGCGTTCCTTTGCCTGCCCCCGGAGGGCCTAGTAGTACGATATAGGTAGCCATTGGTACCTCTTTCGCCTAACCGCGGATCAAGTTCTCATCGTAACCGTGTAGCTTCAGCTCGGTTTCGATGATGGTAAAGGTATCCCGAATAACGCCAACCACGATCAGCAAGCCTGCCGCGGAAACCAGCAGCAAACTGCCCCGAGCCGAGGCCGGGAAGATGGGGGTCAGCAAGAACGGCAGCACCGCCACAAAGCCGAGGAATAGCGCGCCCGGCAGGGTGATACGCCGCTGCACCTTGGTCAGGTACTTCTGCGTGGGGCCGCCGCGCACCACACCGGGGATCTGCGCGCCCTGGCGTTTGAGGTTATCACCATAGTTCTGCTGAGTGAAGAGCACATCCGTGTAGAAGAATGTGAACAGCACCACGGTCAGGAAATACAGCAGCCCGTAGGCCAGGCCCTGCCCGTTGAAGGTGGTGTAGACCCAGTTCGCCGCATTGGCCAGCCACGCAGTCTTGGAAGCCATGAAGTAGCTGGCAACAATGGCCGGGAAGGTCAGGAAAGCCTGGGCAAAGATCAGCGGGATCATGCCGGCCATATTGACCATCAACGGCAGGTTGCTGCGCACGGGCATCGACATACGGTTGCCCATCCGGCGGCCCGGGAACAGCACCGGCACGTTGCGCCGGCCCTGCTGGACGAAGACGATGGCGAAGATGGTGAGAGCCAGGATGATGAGGATGGTAATAACCATCCACCAGCCGTTGACCCGGTCACTGAGCATAGCGCCAAAATTGGACGGGATCTGCGAAACGATGCCAGCAAAAATGATCAGCGAAAGCCCCTGGTTGGGGATGCCGTACTCGGAGATGAGCTGACCCAGCCAGATGCCGAGCATGGTGCCGGCAACCATGGTGATCAGAGTGGTGACCGAAGGCAGCAGCGCGGCGCCGGTAAAACCGAAGTTCGTCAAAACCTGCCCGCCCGCCATGGAGTTGAAAATATTAATCTGGCCAATTGCTGAAAGCAGCGCCATCGGGATGGTCAACACAATGGTCCACTTCTCCATCCACTTCTGGCCCTGGCGCGGATCTTCTTTGATCTTCGCTTCGAGCGCGGGGATGATGGGAACCAGCAGCTGGATGATAATTTGAGCGGTAATGTACGGGTACACACCCATCGCCAGGATCGAGAAGTTCGACATGGTTCCGCCAGACAGCAGGTCCAGCAGGCCGATCAACCCCGATGCAGCGCCGGCGCCACCCGTCAGCGAAGCAATGGCTTCGCGATTAATACCAGGCACCGGAATGTTCGCCGCCAGGCGATACAGAACCAGCAGTGCAAGCGTGATAAGCAGCTTCTTGCGAATATCTTCGGATTTCCATAAATAACGCCAAGCTGAACGCTTCATGCGTGGGTCTCCTCAGTCGCCCATCAGGCGATAATTTCTACGCTGCCCCCGGCAGCCTCAATTTTTTCGCGGGCGCTCTTCGTTATCCGCTGAACGCGGACGGTGAGCGCGACATTGATATCACCGCGGCCAAGCACCACAACCGGGTTCTTCGGCTGATGCAGCAGCTTGGACTCAGCCAGGAATTCACGGGTTACTTCCGTGCCGGCGGGGAGCTCTGCGAGCTGCTCAATATTGACTTCGTTGTATTCAACCCGGTTCGGCGGGGTGAAACCCTCACCGCGCTGGAATGGCAGGCGCCGGTAGAACGGCAGGTTACCGCCCTGCCGGTACAGGTGACCATTCTGCCCGGAGCGCGAGCCTTCACCCTTGGTACCGCGGCCAGCGGTCTTTCCCTGGCCAGCTGAGGCACCCTGGCCCTTACGCTTGGGCTGTTTTTTGGCGCCCGGATTGGGCATCAAATCGTGAAGTTTCATTGCTCTACCTACACTTCCTCAATCTTTACGAGATGGTTCACCAGGATCAGCTTACCGCGCACATCCGGGGTATCCTCACGGATGACACTCTGGTTCAGCTTGCGCAGCCCCAGCGTGCGAATGGTAGCCTTGTGGCGCTCCGAATAACCAATGGCGCTTTTCACATACGTGATGCGCAGCTTCTTGGGCTGATCGGTTTTGTTAGGCATTCTTCTTCCTCCGCTCCCAGAACGGGGTAACGTCTTTCACATCCTTACCGCGCCGGGCTGCCTCTTCTTCGGGGTTCTTCAACTGCTCCAGGGCATCAAACGTTGCCTGGACGACGTTGAGAACATTCGCGCTGCCAAGTGATTTGGTCAGGATATCATGGATGCCAGCGGCTTCCAAAACCGCGCGCACACCACCCGCCGCAATAACGCCCGTACCGGGTGAAGCCGGTTTGAGCAGAACCTTAGCGCCTGCCAGCTTGCCGGTTACCTCATGGGGAATGGTTGTGCCCATCAGGAACACGCTGCGCATGGTTTTGTGCGCCCGCTCGGTCGCCTTGCGCATTGCATCGGGAACAGCATTGGCTTTGCCGACACCCAGGCCAACCCGGCCGTGGTTATCACCAGCCACTACCGTCACGCGGAACGAGAAACGGCGGCCACCCTTCACAACTTTGGCCACACGCGCAATCTCGATCACGCGCTCGTCGTATGTCTGTTCCATCGATGATTGATATTCATTCATTTCGGTCATAATTCAGGCCCTCTGTCCTCGTTATCGTTAAAATTCCAGCCCAGATTCGCGAGCGCCATCAGCCAGCGCCTTGACCCGGCCAATATAACGGAAGCCACCCCGGTCAAAGACCACCTGCGTGACGCCCTTATTCTTGGCGCGCTCACCAACCATCTGACCAACGAGACGAGCCTGTTCGGTCTTGGTCTTACCGGTCAGCTTCTCACGCAGTTCGTGATCGATGCTGGAAGCAGCGGCAAGGGTATGACCAGCCTTGTCGTCAATAACCTGGGCATAAATTTCCGCGTCGCTGCGAAAAATATTCAACCGCGGGCGCTCAATCGTCCCAACGATGTGCTTGCGTACGCGGCGATGCCGTCGAATGCGAGACTCAGCACGATTTATTTTCGCCATGATTCACCTACTTCTTGCCCTTACCCTTGCCAGATTTGCCTGCCTTGCGGCGGATCTTTTCACCCGCGTAATGAATGCCTTTGCCATGATACGGCTCGGGCGGGCGGATGCTGCGAATATTGGCCGCAACCTGGCCAACCTGTTCTTTATCGAAACCGGATACCTTGATTTCGCGCGTTTTCGCGTCGACATCAAAGGTAATCCCTTCTGGCGGGTTCACAACCACCGGGTGCGAATAACCTACGTTCAGCACCAGGTCTTTGCCGTTTACTTCGGCGCGGTAACCCACCCCATCGATCTCCAACACCCTGGTAAACCCGGTGCTCACACCGGTTACCATGTTGCTCAACAACGCACGGGTTGTACCGTGCAGCGCGCGAATGGTCGGCGCATCTGAATCGCGCTGTACCACCACGTGCCCATCTTCCATCTTGATGGTGACGCCAGAGGCAAAGGTGCGCTCCATCTGCCCTTTGGGGCCCTTCACGCGCACATTCATCCCCTGGATTTCCACCTGCACACCAGACGGAACGGTGACGGGTAATCGACCTACACGAGACACAATAAACCTCCTTCTACAAGGATAACCTTGCGGCTACCACACCTTGCAGAGAATTTCACCGCCCACGCCAAGCTGGCGCGCGCGTTGCCCCGTCATCACGCCCTTCGGCGTCGACAGGATGGCAATGCCCAACCCAGACAGCACCCAGGGGATTTCCGTCTTTGGTGTGTAAATCCGGCGTCCCGGGCGGCTGATCCGCTCCAGGCCCGTGATTACCGGGCGGCGTCCGCGCCGCTCGCCCACGTACTTCAGGCGCATGCGCAGAGTCTTTTTCGTCGGGATTTCACCGTCCACGACCTCATAGCCTTCTATATACCCTTCTTCTTTCAAGATCCGGGCAATTTCTACCTTGATCTTGGAGCTGGGCATAGCAACCAGGCTTTGACCGGTCAGGACGCAGTTACGAACCCGCGTCAACATATCAGCAATAGGATCATTCACGCTCATCGATCTTCCTCCAGACCGGCTACCAGGATGACTTCATCACGCCGGGGATTTTGCCCTGCAGTGCCAATTCACGGAAGCAAATACGGCACAGGCCAAACCGGCGGAGATAACCACGCGGGCGACCACAGCGTCCGCAGCGATGGCGAACCTGGGTTTCGTACTTTCTCCGCATCTCACGAATAATTATGCTTTTCTTAGCCATATTAGTCCTTTCTGAATGGCATGCCGAGCATTTCTAACAACTGAGCGGCCTGCTCATCATTCCTGGCCGACGTTACAATGGTGATTTCCATACCGCGGATCTTGTCGATTTTGTCGTACTCGATCTCGGGGAAAATCAGTTGTTCGCGCAAGCCAAGGGTGTAGTTTCCGCGGCCATCAAATGCGTCGCGCGATACACCCCGGAAGTCACGAACACGCGGCAGTACGATATTCAGTAGTCGATCCAGGAAAGACCACATCTTTTCACCGCGCAGGGTAACCTTGACGCCAATCGCCCGGCCTTCGCGTAACTTGAAGGCGGCAATGCTCACGCGGGCTTTGGTGATTACGGGTTTTTGACCCGTGATCTGCATCAGGTCACTCACGGCAGCGTCCAGCGCCTTGGGATTATCCATGGCTTCGCCCATGCCGATATTCACTACGACTTTCTTAATCTGCGGCACCTGCATGACATTGTCTAAACTCAAAGATTCTTTGAGTGCTGGCGCCAGCTCGGTTTGATACCGTTCTTTCATCCTGTTCATCGCTTAACTCCAGGGCTTACTCATCAATGGAAGCTTGGCAGCGCTTGCAAACGCGGCGGGCAGTGTCATCCTCGCGCACGATGCTCAGGCGGGTGGGCTTTCCACACTTCGGGCAAACCAGCATTACGTTTGATAGATGCAGCGGGGCTTCGAACTTTACGCGCCCGGGGTTAATCGTGCGGCCTTTGGACTGAACCTGGCGCTGGTGTTTGGTGCGAATATTGACACCCTGCACAACCACCCGATTGTCCTCCGGGATCACCCGAATAACCTCACCGCGCTTGCCCTTATCCTCAGAGCGGCCCGTAATAATTTCTACAGTATCGCCTTTCTTAATCTTGACCTTCATGGCCATGCTCCTCAGCACTCGCCCCTAGATAACTTCGGGAGCCAGTGAAACAATTTTCATAAAGCCTTTTTCGCGCAGTTCGCGCGCTACCGGGCCAAAAATACGCGTTCCACGCGGGTTCAGATTGTTATCCAGGATAACCGCTGCATTATCGTCAAAACGAATGCTCGAACCATCATCCCGGCGCCATTCCTTGGAGCAGCGCACAATAACAGCCTTTACGATATCACTCTTCTTTACCGAACCCTGTGGTGCAGCCGATTTGACCGCACAAATCACAATGTCACCGATGTGGCCGTAGCGGCGTGTTGAACCACCCATAATATGAATGACCTGAAGCTCACGCGCCCCGGTGTTGTCAGCAACTTTTAGGTGAGACTCTTGCTGGATCATGGCTGCTACTCTCCCTCGACCTTGCCGGTCGCGTCAGGTTCGTCAGCGCCTTCTTCCGTTTCCGATCCAGCAGCTTCACCTTCTGCCACTTCAGCCTCGGCTATTTCAGCCACAGGCGTTTCAGCCACGGCTGCCTCAGCCACGGCTGCCTCGACCTCGGCTATCTCAGCCACGGGCGTTTCAGCCACGACTGCCTCAGCCACGGGGGCCTTAGCTTTCGCTGCTTCAGCTACCGGCGCTGCAACTTCGGGTTCAGCGGCATCTTCTACCACTAACTCGGTAACAGCGGCCTCTCCCTGCCGGCGGACGATCTTTTCCACCACCCAGCGCTTGTCACGGGAAAGCGGACGGCTTTCCACAATCACAACCACATCACCCAACTGGGCATCCAACTCGTTATGCGCCTTGAAGCGGCTGTTGGCGTGCACCACTTTTTTGTAAAGCGGGTGCTGGTAGGTGCGGGAGATTTCCACCACCACCGTCTTCGTCATCTTGTCACTGGTCACAACACCAGTCATTCGACGCCGATTGTTCATTTTGCACCTTCTTCCGCCATCTCGCGCTCGCGCAGCAGTGTTTCGTAGCGCGCGACGATCCGGCGATTGATCTTAAGACGGCTGGTATCCGTCAGCTGCCCGGTAACTACCTGGAAACGCAGGTTCATCAGTTCTTGCCGGGCATCGGCCAGTTTCGACCGCAGTTCTTCCGTTGAAAGTAATCGAATCTCAGACGTTTTCATGCTTGTTCTCCTCTCGGCTATTCCTGAGCCGCCATCTCTTCACGGGCAACAATTTTCGTCCGAATGGAGAACTTGTAAGCTGCCTGCTGGAGCGCAACTTTAGCAATATCCATGGGCAGGCCGCCTACTTCGAACATGATCCGGCCTGGTTTCACCACGGCCACCCAGTACTCTACGCTGCCTTTACCTTTACCCATACGGGTCTCTGGTGGCTTACGGGTATACGGATGATCAGGGAAAATCCGGATCCAGACCTTACCGCGGCGCTTCATTTCGCGCACAATGGTGCGGCGCGCGGCTTCGATCTGGCGGGCAGAAACCCAGCCGGGTTCCAGCGCCTGCAGGCCAAACTCTCCAAAGGAGATCTCCGCTCCGCGGGTGGCCTTGCCGGTCATGCGCCCGCGCTGCTGCTTGCGCCATTTGACACGTTTTGGCATCAACATAGTCGTTCCCTCTTTCTAAACCTGGTTCCTGGGCCAGCCGCACCTGGCGGTTGTAGACCCAGAAAGCCGGAATATCTACTCGCTAACGTAAACACCCTCGGTGGCTTCGGCCTTCTCTTCGGTCACGGGCAGAATTTCGCCTTTGTAGACCCACACCTTCACGCCAATGCGGCCGTAGGTGGTCAGAGCTTCGGCGCGAGCAAAATCAATATCCGCGCGCAGCGTCTGCAGAGGGACGCGACCTTCGCGCAGCCAGACGCTGCGGGCCATTTCGGCACCGCTCAAGCGACCCTGGACTTCCACTTTGATGCCCTGGGCGCCCTGGCGTGTGGCCTGCTGTAAAGCACGCTTCATTGCCCGGCGGTAGCTAACCCGCCGCTCGATCTGGCCAGCCAGGTTCAAGGCTACCAGATACGCATCGATATCGGGCGATTTGATCTCTTTGATCTCCAGGTCAATCTTCTTGCCGGTTACGGCTTCCAGGTCCTGGCGGATCTTTTTTACACTTTCACCTTTTCTGCCAATCAAGATGCCCGGCTTGGCGGTGTGAACGATGACTTTCACTTTCCCGGGGAAGCGTTCCACTTCCACGCGAGACACACCCGCTTTGTCAGCATCCTTATGGATGAGCTTTCGGATTGCGAAATCCTGCTGAAGGTTCTCCCGGTAATCCTTACCCTTGGCATACCAGCGCCCTTCCCAGCCCTTGTTCAGATTCAGGCGAAAACCGATTGGATGAACTTTACGACCCATAATTTCTCCTGGTTCTGTTCCTCAAAACTACTGTTCGCGTTCGCGCAGCACAACGGTAATGTGTGATGTGCGCCGCAGCAGGGGCTTGAAGCGGCCCCGCGCGCCAAACCGGCGCCACCGGCGGGTAGGACCCTCATCGGCGGTAATCCGATACACATATAAATCATCGCGGCTCACGCCAAAGTTTTCCTCAGCATTGGCGACGGCGGATGCCAGCAGTTTGCTGACGTGCCGGGCCGAAGACTGGGGCATGAACTTCAGTGTGTTCAGCGCATCCACTGCCGGCTTTCCACGCACCAGGTCAATCACCAGGCGCGCTTTTTGCGCGGACACACCCGAGAAACGCAACTGAGCATGAATATCAGTAGCCATGGTTTACTTTCCCTTCTTGGCGGCAGAAGATTTCTCCGCCACGTGGCCACGGAAAAGCCGGGTTGGGGCAAATTCGCCCAGGCGGTGGCCCACCATGTTCTCGGTGATATAAATCGGCACATGGCGGCGGCCATCATGCACGGCGATGGTATGTCCCACCATCTGGGGGAAGATCACGCTGTCCCGGCTCCAACTGCGGATCACTTTCTTCTCGCCGCGCGTATTCATGGCTTCTATTTTCTGTAGAAGCTTAGGTTCTACGTATGGCCCTTTTTTCAATGAACGAGACATATTTACGTACCTCTTTCAACCCTTACCGGGTAACCTGATTGCGGCGGCGCACAATGAACTGATCCGTCTTCTTGTTGCGGCGCGTCTTGTAACCGCGCGTGGGGCGGCCCCACGGAGACTTTGGACCGGGCATACCAGCCGGCTGGCGGCCTTCACCACCACCATGCGGGTGGTCGCGGGGGCTCATCGCCGTGCCGCGCACGGTTGGGCGGATGCCCATGTGGCGTTTGCGGCCAGCTTTGCCCAACTTCACGTTGCTGTGATCCACGTTGCCAACCTGGCCGATCGTGGCATAGCATACCTGGCGAACCAGGCGTACCTCGCCAGATGGCAGGCGGATCTGGGCGTAATCGCCTTCTTTCGCCAGCAACTGCGCGGAGGCGCCAGCCGAGCGAACGAGCTGCCCGCCCTTGCCTTCGCGGAGTTCGATATTGTGGACCATAGTGCCGACCGGGATGTTCGCAATGGGAAGGCTGTTGCCCGGGCGGATTTCCGCCTGCGCGCCAGACATGACCGCATCGCCAACTTTCAAACCCAGCGGCGCTACAATATAGCGCTTTTCACCATCGGCGTAAACCAGCAGGGCTAACCGGGCGGTGCGGTTCGGATCGTATTCGATCGCCGAAACCTTGGCCGGGATGCCGTGCTTGTTGCGCTTGAAATCAACCAGGCGAATGAACTGGCGATTGCCGCCGCCCTGGTGCCGGACGGTGATCCGCCCGTAAGAGTTGCGGCCCGCATGGCTCTTCCGCACCACAATCAACGCGCGCTCGGGCTTTGTCTTGGTGATTTCTTCAAATCCATAACCGGTCATGTTTCGCTGACCGGGAGTTACCGGTTTGTAAACTTTGACGGCCATTACTCTACCCCTTCAAAGATCGGAATTCTGTCTTCAGGTGCCAGGGTAACGATCGCTTTTTTGTACGCAGTGCGGCTGACGACCATCCGCCGGTTGCGCGCGCGGCGCGACCGCTTGGCCGGAACATTAATCACGTTCACCCGTACAACCGTTACATCAAAAAGCTGCTCGACCGCATCCTTCACCAGCGTGCGGTTGGCGTCAGAAGCGACTTCAAACACGTACTGGTGCAGCTGGCTGGACTGATAACTCGATTTCTCGGTTACCAGCGGACGGCGGAGTACTTCATAAATCGTGCTCATCCCTGTCCTCCTATCCAAAGTTCGCGCTGATCACATCCAACGCAGCCACCGGCATGACGATTTTGTCATACTGCAGCAAATCGCGGATGTTCAGATAATTGGCCAGAAGAACTTTGGCGTCGGGGATGTTATTGGCGGAGCGGATCACATCATCATATGTGCCCTTTTCAGGGATGAGGATGAGAACACTGTCTTCACCAGCCAAAATATTCAACGCCTTTGCCATCAGACGGGTCTTGGGCTCGGGCAGGGCAAGCTGGTCAACCAAAACAATGTTGGATTCCGCCGCTTTTACCGACAGGGCCGAACGAACCGCTGCGCGGCGCATTTTCTTCGGCATGGCCTGTTCGTACGAGCGTGGATGGGGCGTGTGAACTTTGCCACCACCTACCCATACTGGCGACCGGGTCGAGCCCTGACGGGCGCGGCCAGTTCCTTTCTGGCGCCACGGTTTTTTACCGCCACCCGAAACATAGTTGCGGGTTTTGGTTTCGTGGGTGCCCAGGCGTGCATTCGCCATCTGGCGCAGAAATGCCTGGTGCATCAAATCGACATAAACAGGGGCTTCAAAGACCTCAGGGGATAGCTCCACTGTGGTCACCTTCTGCCCGTCCATGTTGAGAACATCGACTACCATAATTGCGTCACTCCATTCTGCAGGCTTGGCGACTTCGGAACACGCGGTTCCACCATCGCACGGATGCCTTTTATGATTTACGAGCTTCCTTGACCATCACCAGGCTACCGCGTGCGCCAGGAACAGAGCCACGCACACCGATCAAATTACGCTCAGCGTCTACCAATACAACCTTCAGGCTTTGCGCTGTCACCCGGTCACTGCCCATGTGACCTGGCCCGCGCGAACCCTTGTAGACCCGCCCTGGCGTTGTACCGGCACCGCGCGAACCCGGGGCGCGTTCGCGATCCGACGCACCATGCGTGCGCGGACCACCAGCGAAGTGATACCGCTTTACGCCGCCCTGGAACCCCTTACCCTTGCTGGTACCTACTACGTCAACCCGCTCGCCGACAACAAAAACCGCAACCGTCACCTGATCGCCTTCCTTAACTTCCGGGTCTTTTACCCGAAACTCACGCAGGAATTTGAGTGGAGGTAGACTGTTGCGTTTTAAGTGCCCTAACTGGCCGCCTGTGAGGCGCTTCGGCTTTACTTCGCTAAAGCCCATCTGGACGGCGGAGTAACCATCCTTTTCGGGCATGCGAACCTGGGTGACGTAACATGGCCCAGCTTCGATGACGGTGACAGGAATTGCCAAACCGCTCTCATCGAAAATCTGGGTCATGCCGATTTTCTTACCGATCAGCCCTTTTACCATATCTCAGTTGTCTCCTTCTAAACATATTGACGGGACTGTCAGCTTGGGCTAAGCTGCATCATCCCCGGCGTGGTGCAGTCAACAACCTGCCGCGAACATCTGCGGGTTTTTTGGCTCGCGCACAGTGTTGCTCTTGTACCACCTGAATTTTGGGTTATTAGCCCAAAACCGTTCTATTCTATCGCAAAGTTCTTGAATTGAACAGGGTATTCAGGAAGCAGTTTTCAAACTGCTCCGCTTTATGAACGAACTCAGTAGAAGGTAATGGCCAGCCTGTCTGGCCATTACCTTCTACTGAAAAACACCTAGATTTTGATCTCGATATCTACACCGGCGGGCAGGTTTAACCGCATCAGCATATCGATCGTTTTCGAATCGGGATCGAGGACATCGATTAACCGGTTGTGCGTGCGCACCTCGAAATGCTCGTGCGAATCTTTATCGATAAATGTCGAGCGCCGCACGGTGAAGCGTTCGATCTTGGTCGGCAGGGGCACGGGGCCCACCACACGCGCGCCGCTGCGTTCCGCGGTCTCCACAATCCGCTTCGCGGATTGGTCGAGGACACGGTGATCATATGCCTTCAATCGAATTCGAATACGTTGCTTTGCCATAATTCACCTACTTGATAATCTTGGTGATAACGCCTGAACCAACGGTGAGACCACCCTCGCGG